>NZ_JADPKD010000064.1:0-61172 GCF_023073735.1 Bradyrhizobium sp. 160
GATAGGATGATCGAGCAACATCGTCGTCTCCAGGTTGAATGGATGCAACCTCAGTCTGGCCTCAGACTTGGTCGCTATCCACCCCCATGGAATCTTCGCCGCGCTCGCAAGGATGATTGTGGAGGCGTTGCGTTCTTTTGTTTTACCCCCGCCCCACGAACGGCATCTTGGTCGCCATCACTGTCATGGTCAGCACATTGGCGTCGAGCGGCAAACTCGCCATGTAGGCGACGGCATCGCCGACCGCCTTGGCATCCATGCGCGGCTCGTGCTTGGTGGTGCCGTCGGGCTGGAGCACGCCGGGACCGTTGACCATGCGGTCGGTCATCGGGGTGGCGGCATTGCCGATATCAACCTGGCCGACCGCGATGTCATACATGCGGCCGTCGAGATTGGACGCCTTGGTGAGACCCGTGATGGCGTGCTTGGTCGAGGTATAGGCGGCAGAGAACGGCCGCGGCGCGTGTGCCGAGATCGAACCATTGTTGATGATACGGCCGCCGCGCGGGGTCTGGTCCTTCATGATGCGGAAGGCGTGCTGAGTGCACAGGAACGGGCCGGTGAGGTTGGTGTTCACCACCGCCTGCCACTGCTCAAGGCTGAGATCCTCGAAGTTGACGGCCGGCGCGCCCATGCCGGCGTTGTTGAAGAGCAGGTCGAGGCGGCCATAGGTCTCCTTCACCTTGGCAAACAGCGCCGCGATCGACTCCGGTTTGGTCATGTCGGCGGTGACACACAGGCTTTTTCCTGCGGGGCCGAGCTTTGCGGTCTCCTCGAGCATGTCGAGCCTGCGCCCGACCAGCACCACGGTGAAGCCGGTGTTCATCAGCGCCAGCGACGCCGCACGCCCGACACCGGTGCCAGCACCCGTCACCACTGCGATCTTTTTTGCTTCACTCATCGTTTCTTGCCTTTTGTCATGCTGTCAGCTTTTGGGTTCTTTTTCGTTCTTGTAGGGCGGGCGCGGAATGTTCTGATGTGCGGCGCGCAACGCCGCCGACCAGCGCGAGCGCAAATCGTGGAAATAGGGCTCGCCCGCCTCGATGCGGTGATTGAGATCGGCCTCGCAGGCATCGTTGCGCACCACCAGCACGTCGATCGGCAGGCCGACGCCGAGGTTCGAGCGCATGGTGGAGTCCATCGAGATCAGGCCGGTCTTCAGCGCCTCGTACAACTCGACGTCGTAGTGCATGGCGCGGTCGAGCACCGGCTTGCCGTATTTGTGCTCGCCGATCTGCAAGTACGGCGTATCTGTGGTGCACTCGATGAAATTGCCGGCGGTGTAGATCATGAACAGGCGCATCCGGGAGCCCTTGATCTGGCCGCCGAACAGGAAGGAGACGTCGAAGGAAACGTCCTCGGACTTCAGCGCCGGCCCTTCGGTCGCGTGCACGGCCCGGATCGCCCGGCCGATGCGCTGGGCGGCCTGGAACATGGTCGGCGCGTTCATCAGCGTCTCGATCTCGCCCGTGTCGGGGTCCTCCAGGCCTTCCGTCAGCGTCGACAGCACCGACTGGCTGATGGCGAGGTTGCCGGCGCTGGCGATCGCCATGATGCGCTCGCCGGACTTGGAGAAGATGTGCAGCTTGCGGAAGGTCGAGACGTTGTCGAGGCCGGCATTGGTGCGGGTATCGGCGATCATCACCAGACCGTCCCGAACCAGGATTCCGCAACAATAGGTCATTTCCCGTCCCCGAACGCGTTTGCGCGGAATTACTAGCCAATTTCGGGAGCCGCTCCAACCCCCGATTCCCAGGGATCATGTCGTCATTCCGGGGCGCGACGTAATCGCGAAGCCGGAATCCATTCCTCCGCTAACTCTGCGGCCCAATGGATTCCGAACGCGTGCCGAGGCACGCCCGGAACGACGAGCTAGCTTTGCCGCTGTGACTGCGATTGCGACTGCCCGCCGCGGCCGGCCTGCTCGACCTTGACGGCCACCGTCAGCGTCTCCGTGCCGCCGCCATAGCGGGTGCCGCGCACGGGGGCTGCGCCGAGATAATCGAGTCCGGTCGCGACGCGGACATGGGCGTCGGTGGCGCAGATGCTGTTGGCGGGATCGAAGCCAACCCAGCCGAGATCGGGCACGTAGGCCTCCGCCCAGGCGTGGCCGGCCTCCTGGTGCACCGTGCCGTCCGAGCGCAGGAAGTGTCCGGAGACGAAGCGCGCCGGCACGCCACCGCTGCGTGCGCAGGCGATGAAGATATGCGCGTAGTCCTGGCAGACGCCGCGCTTGAGCGTGAACGCCTCCGCCGCCGAGGTGCCGCTGTTGGTCGGGTCCTCGTCGAAGGTCATGTGATCGCCGATCTCGGTCATCAACGTGTGCAGGAAGCCGAGCGTGTCGCTCTCGGCCTCGCTGCGCAACTGGCGCGCAACCGCCATCATCGCCGGATTGACGGAGGTGAGGTCGGTTGAGCGCAGAAACATGCCGGCCGGAAAGCGCTCGTCCGTGCCGCGCAGCACGCCGCCGGTGTCGTGGGTCTCGATCAGGCCTTCGGCGGTGATCTTGATGTCGCCGACGGAACCGCAGGATAGCACATTGGTGACGTTGCCGAACGCGTCCTCGTGCGTGTCGAGCTTGGTGTCCGTCGAGACATCGATCTGCCATTCCGCCACATACTGCCCGTCATGGCTGCCGGGCGTCATCCGAAGGATCTGGATCACGCTGGTCGCCGGCGGCTCGTAGCGATAGGTCGTGGTGTGCTGGATTCGCAGGCGCATGGTGATTAACTTGCTCCGTCATTCCGGGATGGTCCGAAGGACCAGACCGGGAATCTCGAGATTCTCAGGTGCGCAATTGCGCACCATAGTTCGCCCTTGGGGCGCCCCGGCATGACAGCCTGTATCAGATCAAATACTGCTTGGTGATGATTTCGCCCAGCCTGGAATTGTCGGTAATGAATTCCTGAATGAATTCATGCACGCCGTGCTGGAAAATGTCGTTCATATTGCTGTGTTCCAGCCGGTTGCGGATGCCGCGGGCGTGGCGCTGAGCGGGTCCCTGGCGGCCATAGGCGACGCCGATCTGGTCGAGGTTGCGCACGAGATTGCCGTAGCAGCTTGCCAGCGAGCGCGGCAGCGTGTCGTTGAGGATGAGCAGGTCTGCGATCAGCCACGGTTTCAGCGTCTCGCGATAGACCCAGTGATAGGCCGTCAGCGCCGAGACCGAGCGCAGAATCGAGCTCCACTGATAGAAGTCGAGCGGGCCGCCGACATGCTCTTTCTCGGGCAAGAGCACGTGATACTTCACATCGAGGATGCGCGCGGTGTTGTCGGCGCGTTCGAGATGCACGCCCATCCGCGAGAACCAGTAGGCGTCGTTGCGCAGCATGGTCCGGTAGGCCGACCCGTCGAAGCGCAGCGAGGTCTCCTGCACGAAGCGCAGGAATTTTGCGAGGTCCTCCCGCGTGGACGTGCCCTTGCTCCAGACCGCCTGAAGCTCGATCCAGGCCGAATTGATGGTGTCCCACATCTCGCTGGTGAGCGCGGTGCGCACCGAGCGCGAGTTGAGGCGGGCCGCCTCGATGCAGTTCTTGATCGAGGACGGGTTTCCCGCCGAGAACGAGAGGTAATCGACGACGTTGTGCTCGTTGGCTTCCTCATATTGCTGATAGAAACTGCCGGCGACACCGGCGGTGAGCAGCGCCGAGTCCCATTCATTGGTCTTGCCGATATAGGCGGCGGGAAGCGCGGTGACGCGCAGCGTCGCATCGATGGTGCGCGCGAGGTATTCGGCCCGTTCGACGTAGCGAGCGAGCCAGTAGAGGTTTTCGGCGGTACGCGACAGCATGTCTCTACTCGTCCAAAATCCAGGTGTCCTTGGTGCCGCCGCCCTGGCTGGAATTGACGACCAGAGAGCCTTCCTTGAGTGCAACGCGTGTCAGCCCACCCGGCACGATCGTGGTGCGCTTGCTGCCCGTGAGCACGAAAGGCCGCAGGTCGACATGGCGCGGGGCGAGGCCGCTTGCGGTGCAGGTCGGGCAGGTCGAGAGCGCCAGCGTCGGCTGCGCGATGAAGCCTTCCGGCTCACGCTTCAGTTTCTCGCGGAAGGCCTCGATCGTGGCTTTCGTCGCGGCGGGGCCGATCAGCATGCCGTAGCCGCCGGAGCCATGGACCTCCTTGACGACGAGTTCGCCAAGATTGTCCAGCACATAGGCGAGATCCTTCGGCTCGCGACAGCGCCAGGTCGGCACGTTCTTCAGGATCGGCTCCTCGCCGAGATAGAATTTTACGATGTCGGGCATGTAGGAGTAGATCGCCTTGTCGTCGGCGATGCCGGTGCCGACAGCATTGGCGAGCGTGATGTTGCCGGCCGCATAGGCCGACATCAGGCCCGGCACGCCGAGCACGGAGTCGGGGCGGAAGGTGAGGGAATCGAGGAAATCGTCGTCGACGCGGCGATAGATCACGTCAACCCGCTTCAACCCCTCCGTCGTCCGCATGAACACTTCGTTGTTCTTGACAACGAGGTCGCGGCCCTCGACCAGCTCGATGCCGAGCTTGTCGGCCAGGAACGAGTGCTCGTAATAGGCGGAGTTGTAGACGCCGGGCGTGAGCAGGGCGACGGTCGGCTCGCCGGAGGCGCTTTGCGGCGCGACCGAGCGCAGCGCGGCGAGAAGCTCGTCCGGATAGCGTTCGACCGGCGCCACCCTGTGGCGGGCGAACAGATCCGGAAACAGCCGCATCATGATCTCGCGGTTTTCCAGCATGTAGGACACGCCCGAAGGCGTCCGCGCATTATCCTCCAGCACGATGAAGTCTTCAGCGTCGGTCCGGACGATGTCGATGCCGGCGATGTGCACATAGACGTCGTGCGGCACCTGCTGGCCGTTCATCTCGGGCCGGAACACCGGGTTCTGGAAGATCAGATCGTCGGGTACGATTTCGGCACGAAGGATATCGCGGCCGTGATAGATGTCGCGCAAAAACATATTGAGCGCACGCACGCGCTGCTTCAGGCCCTTCTCCAGCAGCGCCCATTCCTTGCCGGACATGATCCGCGGGATCACGTCGAACGGGATCAGGCGCTCGGTCGACTCGGCTTCGCCATAGACCGCAAAGGTGATGCCGATGCGGCGGAACAGCAGTTCCGCCTCCTGGCGGCGATATTCGAGCGCCTCGGGAGGCGTCTCCTTGAGCCAACGCGCCAGCTCTTGATAAGCAGGGCGCAGGTCGCCGCCGGGAATATTCATTTCATCAAACGCGACTGCCATAGATCCCGACTGTTCTCCCCAGGCGTTGCGACATGAGCCAAGTCGCGCCGGCCTTGGTGGAGACCGCAACGTCCTGTGGCCATGCGGCAAGAGTGCATGACTTTCATGTGGTAGCAAGGGGCGGGCCAGCGCGATAAGCATGGAGGACGGGCATTTGCCGGGGATGGCCGGCGGCTTGCCTGAAAAAATGGCTGAGGACTGCTTATTTCGGCGGCAAACCGCGTGACTTCAACGCGTTACCTCGGCAAAGTTGGCGCCACAGGTGAGGGACAGTTTATGAGCGAGATCGTCACGGCGGGCATTCTGGTCATTGGGGACGAAATCCTGTCCGGCCGAACCAAGGACAAGAACATCGGGTTCATCGCCGAGTACCTGACCAATATCGGCATCGACTTGAAGGAAGTCCGGATCGTCTCCGACGACGAGGACGACATCATCGCCGCCTTGAATGCACTGCGGCACCGCTACACCTATGTCTTCACCACCGGCGGCATCGGCCCGACCCATGACGACATTACGGCCGACAGCGTCGCCAAGGCCTTCGGCGTCGGCATCGACCATCACCCGGAGGTGGTCGCCCGCTTCCGCGAGCGCTGGAGCGAGCAGGACCTCAACGAGGCCCGCTTGCGCATGGCTCGCATCCCTGACGGTGCTGAGCTGATCCAGAGCGCGACCATCCTCGCGCCGGGCTTCAAGATCGGCAATGTCATCGTGATGGCCGGCGTGCCCTCGATCATGCAGGCGATGATGGATATCGTCTCGCCCAAGCTGAAATCCGGCGTGCGCATGCTTTCCGAATCGGTCCGCGCCAATGCGCGCGAGGGCGACATCGGCAGCCCGCTGCGCGCGATCGCGGCCGCCCATCCCGACACCATCATCGGCAGCTATCCCTTCATGGACGAGGAGCAAAGGCCGAACACCAATCTGGTGGTGCGCTCGCGCGATGCGGATAAGCTCGCGGCGGCGATGGCGGCAGTGAAGGAAATGCTGGCGGGATTGAACATCACCCGCTAAAGCGCCCGGCTTGCCGGACGTTTTACGAAGCAGGAGACGACAATGGCGGGTGAAGCACCGGAACTCAGCGCGCAGGAACGGGCGGGCAAGGCCTTCCCGGTCTCCTGGGACCAATTCCACCGGGATTGCCGGGCGCTGAGCTGGCGTCTCAACGAGGTCGGTCCGTTCCATGCAGTGATCGCGATCACCCGCGGCGGCCTGGTGCCGGCCGCGATCGTGGCGCGCGAGCTCGGCGTGCGCGTGATCGATACGGTCTGCATCGCCAGCTACGACCACAACAAGCAGGGCGAGCTCCAGGTCCTCAAGAGTATTTCCGAGGCGGCGATGAAGCTCGGCGGCGGCACCGGAAAGGGGCTTCTAATCGTCGACGACCTCGTTGATACCGGGAAGACCGGCAAGCTGGTGCGCGAGATGCTGCCCAATGCGCATTTCGCCACCGTCTACGCCAAGCCGATGGGGCGTCCGCTGGTCGATACCTTCATCACGGAAGTGTCGCAGGATACCTGGATCTTCTTCCCCTGGGACACTGCGCTGTCCTACCACCCGCCGCTTCGCGACGGGGCGGCGTGAGAGAGTGCGAATGGCGAGTGGCGAATGGCCAGTAGTGAATCCCCAATTCGCAATTCGCCATTCGCTACTCGCCCGCTGCAAAATCGCGTCACGCCGACCGGTGAGATCATTGCCACGCCCCATCGCGGCCTGTTCACCGGCAACCGCGGCATCATCCATGATCCGGCGACGAAGACGCTGCTGAGGAAGCGGTGGTCGTCGCCGGCCTGGCTCACCTGCACTTGCGAATTCCGCGGACGGCGCCGCGAGGTGATGGCACAGCGAAGCTGGACCGAGCTGTTCTTCCTGGACGAGGCCACTGCGCTCGCCGCCGGCCATCGCCCCTGCTTCTACTGCCGCCGCGACGATGCCAATCGCTTCCGGGCTGCGTGGGAAAAGGGCAATCGCGTGCACGGCGTCCGCATGCACGACATCGACACGGTGCTGCATCATGAGCGGCTCGATCACGGCAGCAAACGACTGCACGTCTTGCTGGTGCCGCTCGACCAGCTCCCCGACGGCGCAATGGTTCAGCAGGGCGAGGACAGTTTTTTGGTGATGCGGGGCAGGGCGCTGTTGTGGTCGCCGGCGGGTTATACCGCAGTCGAGCGTCAGCTTGGCGAAGCGACGTTACTGACGCCGCCCTCGACGCTGCGCACATTGAACTCCGGCTACGCGCCCGTGTTGCATCCGACGGCGCTGCCTTAGCACAGCGCCCGCCCGTGCCATTACCCCAGTTTCTCGCGCGCCAGCGCCGCGCCGGCGCCGAGCGCCATCAGCTTGGCTTCGGCGATCTCCCGCCGCATCGGCGCCATGCCGCAATTGGTGGTGGCGATGATGTTGCTCTTTGGGACGAATTTCGACACTGCCTCGATCACCTTCACGACGTCGTCCGCCGTCTCCACCGTGTCGCTGGCCACGTCGATCACGCCGGCCTGCACGATCTTGGCCTTGAGCAGCGCCAGCAGGTCGAGCGGCACCTTCGAATTGCGGCACTCGATCGCGACCTGCTGGATCGGGCTGGCATCGATTGCCGGGAAGATCTGCTCATACTGCCGCCATTGGCTGCCGAGCGTCGCCTTCCAGTCAGTGTTGGCCTTGATGCCGTAGCCATAGCAGATGTGCACGGCGGTGGCGCAGGTGAGACCCTGCGCCGCCTGCTCCAGCGCCTTGATGCCCCAGTCGTTGACCTCGTCCATATAGACGTTGAAGGCGGGCTCGTCGAACTGCACGAGATCGACGCCGTCGGCCTGGAGGGCCTTGGCCTCTTCGTTCAGCATCTCGGCGAAAGCGAACGCCATCTTCACGCGGTCGCCGTAATAGCGGTCCGCAATCGTGTCGATGATGGTCATGGGGCCGGGCAGCGTGAATTTCAGCTTCTTCTTCGTGTGCGAGCGCGCGACGCGCGCCTCGTCGGCATGAACGCGGCCCTTGAGCCGAAGCGGCGCGACTACCTGCGGCACCATCGCCTTGTAACGGTCCTTGCGAATGCCCATCTCTACCTTGTGCGCGAAGTCGATGCCTTCCACCTTCTCCAGGAAGCCGTGCACGAAATGCTGGCGGGCCTGCTCGCCCTCGGTGACGATGTCGATGCCGGCGTCCTCCTGGATCTTCAGCCAGATCAGCGTCGCGTCGCGCTTGGCGCGCAAGAGCTCCTCGCCCTGCGACTTCCAGGGCGCCCACAGCATGTTGGGCTCGGCGAGCCATTCCGGCTTCGGCAAGGAGCCGGCGATCGTGGTTGGAAACAGCATGGCGGCCTCCCGGCGGGTTATGTTGCGCCTCTTCCTGCCATGTCTTAACGTCGAGGTACAGAACGACAAAAGTCGTCAACCCCGCGACGCCGGACCGGAAACGCCATGATCGAATTCTTCTTCGACTGTTCCAGCCCCTGGACCTATCTCGCCTTTCACAACATCCAGCCGCTGGCGAAAGAGCTCGGCGCGGAGATCATCTGGCGGCCGATCCTGGTCGGCGGCATCTTCAACACGGTCAATCCGAGCGTCTACGCGCAGCGCGAAAAGCCGGTGCCGCTCAAGGCGCGTTACATGAAGAAGGATATCGCCGATTGGGCGCGCTCGGCAGGCCTGTCGATCAAGATGCCGCCGACCGTGTTTCCCGTGAACAGCGTCAAGGCGATGCGCGGCTGCATCTGGCTCGGCAATGACATGGTGCCGTTCGCCACGGCCGTGTTCGAGACCTACTGGGGCGAGGACAGGGACATCTCGCAGGACGCGGTGCTCGCCGACATCTGCAAGAAGGTCGGCATCGACGAGCAGAAATTCTTCGCGGGCATCGCAGAGCAGGGCATCAAGGACCAGCTCAAGGCCAATACCGAAGAGGTCGTGGCGCGTGGCGGTTTCGGCTCGCCGACGATCTTCGTCGGCAAGACCGACATGTACTTTGGCAACGACCGCCTGCCGCTGATCCGCGAGGCGCTGCTGCGCGCCAAGGCGAGTGCGGCCTGATGGTGCGGGCCGTCATCTGCCGTGAACTCGGCGCGCCCGAGACGTTGCGGCTGGAGGAGTTTCCGTCGCCGCCGCTAAAGCCCGGCGAAGTGCGCGTTGCGATCCGCGCTGCCGGCCTGAACTTTCCCGACGTGCTGATGGCGGCGGGCGAATATCAGCTCAAGCCGGAGCTGCCGTTCACGCCCGGCATGGAAGCTGCCGGGGACGTCATCGAGGTGGCTGCGGAGGCGAGGGGCGTTGCCGTCGGCGACAAGGTCATCGTGAAGATGCGCCACGGCGCCTTCACGGATGAAGCGGTGGTGACGCCATCGCAACTCACCCCTAAGCCGTCCACTTTCGACCATGCTGAGGCCGCGACCTATCTCGCCGGTCATGGCACGGCCTATCATGCACTGATCGATCGCGGCCGGGTCGCGCCGGGCGAGGTGCTGCTGGTGCATGGCGCCGGCGGCGGCGTCGGTCTCGCGGCCATCGAGATCGGCAAGATGCTGGGTGCGACCGTGATCGCAACCGCCTCCAGCGACGAGAAGCTGGCGATCGCGAAATCGCGCGGCGCCGATCATCTCGTCCGCTACGATCGCGAGCCGTTTCGCGATGCTGTCAAGCACATCACCGACGGCCGCGGCGCGGATGTCGTGTTCGATCCCGTCGGCGGCCAGGTGTTCGAGGATTCGATGCGCTGCATCGCCTGGGGCGCGCGATTGCTGGTGATTGGTTTTACCGGCGGCATCGGTTCGGCCAAGACCAATCTCCTGTTGATCAAGGGCGCGAGCGTGCTAGGCGTGCGCGCCGGCGAAGCGGTTCGAAGGAATCCTGAGCTTGGCGAGGTGCGCCTGAAGGCGCTCTTGCGGTGGGCGGAGGAGGGCAAGCTGCGCCCCCACGTTTCGCATCGCCTGCCGCTGGAAGATTATGCAAAGGCGATGCGATTGCTGATCGAGCGCAAGGCAATCGGCCGCGTGGCGCTGGTGATGGATTGAGTTTTACCACCGTCATCCGGGGAGCCCGAAGGGCGAACCCGGAATCGAGATTCCGGGTTCTCGCTTCGCGAGCCCCGGAATGACCGTGAACTATTTATATTCCCGCTCCGTCCACCACGGGAAATAATCCGGCATATCTGTCGATACCTTGTTCTTGAATTGCGCCGGACGCTTCTCCAGGAACGACACCACGCCTTCCTTCACATCGTCGGAGCGGCCGCGGGCGTATATGCCGCGGCTGTCGATCTTGTGCGCCTCCATCGGATCGTCCGCGCCCATCATGCGCCACATCATCTGGCGGATCAGGGCGATCGAGACCGGCGCGGTTTTGGCGGCAAATTCCTTGGCAAGTGCGCGCGCGGTCGGCAGGAGATCATCGGGCGGCACGACCTTGCTGACGAGACGGCCGGAGAGCGCTTCCTGTGCCGGGAAGACGCGGCCGGAATAGCACCATTCCAGCGCCTGCGAGATGCCGACGATGCGCGGCAGGAACCAGCTCGACGCGGCCTCCGGCACGATGCCGCGCTGGGAGAACACGAAGCCGAAGCGAGCGGCATCCGAGGCGATGCGGATGTCCATCGCGAGCTGCATGGTGACGCCGATGCCGACGGCGGGGCCGTTCACGGCAGCGATGACGGGCTTCAAGCATTTGAATATGCGTAGCGTCACCTGGCCGCCGCCATCGCGCACCTGCGGATCGCTGTAATCAACCTTGCCGTCGGCGAGCCGCTTCACCGGACCGCGGCGCGCGTCGCGGTCGAACGTATCGGCGCCGGACGAAAGATCGGCGCCCGCGCAAAAGCCGCGGCCCGCGCCGGTGACGATGATGGCGCGGATATTGTCGTCCTTGTCGGCGGCGTCGAACGCGTCGATCAGCTCCGCTTGCATCTGCGCGTTGAAGGCGTTGAGCTTGTCGGGCCGGTTCAGCGTCATGGTGAGGATCTGCTCGGCGACCTCGTATTTGATCGTCTCATACGCCATGGTGGTTTCCTTCCCTTGTCATTGTTGAATCAATTCTGTCATTGCCGGGCTTGACCCGGCAATCCATCTTTTTCGAAGAGGATGGATGCGCGGGTCGAGCCCGCGCATGACCAGTTGTGCGCAGACGCTAAATGCGATTCTAACGCGCCGGCGGGCTCGGCCAGGGCCGCTGCGGGCCGCGTAGACCTTCAAAAGTCTTGGCCATGCCGAGCACGCCGATATCGTCGAAGCGGCGGCCGACGATCTGCACGCCGATGGGAAAACCCTTGGCGTCGAAGCCGCCGTTGACGGAGATCGCGGGATTCTCCGACATATTCCACGGTACGGTATAGGCGATGTGCTCGAACGGCTTCATGGGATCGTTGGTGGGCGAGGCCCATTCCGCCGGATAGTTCACGTTCGGCGCGGTCGGCGAGACCACATAGTCGATCTCGCAGAACAGCTTTCCTGCTGCTGCGCGGATCGCCATGGTCTGATTGAAGCCGCGGATGACGTCGACGCCCGACAGCTTTGCGCCGGACTCGCCCCATTTGAAGATGTAGGGCAGCACCTTGGCCTGCTCGGCCGGCGTCAGCTTGGACAGATCGTCCCACATGCGCGCACGCCAGAAATTGTCGAGGCCATCGAGCATGTCGCGTGTGAGAATGCCGTCGACCTCGGTCACGACCGCGCCGGCGGATTCGAACGCCTTGGCCGCCTTCACGGCGACCTCGCGCACCGGCTTGTCCAGCGGCAGGCCGACGCCGGGATCGAGCATCAGGCCGATGCGCAGTTTGCGCGGAGACTTCTCCAGCCCCTTCCAGTTGAGCGGCTCGGCCGGCAGGCTCATCCCGTCGCGGCGATCGGGCTTGGCGATCACGCTCATCATCAGCGCACAATCGTCGACCGTGCGGGTCATGGGACCTGCGACGCGGCCGACATAGGCGGGATCGATCGGCACGCGGCCGAAGCTCGGCTTCAATCCGACGAGGCCACACCAAGCGGCCGGCAGGCGCACCGAGCCACCGATATCGGTCCCGAGATGCAAGGGACCATAGCCGGCGGCAGCGGCGGCGCCCGCACCCGCGCTGGAGCCGCCGGGATTCTTGGAGAGGTCCCAGGGATTGCGCGCGAGCGCGTGAAAGCTGGAGAGACCGGAGGACAGCATGCCGTAATCGGGCATGGTGGTCTTGGCGAAGATGATCGCGCCGGCCTCGCGCAGCCGCGCGGCGGGCGGTGCGTCCTTTTCGGCCGGCACCAGCTTGACGCTGGCAGCCCCCAGCGGCACCGGCACGCCCTTGGTCGCGATGTTATCCTTCACCGTAACAGGCACGCCGTCCAGTGCGCCGCACGGCTCGCCGCCGCTCCAGCGCGCGGTCGAGGCCTTTGCGGCCTCGCGCGCGCCGTCGGGATCGAATGCATAGAGCGCCTTCAGATGCGGTTCCCACGCCGCGACGTGCGCAAGCACGTCTTCCAGCACCTCGCTCGGCGAGAACTGCTTGGCGCGATAGCCCGCGATCAGATCGACCGCGGACAGATCATGCAGCGAGGTGACCGTCTCTTCGACGCCCTCGTTATGCATTGCCACCCACCGGCATGCGGGTTTCGATGATGCGGGCAAACATGCTGGCGCCGATCGGCAGGATCTTGTCGTCGAGCACGAAGCCGGGATTGTGCACAGGCACCGAGCCGTCATGACCGACCCAGAAGTAGGCGCCGGGGATGGTCTGCAGCATGTCGGCAAAATCCTCGCTGCCCATCTTCGGTTGGGCGCGGGTGATCACGTTGGCAGGATCGACCACGGTGCGCGCGACCTCCTCGACCACCTTGGACTGCTCAACCTGGTTGACCAGCACGCCGAACGTGTCGCGGATATCGACCGCGATCTCGCACTGGAACGCGGCGGCGATGCCGGCGCAGATCGTGCGGATGCGCTCGCTGATCATGGCGCGGACTTCGTTGGAGAAGGTGCGGATGGTGCCGCAAAGATGCGCTTCGCCTGGGATGACGTTATAAGCGGAGCCCGCATGGATCTGGGTGATCGAGATGACGGCGGATTGCAGCGGCTCGACGTTGCGGCTGACGATGGTCTGGATCGCCTGCGCCAGCGTGGTCGCGATGATCACCGCGTCCTTGGATCGCTCGGGCATCGCGCCATGCGCGCCGTAGCCGGTGATGCGGAGGTCGAAGAAGTCGGCGCCGGCCATCGCCGGGCCCGGCAGAATCGCGATCTCGCCGTGGTTGAGATCGGGCGCGTTGTGCAGGCCGTAGAGCTCGTCGCAGGGAAATTTCTCGAACAGCCCGTCCTTGATCATGGCACGGGCGCCGCCGAGGCCTTCCTCGGCCGGCTGGAAAATCAGGTGCACGGTGCCGTCGAAGTTCCGGGTCTCGGCGAGATAGCGCGCGGTGCCGAGCAGCATGGTGGTGTGGCCGTCGTGGCCGCAGCCGTGGAAGCGGCCGGGAATTTTCGAGCTCCATTTCAGATTGGTGTTCTCTTCCATCGGCAGCGCGTCCATGTCGGCGCGCAGGCCGATGCGCTTGGTGCTCGTGCCCTTGCCCTTGATGACGCCGATCACGCCGGTGCCACCGAGACCGCGATGCACCTCGATGCCCCAGCTCTTCAGCATGTCGGCGACGATACCGGAGGTGCGCACTTCCTCAAAGCCGATCTCGGGATGGGCGTGGAGGTCGCGCCTGATAGCGGTGAGTTCGTCGGCATAGCCGTCGATGCGGTCGATCGTGGGCATGTGTCCTGTCCGGTTAGCGTGAGGAAGGGGTGAAGGCGGGTCCGTTCGGCTTGATGCGGATGCCCGGCCGCAGGCGCGTCCAGGGCAGGGAGGCGGTGTCGGCCGGCATCGCGCCCGGTGCGGCGCAAATCAGCAGCTTTTCCGCGATCGGCTCGAAATCGGCGCGGAAGTGCACCGAGCTCTTGTTGACCAAAATCTTCTCTCGCGTTGGCTCGATGCCGACATAGCGGTACATTGCCTGGTCGGCGAGCTGCGCCTTGTGCGAGGAGACGACGACGCGGACGTCGCCGATGCGCAAGGCGGCGGAGGGGCCCATCTCCATCTCGCGGCCGCCATAATAAGGGCCGGGCGCGATGAAGCGGCCGTCGGAGAGTTTTTCGACGACGAAGGTCTCGCGATAGGGCTCGTCGCCCGGAATGCCGGACTTGCCGCCGAGCGACAGCGTCACGGCGGCCCCGACGCCGGCTGCATGCGCGGCTCTGGCCGATTCCGGATCGTAGATCACCCCAGTCGCGGCACTCGCCTTGTTCCGCACCAGTGCACGTAGCATACCAGTGGTATCGGAATCGCCGCCCGCGCCGGGATTGTCCTGGGTATCGGCGATGATGATCGGCTTGCTTGCGCTCTTGGAAAGCTCCATCGCATGGCGCACGCCGTCGTCGGGCGACCAGATCTTGCCGTCGAAATCGTCCTCGTGGCTTTCGATCAGGTTGAGAAGCGCATCGGCCGCGCGGTCGGCGTCCGCTTGCGTCTTGCCATAGGCGAACACGCTCGGCCCGCAATCGCGGAAATCGGCGGCGGGGAAGCCGGGCGCGAAGGACAGCGTCGGAACTGCGTCACCCTCCAGCGCGGCGAGCTTCTCGTAGATGCTTTTGGTCGGCTGGTCGCTCGTGCACTGCCAGCTGATCGGGATCAGGAACGGCAATTGCCGGAACGCCTTTGCGAAGCGTTGCTTGGACTTCAGCAGCAGTGCGAGATGGCGCGCACAGGCGCGGCCGGTTGCGGCCATGTCGACATGCGGATAGGTGCGGTAGGCGATCAGCGCGTCGGCATGCTCGATCATCTCGGGCGTGACGTTGGCGTGCAGGTCGAGGCTCGCGACCAGCGGAATATCTTTGCCGATGATGCGGCGCACGCGCGCCAGGATCTCGCCTTCCCCATCGTCGAGGTGCTCGGTCACCATCGCGCCGTGCAGGTCGAGATAGACGGCATCGAGCGGACCGGCGGCTGCGATGCCGTCGATCATCACCTTCACGATGCGCTCGAAAGCATCCTTGGTGACATGCGCCGACGGGCTCGCACCGCAGGCGATCGTTGGGATGAGTTCCCAATCGTTCATTTCAGCGCCGTCGACGAAGCCCGCGAGACCGACATTGATGCGCCGCATCACCTTCAACACGTCGGGGCCCTGCGTCATCGCCGGCCAGCCGCCGCCATGCTGGAAGTCCGCGAACGTCGCCTTCGTGGGCGCGAAGGTGTTGGTCTCGTGCAGGAAGCCGCCGACGGCGATACGTGTCATCAATTCAATCCAGTCGATCAGAGTGCGCGAAGTTAGCCTTGGCCTTGCTGCAAGAGCAAGGTGGGAAGCAATCGCGCCACGCATAGGGTCAAGCTGTTTTGGGAATGCTGCGGATGAGCCCACGCTCCATCGTCATTCCGGGGCGCGCGTAGCGCGAGCCCGGAATCTATCGTGCGACGGAGTCTACCGCTCGATAGATTCCGGGCTCATCGCTTCGCGATGCCGGAATGACAGCGGAAAGGCCTACGCGCTCGCCGCCACGCCCTCCGACACCGGCCGAAAGTTCGCAAAGTCCCAGCCTCGCCCCGGAGCCGCATCCAGCAGTGCCTTGGTGTAGGCCTCCTTCGGATGCGTCAGCACTTCGGCGGCGGGGCCCTGTTCGACGACGCGGCCGTGCTGCATCACCACGACCTCGTCGCAGATTTGCGCGGCGACGCGCAAGTCATGGGTGATGAACAGGATCGCGATGCCGAGCCGCTTCTGGATCTCGTCGAGCAGCTCCAGCACTTGCGCCTGCACGGAGACGTCGAGCGCGGAGACCGCTTCATCCGCGACCAGCACGTCGGGATCGAGCGCGAGCGCCCGGGCAATGGCGATGCGCTGGCGCTGTCCGCCCGAGAACTGGTGCGGATAGCGCGACACAGCATCGACCGGCAGGCCGACCAGCTCGAGCAGATCGCGCGCCCGCTTCATCGCCTCGGTGTGCGAGACGCCATAGTTGATCGGGCCTTCTGCGATGCTCTCGCCGACGGTGACGCGTGGATTGAGCGAGCGATAGGGATCCTGGAACACGATCTGGATCTTTTGCCGGTGCGGTTGGAGCAGGCGGCGCGAGATATCGGCAATCTCGCGGCCGGCGAGGCGCACGCCGCCGGAGGTCGGATCGATCAAGCGGACGATGCAGCGCGCGACCGTCGACTTGCCGGAACCGCTCTCACCGACGATGCCGAGCGTACGACCCTTGCGCAGTGTCAGCGTCACCTTGTCGGCGGCGACGACCTCACGGCCTTTGCCGAAGAAGGCGCGCTCCTTATAGACCTTGCTGAGCTCGTTGGCTTCCAGCACCACCGGCTCCTTGGACTCATCCCGTGCCGCGCGCGGCACCAGGCTCGGCACTGCGGCGAGCAAATTGCGGGTGTATTCCATGGTGGGATTGCGCAGCACGGTATCGAGCGGGCCGGTCTCGACGAGGCGGCCCTGCCGCATCACCGCGACGCGGTCGGCGATCTCGGCCACCACGCCCATATCGTGAGTGATGAACAGCACGGCGGTGCCGTGATCGCGCTGCAGGTCGCGGATCAGGGTCAAAATCTGCTTCTGCGTGGTGACGTCGAGCGCGGTGGTGGGCTCGTCCGCGATCAGCAGCTTCGGCTCGAGCACGAGCGCCATTGCGATCATGATGCGCTGGCGCTGGCCGCCGGAGAGGCGGTGCGGGTAAGAGGCGAAGATGCGCTCGACCTGGGGCAGGCGGACCTGCTCCATCATGTCGAGGATCCGCTTCTTGCGCGCTTTGGCGTCAAGATCGGTATGGGCGCGCAGCACCTCGTCGATCTGGCGGCCGACCGGCACCACCGGATTGAGCGCGGTCATCGGCTCCTGGAAGATCATCGCCATCTGCGTCGCGCGGAGCTGGCGCAGGCGGCGGTCGGTCGCGGTCAGCAGCTCGTCGCCGACCAGCTTGATGCTGCCGCCGGTCGGCACCAGCGTGCCCTTCGGCAACAGGCCCATCGTGGTGAGGGAGGTCACCGACTTGCCCGAGCCACTTTCGCCGACGAGGCACAGCGTCTCGCGCTCGCGTACCTGGATCGAGATGCCGTCGATGATCTTCGGCCCGCCCGGCTTCTTGCCGATGGAGACGACGAGGTTGTTGATGTCGAGGATGGTGTTGGTCATGCAGGGTCTTTCGTCATTCCGGGGCGCGCGCTGCGCGAACCCGGAATCCACCGGGCGTCGGTCCAAGCGGTGAAATGGATTCCGGGTTCGCGCCAAGAGGCGTGCCCCGGAATGACACTGTTACCTGTTTCACTTCCCCTCCCGCTGCTTCATGCGCGGATCGAGGGCGTCGCGGGCGGCATCGCCGATCAAATTGATGCTGAGAATGGCGATCGAGAGCAGCAGGCCCGGCCAGAAGATCAGCGACGGCTTGAGCTGGAAGTACTGGCGGCCCTCGGCCATGATGTTGCCCCAGGTCGGCGTCTCCGGCGAGATGCCGGCGCCCAGGAAGGAGAGGATGGCCTCGGTCAGGATTGCGGAGGCGCAAACATAGGTGCCCTGGACGATCAGCGGTGCAATCGTGTTCGGCATCAGATGCCGCCACATGATCTTCGGCAGGCTGGAGCCGACCGAAATCGCTGCCTCGACGTAAGGCTCCTCGCGCGCCGACAGCACCACCGAGCGCACCAGGCGCGCCACGCGCGGGATCTCCGGAATTGTGATCGCGATCAGCACTGTCCAGAGGCTGGCGCCGGACAGTGACACCACGGCGATCGCGAGCAGGATGCTCGGCATCGCCATCAGGCCGTCCATGATCCGCATCATCACGGCATCGACCAGCTTGAAGAAGCCGGACACGAGACCGATTGCAAGCCCAATGGCGACCGAGAGAATCGCCGAACCGATGCCGATCAGGAGCGAGATGCGGCCGCCATAGATGACACGCGACAGCAGGTCGCGGCCGTAGGCGTCGGTGCCGAGCAGGAACTGCGCCGACGACGGCTTCAGCCGCTGCGAAGGCGCAAGCTGGATCGGATCATGCGGCGCGATCAGGGGCGCGAGAATCGAGATCACCACGACCAGCCCGAGCAAGACCGTGGCCGTCGCGATAATCGGCGTCGAGGTGAGAAATCCGAAGCGCGGCCGCAGCGGCGACGTGATCGGAATGGATGACTGGGGAAGGCTATCGACCGACATTATCGTTGTTACCCTTGCCTCAGTACCGAATTCGGGGATCGAGCAGCGTATAGGCGACGTCGATCAGGAGATTGACGACGACATAGATCAACGACGTCAGCAGGATCATCGCCTGGATCACCGGATAGTCGCGCGCCAGCACCGCATCCACGGTGAGGCGGCCGATGCCGGGAATGTTGAACACGCTCTCGGTGACGACGACGCCGGAGATCAGCAGCGCAAAGCCGGTGCCGATCACGGTGATCACGGGCACGGCGGCGTTGCGCAGCGCATGCCGCATCATCACCGCCACCTCGTTGATGCCCTTGGCGCGCGCCGTGCGGACGTAATCTTCGCCGAGCACGTCGAGCATCGCCGCACGCGTCATGCGCGCGATCAGCGCGATGTAGATGAAGGAGAGCGCGCAAGTCGGCAAGATGATGCGTTCGAAGAACGGCCCAAAACCACTCGAGATGCTCTTGAAGCCCTGCACCGGGACCCAGCGCAGATTGATCGCGAAGATTTCGATCAGGACATAGCCGACGACGAACACCGGGACGGAGAAGCCCAGCACGGACAGGCCCATCACGAAACGGTCGATCCAGGTGCCATGCTTCCACGCCGCGATTACGCCCAGGGGCACGGCGACGACCACGGCGAGGATGATGGTCGACAGCGCGATCGAGATCGACGGCTCGACACGCTGGCCGATCATCTTCATCACCGGCAGGTTGGAAATCAGCGACGTCCCGAGATCGCCGTGCAGCAGCTTGTTCACCCAGGTGACGAACTGCACGATCAGGGGCTCGTTGAGGCCGAGCGAGGCGCGGATGCGCTCCAGCCGTTCCGGCGTCGCGTTGTCGCCGGCAAGAATCGCGGCGGGATCGCCGGGGGTGAGGCGAAGCAGCAGGAAGACGAACAGCGCGACGACGCCCATTACGGGCACGGCGGCGAAGATTCGGCGAACGAGATATCCGAGCAAGTTGGATCCGTCAGATTAGAGTCAAATCGGGCAGGGCCTTCGGCAGGCTGCCATCAGCCTAACATTTCAGCAATTCCCGTGCCATCCGGGCCACAGCTTTTACAGGGCGGCCTGTCGTGGCGTGCTCTCTTTGCCCGTCGTCATTCCGGGGCGCGTCGAAGACGCGAACCCGGAATCTCGAGATTCCGGGCTCGGTCCTTCGGACCGCCCCGGAATGACGGACTCAGACAGTCATTCCAGCGTTGCCAGCAGCCCGGCCATCAGCCGGCCGCGTTCGACTAGGCTTTCGACCTCGATATACTCTTCGAGCGTGTGGCCGTTACCGCCACGCACGCCCAGGCCGTCGAGCGTCGGGATCCCCATTGCGCCGGTGAAATTGCCGTCGGAGCCGCCGCCGGCACTCGCATGCGGCAGCTCGGCGCCGAGCGACCTGGCGATGCCGCGGGCTTTTTCATACAACGCCATGGTGCCGGCGTCCGGTTCCCACACCGGCCGCGTCACGCCGCGTGTGACCTTGAAGGTGACATCATTGGTTGTGCCCGACAGCGCCAGCATCCTCTCGACGCCGCGGTCGAGATCGGTCTGGCGCTTGGCCATCGAGAGCGCTTCGCCTGTGGCCGTCGTGGCAACGCAATTCACCCATTGGCCGCCATGCACGACGCCGACCGAGAAGGTGCAGTCGTCCGTGGTCATCGCGTCGATCGCGAGGATCTGCCGGGCCATCTCGCGGATCGCCGAGCGTCCCGCCGACAGCGTCGCGCCGGCGTGGCTCGGGCGGCCCGTCGCCTCGAGATTGAAACGCGAGATGGCGTATCGTCCGGTGGTGACGCCATTGTCGGCGCGGCCAGGCTCGGGCACCAACACGTATTTGTTGCGCGCGGCCTCCGCCTCGATGATGTCGCGGGTGGAGGGCGTGCCGACTTCCTCATCCGGCGTGAACAGCACGGTGATCGGCAGCGGCGTAGTGAAGGCGGCGCGTGCCAGCTGCCGGATCGCCTCCAGCGAGAGATAATTGCCGCCCTTCATGTCGTAGATGCCGGGGCCGTAGCACTTGTTGCCCTCGCGCCGCCATTTCAGCTTCTCAATGGTGCCGACCGGGTGCACGGTATCCATGTGCCCGGCGATCAGGATGCCCGGCTCGCCCTGCTTTGGATGGGGAAAGCGCGCGCGGATCACGCCGCCAAAACCCTGGCGGCCGGCGATGCGCTCGATCGTCGCACCCATGATCGCCATATCCCGCGCTGCGATATCGAGCATGCGGTTCACGGCGCCTGCGTCCCAGGTCGGGCTCTCGCATTCCACCCAGCCGCGCAGGCCCTGGAGCATCGCCTCGGAATCGAAGGGAAGATTGGCTGGGTTCATCTCAATGTCTCTCAAGCTTCAAAGCTGGAACGCGCATTGCATTGGCGCAGGGGAGGACGGGCCGAGAGCGTTGTAAAGCCAAACCGATCTTTTTGGAGCCCTTGCACACGCCGCGAGGGCTTGCACCGAAACCGGATTGACGCGCTCGGCACTGTCTGCAAGTCTCGAAAGATAAAGGCATTGCATGAGGTTAGTTCGCCCAAAGAACGAACCGGATGCTCAATCAATAATCTGCCTTTGAACAGTTTCACGTCAGGAGAAACTTTCCATGTTCAACTTCATGCGGCGGGGGTCTCGCGCGTTCGCCTCCAAACTTGCGCTGTCGGTCGTCGCGCTTTCGGTCGGTTTGGCCTCGCCCGTGCTTGCTGCCGGCAAGACTCTTACGGCGGTGATGCATTCGGATCTGCGCATCATCGATCCGATCTTCACCACGGCCTACATCACGCGGGACCATGGCTACATGGTCTACGACACGCTGGTTGCCACCGATTCAAATTTCAAGATCCAGCCCCAGATGGCGGATTGGAAGGTTTCCGACGACAAGCTCACTTACACGTTCACGCTGCGCGATGGCCTGAAGTGGCATGATGGTGCGCCTGTGACGGCGGAAGACTGCGTCGCCTCGCTGAAGCGTTGGGCCGCGGTCGACGGCATGGGCCAGAAGCTGATGGACTTCACCGCGAGCATTGAGGCGACCGACGCCAAGACCATCACGTTGAAGCTGAAGGAGCCGTACGGCCTCGTGCTGGACTCCATCGGAAAACCCTCTTCGCGCGTCGCCTTCATGATGCCGAAGCGCCTCGCCGAGACGCCGCCGGACAAGCAGATCCCGGAGCAGATCGGCTCGGGTCCCTTCAAGTTCGTGCAGTCGGAATTCCAGCCGGGCGTGAAGGCGGTCTACGTCAAGAACACCGATTACGTGCCGCGCAAGGAGCCGGCGAGCTGGACCTCGGGCGGCAAGGTCGTGAAGGTCGACCGCGTCGAATGGATCACCATGCCGGACTCCCAGACTGCGGTGAACGCGCTGCAGTCGGGCGACATCGATTTCATGGAAAATCTGCCCTACGACATGCTGCCGATACTGGAGGCGAACAACGAGCTCACGATCGAGGTCTCGAACAAGTTCGGTTTTCAGACGCTCGGCCGCATGAACTTCCTTTATCCGCCGTTCGACAACGTCAAAGTGCGCCGCGCAGCCTTCCTGGCGATGAACCAGAAGGACGTGCTCGACGCGCTGGTCGGAAACCCGAAATATCAGAAGATCTGTGGCGCCTTTTTCGTGTGCGATACGCCGCTCGCAACCGAGGTGGGCGCCGAGACCCTGGTGAAGGGCAACGGCATGGCGGAGGCCAAGAAGGCGCTCGCCGAGTCGGGCTATGACGGCACCCCGGTCGTGATCATGGCCCCAGGCGACGTCACGACGCTCAAGGCGCAGCCTATCGTTGCGGCCCAGCTGCTGCGCGAGGCCGGCTTCAAGGTCGATCTGCAAGCGACCGATTGGCAGACGGTGGTGAGCCGCCGCGCCAGCCAGAAGCCCCCGAAGGAGGGCGGCTGGAACATGTTCTTCACCAACTGGGTCGCGGCCGACGTCTCCAACCCGATCGCCAATCTCTCGATCGGCGGCCAGGGCAAGAAGGGCGGCTGGTTCGGCTGGGCGGAAGACGCCAAGATCGAGCAGCTCAAGGATGCCTTCGTCCGCGCGTCCTCGATCGACGAGCAGAAGAAGATCGCCGCGGACATCCAGAAGGAAGCCTATGAACAGGTGATTTACATCCCGCTGGGGCAATATCTCCTGCCGAGCGGCTGGCGCAAATCGCTGACCGGTGTGCTCGACGGCCCTGCGACGCCGCTGTTCTGGAACGTCGACAAGTCGGAGTGAGCGGAAGGCGTATTCTCGCGCCATCGTCTCGATCATCCTGCGGCGCCGCTGTCATGAGCGGCGCCGTTGTCGTTTGTCAGCTTCGCGTCAGCTTGAAACCGGCGAACTCTCAACCCTTCCGATTTCCGATCATTGCTATTTGTTTCGATCTTGAAATAGATGTGTCGTCTCACGCATCACTTTCTCTTCCTCAGATTTAGTTCCTTTGCCGAACCATTTCGCATTCCAGGCGATGGCCGAACGTTCCGATCGCGCGCCGGCGCGTTGGCGGCGACCTTTCCTGCATTGGCTCGATGGCGTCGAGCTAGGCTGGGCCGTGCCGCTTCTCATTGCATGCTTCGTTGCGATCTGGACGCTCTATCTGGCGATCGCCTATGCCGGCGGTGGTCTGCACCCTGATACGCTCGAGGCCTGGACGCTGGGACGGCGTTTCGCCTGGGGCTATCACAAGCATCCCCCGTTGATGGGCTGGGTTGCCGCTCTCTGGACTCCGTCTTTCCGCTCAGCGACTGGTCGTTGCAATCGATGGCGATGGTCAATGCCGGGCTTGCACTGGTCTTCGTCGACCGGATCGCACGGCAGTTCGTGACCGGAGATAAACGCATCCTGGTGCTTCTGCTGCTGATGCTGACGCCGGCCTATCAATTCCACGCCCAGCGCTTCAATGCCAATGCCGTGCTGCTCGCGGTCTGGCCGCTGGCGACCTGGTGCTTCCTGCGCGCGTTCGAGACGCGCGCCGCATCGTGGGCAGTCGCGGCAGGATGCACGACAGCGCTGGCAATGGTCGGCAAGTATTATTCGATCTTTCTCGTCGCGAGCTTCGCGTTTGCCGCGCTGGCGCACCCGGCGCGGCGCGCCTATTTTACCTCCGCTTCGCCCTGGATATCGATGGTCGTCGGGCTGGCGGCGCTATCACCGCACGTCTATTGGCTCGCGACGACGGGAGCGCCAACGTTCAGCTATGCGTTGGCGCACGCCAACGGCAATGTCCTAAGCTCGCTCGGCGAAGCCAGGAACTTCCTGCTCGGGCTGGCGGCGGCGATGATCGTGTCGGCCTTGACTTGGGTGTTCATCGCCGGCACGCGATTGAAGCAGTTTCCGGCCGACTTCGCCGCAATGAGTCCGGGACTGCGACTTCTGTTCTACGTTGCCGTAGGCACGATCGCGCTGCCGGTACTGACATCCCTCGTGATGGGCACCGATCTGCCCTCGCTGTGGGCATTGCAGGGGCTGTTCCTGTTCGCCGTTCTCGTGGTGTGCGGCGCGCGCTATCCGATCGAGCGCTTCTACACGGTCAACCTCACCGTGATCGTGGCCGGCGTCGCGCTCGCCGCCGTCCTGGTCGCCGCGCCGATCCATGCCCTCTATCGCAACGATCACGGCTACGAAGAAGGCAGGAATTTCTATGCGCAGGTGGCCAGCGAATTGACGCGCGAGTGGCGCGAGCTGACCGGTACCCCGCTCAGCGCCGTCAGTGGTGATGATTCGCTGGCCTTTGCGACGGCGTTCTACAGCCCCGATCATCCGTATTATGCACGACCGTTCGAGTCTGAATACGGTTCGGGCTTGCAGCGCAACACGACGCCCGACCGAGGCTGGGCGGCGGCGTGTTTCCGCGGCCAGGACCATTGCGGCCGCTGGATGGAATGGGCGTCCTCGAAAGTCGAACGCGTCGTCCGACGCGAGTTCACGGTACAGGCCAATTTGTGGGGCCTGCCCGGTCTGGCGCGGCAGGTAATCGTGCTGATGGTGCTCCCGCGGGGAAGCGGGCCGGCGCACGAAGGCGCTGCGGATGATTTCAGCGCCAGCAGGCGGCGACCGATCGGACTTCGTGATCAGCAGTGACTGTCGCGCAACTGTTCGAGCCCTTCGCTCGCCAAAGGCGTCGTGGACGTGGTCCGCTCAGCGGCCGGCTCTGAACGCTCCTGCTCCTGCTGTTCCGGCTCGCGGTCTTCGCGGTGTTTCAGTCCCATCTCGTCGTCCTCTCGAATTGCTGCGGTACAACATCGAGGGGAGCGGGAAGTTCCTCAGGTGGCGGGGCGATGATGCGGCTTGAACAGCTGCCCTTTCTCCACCACCAGCACGATCGCAAGCGCCGCAAGGGTCGACAGGAAGAAGCCGACCGAGAACGGCAGCAGCGTGCCGTCGAAGCTCTGTCCGATCGCCATGCCGACCACGATTCCGATCAGCGTCGTGATCGCGCCGTAGAGCGAGGAGGCGGTGCCGGCGATGTGGCCCTGCGGCTCCATCGCGAGCGCGGTGAAGTTGGCGACCATCATGCCGAACGAGAACATCATCAGGGCGGAGAGCGCCATGAACAAGGATAGCGGCAGCACGCCGAGGCTTTCGGTGAGCAGCATCACGCCGGCGACCGCGGTGTAGAGCATGAGTGCCCCGTGCGAGATCACGCGCATGCCGAGCCGACCGACCAGCCTCGCATTGAGAAAGCCGGCGATGGCGGTGCCAGCCGCAATCGCCGCGAAGGCGAGCGGGAAGTAATGGCCGAGATGATAGATGCCGGTGAAGACCTGCTGGGCGCAGAAGACGTAGGCAAACAGGGCGCCGATGACGCTGCCGGCCGCCGTGGCGTAGCCGATGGTCTGGCGATTCGTCACGGTCTGGCGGAACGACGAGAGCACGTCGGCGGGCGCTAGCGATCTGCGCTCGGACTCGGGAAGGGTTTCAGGCAGCCGCAGCACGCACCATGCGAGCGCGAGCAGGCCGTAGAACATCAGCACGACGAAGATGCCGCGCCAGGCCGTCACCAGCAGCACCGCCTGTCCGAACGAGGGGGCGACCACGGGCACCGCGATGAATACCATCATCGCGAGCGACATCACGCTCGCCATGCGGCGGCCGACGTAGCAGTCGCGCACGATCGAGGTCGCGATCACGCGCGTCGCCGAGGTGCCGAGCCCTTGCAGCGCGCGCGCCAGCAGCAACGTCTCGAACGAGGGTGCTGCCACCGCCAGCACGCTCGCCACCGCATAGACCGCCATGCCGCCGAGCAGCACGGGGCGGCGGCCAAAACGGTCCGACAACGGGCCCATGACGAACTGGCCCGCGCCGAAGCCGACCAGGAAGGTCGACAGCACCAGTTGAAGATGGTTGGCGATAGGAATCTGGAAGGCCGCGCCGATGTTGGGCAGCGCCGGCAGCATCATGTCCATCGCGAGCGGATTCAGCGCCATGATGGACGCGATCACGATGACGAATTCGGGAAAACCCATGGGACGGTGTCCGGAGGACACCCAATCATCGGCATTGATGTTGGACAAGAAGCTCACCTCTGAAATTGAGAGCTTTATTTAGCCCGATGTTGCGTTGCACAACCCCCGTTTCGGGATGGCTGTCAGGCGCAGCCGGAGCGGACAAGAATTGGTGAGAGACCAGCGTTCCCTGCCGCCGGATCACGCGGATCGCGCAATCTCACGCCGGCCGGAAAACCAGTGATTCACCATCCCGTCCTAAAGATTGGCGTCCGGTGCGGCCTGTCCCTCCGGCAGGATAAAACCGAAACGCATCCTGCCCACAGTGCGGCTGCGATGATGACGCGCCGCAGTGGCGCCGAGAGAAACAAGCCAGACAAGGTATCCGCCGATGTCCGAGATGTCAGGTGCAGCACGATGGTTGGAGCCCACGGCCAACATGGCCACGAGGCGCAACGTCTGGCTTGCCGGCCTGATCGCGCTGACGGCGCTGCTGGTGCTCGGCAATCTCGCCAACGATGCCAGGCTCGATTTGAAATATGGCTATGGCTGGGACATTCGCGTGAATTGCGCTGCGGTCGACGCGTAT
Source organism: Bradyrhizobium sp. 160 (assembly GCF_023073735.1). Lineage (NCBI taxonomy): Bacteria > Pseudomonadati > Pseudomonadota > Alphaproteobacteria > Hyphomicrobiales > Nitrobacteraceae > Bradyrhizobium > Bradyrhizobium sp. 160. The sequence continues at coordinate 26,355 of NZ_JADPKD010000064.1, forward strand.
GTCGGCGGACTCGATCCTTATTTCGTCAAGAACCTGAAGGGCACGAAGCTCTCCTACCCCTATCTGCCGGTGACGCTGGACGTCTTTCGCCCCCTGTGCGCGGGCGGCTTTCTGCTCGATCACTACAGAGGAATCTTTCTCGTCCTCGCCGTGCTCTGCGGCCTTCTCTTACCCGGGCTCGGCCGAACGGGCCCGAGCGCGCGCGATGCTGCGCTCAAGGTGCTGTGCGCGCTCGGCGCGTTCGTCGGTTTCGAATGGGTGCAGGCGTCGGGCAACTTCGCGATCCTGAGCGGACTGCTGACCGCGATCGCGCTGAGGCTCCTGCTTCCTCCGCCATCCTCCGGAGCGCTGGAGGGCCGCAACTCTTTGCTCCGCGTCGCGGGCGCTGCGTTGCTCGGTTTCGTGATGTCGTTCAAGTTGGTGTTCTTTCCTGTTCTGGCCGCGCTTTACTTCCTGCCCCTGCCGTGCGGCCGCAAGCTGGCGCTGATCGCGGTGGCGACATTCAGCTTCGCATTGCCGATCCTGATATCGGGGCTGGAATATCCCGATCTGTTCGCAAGCTGGCGGCTTGCGATGGCCCAAGAAATCCCCGACCAACACGTCGTCGATCTCTTCGAGATCAATCCGTCGCTGCTGCTGCTAGCGCGAAACCTCATGGATCATGCCGGCCTCGGTGAAAGCAAGCCGGCCATATTCGCGACATATGCGTGCGCCGCGTTAGCGCTCGTGCTCGTGCCGTTCGCTCTGTCCATCTTCCGCGTGACCGCAAGCCAGCCGGCGCGGGAAGGGGCATCGGTTCTGAAGCGGCTGGATCGCTGGCTGATGGATCATCCCCGCGCGGCCATGCGCGTCACGATGCTCGCCATGTTTGCGCTCTATCTCAGCTCGCCGCGCCTCAAGGAATATGCCTTCTTCGAGCTTGCGCTCTATGCTGCCATCCTCATCGTCGATCTTCCGGCCCTGGCTCTTGCCGCATGTCTCTCGATTGGACTCCTCGTTCCGGCGCTGATGTCGCTTTTGGGAGCGATGATCGAGGGCACTTTCGCCCTTCTCGTCGTTTCCCTGTCATGCTTCTGGATCCTGCTGCTCGATTTTCGCGCCGAGCCGAAGCGCCTTGAGACCGAAGGCGTGCAACCATGAGCAATGTCGCCGCGTCCGCAGTGCCAGAACAAGGGCGCTTTGCCGCCGCGACTCCAGCTGGTTCGGTTGCCTGCTTGGCGGATCTGCACGCAGGCGAGCGTCATCAGCACCGATGGTGCGGGCAGCCGGGGTCGAACCGGCACAGCGCTTGCGCGCCGAGGGATTTTAAGTCCCTTGCGTCTACCAATTCCGCCATGCCCGCTTGATCCAACGAGATCAATCACTTAAGGCCACTCCCCGGCCGCCTGGAATTGGCGTCTTGCCGGCCGGATGGGGCGGTCCTTCCTTAAGCGAGCCGGGCGCACAAGGCAAAGCCTCAATCCGGACATTTGTTGTTGCTTTAGGCATTCTCAATCCACGGGGGCTATTCATCCAGCATGGCTGCTTCGTTTTCCTGTCTCCTGCGCGGCTTCGGCGCGCTCCTCGCGCCGCTTGCGGCCGGCGTCGCGCTGTCCGGCTGCGCCGGCATGAGCGAGACGGTCGCGCCGGCCTTCGCCGATCCCGGCAAATACGAATTGTACGACTGCAAGCAGCTCGAGACCGAGCGCAAGGCGCTCGCCAACCGCACGGCCGATTTGCAGCGGCTGATGGACAAGGCGGAGACCGGCGCTGGCGGCGCGGTCGTGTCCGAGCTTGCCTATCGCAACGACTACATCGCAGTGCGGGGCCAAGCCCAACTTGCCGACGAGGCCTGGCGCCGCAACAGGTGCCGGGAGACACCGCCCGAGCCGACACCGCCCGCCACGCCGCCGTCATCCGCTGCCAAGCCGGCGTCGAAATCCGGAAAAGCGATCCGCTGAGGCACCGCGCCGGCGGTACCTCGCTTCAAGGCCGCCAGTTGTAGATCCAGTCCTGCCGCGCCAGCATGCGGTCCGGTCCGAGTGCGCGGATCGCAAGATCGCGCGCGATCGCGAGCGGCCCGCTGAAATGATAGATGCGGCCCTGCTGTCGCGCGGTCCGCTGCACCCGCCGCACGCGGGCTTGGCGCGCGCGGCCATATTGCGTTAGCGCGGCTGTGATGTCGGCGGTGCTCTCGGCCGCCTCGACGCTCAAATGCCGGGCGAGCACGGCGGCATCCTCGATCGCCATGCCGGCGCCCTGCGCTGCGAACGGCAGCATCGCATGCACGGCATCGCCGAGCAGCCCGACCGGACCCTTGCTCCAGGGACAGCCGTCAGGCACGCCGAACAGCGCCCATTTCCGCCAGCTGCCTACTGCGGCGAGCATCATCCGCGCCGATGGCGGCCAGCGCGGTGCGGCGAAAGCTTCCATCACCTCGAGAGGATCGCCGGGCGTGCTCCAGCCCGGCCTGTTCCACGTGCCCGGCAGCACCGCGACCACGTTGATCTGGCGTCCGCCCGCGATCGGATAGGCTACCACATGGGCGTTCGGGCCCATCCAGAGCTGCACCCGGCGCGCGGTGTAGTCCTTCGGCAGTTGCGTTGCATCGAGCGTGCCGCGCCAGGCGATCAGGCCTGAAAAGCGCGGCTGCACGTCGGGAAACAGATGCTGGCGGACCGTCGACCAGATGCCGTCGGCGCCGATCAATGCGCTAGCAAGATCGCTGCGGCGGATCGTGCCGCTGCGATGGACCACCGTCAGCCCCTTGGTGTGAGGCGCGACGTCCTCGAAGGTTGCGCCCAGCTTCAGGTCGATATCAGGATGGTCGGACACCGCGCCGGCGAGCGCCGATTGCAGATCGGCGCGGTGCACCACCCAATAGGGGGCGCCGGCGCGCGCGGAGGCTGCCTCGCCAAGCGGCATGCGCAGCAGCTCGCCGCCGGCGCGCGCGCTCATGATCGAGACCGCTTCCGGGGTCACGGCGCCCAGCTTGAGGCCTTCGGTCAGGCCGAGCTCGACCAGCACGCGGCTGGCATTGGGGGAGAGTTGCAGACCGGCGCCGGCTTCCTCGAGGCGCTCGGCCTTTTCCAGCACGACGATGCGGAAGCCGCGGGCCGCGAGCGCCAGCGCGGCCGTCAGTCCACCGATGCCGGCACCGGCGATGACAATCGTTCTGGAGAGCGCCACCCCTGACCGATGAGAGCGGTCAGGCCACCTTGTCCTTCAGCACGCATTCTGGCGGACGGGCCTCGCCCGCCTTCAGGTCGGCCGCGAAGCGGTACAGCGTCGAGCAATAGGGGCAGATGATCTCGTTATCGTTGCCGAGATCGAGGAAGACGTGCGGATGATCGAACGGAGGATTGGCGCCCACGCACATGAACTCTTGCGAGCCGATCTCGATGACGGGAACACCGGCATCGTTATGGAAGTGCGGGACGACATGGTCGGACATCGTAGTTCATCCTGGAGTGGCAATGGCGGCAGATACAATCAAACTGACGCGGCATTAGTAAGGCGCCGCGGACCATACTGGCGGGTGTAGATGATTGCTAGTCCAGCGGAACCGAAAGCTCCGCAATTGCCCCATGTTCATTTGCTCATGCAAATTCGACACAATCTTGCGGCTTGAGAGAAGCCCTTCTTTCGTCGGGGACGTTGTGCCGCAATTTCGGCATACTATGTCTGTGGACGAGCGCAATTGCGACGACAGACGTATCGTCAGGCGTCAACGATTTTAGGACCGTCCAGGCTTTCCGCATGAAATGGCTGCGAATCAGCACAGCGTTGACCGGTGTCGCGGCATGCGCGTTCCTGCTCGCGCAGGTTGCGCCGCATGCGCGCGAGGCCGGCGCGATCCTCGCTGCCCAGGATGATCCCGCGGTGCTCTCCGAGTTCAAGCTCGATGCGCTGCTGCGGCAGAACGATCGCCTTGTTCAGGACAACATCGAGGCTGCGCTCGCCGCAGGCGACGCCGATCTCGCCGACAGTTTCGTCGCGCTCGCGCGTGACCGCAACATCGCGCTGCCGGACGACCTGCTGAACCGCGTCAGCGATGCGGTCAAAACCGAGAATTCCACCTCCCATTTCGCCAAACGATTTGCCACCGGTCTCGTCACCGGCAATGCCGACGACGTCGCGAGCCTGTCGGGAACGGCGGCCGGCGATCTCTTCGTAATCGGCGACATCAGGGACGTCGTCCGCGAAGGCAAGCACCTCGCCATGGGTGAGGATACCGACCGCCTCGTGCTGGGGCTTGCGGCGGCAGGCCTTGCGGTGACGGCGGCGACCTACGTCACCGTCGGTGGTGCCGCGCCGGTGCGCGCCGGGCTGACGCTGGTGAAGGACGCACGCAAGGTGGGGCGGCTCGGCGAGGGGCTGGCCGCGTGGGCCGGCCGTTCCGCGCGCGAGATCGTTGACACGCCGATGCTTCAGAACGCGGTCGCCAAGGGTTCGGTGCTGCGGCCGGGCGAGACCGTGAGTGCGATCAAGGCTGCGTTCCGCGCCGAAAAGGCCGGCGCGCTGGTTCGGCTCGGCAAGGACGTCACGCGCGTCGCCGGAAAGACCGGCACGCGCGGGGCGATGGACACGTTGCGGATCGCCGAAGGCCCGAAAGATGTGGCGCGCGCGGCCCGGCTCGCGGAAGCGCAGGGCGGCAAGACCCGCGCCATCATGAAACTGCTTGGCCGCGGCGCGCTGCTCCTCATCGGCGGTGCGTTCGATCTGACGCTCTGGCTATTCGGCGCGGCGCTGACCCTGTTGGGATTGCTGTCCTCGATCAAGGCGACCACCGAGCGCCTGACCCAGGCCTGGTGTGATCGCAGGCGCGCGCGGCGGCTCCGCCGGGCGCAAGGGGCCGCCGAGGCCGCTCTGGCGGATGCAGCCCTCAGGGTCTGAAGCGCGATGAGATTGAGGTCATTCGTAGCCGCGATAGAGGCTATTGTTTGAGCATGATCTCCGCGCAAACGCGTTCCGCGTTTGTGGACTGAAAAACCCGCTGCACACTCGTCCGGATCGTGCTCTAAGATCGACTTTTCCCCCTCAAGACCTGCGGAACTGATGATGCCGAGCTTCCATAACGGCGCCGTTGAAATTGCCTATCTCGACGAAGGTGAGGGCGACCCGATCATTCTCGTGCACGGCTTTGCTTCCAGCAAGAACGTGAACTGGGTCTATCCGACCTGGGTCTCGGAACTGCGCAAGAATGGCCGCCGTGTCATCGCACTCGACAATCGCGGCCACGGCGAGAGTGCGAAGCTCTACGAGCCCCAGCAATACTCGATCCCAGTCATGGCCGGCGACGTACTGGCACTGATGGATCATCTCGCGATCCCCCAGGCCGACATTATGGGCTATTCGATGGGTGGACGGATGGCGGCGTGGCTTGCGCTCCACGAGGCGCAGCGCCTGCGCTCGGCGATCCTCGGCGGCATCGGCATCGGCGGTCTGATCGAGGGCACCGGCCCCGGCGAAAACGTCGCCAAGGCGCTGGAGGCACCCTCGCTCGACGACGTCACCGATCCCGTTGGGCGCACCTTCCGCGCCTTCGCCGATCAGACCCGCTCGGACCGTCGTGCACTCGCCGCCTGCCTCCGCGGCACGCGCGATCTCATGACGAGGCAGCAGGCTGCACGCATCGAGGTGCCGGTGCTGATCGCGGTCGGCACCGCCGACGATGTCGCAGGATCTGCCGGCGCACTCGGTGCGATCATCCCGGGCGCGCAAGTGCTCGACATCCCGGGCCGCGATCACATGCGTGCGGTCGGCGACAAGGTCTACAAGACCGGCGTGCTCGATTTCCTCTCACGCCGCGGCTGAGGTCTCATCCGCCAGCGCGTCGTCGCCGAATGAGCGAAACAGAGCCGTCAGCACCACGAAGGTCGCAAGCCACGCCATCCGCGCGCCATAGCGGTCGTGCGGGCCCGAGATCACGCCGCAGATGAAGGCATTACCGAGCAGCGCCAGCGACACGGTTGCTGCCAGCAGCGTCAGATCGTCGAGCCGGCGCTTGGCGAGCGCATGCACCAGCAGCACGACAAGTCCCGCCATCGAGGCCAGCGCGACGGGGATATGCAGCCAGTTGACGTCGTCGAAATTGACGGCCCAGTGCTGCTGTCGCGCCGCGCGCATCGGCGCGACTTGCGAAGGCACGTAACGTTCGATGATGCCGTAGGTGTGCGGAATCCAGCCGTTGGTGCCTTCGCCGGTTGCGACATGCAGCAATTGTTGCCCGATCGCCCGCAGCGCCGCGCCGGCCTGCCAGGCCGGATAGTCCGCGAGTGAATGCACGACGATGTAGCCCATCTCCTCGTTCAGCCCATCGAAGCGGCCGAGGGTGTTGAACATGCTTTTGCCCCACAGAAACTCGTCGGCGCTCGCCGGCAGCTCGTTGCGATAGGGGCAGAGCTTGTAGTGTTCGCGCGGGCAATGGTCGTTGAGATAGCGCGCCACGATGCCGTCCTGCATCATGCGACCGAAGGCGACGCCATAGCCGCCGGGCGTCCAGGTCCATTTGCCCGACAGCGCATAATTCGCCGACATCAGCATCAGGCCGCCCGCGACGATGCTGAGACTCGCCAGCGCAAGTCCCGCAAGCGGAAGGCGACGCCCAAGGAGCGGCCGCGCCATCCAGCCGGCGGCGCACAGACCGAGCAGCACGCCGAGCGTCGCGCTGTGGGTCGCTGCGGCAAAGGCGGTGAAGACGAACAGCGCGATTTTTTCGGGCACCGAGGTGCGGTGTCGTCCGATGACCAGGAGGAACAGCGACAGCACCGACAGTCCCGCAAAGATGTCGGTGAGCAGCATGCTGGCCAGCCAGGGCAGGGCGGTCGACAGGATCAGGAGCAGACTGATCGCGACGAAGCGGAAGGTCTGCATCAGGCCGAGCACGCGCAAGCTGAGCTGCAACAGCCACAGCGTCGCCAGCGACTGGACCGCGAGGTTGAGCCAGAAACCAAAACCCTCGCCATAGTGCAGATAGAGGCCGAACACGGTGGAGCGGCTGGGGACGAGATAGCCCTCGTACCAGCGGGCCAGATAGCCGCCGGTATCCCATTGCAACAAGGGATAGCCGTTCCAGAACGCCGGCGCGATCATCAGGAGGGGCAGGGCCATTGCGGCCAGCCGCAGCCAGAACGTGTCAGCGGCGCGCGCGCGCAATTGGTCGGTGGTGATGCTCAAATCTGCTCCGTCCTCGCTCGGACCATGCCCGCAATAACGGTTGGGGGAGAATTCACCAATAGTTTGACGCGGCCCGGCTTGAATTTGGCAAAACTCTGACCACCTTGAGCCGACCTTGCCGCTTGGGGGCGTCAGAAGAAAGTCTTGTATATCAGTACGTTGGCTTGGTGTGGCGAGGCAAAGCACTGTTCACTCTCAGGCAAGCCGGTCAGGACTTTGTCGCCTAGACTGTGCTATAGAACCAACAAAACGAGCCCATTCGAAAGAGCAGATCCCATGTCAGTGCATCAGGTCAATCCGGGAGGAAAGCTCGCATCGCTCGATCCGATCTGGGACCGGATCCGGGGCGAGGCGGAAGACATCGTCCATCGCGAGCCCGAGCTTGCCACCTTCATCTATTCGACGGTGCTGCATCACAGTCGCCTGGAAGATTCCGTGATTCACCGTCTCGCCGACCGGCTCGATCACTCCGCGCTGTCGGGCGATCTTGTGCGCCAGACCTATGACGAGGCGCTGCGCGACGATCCCGATCTCGGCAACGCCTTCCGCGCCGATCTCGTCGCCGTCTACGACCGCGATCCCGCGACTTCGCGCTTCATCGATCCCTTGCTCTACTTCAAGGGCTTTCATGCGATCCAGACCCATCGCTTGGCGCATTGGCTCTATCTAAAGGGCCGCAAGGATTTCGCATACTACCTCCAGAGCCGCGCCTCGGCGGTGTTCCAGACCGATATCAATCCCGCAGCGCGCATCGGCCGCGGCATCTTCCTTGACCACGCCACCGGTTTCGTCTGCGGTGAGACGGCTGTCATCGAGGACGACGTCTCGATCCTGCACGGTGTCACGCTCGGCGGCACCGGCAAGGAGAACGAGGACCGTCATCCGAAGATCCGCCATGGCGTGCTGATCGGCGCCGGCGCAAAGATCCTCGGCAACATTGAGATCGGCCATTGCGCACGCATTGCCGCCGGCTCGGTCGTGGTCAAGCCGGTACCGCACAACGTCACGGTTGCGGGCGTCCCCGCCAAGATCGTCGGTGAAGCCGGCTGCGCCGAGCCGTCGCGCACCATGGATCAGATGATCAACGCGATGGGACTTTGATCTTCGTTGATCGGAACAGGATTTTCCGGCCCTTTCCGTCCCAAATTACGTTGGCAATTCATGCTGGCGGTTCGTCGCGTCTCGTCGTAAACCCCGCCAAGTTAGATTTCGATTGGAGACTTGCCGTGGACGTCAAGGAAGTGAGAAAGCTCGATGCGTATCTGAAGCGCGTATTCGGCAATCCCAAGATTCGCGTCGTGCCGCGGCCGAAGAAGGACGATTCCGCCGAGGTCTATATCGGCGAGGAGTTCATCGGCGTGCTCTTCGTCGACGATGAGGACGACGATCGCTCGTTCCAGTTCCAGATGGCGATCCTCGAGGACGATCTCGTCGATCAGGAATAGTGGTGACACGTCATTGCGAGCCAACGGGTCCGCGCAAGCGCGGCCCCGTTGGCTCGCAATGACGATGCTAGCTTCGCGGGCCCGTAACTCTATCTCTCGTCAAGAATTCGCAGCCGCGCGTCATGGCGTCAGCGACGATGACGCTGTCGGCCTCGATGAGGTCGGCTGCACGACCATGTCGCGATCAGTGTGCTCCACGATGCGCGCACGCGCCGGGATGGAGGCAAGCGCCGAGCTGCAGGAAAAGCATGATGACATCATGCCCCTGTTTTGCCCGACAGGTCAAGTTGCGATTCGAAAAATACGAAAAAGCTCGATGCCCCCAGTGCTTGGCTACTGTGCATGGGGTTGTTTTCGCGGTTTTTGTTTGGGAGGCTCCAGCCCGTCCCTTCGAGCCGAGGCCCCGCTCAGCCCCTCGGCCCGCGCAGCTGCGCGGTCAGCTTCTCCATCGCCTCCGCCACGTCCCGCCACTGCGACAGCCAGCTTCGCGGAAAGCGGAAGGTGAGGTCGGCGCCGCCGACGCGGCGCTCGGAGAGGCACATGCCGGGAGTGGCCGCATCGCGGGTGCAGCGTGCGGTCAGCGCCGGACTTGCGGCGGAATAGAGATCCTCGCTGCCGTAAGGGGTCTCAGCGCGAAACATCCGCATCGTCAGGCCCTCTTGGGGCATCGTCGCGGCCCGGTCGAGATAGCGCGGATAGATCGTGGCCGTTCGCTGCTCGGGCGCGAGTGCATCGTGATGGGCCGCGATCGACAGGAAGATGCGGTCGATCGACTGCACCGCCGCCTCCACGGTATCGGCGGTGACGTGCTTCGGAGCGCCGGGCGGTTCCAGCGAGGGATAGAGGAAATCGAGATCGATGCGCTCCTGCGGCCCTGAGTGCCGCTGGATCTTCATCCGGATCGCCGTCACAGGCAGGTTGAACAGCGTGCCGCCGACGCTCACCGGCAGCTTGTCCGGGGCGTTCGCACCGCGCGTGCCCCAGGTCGGCCACAGCAAATAGGCAACGAGCGCGACCGCGCAGGCCGCCGCCGCGCCGCCGAGCGCGATCGGGACGACGTGCGCGCGGGTGCGCGTCCGGGGAGAGCGAGGCGAGGCTGCCGAAAACACCGTCATGAGCTAGCGCAAGGTAAGCCGCAGTCGGCCGCTGGCCGACGAATCAGCGGCGAATATGCCATGTGGCGGCGATTTCGCGCAGCGCTCCCCGCCTGCGGAGAGCGGGAGGGCCCCTGCACGGGCTGGCCGGCGGCGTTAACCTTCCCTTAAGGATAATGTAGCGTTAACCGGCACGATTTGTCACAGGTAGGCGCCAGCGTCGCGTAAGGGCGGACCGTTCCGATGACACCTGAAGCTCTCAATACCTTCTTCTCGATCTGCATCGGTTTCGCGCTCGCGGGCGCGCTCGTGAACGGATACCAGGCGTTCGCGCAGCGTCCCGCCGGCTTCGGCTTGTTGCAGGACGGCGTCGCGCCGAAGACCTTCGCGGCCGTGCCGTTCCTGGTCTTCGCGGCGCCCTTCATCATCATGCGCAACACGCTCCGCGGCATCCGTGTGGAAACCCGCCGCGCCGAATTCGTGATGATGGCGACCCTCATTGCCGGCTTCTGGAGCATGATGAGCGGCACCTTCTTCCTGATGACGCTGCGCGCAGCCGGCGTGCTGGGCTGACGCCTCCGGCGCGACTGGACGCTCTGCGTGGCGGCGCCTTTGCGTCCAGGCCGCCGTTTCGCTATGCCAGGATCATCCTGACAGGAGACCTCCATGGCGATCTACGAGCTCGACGGGCAGGCGCCCGATCTTCCCGCCGACGGCAATTATTTCATCGCGGAGACCGCCACCGTGATCGGCCGTGTGCGCCTGAAGCCGGGCGCGAGCGTCTGGTTCGGCGCGGTGCTTCGCGGCGACAATGAATGGATCGAGATCGGCGAAGGCGCCAACGTGCAGGACGGCTCGACCTGTCACACCGATCTCGGCTTCCCGCTTCACGTCGGCAGGAACTGCACGGTTGGCCACAACGTCATCCTGCACGGCTGCACCATCGAGGAGGGCGCGCTCGTCGGCATGGGCGCGATCGTGATGAACGGCGCGAAGATCGGCCGCAACAGCATCGTCGGCGCCGGCTCCGTCATCACCGAGGGCAAGGCGTTTCCCGAGCGCTCGCTGATCATCGGCTCGCCGGCGCGCGTGATCCGCACGCTCGAAGACGCCCAGGTCCAGAAGATGGGGAGTGCGGCCAAGTTCTACGTGGCCAACGGTCCCCGCTTCAAGAAGGGCTTGAAGCGGATCGGCTGAGATGCCCGCCGCCCGTGTCGGTCCAGCCGGTGCGGCTGCAGACGACCTCTCGTCACATGCCCTCGGCTTCGCCCGCCTCGATCGCGCCTGCCACCTTCTCGTGGCCGGCGGCCCATAGCGCATGCTCGTCGCTGCCGTCTGAATAGGGATTGGCTTCTGCCGGGATGCTTTCGCGCGCAGCGCGTTCGCCTTCAGCAAAGGGGTCGCGATGGTTCATCGTGATTTGGCCTCCTCGCTTTCAAGCTGATGTGAGGGCATTTGTTCCGGAACAGGTGATCGCGGCAGCGGTTGACCGGCAAAGGAGAATTTCCAATGTCTGCCAGATCGTCCGCAACCAAGACCATGATGGTGATCCTCGCACTCGCGGCGATTCCGGCCGTATCGTTCGCGCAAGCGACCGGCGGCTCTGCCGGATCGACCGGAGGCTCTGCGAGCTCGACCGGAGGTTCTGTGGGATCGACTGGAAGCTCCGCGGGACCGACGGGGGGTAGCGCCAACTCGCCGGCTCCGCCGCCCGGGACCAACAGCCTGGGTACGGCTCAATCATCCGGCCCGGGCTCCGGAGTCGCCACCGGCGGTGGCGCAGGTGGGGCGGCTGATGCCACCGTCAACGCCGAGAACCGGCTGCTCGACAAGAAGATGAAAAGCATCTGCCGCGGCTGCTGACGCTCGCGCGGAAGTGAGACAGCGCGGCTGTCAGAAATGTCGAAGTGACGTTAGCTTGATCCTGCTTTGAAGCGTGGAGCGTATCCACGCGGAGGATCGAGTGGTGTTAGGCAAGATGATCATGGCGGCCGTGACCGTCGCGGCGGTCGGACTGTCGGCGCCGCAAGTGGCCGAGGCGCGCGGATTCGGTCATGGCGGCTGGGGCGGTGGCGGTTGGGGCCATGGCGGCCACGGCCATTGGCACGGCGGCGGCTTCTGGCCGGGCGTCGCGATCGGAGCGGGGCTTGCCGGCGCCGGCTATTACGGCGCTTATTATGGCTATCGCTATCCGTATTACGGCAGCCCTTATTATTATGGTGCCGGCTATGACGATGGTTACGGCGGCTGCTACGTCGTTCGCAAGCGGGTCATGACGCCTGCGGGATGGCGATACCGCCGCGTGGATGTCTGCGAATAGCATCCCTGGCGAGTAGCCGGCCCACCAAAAAACAAGGCCGTTGACGCAGTATACCGTCAACGACCTTGCCAGCCCCGGACATTGAAATCGGCTCACGCCATCCGGTATCGCAAGCATCGCGCGGAATCACACGCGCGAATGTGATCCAGTTCACAAGTCGAAAAAATTCGCCGGTATCGTGAGTTGCTCAGCCGCGCGACCGCTTGCCCGCGCTGGCTTGAACGCGGTGCCGCGCCGGTTTCCTGCGGGTAACCGAGTTTGTTTCGGCCTCGCTGGCCCGGGCGCTGGCAAAGGATTGCCGTAAGCCGTCGACGGACTCACTCAGCGCCGCGACCTGCTCGGACAGGCGCTTGGTGTCGGCCTGCTGCGCCGCCATCAGCCGCTTCATGGTCTGGAGCTGGTCCTGCACGACCTGGAGCTGATCGATCGATTCCTGCTGGGTCGCCTCCAGCCCTTTGGTCTTCTCGACGAGTTGCTCGGACGCCTGTGCGGTGCGGGCCTGGAGCTGCCGCGATGCTACCAGCCGGTCGGTCTCCGGTGCCGCGCCGGTATAGGCACGCCAGGCCGCGATGGAGGTCACGCCGGCGATCAGCAGGAGAAGCGCGGCCGCGGTCAGCGCGATCGGCTGGGCGCCGAGGCGAAGGAGAGGGGCGGATGGTGTGTCCTGTGCGAGATCGATCATCGCTGACAAAACCCAAATTGAAACTTGGTGAGTGGCGAAGACCGGCAACCCAGAGGATCACCGGGGCGTCCCGAAAGCCTTACGTTTCGGCAAGGAATGGGACCAAAAAGAGGCTAAGGGCAAAAAAACCAGCAATCAGCGGGAGTTGAAGCGTCCCAAGGCCCGTCGGGAGCACGGATCAGGGCTGAAATTGCGAAAATGGCCCGGAATAGGTCTTCGAGCGCGGCGCGGCATAGGGCCCGAGCCGGGACGTCGTTAGCCCGAGCCGCACCACTGATTCCGCCAGCGTCACGGCGGCCGCGACGCCGTCGACAACGGGCAGGCCGTGCGCGGCGGCGAGCCCGGCGGCGAGATCAGCCATGCCGGCGCAGCCGAGCACGATGGCTTCGGCGCGGTCATCACGGATCGCGGCCGAGATCTCCGCGGAGATCCTGCCGAGGGCATCGGCATTGCGCTCCTCGAGCGCGAGCACGGGCACCTCGGCGGTGCGCACGCGGGCACAGCGTTCGGCGAGACCGTATTTTCGCAAGTTATGTTCGATCGGCACGATGGAGACAGCGAGCGTCGTCACCACGGCAAAGCGCGCCGCGATCAGGCTTGCCATATGAAAGCCGGCTTCGCCGATGCCGATCACCGGGGCCTTCGCGGCAGCGCGCGCCGCGTCGAGGCCGGTGTCATCGAAACAGGCAATGACGTGCGCATCCGCGCCGTCGCGATCAGCCTCGCGGATGCAGCCGAGCATGCCGGGGACGGCAAAGGCCTCGTCGTAAAATCCCTCGATCGAGACCGGGCCCATCGCCGGCTGGCGCGCATCGATCACGGTGCCGGGCAGGGCAACGGAGCCCGCGGCAGCGGCGATCTTCGTCGTCATCGCAACAGTGGTATTGGGATTGACGACGTGAAGCCGCATCGGATCAGACAAGTCCCTTGCCAGCGTCCGAGCCCTTGGCCGCCTGCCGCTTGTTGAGCATGTGGATGGTGCCGAGCGCAAGAGCGATCACCGTGAACGAGACGGCGGAGATGATAGTGCCGAGAGCATAAATGTCCGGGTTCGTCACGGTGGTGGTGAGGCCCTGCAGATCCAGCGGCAATGTATTAACAGCTCCGATTGCCTGGCTCGAGCGGGCGAGTTCGTCCCAGGATAGCGTGAAGCCGAATAGGCCAATGCCGATCACGGATGGCAATATGATCGGCAGCACGACGTGGCGGAACGTCTGCCACGGCGTCGCGCCGAGATCGCGTGCGGCTTCCTCGAGCCTGGGGTCGAAGCGGTTGAAGATCGCGAACATGATCAAGAGGCCAAACGGCAGCGTCCAGGTCAGGTGGGCACCGAGGCCCGAAGTGAGCAGGCCCATCGAGGTCTCGAAGTTTTCGTTCCAATGCGCCTTGATCAAGTCGTCGATAATGCGGAATTCTAGCGATATGCCGAGCGAGGTGATGATCGAGGGCACGATCAGGCTTGCGATCGCCGAATAGAACAGGATGCTCTGCGCCCTGAACTTGCGGCGGAAGGCCATGCCGGCGGCGACTGACAGCACGACCGTGAGGATCATCACGATGATGCCGAGCAGCAGCGAGCGGCGGAAAGCCGCACCGAGATCGACGATGCCGGTGCCCTGGAACAGCTTCGCGATCCAGAAGGTCGATATGCCATTCATCGGGAAAGTGAGGCCGCCCTGCGGCCCCTGGAAGGACAGCACGTAGATCGCGATCATCGGGCCATAGAGAAACAGCACATAGGCCGCGAAGAAGATCGCGAGCACGTAGAAAGAGCGCGGGCGTCCTTCCGTCATGCTCTAGAGCTCCTTCTTGATGTCGACGATGCGCGACATCATGGTGATGATCGAGAAGGTGATCGCGAGCAGGATGACGGCGTTCGCCGCGGCGGCCGGGAATTGCAGCGCGTTCACCCGCGTCTCGATGATCTTGCCGGCGGCGGCGATCTGCTGGCCGCCCATCACGCCGATGGTGATGAAGTCGCCCATCACGATGGTGATGACGAAGATCGAGCCGATCACGATGCCGGGCTTTGCCAGCGGGATGATGACGTTGACCAGCGTCTGGAAGCCGCTCGCGCCGGCGTCATAGGCGGCCTCGATCAGCGACTTGTCGATGCGCACCATCGAATTGAAGATCGGCACCACCATGAAGAAGGTGAAGAGGTGGACCAGCGCCAACACCACGGAGAATTCGGAGAACAGCAGCCATTCCAGTGGCTGGTTGATAAGTCCTGCTTTGACAAGGCCGGAATTGACCAGGCCGTTGCGGCCCAGCAACGGGATCCAGGCGATCATGCGGATGACGTTGGAGGTCCAGAACGGGATCGTGCACAGCAGCGACAATCCCATCTGCCAGGTCTTGGACTTGACGTGGAAGGCGAGGAAGTAGGCGACCCAGAAGCCGATGAAGAGCGTGATGGCCCAGACCATGAAGCACAGCTTCAGCGTCATCACGTAGGTGCGCCCGATTGTGCAGAGATCGGGGAGCTGCGCGATGCAGCCTTCGAACGTGTCGGTGTAGCCGCGGCCCGAGAAGGCCGGCAGCAGCTGGTATTCGTTGTAGTCCCAGAACGAGACGATGACGACGAAGACGAGCGGGATGAGGAAGAAGGCGAGAAACACCAGCATCATCGGCCCGGCCTGGAGCCAGGAGATGAAGGACGGGGACAGGCGCGTCAGTTTTGCGGCGCGCGCTGTGCCCGACCCCGGGATCAAGCCCGGGGCCGCCTGTTGCAGGACCTCTTCCGACATGTCCATTACGCCGCGATGAACTCATTCCATTTGCGGACCATGTAGTCGTTCTCGTCCATCACGGCGTTCCAGCAGGCGACGCCGCCCATGCGGTCCTCGTAGGAGCCGCCGTCACGCACGGCGCCAGCCTTCTCGAGCAGCGAGCCGTCGGGCGCCTTGATGTCCTTTTCGGCCGGCTTGCCCTCCATCCAGTAGGCCCATTCGTAAGGCTCCATGTTGGCCTTCGCGGTGGAGAGCACGGCAGAGTAGTAGCCCTGGCGGTTGAGGTAGGCGCCGGCGTAGCCGGACAAGAACCAGTTCACGAACTCATAGGCCCATTCGAGCTTGGGACCCGAGACGCCCTTGGAGACGCAGAAGCCCGAGGCCCAGGAGCGGTAGCCTTCCTTCAGCGGCTGGAAGGTGCAGGGAATGCCCATCGAGCGCACCTTCGTCACCGCCGGCGACCACATCGACTGGATCACGGTCTCGCCCGAAGCCATCAGGTTGACGCTCTCGTTGAAGTCTTTCCAGAAGGCACGGAACTGGCCGGCCTTCTTGGCTTCGGTCATCACCTTCATGGTGAGGTCGATCTCTTCCTTGGTCATGTTGCCCTTGTCGGCATATTTGTACTTGCCGGAGGCCTCCACGACCATCGCGGCGTCCATGATGCCGATGGAGGGAATGTTGAGGATCGAAGCCTTGCCCTTGAATTCGGGATTGAGCAGCTCGGACCACGAGCTGATGGGGCGCTTGATCAGGTCGGGACGGATGCCGAGCGTGTCGGCGTTGTAGACGGTCGGAATCAACGTGACGAATTCGGTCGCCGACGTCGCGAACTTCTTGGAGTCCTTGCCTTCGAGATAGAGCACCTTCCAGGGCGCGGTGCCCTGGCCGCCGATCTTCTTGCCGCCGGGCGTCTCGCCCTTGGTGAAGACCGGCGTGATGTTGTCGAATTCCTTGATCTTCTTGGCGTCGAGGGCAAGGATGTTGCCGGACGGCACGATCTTCTTGAGCGAGAAATATTCGGTGTCGAGCACGTCGAAGGAGTTCGGTTGGGTCATCACGCGCTTGGTGACGTCGTCGGTGGTCGCGGTGATGTATTCGATCTTGATGCCGGTGTCCTTCAGGCATTGCTTGGAGATGTCGTCGCCTTCGTTTACGGCGGTGCCGAGATAGCGCAGCACCTTCGCATCGGCCGACTTCACATATGGAAAGCCGGTGATCGCGCCGGAGCCGGCGGCGAGGCCGGCAAGACCTGCAGTGCCCTTGAGCAGCGTGCGGCGGCTGACGTCCTTCGTCCAGGTACTCTCGGTCATATCAGTCACTCCTCTGTTGCGCATTCCGGTGATCGATCGGCGCTATTGCAGGCGTTGCGCCTTGGCGGGATCCCAGGTGGCCAGCACGCGATCGCCCGGACGGAACGGGTGGACGTCGAAGGTGGCCTCGGGAACGTGGGAGAACAGGGCGGTGCCATCGTCGAGCGTGAGCGAGACGGCGATGAAGGAGCCCTGGTACTCGGTCTGGGTCAAAAGCGCCGGCGCGCCGAAGGCGCCGTCGGTGAACGGGACGATGCCGAGCTGATCGGCGCGCACCGCGATCAGCTTGCCGGAATCGTTGAGCACGTTATGGCCACCTATGAAGCGCGCCACGAATTCGGTGCGGGGACGGTGGAATATCTCGCGCGCGGTGCCCTGCTGCTCGATCCGGCCGTGGTTCATCACCACGATGTGGTCGGCGAGCGCCATCGCCTCTTCCTGGCCGTGGGTGACCTGGATGAAGCTGATGCCGAGCTCGCGCTGCAGCCGCTTCAATTCGCCCCGCATTTTCACCCGCAGGAAGGGATCGAGCGCAGAGAGCGGCTCGTCGAGCAGCAGAATCTGCGGCTCGGTGATCAGCGCGCGGGCGAGTGCCACGCGCTGCTGCTGGCCGCCGGACAGCTGTGCGGGCAGGCGTCCGGCATAGGGGCTCATCGCCACCAGTTCGAGCAATTCGCCGGCGCGCTTGTGGCGCGTCGGCTTGTCGATGCCACGCATCTTCAGCGCAAAAGCGACGTTATCGATGACGCTGAGATGCGGAAACAGCGCATAGGACTGAAACATCATCGCCGTGCCGCGCTTGGCGGGCTCAAGGTCGGTGACGTTTTGCGCGCCCAGGATGATGTCGCCCTCGCTGACCGCCTCATGGCCCGCGATCATGCGCAGGGTCGAGGTCTTGCCGCAGCCGGAGGGGCCGAGCAGGCAGCAATAGGTGCCGGCCGGGATCTTCAGGTTGATATTGTCGACCGCCAGCGTCGCGTCGTAGCGTTTGGTGACGGCAACCAGTTCGAGAGCGGCAGGAGTGGCCATGGCGTGTCCGACGGTGGGCGATGCTTCCCGCCTCTCTCCGCAAGGTCCGTGCCAACGACTCTCGGCGGTCAATTTCTCAAAACTGTGCAGCGGAGTCAGATCGTTAGATGAATCTGGCCGATCCGGGCTGCCTGCCGCCTGCGCAATCACCTGCACACAAAACGGGCGAAGATTGTATAAAGTTTCGCCTGTGATTGGATACAGCTCGTCGACTAACATTCGCCGCCGAACGTCCTCGATCGAGCCTGACATCCATGGCCGCCAAGACCCGCCCGAAATTCGACGCGCCGGACGCGAGCGATCGCGTCAGTCGTATCCGGGAGGGCGTGACCGCCGCGATCCTCGAGCACCGCCTGTTACCCGGCACGAAGCTCGGCGAGGACGAGATCGGCGATATCTACGGTGCCAGCCGTACCCTGGTCCGCACCGCGCTCCAACAGCTCGCGCATGAAGGCATCGTCAACATCGAGAAGAACCGCGGGGCCTTCGTCGCACGTCCGACGCCTGCGGATGCCCGCGAAGTGTTCGAGGCGCGCCGCCTGATCGAACCGACGATCATTGGTCACGCCATCGACGCGGTATCGCCGGCCTGGATCGACCGTCTCCAGCGCCATCTCACCGAAGAACGCGAGGCCGAACTGCGCGGCGACGCCCGCGCCTCGGTCCGCCTCTCCGGCGAGTTTCACCGTCTGGTCGCCGAGATGGGCGGCCACAGCATCTATCTCGGCTTCCTCAAGGAGCTGATCGCGCGTTCCTCGCTCATCATCCTGCTCTACCGCCGCCATGACACGCCGGCCTGCGGCACCGATCACCACGCCGGCATCGTCGCCGCGATCCGCAAGCGCGACAGGGAGGCGGCGCGCGCACAGATGCTGTCGCATCTGACCGAGATCGAGGCCGAGCTGTTCTTGAAAGATCCCGCCGCCGATGAGCTGCGGCTGGTCGATGTGCTCGGCGCCTGAGCGAACCGCGTCAGTTGTCTATGGCAACGAAGATCATTCGTTTCGTTTGACGATTTTCAGCACGAGTAAACCGGCGCCAAGTACCAGGAAGAGAACGCCGAAGAAAGTCGTCCCGCTGGATTCGAAGGTCACGCCGACTGCCGTCAGCAAGCATCCGATGATGATTGCGAAGAGGCCGCCGAGCTTTTTGACCAGCAGGACATGTCCGTCAGTCGTTTGTGCCACCATGTTACGCCTCGTTCACCTAATGTGGATTTCTTCGCGCTTCTCTTTCGCCCTATGATCCTTTGCAGCCGCGCATGATCGTACTCCAGCGCAAGCGAATTACAATCTGACCTTGAGTCTTATCTCGGTCGGTATTTGCTTTTGAATAGAGTTCGATACATGGCTCGACAGCGAGGCTTACGCATATGCCGGAAATTCCCGCTGCATCGCGCGGTCGCTGCATCTCTTGTGGAGTCGTATGGCAGGTCTGCAAAATCGCCTTGTGGTTGTAAATTGACTCGCTCGAGTTGGGGGAATCAACTGGCGGCGAGCGTCGAGTTATAGAACGGAGCCGACATCAGTTGAATCCGTTCTGCGGAGTGGTGCCATGGCGCGTCCTCTGGCTGACGAACGAGAGACGGCTTACGTCTCGACCGGCCATCTGCCCGGCGCGGAGGCCGTGCAGTCGCTGGTGACCGAGGCACAGCGACGATTTCAATCAAATCGCGATGGAACCAACTCGCAGGTCTACCCCGCGCTCGCGCGCGTGCCGAGTGAGCTGTTCGGCGTCTGTGTCGTTGCGACAAGCGGGCAGGTCTACGGCGCTGGCGATGCCGACTACGAATTCTCCATCATGAGCGTGTCAAAACCGTTCCTGTTCGCGTTGATCTGCGAGGCCATCGGGCCGGAGGAGGCCCGCGCCAAGCTCGGCGCGAACGCGACCGGTCTCCCATTCAACTCGCTCGCCGCGATTGAGCAGGGCAGCGGCCGTACCAACCCGATGGTGAATGCCGGCGCGATTGCGACGACCAGCCTGGCGCCCGGCGCTACCGCAGCGGCGCGATGGGCATTCATTCATGACGGATTGTCGCGCTTTGCCGGTCGCAAGCTGCCGCTCAACGAAGAGGTCTACGCCTCGGCGTCGGAGACCAATTTTCGCAACCGCAGCATAGCGCGGCTGCTGGAGAGCTATGATTGCATCTACTGCGACGCAAAGGAAGCGACCGATCTCTATACCCGGCAGTGCTCTCTGAATGTGAGCGCGCGCGACCTCGCAGTCATGGGCGCAACGCTTGCGGACGGCGGCGTCAACCCGGTGACCAAGCAGCGCGTCGTCGATGCCTCGATCTGCCATTACGCATTGGCTGTTATGATCACAGCCGGGCTCTACGAGACCTCGGGCGACTGGCTCTACGACATCGGCCTGCCGGGCAAGAGCGGGATCGGCGGCGGCATCGTCGCGGTGTCCCCAGGCAAGGGCGGCTTCGGCACCTTCGCGCCGCCGCTCGATGCGGCCGGCAACAGCGTGCGGGGGCAACTCGCCGCAAAGTTCTTGTCGCAGCGGCTGGGAATGGATCTGTTCGTATCGAAACCGGAAGAGTGAACCGATGCTGAAAGGATCGGTGGGCTCATTGCCTGGCCGGTCGCAACGCCGATCAAGCTGGAGGACGTCATGGCCACGCAGACAATGTCGATCGGCGGCATTCACCAGGAGGAGCGCGCCTCATGGGTTCCCATGATCGCAATCGCGCTCGGCCAGATGATCATGTCATTCAACGTGGCTTCGCTGCCGGTGGCCATGGGTGGAATGGTCGAGAGCTTTGGCGTCGCGCCGACGACGGTCGCGACAGGCATCGTAGCTTACTCCATGCTGGTTGCCGGCTTCGTGATGCTCGGCGCCAAGCTTGCTCAACGGTTTGGCGCGGTGCACGTGTTCCGCGGCGCGGTGGTGCTGTTCTTCGTCTCACAGCTCATGATGACGTTCAGCCCGTCTGCATCGGTCATGATTTCCGCGCAAGCGCTGTGCGGCGCCTCGGGTTCGGTGATCGTGCCTTCGCTGGTCGCGCTGGTTGCCGAGAATTATGCGGGCCGCCAGCAGGCAACCGCGCTAGGTGCGCTCGGCTCGGCCCGTGCGGCTGCCGGTGTGCTGGCGTTTGTGGTCGGCGGCGTCTTTGGAACCTATATCGGCTGGCGGCCGGCGTTCGGAATTCTGATCGCGGCGTCCGCTATCGTTTTTCTCATGAGCTTCCGCCTCAAACCTGACCACGGTCGGCCTGACGTGCAGATCGACATCGTCGGCGTGGTGCTCGCCGCGACCGCGATCATCCTCATCAGCTTCGGCTTCAACAACCTGAACGGCTGGGGGCTGGCGGTGGCGACCCCGAACGCACCGTTTGATCTGTTCGGCCTTTCGCCCGCCCCAGTCATGATCTTGCTCGGCATCGTGCTGGGCCAGGCATTCCTGCTGTGGACGCACAGGCGGCAAGCCGCCGGCAAGACGCCGCTGCTGGCCTTGGCGGTGGTCGATTCGCCGGAGGAGCGTTGCGCGGTCTTTGCGCTGTTCGCGGTGGTCGCGCTAGAGGCTGCACTGAACTTCACGGTGCCGCTCTATATCCAAATCGTGCAGGGGCGTTCGCCGCTTGCGACTGCTATTGCGATGATGCCGTTCAACCTCACGGTCTTCTTCTCGGCGATGCTGATCGTCAATGTCTACGAGCGACTAACGCCCCGCCAGATCGGCCGCTACGGCTTTTCGGTTTGCACTATCGCGCTGGTCTGGCTCGCCTTCGTCGTGCGCAACGACTGGAGCGAAATTCCCGTGCTGTTCGGGCTTTTCCTGTTCGGCATTGGTCAGGGCTCGCTGGTGACGCTGCTGTTCAACGTCCTCGTGACAGCGTCTCCAAAAGCACTCGCCGGTGACGTCGGCTCCTTGCGCGGCACGACGCAAAATCTTGCCGCCGCAGTCGGGACCGCGGTCGCAGGAGCTCTTCTGGTCGGTCTACTTAGCACCATCGCACTCGGCAGGATCACGGCAAGTCCCGTGCTGACGCCGGAGCTGCAGGCCCAGGTCGATCTCGACAACATCACCTTCGTCAGCAACGACCGCCTGCGCACCGTGCTGGAAGGCACGAGCGGATCGCCGCAGCAGGTCGCGGAAGCCGTGCGGGTGAACACTGAGGCACGGCTGCGGGCGCTCAAGATTGGACTCTTGATCATGGCGGGTCTCGCCCTGATTGCGATCATCCCGGCCGGACAGCTTCCTAACTATCTGCCGGGTGAGATCCCAAGCGATGAAGTCGCTGCGAAAACCTGCGTTGAAGAAGGGCAGAGGATTTCGTGAAAGAGAACCCAGGAATGAGATCAGTAAGCGAGATGGATCGACGCGCCGCGTTGCGGACGCTGTTGGGAGGCGTGATTGTCGCTGGTGCAGGAGTGACCCTCGGGTCGTACGATGCTGTGGCCCTGCCGGAGCCAAAGGATCGTCCCGTTCCGAGTAGACGCGAGCCCGTCGCCGGCACCTTTGCGCAGCAGACTGCCCGTCCGTTACAGGACTCCGGCCAACGCCCGGCGCGTCGGCCGCCACAGCGTCCACGGCCTCGCCCGCCATCTTGGCATCGGCGGCGTCGGCGCTGGGAGTGCTGGTGGCACCGTGGCCGCCATCATTGCGGATGGCGTTGGAGGTAAACCGAGGAGGATGTCATGACAACTTACGACAATAGCGCACCCATGGGCGCGACCGGCCTGCCGCAACCGCCTCGCTGGGTCTGTGTGCTGCTGGGTCTGTTCATGGTGCTCGCGGGGCTGATGGTGCTCGGCGACATCGCGTTCTTCACCGTGGTCAGTGCGCTGTTCATTGGCTGGATGGCCATCGCCGCGGGCGCTTTCGAAATTTTCCACGCGTTCTGGACCAGGGGCTGGGGCGGCTTCGTCTGGCAGATCATCCTCGGCATGCTCTATATTGCCTTCGGCATTGTTCTGGTCACCCAACCGCTGACCGGAGCGCTCCTGCTCACTTATGTGCTCGGCATTGCGCTGCTGGTCTCCGGTGTCGTACGCATGCTGATCGGCATCGGCCGCTGGCAGCAGGGCGGCGGCATGATATTCGCGTCGGGCGTATTTGGTGTTCTAGCGGGACTCATCATCCTCACGGGCTTTCCGATGACCGGGCTGTGGGTTCTGGGACTGTTGCTCGGCATCGACTTGTTGTCTCACGGCATCGGGTGGCTGGCTTTTGCGTGGCTCCCCGTGGCAAAGCCTGCGTAAGCGCCGCGGAGATTACTTATGTCGAGTTGGCGTAGGCCGGCGACGCTCCTGCGGGCTGTCATGGCGCTTTGGTTCGTTGGAGGCGTCTTCGGTCTTCCGTCACCAGTATCGGCGCAGCAGGACTCCGCTATCCTGTTCCGCAACGTCCGGATATTCGACGGCAAGTCCGTTTCGCTCTCTGCACCATCCAGCGTTCTTGTCCGGAACAACACCATCGAGAAGATCTCAACCGGCGACGCCACTGCTGCCGGTCTGGCAATCGACGGCGGTGGCCGCGTGCTGATGCCCGGGCTGATCGACGCACACTGGCATGCGATGCTGGTGCGCCCGACGCCGATGGCCGCGCTCGCAGGCGATGTTGGCTACAACAATCTGCTCGCCGCGGCCGAGGCAACTGCGACGCTGATGCGCGGCTTCACGACGGTGCGCGATATGGGTGGACCCTCGTTCGGATTGAAGCAGGCCATCGACGAGGATCTCGTTGCCGGCCCTCGCATCTACCCCTCGGGCGCCATGATCACCATCACCAGCGGTCATGGCGATTTTCGCCAGCTTTCGGATCTGCCGCGCACGATCGGTCGCATGCTCAGCCGCATGGAGCGGATCGGCGGCAGCATGGTCGCCGACAGTCCCGACGAGGTCCGCATGCGGGCGCGCGAGCAACTGATGCAAGGCGCTTCGCAGGTCAAGCTTGCGGCGGGCGGCGGTGTCGCGTCGCCGTTCAGCCCGCTCGATGTCTCGACCTTCACCGAGCCCGAACTCCGCGCCGCGGTTGAGGCGGCCGACAATTGGGGCACCTATGTCGCGACCCATGCCTATACCCCGGTCGCGATCCAACGCTCGATCGCCGCCGGCGTCAGATGCATCGAGCACGGTCACCTCATGGACGAGGCGAGCGCAAGGTTGATGGCGGAAAAGGGAATATGGCTGAGCACACAGCCGTTCCTGGATCTCGCCGGCGCGACCGCACTTGGGCCTGCCGAGCAGGACAAGATGCGGCAGGTGGTTGCCGGCACTGACCGCCTTTATGCGCTGGCAAGAAAGTACGGCATCAAAACCGCGTTTGGTACCGATGTCTTGTTCTCGAAGGCACTGCGGACAAGCAAGGTGCGTTGCTGAGCGCGCTCACGCGCTGGTACACGCCGGCTGAAGCACTGACTATGGCGACGTCAACCAATGCGGAACTGCTGCGCCTCTCCGGTCTACGGGATCCCTATCCCGGCAAGCTCGGCGTCGTGGAGGAGGGGGCGCTCGCCGATCTCCTGCTCGTCGACGGAAATCCGCTCGACGACATCAGGCTCATCGAAGATCCCTCGAAGAATTTTGTGGTGATTATGAAGGACGGCAGGATCTACAAAAACAGTCTCGTGCACTGACACGCGCGCGTCTCTGCGCCGCTTATAACCTGCGGCTTGGATTGTTTCTGGCTCGACGGTCAGGACCGGGTTTTTGCCGAAGTTGCGGCTGGACCCAGCGGGCGCATCAGCGACTGTACTCGCTTTCGGCGGCAAGCTGCCCGTCAGGCGTGATCTCGTATTCGCCGTCCTGCTTGGTCATCCATCCTGACCTGACCATCTCGCGTGCAAGCTGGATCGAGCAGATCGGATGATTGCCTCCTGGGTAATACAGCCTGTCATTCCGGACGAGCAGGTGTCCGTACAATTGGGCTTGACGTAACGCCCTGCGCATTCCGGGTGATGGATTTTTCATGCCGTTTCAAGCGCGAGCGCGATGAAGGTTCCTAATGAATGTGGTGATCTTCGATTGGCATTTCCGCTCGCCGGCGGTCGGAGAGGAACCCTGGTCCCGTCGCATCGTTTGTTGCTTCGAGGAGTACTGTCATGAATGTACGAGACGAGCACACCCGATCGCTCTGGATGGATGTTTCGGTTGCCGATGCCCCGGCGCTATCCGGTACGATGGGTACGGACGTCGTCGTTGTCGGTTCTGGAATTGCCGGGCTATCGGTCGCCTATGAGCTCGCCAGCCATGGACGCTCGGTCGTAGTGCTGGACCGCGGCGGCATCGGCAGCGGGATGACGGCGCGCACCACTGCCCACCTGGCCACCGCGCTCGACGACGGTTACGACGAGTTGGTGAGGGTGCGCGGGTATGATTGCGCGCTCCGCTACTATCAGAGCGTTGCTGCCGCGATCGATCGCGCCGAGGCCATCCAGGGTGCCGAGCACATCGATTGTGATTTTCAACGCGTCGACGGTTACTGGGTGCTGGCGCCCGAAACGCCCGCATCGGAGCTGGACAAGGAATTGGATTGCTGTCGCAAGCTCGGAATTCCCGTCGAGAATTGCATCGAGCCAACCCCGTTCCATGCCAAGGGCCAGGTGCGTTCGCTGCGCTTTCCAAGCCAGGCGCGCATGCACCCGACCAAATATCTCGCGGGCTTAGCGCGTGCACTCGAGCGGCGGGGTGTGCGGCTCTTTAGCAACACCTGTGTTGAGAGCATCGGTCAACGCCACGGCGACATGGTCGTGACGACGGCCTCGGGTCACGAGGTCCATGCCGCCGACGTGGTGGTCGCGACGAACTCGCCCGTCAATGTGCAGGTGGCGATCCACACCAAGCAGGCGCCTTACCGCACCTATGCGCTTGCGGCGAAGATTGCGGCCGGCGCGCTGGAGGATGCGCTCTATTGGGATACGCTCGATCCCTATCATTATGTCCGGCTCCAGCCGTTCTCAGCTGACGAGGACATCGTGATCATCGGCGGCGAAGATCATAAATCGGGCGAAGCGAACGACGGCGCACAGCGCCTTGATGCGCTCGAGCGCTGGGCCCGCGATCGCCTGCCCGGTTTGCGCGAGGTCACTCATCGCTGGTCCGGCCAGGTGCTGGAGCCGGTTGATTTCGCCGGCTTCATCGGCCGCAGCCCCGGCGAGGAGCATCTATTCATCGTCAGCGGCGATTCCGGGCAGGGGATCACCAACGGGCTCGTCGCCGGCCTCTTGCTGACGGATCTGATCACGACGGGCGCGAGCCCGTGGCAAGACATCTACGCTCCGTCACGGAAGATCCAGAAGAACATCGGCGAGTTCATCAGCGAGAACATCACGCCGCTGAAGAATTTTGCGGAATATCTTGCGGCGAGCGAGATTGCGAGCGTCGAACGGCTGCGGCCGGGCGAGGGGCGTCTCGTCCGCAGCGGCCTGAAGAAGATTGCCGCTTGCCGCGACCGCAACGGACGTCTGCATCTGCACTCGGCCAGTTGCACCCATCTCGGCTGCGTCGTGCACTGGAATGCGCTGGAGCAGTGCTGGGATTGTCCATGTCACGGCTCGCAGTTCGCGCCCGACGGCACCGCGCTCAATGGTCCTGCCGTGTCGCCGCTGGGCGAGGTCGATAGACCCGCTAATCTCGAAGCCGCGGAGTGAGCGGCAATTCCCTCAAAAAGTTGCGGCCAGCCATTGGGGGATGGCTGGCCGCGCGCGAACCGGTCTGGGACGGGGAGGGGTGGGGATGTGACCGGGCCGCGTGACTCTTTCTTTGGGTGACGATCAATCTCTCGCGCTGGCGGTCGAGACCGCCGGCTTGGTATCGCCCAGCGAGACCCAGACGTTGGGATCGCTCTGCGACTGGCGCTTGACGAAGCGGTAGCCGGTCTCCGTCCAGGCAAGGACGTTCTCGTTCTGATTGTCGAGAACGAACTCGCCCTTGTCGGTCTTCACCGTCAGCACCGCGTGGCCTTCGCCCTTCTTGTCGCGCACGACGGTGATGAGCAGGGCCTCGCGCGGCCATCCGGCATCGATCAGCATCTTGCGCTTCAACAACACGTAGTCTTCACAGTCGCCGTAACCGTCTGACGGCAGCGACCACTTCTCGATCACGCCCCAGTGCTCCTGGTCGGTCAAAGGCTTCACGGTCTCATTGACCCAGCGATTGACCTTGATGAGGTCGCGCCATGCAGCCTGCGACATCACGATATCGCGTGCCTGCGTCGGCCCGCCCTGGCACTGAGCGGCATTGTCGGCACAGAACTCGACCCAGCCGATCGGCGCACGCGTGGTGTCGCCGAGGCTCGCGTAGAGCAGACGGCCTTCGCCGGCCTGCGCTGCCGCGCTAAACCCGAAGAGCATGGCAGCCAGCGCCAGCCCTTTCCCCTGTCCCCTGAAATCAAACATTGCGGCCCCCGTTCTTGTTGGGACCACATTTCGCACGGAGCTTTTGAGTTGCCGCTAAGTCATCCAAGTCAAGTCAAGACGAATGCAAGTAAAACGCGCGGCGAATTCGAACTATACTTGAATCGAATTCTCGTAAAATTTGAAATGAATGCAATTGGTTCAATTTTTACGTATTAACGCGGCAAACGCTGCCGAAGCCGTTGTTTGCGCACAGCTGCAACCCTCGCGTTAACCCGCACGGGGTCGGTCGCCACGCACGAAAAAGGCGGCGTCCGCATCGCGGAGGCCGCTTTCGAGGCTGGAAATGCAGGTGTTTTGACGCCGTCGCGCTTTACCGCGCGGTAACGCTCTCTTCGAGTGTCTCGGCCGGCTGCTCGTGCATGAACTCCAGCGCGAAGCCGTCTTCGAGGTTTCGGACCACCCGGCCCTGGACCCGGCCGAGCAGGACGATCGATTTCAGCGGCGGGCGGTTCTCCGCGGCGATCGCGGCGCCCGAGAGCGACAGGTCGATGATGCGGCAGGTCATCTTGGTGCCGTCCTCGAGCGTCAGCACCGCAATCGGATTGCGCGGCACGATACGGTCGTGGCGGCGGTCTTCCGGCAGATTGAGGATGTCACGGTTGGCGAGCCAGGTCAGCTGCGCCGCGAGCTTGTCGCGCTTCCGCGGCGTCGCACCGATCGTCATGGCGAAGCCATTGTCGATGATCCGGGTGATTTTGCCCTCGACGCGGCCGATATGGTCGAGATAGGCGACGACGCGGTCGCCGACATTGCCGATGCCGGGGGCCAGCAGTGCCAGCCCGCCCGGCGACATGTTGATCACCTGGCAGGGGAATTCGCGGCGGTCCGGCAGCATGTAACGGCCGAGCAGGTGCACTTTCACCCGCTGGAAACGCCGGCGCTCCTCGGCGGCCGGAAGAAATTTTTTGTTCGCCAACGCCATTTCCAACACCCGACCCCCCGCCCGGGCGGAGTCCGGCACGACCCTAAGGTGCATAGGGTTAATGCCGCGTTAGGATCGCACCCGCCGGACACGGACAGACACAATGCGCTCGAAAAGCCACATCAAGGGCGGGCAGGCCAGCACCGTCAGCGCGCCGAGGTCGAGCGCGGCTGCGGCGGTCCCGGCCGAGTTGGCGAGCCGACCCGCGATCGCCGGCCCCAGCATCATCGCGGCATAGAACAGCGTGTAGAACACGCCCATCCCGATAGCCCTCGTTTCCGGCGCAAGCACGCGGGCGGCCAGGCTCATGATGGGGCCGGCCGGATGGCCGCCGATCAGCCCGATCAGGACGAGGATCGTGATAACGGCGTCCGTTCGCGGCAGCCAGGCCAGCAACAGGGCCACGATGAGGCTCGCCGCGGTCGCCAGTATAAAGGGCCGTTTGAATCGATCGGCCAGATAGCCGCCTGCTGGCACTGAGATCACCGACAGCCACATCACGAGGCTGATCGCCGACCCTGCCGCCGCGATGCTCCAGCCGCGCTCGGCGAGCAGTGACGGGCCGAACGAGAAGATCATGGCGAAGCCGACATTATAGAGACCCCAGATTGCGCCGGCGACGATGACCGCCAGCAGGGCCGGAGGATCGAGGCGTGCCGAACCGGCCGCGCCGGCTGTTGCACCCGGCGGCGGCTGATAAAACATGATCAGCACGATACCGATCGCGGTCAGCGCAGCCGCCGACAGGAATACGGCGCCCGCACCATAGGCGGTGCCGATCGCCGGCAGCACCAGCAAGGAGATCGCAACACCGGCCGGCCAGGAGTTGACGAAGATCGCCATCGCGGTTGCGATCTCCTTTCCGGCGAACCAGTCGGTGCCCATCTTGGTGAGTTGCACCGTCAGCAGCACTCCGCCGGCGCCGGAGGCGAGCCGGCCTGCCATCTGCCAGCCCCAGACCTCTGTGACGGCCATGACGAGGCTGCCGGCCGTCATCAGCAGCAGTGCCGCGATCGTGGTGGGTTTGTCGCCGAGAGTCCGGCCGATCGCCCCGCCTGGCAGCGCCAGCACCACGCCCGGTGTGAAGTAGAGCCCGATCAGGATGCCGATGTCGGCGAGCCCGACGCCGAAAGTCTGTTGCAGGAGCGGAGCGACTGCGGCCACGCTCTGGAACTGGAACGCGATGGTGAGGCGGACGACGAACAGGATCGCAAGAATGCCCCAGCGATTGCGCAAAGCGTGATCTCCCCAGCCACTGCCTCGAGCGTGCGGTGGAGAGAGGCCGGAGTCAACCGGCTGACTTCTTCGCCGCGCGCCCATAGAGCAGGCCGAGCAGCGCCAGCAGTACCGCGGCCGAGAGGCCAGTGAATGCCGATCGCGGCGTCTGATAGCCCGACGGTGATGCCGCTGAAGGCGCGCATCCCGAGTCCGGCCGGGTTGTCGAGCCGACGACGCGGCCGCGGATGTCGAATGGTGCGTTGAGCTGCACCAGCGCCTGCGCCATGGTGTTGAACGACAGCTTTTGCGGGCTACGACCCTGCCGCTAGTCGAGCCGTTTGACGTAGACCGCATAAGGCACGCCAGAGATATCCGGCGCCTCGCGCACTTTCTCGAATCCCATCCGCAGGTACATCGGCAGAGCGACCGTCATGATAGGCGTGGTATGCAGTGCGATGATCGGCGACTGGTCGCGCTCGGCGCGGCGAACGCACTCTTCCGTGAGTTGCCGGCCAATGCCCTTGCCGCGCGCGAAGGGGTCGACCACCAGCATGCGGATGATCGGCCAGGCCGGATCGAAGAACGGCGGCTTTGGCTGCCGTGGGCCGATATAAGCCACGGCGCCGACGATCTTACCACCGTCTTCGGCGACGATGATCTCGCCCGTCCCGGAAAGCGCGGTTATCTTGGCGACGTTGGCTGTAAACGTCGGCCAGTCGGAATAGTCCTGCTCGAATTGCGCGAAGGCGGCGAGAGCGACGCGCCTGACCGCTTCCGCATCCGCCGGCTGATAGTCACGCAGCATCGGCATTCTCCTCGATCATCGCCGGGATGGCGTGCAGCGCAATCCGGGGCCGCAGAGCCCGCATTCCGCTCTGCTGCATGCAGACTACGAGACTCGCGCTTGGCACAACGGTGCATCTCACATAGGTTTCGCCTCACGCCCGCACCAATCAACCATAACAGACGGGCAGCGAGGACACAGCCATGGAATCCATCCGCGTCTGCACTCACGCAGGACCGGGCTCGGAGCCTGTCATCCGCACCGTGCCGTGGCCGAAGGTCGGCCGCAAGGCGGCGCTGATCAAGGTCGGCGCCTGCGGGGTATGCGGCACCGATTTGCATATTCTCAAGGGGCATTGGCCGAAACCGCTGCCCTGGCCGTTCACGCTCGGCCACGAGCTCGGCGGCGTCATCGTCGAATGCGGCGACGAGTTCACCGAGGACTTCATGAGCAAGCCGCTGAAGGTCGGCTCAAAGGTGATGATCCCGCCGCTGATGCCTTGCGGACGCTGCTATTACTGCATCCATTATCCGCAAGTCGCCAACAAGTGCCTGACGCCGGTCTATTACGGCCGCTATCTCGGCTTCGAGAAGGCGCCCCATATGTGGGGCGGCTGGGCCGAATATGTCTATGTCGATCTCGACATGCTGCCGGGCACCAAGATTTACAAGTTGCCCGACGACATGTCGCTGCGGCTGGGCGCGCTGTCCGAGCCGCTGACGTCCTGCATCCGCGCCTTCAATCGCGCGACCCGCGCCGGCGGTTTTTCTTGGGGCGATACGGTGGTGATCCAGGGCTCCGGTCCGATCGGCATTCTGGCGGTCGCAGCCGCGCAGGAGATGGGGGCAGGGCGCGTCATCTGCGTCGGCGCGCCGGAAGAGCCGCGGCTCCGCCTCGCGCGCGAATTCGGTGCGGAGGCGACCGTCAATATCGATGAACTGAAGTCGCCGCAAGATCGCATCGCACGCGTGCGCGACATCGTCGGCGGCTTCGGCGCCGATCTCGTGATGGATTGCTCGGGACACCCCTCAGCCGGCCCCGAAGGCATCGAGATGCTGCGCGACGGCGGCACCTATGTCGAGATGGGCCAGTTCACCGACGCCGGCTCGATCGAGACCTCCTGGCACCGTATCTGCACCAAGGATCTCAATGTGCTGGGATCCTGGGGCTTCACCGGCAACGACCTGCCGCTCGGCGTCGACATGCTCTACCGCACGCGCGACAGGTATCCCTGGCTGAAGATGCAGACGATCTATCCGTTCACGGAAGCCGGCATCGCGCAGGCCGTGAAGGACGCGATGGCGATGAAGACGGTGAAGTCGACCATCGTGCCGTGGCCGGAGTTGGTGGAGTAGGTCATGTTCTCCGTTAAGCGAGCGGCGCTTTGCGCCGACCGTTGGCTCCTTGCGGGGCTACGAGTCGGAGTTTGGAATGAATGACGAGATGAGCAACGAACAGACTCTCGAACCGAACCGGCCCCGCTCGCCCTTCAGCGCCATCCGCGCGATCGACTACACCGTCATCTTCGTGCGCGACATGGCGGCGATGCGGCGCTTCTACGAGGACGTGCTCGCCTTGTCCCTGCTGCGCGAGCTTTCACCGGGCTGGATCGAGTACGGCCTCGGCAGCAACACGCTGGCGCTGGCACGGCCGAGCCGGACCGCCGCTGATGCGCCGACGCCGTCGGGCAGCGCTTCGCTGCAACTGGCCTTCAAGGTGTCGGCAACTGAAGTCGATGCGTGCGCCGACGAACTCGTGCGGCGGGGCGTGGGGCTGCTGTCGCCGCCGACCAACCAGTCCTTTGGCCATCGCACGCTGTTCTTCCGCGACCCCGATGGAAATTTGCTTGAGATTTATGCGGAGATCTGAACCGCCCAGAAAGTTCCATCGGGAATTCGCGAACTCCTCATGCTGCGGTGAAACTTAGGCCCAAGTTCCGGCTTTCAGTTCACGGGAGAGGTGCCGTGAAGCGAATTCTGAAACCCGTCACTTACGTCCTGGCCGCCGTCTACTTCCTTGTGGACGCGGTTTTCATGGCCGTCGCGCGGCCAATTTCGCGCTGGGTTGAGCGGCACCTCCAATTCGCGCGATTGCGGGCCTGGATCAGGTCGCTGCCGCCCTATCCTTCGCTCGCCTTGTTTTCCGTGCCCGTGATCATTCTGGAGCCGGTCAAGCCCCTGGCAGCCTACCTTGCCGCAACTGGCCAAGTCCTGAGCGGCGCGGCGACCTTCATCATCGGCGAGCTGCTCAAGCTCGTTCTGGTCGAGCGCCTGTTCCATCTCACGCGTGACAAGCTGATGCGGATTCCGGCATTCGCCTGGGCCTATGGCAAGTTCGCCGAGGTGAAGGCGTGGCTGCAGGCAACCGAAGCTTGGCGCGCCATCCGCACCTTGACCTTTGCAGCAAGAGACATTGTTGCGCGGGCGAGGGCGAAGCTGGTCGGCAGCTTCAGCAAGCTGGCGACCTCCAGGGATTAGGAGGGCGGCAAGCAAATTGCCGGCTGGCAAATCCTCGCAACCTTCAGGCGCGGTTCTCTGGCAGGTCATGCATCATAGGCATGGTGATTTCAGCGCACTTGGCGTAAAGAGCGCCCAGATCACATCCGGCGTGCGGCCGTGCCGTTTGCCGCGCACGCGAGCTCAGGTCTGCCGGTTCACCGTTTGCGCGCCTGAATTAACCAAGGTTCTCCATCCCGTGTCTTTTCCGGCCCTGACCCCGCCGCTCGCCCGAGCTTTGGCCGAGCGGAACTATGATTCCCCGACTCCCGTTCAGCTCGCCGTGCTTGCGGACGAGGCCTCTGGCCGCGACCTCCTGGTCTCGGCCCAGACCGGCTCCGGCAAGACCCTGGCTTATGGCCTTGCCATGGCCAAGGATCTGCTCGGCGAGGCCGAGCGGTTCGACGAAGCCGGCGCGCCGCTTGCTCTGATCGTGGCGCCGACCCGCGAGCTCGCTTTGCAGGTTCAACGCGAACTGGCCTGGCTGTATGGGCATGCCGGCGGGCGCGTCGTCTCCTGTGTCGGCGGTATGGATCCGCGGCGCGAGCAGCGCGAGCTTGCGGCCGGCGCGCATATCGTCGTCGGCACGCCCGGCCGGCTCTGCGACCATTTGCGTCGCGGCCGTCTCGACATCTCCGAATTGAAGGTGGTCGTCCTCGACGAAGCCGACGAGATGCTCAATCTCGGCTTTCGCGAGGACATGGAATTCATCCTCGAGACCACGCCTGAGGCGCGCCGCACCCTGTTGTTCTCGGCGACGTTTCCGCGCGGCATCGTCGCACTGGCCAGGCAATATCAGCGCGACGCGCTCCGGATCGAGGTCGCGGGCGACGAAGGCGGCCACGCCGATATCGAGTACCGCGCGATCCGGATCGCGCCCACCGATGCCGAGCACGCAGTCGTCAACGTGCTGCGCTTTTACGAGGCGCCAAGCGCGCTGGTGTTTTGCAGCACGCGCGATCACGTCAGGCATTTGCAGGCGGCGCTGCTGGAGCGCGGTTTCTCCGTGGTCGCCCTGTCAGGCGAATTGACCCAAAACGAACGCACCATGGCGCTGCAGTCGCTGCGGGACGGACGCTCCCGCGTCTGCGTCGCGACCGACGTCGCCGCCCGCGGCATCGACCTGCCGAGCCTCGACCTCGTCATTCACGCCGATCTGCCCAACGACGCCGAAGTCATGCAGCACCGCTCGGGCCGCACCGGACGTGCGGGACGAAAGGGCACGAGCGTCCTCCTGGTGCCGCCGGCACGGCGGCGGCGCGCGGAGCTGCTGCTCAATCTCGCAGGCGTCGACGCGGTCTGGGGCACGGCGCCGCAGGCGGAGGAAATCCGCAACCTCGATCACGCGCGCATGAAGGACGTGCTGTTTACCGAGGAGACGACCGCCGACGATCTGGTGCTGGCACAGGCGTTGCTGGCCGAGCGCTCGCCCGAGGATATCGCCGCCGCGCTGGCGCGGCTTTATCGGGCACGGCTGCCGTCGCCCGAGGACATCATCGATCCCGGCGAGCGCGGCGGCAAATCGCGCGACGATCGCGGCCGTGACAGGTTTGAAGGTGAAGGCGGCGGCGATCGCCCCGGCAAGCCGCGCGCGAAATCCGGGAAGTCCTCGTCGAAACATGGCATGGCCGAGGGCAGCGTCTGGTTCCGCGCCGCCATCGGCCGGCGCAAGAACGCGGAGGCGCGCTGGCTGCTGCCGATGATCTGCCGCCGCGGCGGCATCGACAAGGGCGATATCGGCGCCATCAAGATCATGGACACCACCACCGAGTTCGAGATTTCCGAGCGGGTCGCGGACTCCTTCGCCGCCAAGATCAAGCGTCCGGACAAGGAAGACAGCATCCGCATCGAGCCGATGGCGGACGGGCCGCAGCGGCAGGCGGCTTCGCAGGAGCGATCACATGCGCCTAGGCGCGAGCCCGCTGACGATGATCACCGTGAGCGTCAGAGCGATCGCGAGCGCGAGGCAGGTGCATTCAAGCCGCGCAGCAAGTCTCACGGCGAGCGTGGCCCGAAATTCGGCGAGGCTGCTTCTTTCGGAAAGCAAAAGAAGCATAAGAGCAAACAGGGCCACGCGGAGCCTTCGGTCATGCCGTGGCCCGTGAAGGGCGCGCCGGGGAAGAAGGCGAGGAAGAAACGGCGAGGTTGAGCTTCCGCCGTTCAGCTCAGACCAGCAATGAAGCCGCCGGATTGCACTGGCGACATCATCTGAAGAGAGAGAGGCGTGAGCTCACCGGCCACCGCCGCCGCCCCGTTCAC
>NZ_JADPKD010000020.1:0-59506 GCF_023073735.1 Bradyrhizobium sp. 160
CGACTTTGGAATCGAAAACCTCATCGAGCTGATCAGGTTCTATAAAGACAACCCTGGACTGCTCAGGCGGTAACCCTGCGGCCTACGCCGAATGGATACGACCAAGAATGCCATCGCCCTTTGGGACAACGGCTGCACCCAGCACCGCGCGATGTGGGACTACTGGCCGCATACGCGCTCCGGCACGCGAGTGACTGTGAAGGGCAGCTGCCTGTTTAATTGAGACTGATGCAGGGCTGGGCAAAGGCGCATTAGTGCCGTGCCCACCGTCTCTCCGGCTCCCGTGAGCACACTTCCAAACAGTCGCATTCGTACGCCTACTTGAGCATGTCGTGCTCAGGGTTTGCCGGCGCCTTCTCGCGTGGTGCTACGTTTTTGACTCATTGTTGCTCTCACGACGCGGTCACTTGCCGTGACCGTTGCCACTCGTTCGTGGCAGCCATCCGCAATTCATCCCCCAAATCGCCGCCTGTGTGCGATTGTGGACCCGGATCTTGCGAAGGATCGCCTTGACATGGACCTTCACGGTGGCCTCCGCGATGTTGATTTTCCGTGCGATGCATTTATTAGAATCGCCATCGATCAGACAGCGCAGGATCGATTTCTCCCGTGGCGAAAGCTGGGGCGCAATGTCCTCAGTGGCAGCGAGGAGCGCGTCGTCGGCGCTGTTTGGGCCGGCGTGTTCTGCGGGCGCGATTTCAGGCCCGAGCACGAATGGCAAAGATGCCGAGGGGAGAACTGTTTCACCCATCATCACCAGTTCTAATGCTTTTGTGAACACTTCGGAGGTCATGATATCAACGAAATAGCCACTAGCTCCTGCCCGAAATGCTGAGACCAGCTCTTCTAGGCGACAGCGATCGGTAACCACTGCGATTCGAGCATCCGGGTTGCGGGCCCTCAAATGCTCAATTTGCTTTGGTAAGTCAAAGTTGTCGCCGGTATGGATAGCGATAAATAGCAGTTGGCGTGATTTGACTTTGCCGCTTTGAAGATCGTCGGCGGATGCCACTGAAGCCACGATGCGAAAGTTGGCCGAACGCAGGATTCTGGCAACGCCTTCTTTAAGTAAGCTGCTATTTCCCAGGAGTATGGTTCCGAAAAAATGTCTCCGACTCATACTGGCTCTCCGATCTACACCCAAAGAGATGCTTGGATTTGGTTGAGCCGACCCTCCACGTTGATTCTGGACGGCGTTAATGTCCAACCTTGCTATGGACAAAAGTCGGTGAGACGCCCATTTGCTTGCTAGCTTACGGCAACCGCAGTCGTGCTGTTGCGCTTGCATTTCTTGAAAACAAAATGATCCAAATTGGGATCAGGAGTCACCAGCATTTATTAAATGTCGCGCGGCTTCATTAATTATCGGACATTATAATTAAATCGAAGTCTATATATGATTTGCTATAAACTGCGAACGCGGGACCAGATCGCTTATCGGCCTGATCTGCGTGTTTACGGTGGCTTTCCGCTCGCGAACCTCGCCATGTAAGCGCGAGATCACAGAGCTGACCTTCTGTCAAAGTTCAGACCAGCATCATCCAGTCTGACAGCTTGGTATCGGTTTCGCCGAGAAGGAAGTATGTCGTTCTCAGGCCAGCTTTGAGGGCTTGAGCGCGGTAGGCCGAACGCAGTAGCTGGTCGATGTCGCGGCTTGGAGGCCCTTTGAGGATGGGACGTCGGTGAGATGGGCGAGCGGATCGACTCCGTTGAGCTTGCAAGTCTTGACCAGGGAGGTGACAACAGCCCGGTGTTCGGCACCGCCGTCGGAATCGGCAAAGAGTGCGTTCTTGCGACGGAGCTTGGTACTACTGATTGATCGTTCGACGGTATTGTTGTCCAGTTCGATGACGCGCGTTAAGCCTTGCCGGCGCGAGAGGGCGTAGCGGATGGCCTCGGCGAGCTTGATCTTCTGGCTGATGAGAGCCACCTTGGCGCGCGGCCATCCCTCGAAGCTATCGGCCAGTGGTCCGCTCTTCTGCTGCCGCACGAGGCGACGCTCCTCCGCGCTGCGGCCGCGGATCTCGATCGCATAGAATACGACGATGTGCTTCAGCGCTTCGCTCGCGATCGGAGCGGGGCGGCTGCCGCGAGTTCGTAGAAGTTGCGCCGGACGTGCTTCCAGCAGAAGGCGAGCTCGGCCTCGCCACGTTTTGCAAGCTTCGGGTGGGCGTTGTAGCCATCGACCTGCAGGACGCCCAGCAAGATGGCTGCACAGCCGCTCGGCTTTGCGGTCGGGTGCATAGACATAGGCGATGCTGGCGGATCGAGGCGCCAGGGCGTGCCGTCGGCGGCATAGGCCCAGACCTCGCCGGTCTTGGTACGCCCTCGACTGGGATCGAGCACCGGCACCGTCATCTCGTCGGCGAACAGCTTTGATCTCGCGCGAAGCACCGTGAGGAGGCGCTCATGCAGCGGGCGCAGGTGGAAGGCAGCATGCCCAGCCCAGTTCGCCAGAGTCGCTCGATCCGCAGCGATGCCCTGGCGATCAACCGCGCCGGAGCCTCGGCCTGCAGGACGCCATCTCGCAGGCACGGCAGACGTACTTGGAACGACAAGGCGGAACTGCGCCGGCACCATGTCCAGCCGCTCGCTCTTGTCTTCGCCGATCTGGTCCAGGTCGACCCCCGCCGCCGTGTAACTCCGAAGTAGGTACGAGGGTACACCATTCGGAGGAGTAGCTCATAGCCGAGCGAACTGCATAATGATGCATGCAGGATGGTTCCTGCCCGGTTGCTGCATCTCGATCGCCGAATGCAAAAACTGACAAACACTGACGTGGAATCACCTGCACTCGCGGAGACTGCAACAGGTTTCGGAGAAGACCTCATTCAGGCAAAATGCCTATTGGAGCAAGACACAGTGAATAATCTGTCTGGGCCCTTGTGGATCGCTTCAGCTCTCCTCGCTATGACGTGGACGTCCGGAAC
The DNA here is from genome assembly GCF_023073735.1 of Bradyrhizobium sp. 160. NCBI lineage: Bacteria > Pseudomonadati > Pseudomonadota > Alphaproteobacteria > Hyphomicrobiales > Nitrobacteraceae > Bradyrhizobium > Bradyrhizobium sp. 160. Next base: position 2,931 of record NZ_JADPKD010000020.1, read on the forward strand.
TCAAGCTTTCCTTGATCAGGCGCGACGTGCGCCACCGGATTGGCAACATGCTCGGGTTCTGGCTACTCGGGTTCCGGCTAAGAGTGGCGGGTCGGCCGTCAATCAGAACCAAGATAAGCCGCATCCGAAGCCGGAGAGCCGGCATGAACTCGCGCGGATGGCGCAAGCTACGACGAGCGACACAGGCCGGTTAAAGCCGTCTATTGGACAGCAACACCAGCCAGCAGACGCGCTGGAGTGCGAACTCTCTGTTGCAAAGCGCGATATCGACTTGCTGCAACATATCGAGCAGGCGCACAATCGAACCGAACAGCTCGAGCAAGATCTCCTAGCCGCTCGGCGCGATGTTCAAAGCCAGACCACGCTGGCGAGGGAAGCAACTGAAAAAGCTGACCGCGCAGGCCAGTTGGCGGAGCGCGGCACAGCGGAGTTGCAGAAGACGCTGCAGCAGCTGCAGCAAGAGCGTGAGTTTGCGAATGAGTTAAAATCGGATCTTGCAATCGCTCGGCGTGAGATCGGAGAACAGACTGCACTGGTGGCCAAGAGGAGCGACGAAATTTCCGGGCTCAGACAGGAGTCGGAGAGCGGGGCCGCAGAGCTGCGTGAATCCCTGCAGAGAGAGCGCGAGCGGGCGAGGCGGCTGGAGCAGGATCTCGCGGTGGCCCGACGCGATCTCGAGACCCAAGTCGGACTGACAGCCAAAGCAAGTGAACACGCCTTCCCGCTGAAACAAGCCCCAGGCGGCCTCACCGAACTGAGCCAATCAATGCAGATGGAGCAGGAAAGGGCCCAGGCGCTCGAACAGGAGCTCTCGAAGGCGCGGAGCAAAATCTATGCCTATGAGACTCAATCATGCAATGCAGGCGCTCGAGTGGCAGAGCCCAGCCAGGCCACAGCAGTTGCACCGGCGCGGCGCAGCCCTATACAAGAGGAGCCGGACCGGGCCAAGCAGCTAGAGGAGGAGCTGCACAAGGAGCACGAGAGAGCTAACGCATTGGCGGAGGAGCTCTCCGTCGCCCGCACCAAGCTTTACGCCTACGAAGCGCAAGCCAGCAGGAAGGCCAGTGAGACAGCAATACAGCTAGACCAGGCGGTGGAGGCCGATATGGGAGAGCTGCGAAGATCTCTGCAGCAGGAGCGCGACCGGGCCGCGCATCTTGAAAAAGATCTGGCTACGGCGCGCTCGAATGTGGACGCGCAGACGGAGCTGGTAAGCAAAGCGACGGAAGACACCACCCAAACGAAACAGAAAGCGGCGCGCGACACAGATGACCTTGGCAGCTCTCTGCAGAAGGAGCGCACGAGGGCCGAGCGGCTGGAGAGTGATCTCGCGTTGACGCGGAACACTTCTCTTCCTGACAAGACAGAACTATCGGCTGCCAAGATCGCGATCGTTGGTGGAGTCGAACCTCAGAGACGGGTGGAACCGTACGGGAAAATCATCGCCGAAGGCGCAACACCGGCGAGCGCACGCGGCGATGCTCAGCCCAATTCCGAAGAAGCTAATCAATCAGCACGGCTACTTGCGCGTGCGAACGTTCTACTCGGACAAGGTGACATCGGCGCGGGGCGGACCGTCCTGGAGCGGGCGGTCGAAATGGGCAGTGCTCAGGCAACCTTCGCACTAGCAGAGACCTACGACCCATCGATACTTTCTAAATGGGGAACGTATGGAACGCGAGCGGATACCGTTAAGGCGCGAGATCTATATGCGAAGGCTGACGCTAAAGGAATCAAGGAGGCGAGAGCGCGGATCGAGGCGTTGCTTCGGTAGGTACTGTTACTGTTGCGGCGTCTGCGTGATGGCGAGGGGAGCGCGGAGAGGAGAGCGCAGAAGAGGGTTGCTGGATTGTTTCCGGTGCAGCCCAGACGGTTTGCCCGCGACATGGCCGGTCCTCATGATCATTCCGCTGCCGCGTAGACTGCAAGTACAAAGAATGAGTAAGCCGGCTTGCGGTATGGCGTGCCGCCTATGGCGCCCATTCACTGAGCGTACGAAATGAACTCGGTGTTGTGGGGCGGTGAGTTCGGTGAAGTCAGTCGCCGGCGCGGTGCGCCAGGAACAAAGCGGTCCGCTTGTGACGGCATTGGAAGCATGGCTGCGCGAGCAACGCGCTCGACTGTCGAACTCGTCCGCGGTCGCCAAGCCAATCGGCTATATGCTGCGCCGCTGGGACTGGTTCGCCCGCTTCGTCGATGACGGACGGATCTGCCTGACAAACAATGCGGCGGAGCGCGCGCTGCGCGGCTTTGCCCTCGGCCGCGAGTGCTGGCTCTTCGCCGGCTCCGAACGTGGTGCCGACCGCGCCGCCACCGTGGCGACGCTGATCATGACGGCAAAGCTCAATGACCTCGATCCGCAAGCCTGGCTGGCGGACGTCTTGGCCCGCATCGCCAGCACCCCGCAAGATCGGCTCAATGAGCTGCTGCCTTGGGAATGGAAGAGAACCCCCGTTCAGTCTGCGGCCTTATCGGGCCACCGCGCCACGCAATTTATCCCGCGGCCCTCACCGAACGGTTACCCTCGGCCCGCAACTTAAAAGGAAATAATCGTCCAGGAACGCAGTCCCAGCTATGGCATTATATTTTAAATTTTAATTAGTTAATTGGAAGTCGGGAGCAGAGCGTCAGGACGCCATGCGCTGCGCAAGTGTGGTAATCGCACATCCCCGTCCAGGGATTCTGCACAGTCTGACGAACGTGCTTGGGAGGCAATATGCTTTCGAAGTTGTTGCAACTTGCCGCGATGGCAAGGAGTGCATTGACGCGATCCGAAGGTTAGTGCCCGACATAGCACTCATCGCCATTTCGCTGCCCGACGTGTCCGGGCTGGAAATCCTCGCCATCGCAAACTCCGAGGGATTCCCTACGCAGTTCGTTTTTTTCGCGGCGTCCGTCGAAAACGGTGAGCCCGTCATATCGGCAGCTGCCGGTGCGTACCCGGTCCTTCCAAAAGATGCGGCAATCGAAACACTGGCGCAGTCACTGCGGCAGCTCATGAGTCGCCAGAGCGGTTCTTCGGCGCTCCCCTCTGATCAAACCGGGGCTATCATGGTCTACGAGAACCTACTCACGGATCGGCAGCGCCAGATCATGTCCCTGGTGTCCCAAGGGTTATCGAACAAGGAAATTGGCCGCCGGCTCAAACTTTCCGACGGCACAATCAGCGTGCACCTCCACCGCATCTATGGGAGGCTTGAAATCAACAACCGAACAGCGCTCGCCGCACTGGCGCTATTAAGCAAAAGAAAATAGCGAACTTGGCGGCGTTTTCCTAAAACTCGGCAATTCCATCGACCGGCGGAGTTCAACGCGAATAGCAAATGCGGTCTCGTGCAAGTCGTTGCGGTACATTTGCGGGGAGGGGAGCAATCCGCTGTGGCACAGAGGCGTGCTCGTGCAGCACGGGGGGCAATCCGCTCTGAAGTTGCTTTGTGGAAGCGCCTTGCTCCAGGAGAGTGCGCGAGGGTGCAAAAGAGGTGCCCACAAAGAGACGATTGTGGCGGTGGCTCCAAAGGCCCACGATATGGCGTGCGACCTTGGCACTCGCGCTTGCCCGACGACCACTCCGGGACGGATGGTGATCCTCGAAATCGAAAGGACGCGCCATGGAAGCCCTAGACAATGACGAACCTGAGACCCCCCCGGTAGCCTCGGGCTCCTCCCGCAGGGGAATCAAGCCGATCCTGTTGGCCCTGGGAGTGTCCGGGCTTGTCATCCTCGGGGCGGAAGCGCTCGGACACCGGCAACCGGTCAACGTTGTGTCCTCAGCGCTGACGCAGAAGGTGTTTGCCGCCATCGGAGGCCGGCACGATTTACCGACTGGAGCCACACCAGAATCTGCAGAATCTGGAGCCACGCCAGAATTCTCGGGAGAGGCCGTAGCGGTACTGGATGCGCCGGCCGCGACACCCGTAGAACGGACCGCCGCTTCAGCTGCTCCCGCTGCCACCGGGCGCTCCACGGCGGTTAGTGCTGCACCAGGCACGCCGACCACGGTGATCAGGGGCTTGTTCAGCGTTGGGGACCGTCTCAAGGTCGCGTTCTACGAGCGCGTGGACCTTGAGGAGGACAAGTGGGGGCGCACCTCCTCGGCCCTGCGCAGCATCCAGCAACGTCCGGAACTGACCGGGGAGTACACCGTCCAGGAGGACGGCACGATTTCCGTGCCCCTGCTGGGCTCCATCTCGGTCATCGCCTGTTCAGCGGAGCAGGTGCAGACCGCCTTGCTGAAATCATTCGAGCAACTGCTCGGCCGCAAAGGAATGGTGAACATCCTGTCGCTCGAGCGCTCGCCGATTTATGTTCTGGGGCCTGTCAAGAGTGCGGGCTCGTTCAAATACGCGCCTGGGATGACGGTTCTGCACGCGATCGCGATGGCCGGGGGGCTCGACCGGACCGCGAACGAACCGTGGCAGAAGGTCGAGGCCGTTCGGGAAATTCAGAAGCGGAACGGCGCGGTCGGCACGATGCTGAAACTGTTGGCGCGCGCGGCTGTCTTGAAAGGTGAGCGCGACAAGACGGAGCCCAGGATTCCGGCGCGGCTGCTGGAGCTGGTCGGCTCCGCCGAAGCGACCCATCTCCTCAACGAACAGCGGGACAAGCGCAAAGCCGTCGCCATTGCCCGCAAGAACCGCGAGACCGCAGTCCTGAACGCGCTGGACTCGGCCAAGCAGGACCTCATGGTGTACGGGCGCATGGACTCGCTCGATGAGCTCATCAAGCTGCGCCAGGAGCGCGTCAACAGCATGCGAGCGCTCGCCGAGCGCAATGTCATCAGCAAGACGGTGCTCAATCAGGTCCAGACCGAGTTGACGGACGCCGAGCAACGTCGGCAAGAGGCGAACACCCAGTATTCGAATGCCAAGCAGCGCCTGACCTCGCTGGAGGCGGAATCGTTGCGGGTCCAGGCAGACCTCCGCAACGATCTCGAGGTCGAGATCGATGCCACTGAGCGCGAAATCGCGACCAATGAGCGCGAGTTCAGCAGCAGCGAAGGCGTCCTGACGACCCTGCCGGCGACCCGTGCCCAGTTTGCGAAGGAGTCGAATCGGGTGAGCTACCGCCTTGTACGGCAAACCGCAGCCGGACCGGTCAGCATCGAGTCCACCGGCATGACGGTCTTGCAGCCGGGCGACCTCGTGAACATCATCGTGGGCGAGGGCGATGCGGCAGAGCAGCCCAACTCGTCAACTCCGGCTTTGCCCCCGGACCAGAGATTGCCCGGCGGCCGCACCGCCACCAACCAGCAAGAAGCAGGCCGCTCGGTCACGGATTAAGGATGGGAGGATGGAGGGCGCGTTGTCGTCATCCGGGCTCAAGTCCGATTGCCTCCTCAAGTCCGATTGCCTCGCGATCCAGAGATCGCGGACAATGAGCGTGAGTTCAACATGAGCGAAGCTGTCCTGCGCACGTTGCCGGCGATCCGCGTCCAGTTTGCGGCGAAGGAGATGAACGGGGTGACTTACGAGGTCGCAGACTGCGGGCGGACCGGTCGCCATCGGGCCACCGGGATGACCGTGTTGCTGCCTAGCGACCTCATCAACATCATCACGGGCGAAAGCGAGAAGGCGCAGGCCGGCGCGTCGGTCCCGACTGCGCGATGGGCGACAGACCGCCGGTCGGGCGTGCCGTCGAACGTGCCGAGGCGAGTGGTCGTGCTGTCGCGGACAAGAGGACGGGTCCGAAGTGATGACGCTCAGCGGATTGTCCGAACGCCATTGGCCTTCAAGCATCAGATCACTCGTTTTATTATAACCGGAAGGTTGGGGAAATGGTAAGAACGCCCTCAATCCTAGCTCGGCTAATTGCTCTAAATGCTTATGAGCTTAAAAATCATGCGAGACGGCTCGCGGCTATGGTAGTCCTCAGGTTTCCGCATGGCTACAACCTTGCGACTTCCCAATGGCGTTATACTTTCATGTACTGGATGCGCCGCCCACACGAACGTGACTTTCGCGCCCTTGCGTTGCTGAATTTCAATAATCCGCCATTGTTGGTCGATGCCGGCGGAAATGTAGGACAATCGGTGCTGTCCCTTTATACTCTATTTCCGAACGCAAAAGTCCTAAGCTTCGAGCCTAATCCTACCGTATTCCGCAAGCTTCAACGATTGACGAAGAAATTCCCCCAACTAACTGTTATTCCGAATGGACTTTCTAACGAAACTGGCGAGGCGGAATTGTTTATCCCATCGTATAATGGGAACGCGCTAAGTGGACTGGCATCCTTCGACTACGAGAGCGCCCAGGGGTGGCTTAGTAAAAAGTGGGTAGCAGGGTTCGATCCAAAAAAGCTGACAGTGACGTCTAAGCGAGTCTCTCTGGCGCGCCTAGACGACTTGGAATTGGAGCCGGATTTCATCAAGATCGATGTTCAAGGACTTGAATACCGGGTTCTTGCCGGGGGTCTAGAGACGATTCGAAAATATAGGCCGGTTATCATGGCCGAGACTATCCGGTATGGAAGTGACGCTCATAGGATCGTACAACCATTTGACTACTGCCTGATGGAATTTGATGGACGCAGTTTCATAGAAGTACGAGGAGACCTTCGACAATTGAACCAATTTCTCATCCCTATTGAGTGTCTGCCGCATGCTGTACACTGACTGACTTTATGAAGATATGAGTAGCAATGATCCGGGGCGCGCCCGGATCCTGATGCAATCGCTACATCGCTACATGCCGGGTAGTCGCGCCAGTCGAGGAGGCCAGCCGGGCGATCCGGGCCGCGCGCGGAAAATTCCTGCCGGAGATCCAGATCCGGTCCATGGTGAACAGGCGCGCGTATTCCGCGATGGCGGCACCAGCAGCTTCTGCTCCGCGGCAGCCTTGTCCGTGCCAGCCGGGCCGTGCGGCATGGCCCCTTGGGAGCGATCGTTGCGGGTCGAAGAGTGTGGGCCTCGAGCGCGGGCGCGGGGAAGCGACCAGCGCGGCTTCGCCGTCGCCGCACAATGCGGTCGCTATAAACTGAGCAAATCTCTCATCCATTCCACGGGTGGTAACAGCCGGGGTGCCACGACGAATGCCGCTCGGTCTCAAGGGCGGGAGAGGATCGCCGGGAATCAGCTGCTTGTTCCCCATGCTGGCGATTGAAATCGAAAATATGCTGAGCTGCCGCGCCGTCCAGACCAAAGGGCCACCACCGTATCGATCACCATGATGTGGTTATCATGTGATGATCGGTACCGTTGGTAATCAGTTCATTCCGCGCGCGATCAGCGCTTCAGCCAACAACCTTGGCGTTGCGTATGTCGGTCGGGCTCACGGGACCAAATTTCCCACGACAAGATTGCCCAGCGTGTACCAAGGGCCTGCCCCGGCGATCGCGAGCGTGATGTCTGGAACAAGATTTCCGGGAGCTGCAAGTCCGATTTGGACCGAGTACGTCCCTGAAGCCAAGCCTCCCACGCTGATAATCGGAGTATCTGTTCGATTTCCGGGAAGAAAACCCTTCATTGTAATTCCAGTATCTGTAACCAGCGAGCCGATTTTTACAAGCAAGCGGCGCTCAAAATACATTGGGGCGTTTCCTACGTTTGACCAGTTGAGACGCAGAGTAAATGAAGAATGAGCCACAGAAGTCGGCATCTGCGCTTGAGTCAAAACAAAACGGTAGCCAATTTTTGTGAGCATGTCTTGCACGTACGGGAGCATCACTGAAGGGATGGGAGAGCTCTTGTTGCTAAACTGAGAGGCATGATTGTCAATCGCCCACAGCAAGGCCTGCTGCCACGGATAGTTAGATGCAACCCAGTTTGACATCACGCCACAGGGTTCAAGGATCACCGGCGCATTCTGCCAGGCCTTGGGAGCTTCTGCGAGGATCGCAGGGTAAGCGTTCCGCATGTGGTTCCAGCCAGAGGCGTAGTTTCCCCAACAATCGACCCGCCATCCAACCTTGCTTTGAATCGCGTACTTGAATGCGCTGTCATCGCCTGCTCGTACATCGCCACCGATCACAACCGGCACTTTGAAATTCGCGAGGAACTTATCGGTCAAACCGTTGAGGGCCGACGTGCTCGGATATGGCGGCGTGGGTGATGTGTGCCAGAAATGAAACTCTCCCCAATCGCCGACAAAGCCAATGTCCACCGAATCAATCGCCGGGTTGTTGCCGTACTTCTGGCCAAGGGCCGAAACGAGCGCCGCAAGATCTTGCTGGACGACGTCTTGTGTGAGGTCGGGAAACCAAACTCCCGAAAATCGGTCAAAGCTGAAAGTGAAGCCGGGAACCCCCCCGTTCTTCAGGCCGGCAGGTCCGAAATTGCCCTCTTCGTAACCCATGATTCGGAAGGCCAGGCGTTGTCCGGCGGACTTCGCGGAGGACAGTGCATGGTCAATCACCGCAAAATTAAAGGCGCCTGGCGCCGACTCCACTTCGCTCCAATTCACCCGGATGTACATCGTCGAGGAAGGAAGTTGAGTGTCTGATGCCGCCGACTTGTAAAACGTCTGATAGCCAATGCCAGGGTTTTTAATAATTCCGGTAATGGGAGCCGGAGTGATGGTTTGCAACTGAGGTGTGGGAGTCCATGCCGGTGTTGGTGCTGCAGTAGGAGTAGAAGACACTGACTGCGACGAGCCCTGCGATTGGGCGCCGAAAGAGCCTGGGCAAGCGGCAAGCGCTCTGGGTAAGGCCATCGCAAGAAAGACGGTCCGTCTTGATATCATTCCATCACCCCCAAATATAATCACAGCGAGAGCTGTGCTTCATCCTCAAATTCACCTTGGAGCAAATGAACGCTTTGCCGCCAGGCATCTTTTGCCTGCGCCTCCAGCGAGGACTGCTGAACGGGCAAAAGCAGCGGAGCCAATGTCGCAGCAAGAGCGGCCAGCATCGCCCGCAATTGTCCAAATTCCTTTCTGCGGCCCCGCTCTATCGGCACTTCGCTGATCGGGCCGTGACGCTATCTGCTTAGCGCATCGAGCCGCGCCTTCGCCTCGTTGATGCCGCCGGTTACGGGTATTCATGAGAGGATGTGTCGATGCAGAAGTCGAACCGCCGGGATGCGGATAGCGCGACGCGCTCCGCGCCCGCGACTGACTCGTCGTCATGTCGGTGGTCGTGTTCGACGTCATGTGCTGCACCTCCTCGGGTCTCTAGAGCGATGGCGCCGGCTCCTCGCTTAGGGGACCGGAGACGGAATCCAGCCTAGTCGCAAAGACGATGACGAAGGCGGCGCACGCACCCTCGATGCTGACCGAGAGCGTCCAGCCCACCACCAGGCCCTCAAGCCCGTCGAGCTTCGCGCCCGCGACCGCCAGGCAAAGCTCCAGCGCGCCGCCAAAGGCGAACCAGAACGATGCCTTGCGCATCCTGTCGGCAAGCCGCGCCAGAGCGCAGGCGTGGAACTTAAGTGCCGATCCCACCAAGCTGAAGCCGAGGAGGCACAGGCTAGAACCGGCGATCTTCGGATAGGCCGGATTGAAGAGCGCCAGGATCTGCTGCGAATATAGGAAGATAAAGTTGGCGCAGATCAGCGCGAACAGCAATGACACCGTGAGCGACACGAGGATGTAGTGCTTGGATTGTGCCGAATTCGCCCTGACCACGGGGAACAGGACAGTGGCCATGGCTGCCGGAATCATTGCGGCCACCGAGACCAGCATCCAGACCGACACGAAGACGGCGTTGATGGTCGGCGACAGGAGAACTAGCACAAGGTAAGGCATGAGCAGGCCTGAGGCCTGAGAGGCGATATCGAGAGCGTAATGATCAAACACCTTGCGCCGGAGCTTATGCAGCAGCTGGAAATCGGGGAGGCCAACGAGTCGGCGCGCACCGCCCCGGGTCAAAAGGTCGAGGGCGATCCAGGACGCCAGCAGGCCAGCCACCCAGGTCAGGACAATCGCGGTACTTGAGGCGAAGCCGACGTAGGCTGCTCCAGCGACCAGCATCAGCTTGAACGCGGAGAACAGCACCTGCCGGACCATCCTCCCGCTGCTGCGCAGATTGCCGACCAGCGCCTGATCGAGCACTATGCTGAGCACGGTTAGGATGCAGCTGAGGACAAACAGGCCGGCCTTCAACCAATCGTCGATTGGTCCAGCCGGTACGAACAGCGCCTCGCCGAATACAAACAACAGCGCCACGCCGAGTGCGATCACCCCCCCGACACACGTCGCCGCAGCCGCGAGTCCTGATTCCCTGCCGGGATGCCGGACCACTTCGCCGATCACAAGGGTCCCGAGTCCGGCTTCTCCAAGGAGAGCGACCAAGCCGATCATGGACAGCAGGGCGGAAGCGTTGCCGATCACCTCCGGCGGAAACGTCCGCGCGGCAAGCCACCAATAGACGAATCCAAGGCCCGCCATCGCTATCGTTCCGATCGCGAGAGCGCCCGAATTCGTAACGAGAATGGCACACTTTCGCAAAATCCCCGGTGCGCGGATGATGGCCGTCCTGGCGAGCGCTAGCATGACGGCTCTCCCGAACGCTGCTGCGCCGGCAGCACGACGCTGCTGGCGGAGGGGCACAGCACACCGCCGTAGACCTGCTCGATCCGGGTCACGACCGCACCGGCCTTGAGGCGCCCCACGCGGGCGAGACTTGTCGTTCCGAGGCGGGACAGCAAGGTGCGGTCGTCCAGGAGTGATTGCATCATGCGAGTCAAGGCTTGCGTGTTGCTTGGCGGCACGAGAAGCCCCGTTTCACCGTCATCGACCAGATCCGGCATGCCGCCGACGTCGGTTGCGACAACGGCTTTGCCGGACGCCATCGCTTCCATAATGACGGTCGCGCAGGCTTCCGGCCCGACCGATGGCAGCACGCCGAACAGCGATCTGTGCCATGCATGCATGATGGCGGAATGCGGCCAGTTACTGAAAACGCGAACGTTCGGCGGAAACTCGGCTGGCGTATCGGCGACCCGGCGTCCGATCAGGACCAGCGGCGGCGCCTGCTCCAGGCGGGCATAGGCCTGCAGGAGAACGTCAATGCCCTTGAGCCGCATCATGTCACCGACGAACAGGATGAATCCATCTTCGGGCAGCTCCCGCACGCAGGAATCTTCTGGACCAAGAATTCCGATATCGTCGGGCACAAAATTCGGGATGACCTCGTAGGCAGCGCGACCTCGCGTGAGACCGGTATGTCGCGCCACCGCGTGGCTCACCGCGATGAAGCGGTCCACCACGCGCCGGGCTGCGAAGCTCGAGGCCCAGTTGCCCAACGTGGTCGCGGTGCCCTTCACGGCGCCGTAGTGCGCGGTAGCGCAGGGCAGGCACTTCGCGAGCCGCGGGCCATCGCACAGATGAGTGCCCAGATGCATGAAGTTCTTCTTGGCGCAGACGAGGCCGTAATCATGGAGCGTCACCACGAGGCGCGCGCCATCGAGAACCTTGAGCGGCAGGAAGGAGGCGTAGATCCAGTTATGAGCGTGGACGATGTCCGGCCTCTCCTCTGCGACCAGTCGCTTCAGCGCCAGCAGCAGTTCGGGGTCGGGGAAGGGTGGGGCGTGGCGGCGCTCGGAATCGGCGTGCAGATTTGACAGGCGTTGGATCGTCCCGCGCAGGCGATGTACGCGGACTGGGCCGTCGAACTCAGTGTCTGTTGATCCGGAATGCATGAAGGTCCCGACGCTCACACTATGTCCGCGCTGCGCCAGGGCTCTGCCGAGGTTGCGGACGTGCCGCTCCTCGCCCCCGATCACCGGAGGATAGAATTGTGCCAGCAGCAGGATGCGCATTGTCGGCTCCTTTCAGATGCGTGGCACCAGCGTCGAAACGCTGCGATAGAGTCGATGGTCCTCCGGCCTGTAGAGTCGGGCCTGCGCCTTCTGCGAGGTGGCCAAGACGGGTACCGGGATGTGTCGCAACCAAGTCTTCCCCGGCGCGATGTTCAGCGAGCGGAAAAGGGCGAACGGTTGCCCGTCGATGGTGATCTCCACGTCGAAAAGCTGAGTTTGGGTCTCAGCGCTGTGGACCCCGACGGTAAGCCGACCCGAGCCGCCGGTCGGTGGCAACATCCAGAACTCCGTGTAGCTGAATTGTCGGTAAGTCGCTTCGTCGCGGACGGCCAGCGCATAAGCTCCGGTCGCCAAAAGCATCGCGAACGCGATCGCGGCTATCTGCCAGGCTCGGACCCGCAGCGGACCCGGCCAGGCTGGCAGATCTGGAGCGTCGCCGCGGCGGACGGCCGCCAGCGCCGTGCCGGCCGTGACGACGCAGAACCAGATCGCCCAGCCGAGCGACGTCAGGAAGCGTGCGGCGTTCAGGGCAAAGCCCCCGGCGATGCCCACAGCGAGGCTCGCGCCAACCGCGTAGGCGAGATGTTCAGACACGGAGACGGTCCTTGTGCCGGTGGCTCGCAGCACCACATGGCCCGGGACAAGGAACACCATGGGTGCGCCCAGGACGGTGCGAAGGAGCACGCTATCGCTTAGCGCAACGGCTGCCACCGTGGTCACCGCCCACAAGCAGGCGGCGAGAAGGTCCCGATTACTCGGAGCTCCCATGCAATCCCCTCACGTCGTAGATGATGATCCAGCCGTTGTCGTAGATGCGAGTGATACCCTTGACGTCATTGAATTTGAGCAACTCGGTGCCGGAGAGCGGCGTTCCCTGTCGTGCATCCCACGGCTGGAAGTAGAAGCCGAGCACCGGCGGAGCCGTGGTCAGACGCAGGTCCACCAGCAGAAAATCGAGGTCGCTTCGCGCGAGGGCCCAAAATTCATTAGGTCCCAGTGTCTCGTTCTCGAACACGCGCGATGAATACACGCCTTGGGCGACCTTGGTCCTGACGTCCTGCCGCCCGTAGGTCGCAAGCAAAACCAGGTTGATGCGGTCGGCCGCGAAGCGGTTGCCGGGATCGAGCCATTGCCTGCTCCAGCGTGCTGTTTCGATCCCCATCGCCTCGACTGATCCCCCATCGGCGGCCACCCTGTAACGCCCATGAATCGGATTCAGCGTAGAGTTCGCGATACCGCCGAGCACGATGAGCGCCAGAGCAGCGATAGGTGCGATGCGGCGCCATCCGCGTGGCGCGCGGCCCTGCCAGAAATGGACAATGCTCACCGCAACGACCAGCCCGACGCCGATGAACACGAACGTTCCCATGCGGTTGCCGATTTCCCATCCGGCGTTGGTCAGCCGGAAGGCCACCGAGATCGGGAATCCGAAGGCCAGTACGGTCAGGAACACTATGCGGCTATTTTTCCAGCGGCCTGCCAGAATGTCCTGGACCAGACGCCAACTCGCCCGCGCGCCGCTCGACGCTGCGAGAGCCAGCGACCGAAAGAATCCCGTCGCCAGCGCGAGTGACACGAGCAGGAGTCCGAGCAACGTGGCCAGTCGTAGGCCGATGGGCACCGCTGGCGCGCTGAGGTGCTCCGAGCTTGGGGTGGACGCGCCCATAATGTTTCCGAGCAATGCCTTGAAGCCGCCCTCAACAACGGGGCCGAGATAGGCTGTGAGAAGGTTGCCACTGATCTGCACCCACAGCAGCGGCAGCGCGATGGCCAGCGTCCCCGTGATGCCCATGGCGATCCTCGTCCCGGGTCGCACCGAGCCGTCGCGGCGCAAAGCTTCGAGGACCGCGACTGCGCCGAGGTAGATGGCGGCGTAGATGGCTGAGAGGTGATGCGCGACTGCGAGGCTCGCCAGCAGCAAGGCGAGTAGCCCAAGCGCCTTCAGCCTCTCTCGCCCGACGAAATCCCTGGACGCGGCTTCGGCCGCGAAGATCAGCACACACAGCACAATGCCGAGGCTCTCGTAGGAGAACATCGACTCGAACACGACGAAGGTTGTGCAGCCCATATTGACGAGACAGGCAATGGCCGCGATGCGCGGCGATCCCGTGATGTTTTCGTAGAGCAGAAACAAGGCGACGATGAGCGTGCCCCTCAGGATGATCAACAGGAGCGTCGCCGCTACGAATAATGGGAGTCCGGTGAGATTAATGATGGCCGTCGCCAGGATTTCCAGTGCCGGGTAGGTTGGCCCAATCGGGAAAAGCGGGTTGGGGAGGAACAGCCGGCGGGCCGCCAAGAGATCGTCTGTTACGACCCAGTGCAAGAACTCGTCGTAAGCGATGAAGCTCGTGGGGGAATAGACAACCTTGTAGTAGAGCATAGCCTCGGTAAGCAGGAACAGCAGGAAAAGGCGCTCGCCCCGGGCGATCCTGGGCCAGCCCATGCGAAGGCTGATCGGGACGACCAGCAGGACCACGCCAGACCAGAAAAGCAGTGGCGCCACCTCGTAGGCTCGGCGCCCGGCGGCGTGTCCCGCCACGACCAGCAACAGCGCCATGGCCGTCGTCAGGCACAAGACCGCGATCCATCCGCAACTCACCGGTCGTGTCGGGACGTCGGAGCTGCCGCCGTGAAGATCGGGGCCGATGACTGCCGAGACGAATTGGACTCCGGTCTGGAGCGGGCTTGTCCCGGTTGCTCCGGTAAGATGAGCCGGCATCAGCGGGGTCATGCTCCGGTCTCAGCAGACCACGGCAGCCCGCCACCGGGCCGAAGGCGCACTGTGGATCGGCTGCCCACGACGTCACGGTACACCTCGCTCAGCGCTTGTGCGCATGCATCCCAGTCAGGAAGCGCCAAGTCCGGAACCTCCCGATTGGCCTCCAGTTCTTCGGCCATGGCGGTGGCCAACGCACGCGGGTTTGCGTCGCGCGAAATCGCCCGGCAGAGTCCTTTCGATGCCAGCTCTCCAAGCCCGGACGTGTCGGTCACGAGCACCGGGCGGCGCAGCGAAAGAGCTTCGATGACGGCGACCGGATGAGCTTCGTACTCACTGAACAGGACGAAGAGGCCTGCGCTCGCCAGCAGATCTGCCATTCTCTGCCGCTCGGAAGCGGGGATGGCGGCGATGGTCACGCGCGCCTCGAGCCCAAGCTTTGCGACAAGGGTCCGCAGCTCTCCTTCATACGGACCCGTTCCAACGATGCGCAGCCGCGCCTCGGGCACGCGGCGGATCAGCTCCGGCAGGGCCGCAATCGCGCGGTGATGACCTTTGTAGCGCTCGAGTCTGCCGCCCGAGACGACCAAGCAAGGGTCGACTGTGATCCCAGGACTCGGAGCCGCCATGGCGGCGCCGTTCGGAATGACGGCAAATCTTTCTCGGGGGATGTCCATCCTGGTGCTGAAGAAGTCGGCTTCGAAGTCGGAGACGCCGATCAGTCGTGCGGCGCGCGCCAACAGCGGCCGCAGCAGCGCGCGCTGGGTCCCGCGCACCGCGTTCCGCAGCCACGAAGAATGTCCGCCGCTGTGAAAGGTCAGGACGAACGGAACGTCGCCGCGGATCGCCGCAAGCAGTCCGATGGGAACCACGAAGGTGTTGTAGCCCTGGAAATGGATCAAATCCCACGCCCCGCGCCGGATCGCCGAATAAATGCCGGGCGAAACATAGAGATCCAGCTCCTTCGGCCAAGCCGGCACGCGCTGCACACGCATGCCGCGGACCTCCTCCTCAAACGGCAACTTCCCAGAGGGATCGGTGGTGAGCACGTCGACCGTATGGCCACGCGCCACCAGGCGCGGCCCGACCTCCTGGATATGGGTTTCGATGCCGCCGATGAAGGGGTAGCAGCGAGCGGCAACCACCAGAATTCGCATCGCCTAGTCCATCGTCACTATGGCTTCCGTTGCTGCTCAGGGATATCCATAAGCAACCAGCGAGACCGGCGAGAGCACCTTCTCGCGCAGGATAGTCTTCAGGACTCGCCAACCATCCGGGATAGCGCGTAGATTGCTCTCGCCGCTGATGCGCGGAGCTTCGAAACTTGCCACCTCGACGATGTTCAGGTGGTTCTTCAACGCGCGCACGTTGATGAGGGTCTCGACCTCGAAGCCGTCGCAGTCGCAGTTCAGGGTGGCGACGTGCTTGGTCCAGAACGCCATGTATCCGTAGCACAGATCGGAGAACAAACCGCCATAGAGCAGCCGCACGATCAGAGTAAGACCCCAATTGCCGAGCATCCGGAACAACGACATATCATCGGTGCCGGCGCCCTGGAGGAAGCGCGATCCCTTCGCCAGATCCGCGCCGGCCATTAGCGCACTGACAAAGACGATTGCCTCCTCCGGGACCATCGAGCCGTCGGCATCCAGCATCACAATGATGTCGCCTGTGGCGGCCCGGAATCCCGCTTGCAGCGCTGCGCCTTTGCCGCGCCGCGGCTCCATGACAACTTTCACGTCTTCCCGCAGGTGGCGCGCGACGGCGACTGTGTTGTCGGTCGACCGACCGTCCACGATAATGATCTCGTGCGCCCAGGTCGGGATGCGCGGCAGAAGCCAAGGGAGGTTCTTGGCTTCATTGAGCGTCGGAATGATGAAGCTCACGCGGGGTAACGTCACTGACAATGCCGGCATCATGGCGCCTGGCTGGGCGACTGGCACGGCGCCGACATGAGCGAGGATGCTGGAGGTTGGGGCATTCATGGCAGCACCGTTTGCTCGAGCGCCGTGATCCGGGGCGCAGGCTGGGAGCGCGACAGCGGGGAGGACAGATGTCGGGCGAGATGCCGGGCCGGGTGATACGTGCCGTAGACGAAGCGACACACCGGACCGAAGCTGTTTGCGGCGGCGGGACCGATGAAATGCAAACCTGGTACGGATGTCTCGTAGTGGCCCGAGAGCTGCGGGGCTCCCTGGACGAGACGGATCTGGCGCAGCAGCCCCTGATTGAGGAAATTCAGCCGACTGATATCAACCTTGTAGCCGGTGGCGAAAATCACGTGGTCGGCGCGCTTCCGGGTCCTCACGCCATCCGCGTCGTGCAGGTCCAGCGTGATTTTCCCATTGCGGGTCTCGATGCCGTGGACGGTCTGACCGAGCCAAAGCGGCGCTTGCTCAATGACACGATCCTTCATGAAGGCACCGCCCAGGGGACCCAGCGCGCGCGTGTTGGCGAGCCCGACACGCAGATGCTCCGGCAGGAGGCGGATCAGCTGCGGAGCGTGGGCGCAGACTGCTAAACTCCAGCCATGCCCAAGTCCGCTCATCGGGGCAGTGGTGCGCTCAAAGAAGGTGCGGGGGCGAGGCCGGTCGGCGAAGTGCAGATGCGACTGACGCGAAACGAGCGAAACCGAAACGCCTCGTTCGTGGAGCAGCGCTACGAGATCAAACGCGGATGATCCGGATCCGACCACGATCACGTCCTTGCCGTCCAGCGACTCCAGCGGGCCGTAGTCGCCGCTATGCGAGCACAGCTCGGCGGGCAGATGCGCGGCCTCGGGCGGCAGACGCATGAAGGGATGCAGCCCGACCGCCACCACCACGCGGCGGGCGTGAACTACTTCGCCGTTGTCAAAACTGGCGCGGAGGCAGCCATCGCTGGGTTCCAGCATCTTCAGCATCTTGCGCTCCACCGCGGGCGCGCAACGCTCCTGAAAAGCTTCGCCGTATTCGATAAACCGGCTGAGCGGAAGCGGCATTAGGCAGTGATGATAGGGCAGGGCACGATCCGCGCAGAACCGCTTCAATGCGAATTCGGAGTTCGGATCGGACAGACAGCTTGCCCAAGGGAACGATTTCAGCAGCATCCCAGGCGGCATGTTGTTCTTCCATGCTCCCATGGGCTCTCCAAAAACCCGGTGCTCCACACCACGCGCACGCAAATGCGCACCCAGCGACAATCCATAGGGGCCAGCTCCAATGACCGCCACATCTACGGACGTGCTTGGTCTCGCCATATGCAGACTCCCGCACAAGATGAAATGAAATCGGATGAAAGGAAGATTGGGAGGAAAGTCTTGAGCCCTCTCCTGACCTCAGCTAACCCGACCTTCCCCGATGCGACACCGCAATGGAAGCACGATGGATGGTTAGCTCTTTGTGGTTATGCTTTCAGGCCCGTCCTCACCGTACCAGCAGCTACCTCCTCGACTGCGGCGCTCTTGGGCACCTACTTTCGCAAGGCTGCCAGATCGGTATCGGCGAGGGCGGGAGTCTATCCATGCGTGGCCGGTGGGCGGGATGCAAGCAGTCCATAGGAGGCCGTGACCTCTCGCAATCCCCTGACATGACCGAACAGGTCGATGACCTCAATGCCGGATCGGCGGTTGTAGGTATGGCACCCGAACGCGCCGCACCTGATGCGGCCGACCGGCGTCTGCGCAAACTCCGACCGGTTGAGCGCATCGATCTGGCAAAGCGTCACTGCGCCGCCATAGCGACGCGAACAGTCTTGGGCCGGACGTAGTGTGCGCCCACCGTGCCGGAAGAACGCGCCTGCGGGACGGCTGAGCGTCGCATCGATCAGTAGGGGATTTTCCGCGTGCGGCGTCCACGGCCCGGTCAACTCTTCGGCACGGTAGAGGCTGAGGGTATCCCAGGACGAGGCCTTCCATGACCTCGGGCTGACGAAAAGCCAGAAAGCGCCCTCATGGTGCAGCAGCGTGGCATCGTAAAATTCCCTGCCTTCGACGAGGCAGGCCTCGCGTGTCCATCGGTGCGGAAATTCCACGCACCTGTAAAGGCTGACATTCCTCCCCGCTCCCGACTCAGGGATCATCCAGATCTGTGCGTCCTGCTCGAACACGAACGGGTACGATAGGTGATATGGCTCATCGAGGACGATCTGCGGTGCGTTAGTGGCTGCGTTTCGGTTCGCGGTCACGACCGCGATGCATCCGCGGCTCTCGGCATTGAGGTATTGCTCGACAAAGATGTAGTCTCGCCCCTGATGTCGAAACGGGAACGGGTCGGCGAGAAAATTGCCGGCGTCGCCGGTGAGAACATGGAAGGCTGCGCTCCCTTTGTCGAGCAGGCTCGTCGCGTCGTCGAAGCGCCAGCCGATTGCCCAAGCCTTGCCGCCCCTCGCCAGGATGTCGACGAACCTGATTGCCTTGGATATCACCGTGTTGGTCGCCCGCGCCAAAACGGAAATCGCGCCAAGCCGAGGCGCGAAAGTCCGTGGACGCGAGACACCTGGCGCGGTTGAACCCGTTTCCTCGCGCAAGGCTTTGAGGATCAGTGTGACCGCGCAGGAGAGGGCACTGTCCAGGCTTGCTGCGAACACTTCACGGTCTGCGCTGGCCGGACGAGCTGTCAACGGCCGCAAAGGGTGGAGGGTGTCGTGCACGTCGACGAGAAGGTCCTGATCCTGCGCCACGGCCGCCATGACCCCGATCTCGCCGGCGATCCCGTTGAAGAGCGGCGTTAGCACGCGCCGCCCGGCCGGGAGCGGCTCCTCCGCGCTAAAATCGATCACCACGTCGACTTCGCCGGCCGGAAGCGGCGGCAGGGACCGGA
The DNA here is from genome assembly GCF_023073735.1 of Bradyrhizobium sp. 160. Taxonomy (NCBI): domain Bacteria; kingdom Pseudomonadati; phylum Pseudomonadota; class Alphaproteobacteria; order Hyphomicrobiales; family Nitrobacteraceae; genus Bradyrhizobium; species Bradyrhizobium sp. 160. Next base: position 22,141 of record NZ_JADPKD010000020.1, read on the forward strand.
GCGGAGCCTCGACGGTGTCGGTGGCGCTGTTCTCGCGAAAGCCATAGACCAGTCGTTCGAGTTCGAGCAGCAGACGAGATATCGGCGGGAGCGGGTAACAGCTGGCCGCGAGCGCGCAGTAGACCGTGTTGCCGGGCGTCTCGGCAAGCGCTTCTGCTAGCCACAGATGCCAGCGCAGAAGCCGCGAAGGATCAAGTTTCAGGCAAATGCGCATTGTCGTTCTTCACGCCCAGTTTGGGCCAACACAAGGTAACGCCGAGACAATCAACCGGCCCGATGCATTTCCTGCCCCGCTGACGCTTTGGAGTTGGGAAAGTGTCCCAACGTGCGCCGTATTATCTGCTTCACGCTAATCGCTGCCGCCAAAAGCGCCGGAGCCGGATCGTCCCAGCGCCAGTAGGCGTTGTGAATTCGATGACGAGGTGGATAGAAACAGCTGGTGCCGAGGAGCCAAGCTGAGATGATATCCTTGAATTCGTCGCGCCAGACATGCGTCGGATCAAAATTCAATGGAGAGCGTGGCTGGCCTGCACCGTCACAATAACCGACATGACAGAGATTGATGCCGCAGAGTGCGGAGATCTCCACCTGACCATCGATCCGCCCAACGGTTGGCTCGACAAACCGCAACACGCCGTCACGCTGGTCGCGCTTGTATTCCATACTTGCGAAGCCGTTCGTCAATCCAATCGATTGGAAGAAGCGGATTGTCAGGTCCTCCAGTTGCTCGGCGGCTTCGGGCGCCGCCCAGCAACTCGCGGTCAAGCCGATCTGCGGAGGCCAGGAGCGACCCTTGCGCCCAGCAAAGGCGACAGGGCCACCGGGAGCCAGGTAGCACAGACAAAAGTAGATCGAGTCATTCGACCCCTCGATCCACTCCTGAACGATTACCTCGCCGACGCTGTCCAGCACTTGCTCGCAGAGCGACCGGGCGTCGGCTTCGGTCTCAACACGGTACGCCTTCTTGAAAGCGCCGTCATACGCTTGGGAGCGACAGTTTGGCTTCACGCAGAATGGAGCGTGAAGGTCACGCAGAGCGTTCAAGTCACGATGGTCGCGCAGCAAGAGGGTCTTCGGCACGGGAAAGCCATGCTGCTGGGCCAGCCGAAAAAATCGTTCCTTCAGAGTGAGATCGACCAGCAGTTCATGGGGTGGGAGTTGGAACTCGAACAGGGGGGCGACATGGTTGCGATACTGTGACACTGTCAAAAGCGGACGATCGTCGGCAAATATGATGACACCGCCCTGTGGCAATGTTGATCGCAACCCACGCAGTTCCTCCACGAATTCTTCGCCATCAAAGGTCGGGACGACGAACCGTCGCGCATATCGCGATGCCATTGCGATGTCGTACTTTGAATTGCTGACGACGACCGGGCGAAGTCCGGCCTGAGCCAGGCTGCGCACGGCAGACAGGCCGTTGATTCCTCCTCCGAGGACTATGGCGGCCGGTGCGCCATCCGAGGCCCGAGTATTATGCCGCGTATTGACCGTTCGACCAGGCATGCTGGCTCCAATCCTAACGAGAGGACCGCCGTTTCTTGATGGGGTCGAAGTGGATGGCCGCAGATCTTTCAAGGCCGGCAATGTCGAGCCGTGGTCGGTGCGTCTCGGGCGCCAGGGGAGCCGATTCTCGCCTTTGCCGAAGCACCGCATTCGCCAGATGCCGTGATATTTTGCGAGCGGTGAAGTCGGTGCCAAACACGAAGCGCATGACGGGGCCAAACGTTCTGATTGATGCATGACCCACGAAATAGAGTCCCTGGACCGACGATTCGAAGTTCACTGATAGCCGCGGAGCGTTGCCGATAAGATGCAGCTCCTGCAAAATTGCCGGGCTTAGAAATGGCAGCCGATTCACGTCGGCTCTGTATCCGGTGGCCGCGATCACGTGATCTGCCTCCACGACTTCGGTGCTGCCGTCCATCGCGACCAATCGTAGCTGCACAGCTTGCCCGGATACTCTCGCCTCCTGCAGCGAGCGCCCGAGATGTAAGGGAACGGATTCCAGCCGATCTCGCATTGCCTCTCCTGCGGCCGGCGAGGGAAATTGTTCTGCTATGCCGACTCGATAGGACTCGGGAAAATAGCGAAACAGCCAAGGCAAATCCGCGAACAGCCTATGTTTCCAACCCGGGCCAATCCCGGATACCGGCAGCACCAGAGGTCTTAAAAGCGGGTGCGCGCCCGAGCCTCCCCACCTGCCAGTGAAAATGAGAGCTGGCGTACGCGAGATGAGCCGAGCGTTTCCTACTGCCTCGTTCAAGAGCACCGCGATATCTATTGCAGATGCGCCGCCTCCGACGACCGCGACGCGCTGCCCTCTGAATCTTTCAAAGTCGTGAACGTCGGTGGCGTGCGATAGCTTCTCGCTCGACAGGTGTGAGAGCTGTTCGGGCATGTGATGGAAATGGTTGAGGCCTGTTGCGATCACCACGTTGTGCGTCCGGAACGATGTTTCACTCCTCATGCGCAATTCGAACCCTCCCGAAACGGCCCTCACGGAGACTAGCTCCTGCTGCTGTACATCCGGCACACAGCGCTTTTGGAACTCCAATCCGTAAGCGCAGAATGTTTCTAGCGGAATTGGCAGATCGAGATTGTCATAAGGACTGCTGTGTTCGTGGCAGAAACGTTTGAGTGGAAAGGCCTGCTCGGGATCGGAAAGGTTTGACGCGAACCCCGCTGATTTGAGCAACATGCCCTTCGGCATCTTGCTTTTCCAGCTCTCCATGGGGCTGCCGATTATCCGATAATCCACGCCCAGCTCGCGCAAGTGTGCTGCAATGGACAGCCCATAGGGGCCGGCACCGACGATCGTCACGTCACATAGATTGGACAACGCGTACCTCCCTTGGTCTTCCCCGGCAACGGCCCAGTGCTCAGCCGATCCTCTGAGAACGTCACCCGACAAACGGAATGCAGCGACGCAGTTTCCTTTCAGTGGCAAGATGCAGAGCGCCCTGCTTCAGATGCCTGGTAAGGCTCGCCAGCATCCGAGTTGTGTGCCGGAGCTCCGCTTCCACGCGTCGCTCCGGACTGTCTCTGCTTATCGCGATCCATTTCATTGCATGCTCGGCGTTGGCCAGATGGGACTTATGGCCGGCGGGCCCCGCCAGGAAATCGTAGCAACGCTCCCCGCGTGCAATGCTGTCCTCAATGGACAGCACATAACTGACAAGGCCGGGCTTGAGCCGGCCATCGCGTTCATAAAGAAAACCGCTTTGGTAATTGAGAACAGTGCCGTCATGGACGAAATTGTACAAGACCCCAATCGTCTGGTCACCGGCCAGGGTCCGCGAGATGCGCACGGCGCCTATGGGCACTCCGCGCGCAATCAGCTCCTGATGAAACGAGCGGAAATTCGAGTTGGCGAAGCATCCCCTGCGTCCCCATCGGGACTGATGCAAATCGACCAGCAAATCGAACGCGGCAAGGGCCTCAGATGCCGTTTCCATGGTCCGGAGATCAAGCGGGCCGCGTTGCGCATATAACCGTACGGCACGACTGACGGCTTGGCGCGTGCTGCGGCCCAACGCGGCACGATAAGTTCCGCTGTTCTGGCGGACTTTGGCAAAATCAACCCATCGCGCCGTCTCTGCCTCTTTCACCTCAGCGACCAGCCCGGCCCGGCTCGCTGTGCGACAAGCGGTCAACTCCAGCTCAGTACCAATGCCCGAGAGCACAAGCTGATCAGACCGTTGTAGGCGTTGCGTCAGAGCCTCGAGACATGCTGCGATAACGGCTTCGGCCGAAGATCGCTCTGCGAGAATACTGTTGTATTCGATGAACAATCGGTCGAAGCGCTTATTGCCGGTTTCGTTCAGCAGCCAACGCGTCCGCACATGCGGCCCAAAACTCCACGCCCGCCGCCGGCAAACGATGGCCAGGCCGACGATCCTGTCACCCGTCCGGGCGACCAGGACGTGCGGTTGCACGTCCTTTGGAAGATGTCGCAGCCAGGTTCCAATCCAGAGCCAGGACAAGAAAAGCGAGTGGTGTGCGTGCGTTTCGAGTTCCTTCCAAGAGCTCTCAAGTAGGGCAATGTTCTGCAAGGCCTCCACCCTGACCTCGATCACCGCATCAGGCATTGTTGCTCCTCGAAGCTCTGCACGATTGGTCAGCGCGGCCTGGCGTTTCCCGGAGCCGAACGCTTCGGCGGGCGCGACTGCTGACAAAGGACCCTTGTGTGGCTACTTTAATGGACAGCACTATGCCTGATCGGCGACCGCCTGTGGCAAGGCCAGAGGGAGTAATCCCTCGGGACTCTTGCGCGCCGTCCCTGACAGCGTCACGTGGAGGAATGATTGTCGACTGGCAACGGGTTAGAAGCGGGCTGAGCAACGCCGGAGTACGGATGCTGGTGTTCGTGTTGCTGTGCGCGCCGGCGGCCGTAAGCGCGGCGGACAACCCGTCCGCGACGTCGTTCGTCAAGACCTCCGGAACAGAATTCACCCTGGACGGCATGCCGTTTTTCGTCGCGGGCGTGAACAATCACTATTTGCCCTACGGCTCGCATGAGGAGGTCGCCCGCGTTCTCGACGATGCGGCGGCGATGGGCGCCAATGTGGTCCGCATCATTTTGCAACCGGTCGTTGTTTCGCTCGACGGCAGCGTCGCGACGATCTGGAATTGGAAGCTTCAGGGCGAGACCAGCGATCTCGCGGTCAACGGCACGTACCTGCTCTATTGGGATACGGTCCAAAACAGGACGGCCATCAATGATGGCGCCGACGGTATAGGGAAGGTTGATTTCCTTGTCACCGAGGCCGGCAAGCGCCGTATGAAGTTCATCATCGCCTTCCTGGAATTCTATACCTACACGGGCGGCGCCCAGCAAATGCGCCCCTGGTATGGCAGCCAGGATGAGTCCGGTTTTTTCTTCAAAGACCGGCCTACGAAGCAGGACTACAGGACCTGGCTCAGTTACGTCGTGCAGCGGGTCAACCCGCTCACCGGGCGAGCCTACCGGGATGATCCGGCTATCATGGCCTGGGAGCTCATGAACGTAGGCAATGCGAGCCCGGAATCGTTGCGGTTGGCCTGGACGCCCGAAATGTCGGCGCATTTTAAGTCGCTCGATCCCAATCATCTCGTCAGCTCAGGTAACGCCAACATGATCGCGAAGATGGCCGATTTGATGATTCTGACGCTCGATTTCGGGGCATGGCACGGCTACCCGCTCTTCTACAAGCTCACTATAACGCAATTCAACGATACGATAACCGAGTTCTGTCAGCTGGCATTGCGCGCCAGAAAGCCGGTCCTTCTGGAGGAATTCGGCTATGCCCGCTCCAACGGTGATTCGGCCGAGGCGTACGGGATGTGGCTCGATACTCTTGCGCGCGATCCCAACTGCGCGGGCTGGGTCGTGTGGCGGCAGGACAGCGGAAGGTACCCCGTCGACGAGTATGAGCACTTCGACATCCGCAATGACGCAAGTCTGCTCTGGAACATCCCAAAAGCCGGGGCAGAGCGGGCCGTACAGACCCCCGAAAAACAGCCGGGCGTCAGAAAATGTCCGGGAGCTCCGATGACCGCACCGTCGGCCTGCCGCACGGAAGCGACCAATGCCCGCAACCCAACAGGCGAACGAAAGAGATCATCGAAAATGATCGATGCGTCAGTTGTCATCTGCGCCTACACGCTTGATCGCTGGGATGATCTAGACGCGGCTATCGCATCGGTACGCCTGGTGCTTCGAGATCGTCAGCAGTACCAGCTCTTCGGCGACGACCGCGAAATGCCGTTCCCCGATCGGGCTCTTGAGCCTATACTAAGTCGGCAGCTTGAGGAGTTTGGGGGCCGCTTTGGAACGTTCTGAAATCGATGACAGAAAGCCCAGCGATGTATCCGTCGTGATCTGCGCGCATACGCTCGATCGTTGGAGCGAACTGAATGCAGCTGTCGCGTCAGTGCGCGAGCAGACTTATCCGGCGAGGGAAATTTTCGTCGTGATCGATCAGGAAAGCGAGGCACTGCTAGAGCGTGCCACGCGCGAGATGGAGGGGATTTCGGTCATCGTGAATAAGGCGGCGAGGCTGTCAGGTGCTCGCACGTCCGGTGCCGAATTGGCGACCGCCCCGATCGTTGTCTTTCTCGACGATGATGCAATCGCCGATCGGAATTGGCTCGCGTATCTCGTCGACACGTTCCAAGATCCGCGCGTTCTCGGTGCCGGCGGACATATCGATCCGCTGTGGCTCCGGCCACCGCCCCGCTGGTTCCCCGCTGAATTCAACTGGATCATCGGTTGCACCTACACCGGGATGCCAGTCCATAACGGACAAGTTCGCAACCTGCTTGGGGCTAATATGGCGGTGCGCGCCGAGGTGATTCGTCGAGCTGGCGGGTTTACCGCCGGGTGGGGCGGAGGCTCGACGAGACTTGGCGGGCCGCGCGGAGGCAAAGCGGTGTCCGAGGCCTGCGACGAAACCGAATTCTGCATTCGCGCCTCACGCCTGTTTCCGGGCGGTATCTGGCTCTATTGCCCCCAAGCGCGTATCCAGCATGTTGTGCCGGCCCAACGGACGACGTGGCGCTATTTCGTCCGCCGCTGTCGCATGGAAGGAACCGCCAAGTCCGTGCTGACCGGGGTGACCGGTTCGCGGGATGGGCTTGGTTCGGAGCGGCGGTATGTGCTGACGATCGCACAATCTTTCTTCCGCTATCTGATCACCGGGAACTTTGGGCGGGCATTTGCGATTTTTGTCGGCTTGGCCGTCACTGCCCTCGCCTATGGACAAACGCGGTTATTGCAAGCACTTGGCAAAACGCGTCGGTCCGGCGAACGCAAGATCAACTATACCTGAACTGCCGGATCCGGTAGGGCTGGCCAACCCAGAACCGATGCCGTTCCGACGACTCGAGAGGTCGCCGCCTCACAAGACAGAGCGCGGCGCGTCGTCCCTGCGCCACTGGCAGCTTGTCAGCGGCGCACTTAAGGCAGGTGAGGCCTGCATGTCTCTTTATCCGTCCTTGGGCTGTCGCACCAGCGCCGCTTTCAGTTCGAATTGGTCGACCGGATCTGCCGGATATTTCGCATCTGTTGATGAGCGACGAGACGCCAGACTAACCAGCCGGCGCAATTGCTTCATCCATCTGTGGGCCCTGCGACTGGCCTACTCACTTCGGGGTATGGCCTGCCGGCGGTGCTCCTAGCTATTGTCCAACATGGCGCCAAGCATGGTCGGACATCGCCTTTTCAGAGGCAAGACTTTGGAGAACGTCGGCTACACGCTGGCCGCCGCTCGCACGATCGCGAACTGGCCGAGCTTCCTCATCGATTACGTCTGCAGATGGGCCGCGAACCTAAGTGCTGCGCGACGGCACGCGGATCGAGACGGACGAAGCAATCGACCTAGCGACGATCGGGGTCGTGTATCTGGCACGGGAATACGGAGAAGTGTCCACCGGCTGGACCGTCATCGACATCGGCGCGAATATCGGCATCTTCTCGTCTGCGCCGCGAGGGCAGGCGCCACGGTCATCGCATACGACCCTATGCCCGAAAATTACTGCAGGCTGACCCACAACGTAGGTCGAAACGGCCTTGGCGGGCCGATCAAGTCCATGCGCCAGGGAGCCGCCGGATGCAGTTAAAAGCGCATCCTGCACGTGTCGGGGACGGGCACGGGGGCATTCTCTGGTGATTGACGCGAACGCCTCAGGCGGCGTCGAGATCGACTGCGTGTCGCTCGCTGACGTGCTTACGAGCAACCGGATCGTCCGTTGCGACCTCCTCAAGATGGACGCGAGGGCGCCGAACTTGAGATCCTTGAGAGCGCTTTCCACGAGGTTCTCGCCGCGATCGGGCGGATAAGGATGGAATGGCATCCGAACTACGACCTGAGGACGCTCACCGCGCTTCTAATCGAGATAGGCCTCACCATAACTCGCTTGCACCCGGACGAGGCCGGACGGGGAATGCCCTGGGCGCAGAGGGACCGGACAAACTAAGGACGACCTCATGGTGTTGAAGGGTCACCGAGCGGCCCGGCGCATCCGCAGGTCAATCAATTTCACATACATCTGAGGCTACATTTTGAGCGTTTGCGACGTAATGGCCTTCTTCGTTCCTCGTATACCGAACGGTCTACACGGCCTGGGTCACCTCGGGATCCCTGTGAGCGTCAATCGATACATCGCTCGGCTCCCTCTTCCTCCTTGACGCTACCGACAATTCGGAGCGCTAAGACCCGATAGCTGCCCTCGATTCCGCCGGCGACGTGGCGCCCGATCAGCTCACGGATCTCGCGTTCTTTGCGTGTTGCGACGACGCCCAGAAACGACCGCGGCTGGATCCTCGCTATGCCGAACTCTTGCCAAGCGGCCTCCTCGTCGCTCGAGACGATTTCGACCTTTCCCGAGTGGTGGCGACAATCATCTGGGAACACGAGGTCGAGGCCATTATTCATTATCGATGGGAGCCGACGTACAGGCGGGCGCGGTGCGGCTACATCCGGATCAACAAGATGGGGTTACCCCGGAGGAAGGATCGCTGATTGGAGAAAACCATGCGATGATTCAAATACGCTCGAGGAAAGCGCATGACCTTAATGGCCCTGCTGCAGAGTCACCTTTGCCCCAAGGCCATTGAACTGCAACGCGAAGCAGGTGGGCTCTATCCAGCCCGAAGATGAAATGCGGGTCACCCTGCGCCGATCCATCGCGCGCTGCGGTTGCATGACCCGGAAGAATTGAGAGAGCTTGCGCACACAGGGAAGGGGCAATCCGATTGGGCGAACCGCACGCTATATTCATATCAGGGGTCGCGGGCTTTGTAGGAAGCAAGCTCGCAAGGCTCTTTATTGATCGCGGATATCCGGTCGTCGGCTTTGATAACCTGTCACGAGGTTGCCGGGATAACGTGAGTGGGCTCCTTACGAATGAGAGGTTCATCTTTGAAAAGGTAGATCTCTCAAACGGGGGTGCAGTGAGAAGCCACTTTTTGAGATGCCACAGCCGAATTCCGATTTCCGAAGTGTGGCACATGGCTGCCAATTCGGACATTCCGGCGGGAATCGCCGATGCCTCTGTTGATCTGCGCGATACCTTTCTGTCGACGTTCAACGTGTTGGAATCAATGAAGGAGGCGAGGATTTCGTTTCTGGCTTTCGCTTCGAGTTCAGCTGTATATGGCGACTTGGGAGAGGCTCCGATCAGCGAGAATGACGGGCCGCTGCTACCCATTTCCAATTACGGTGCCATGAAGCTCGCATCGGAGGCGCTAATAAGCGCTGCCGTCGAGAACTGGCTACATCGGGCGTTGATTTTTCGCTTTCCGAACGTGATCGGGGTTCCAGCAACCCACGGCGTCGTTCTGGATTTCGTAAGAAAGCTAAGGAGCACGCCAAACAAACTGAATGTCTTGGGATCGGGACGACAGCGGAAGGCATATCTTCACGTCAATGATCTGATTGATGCGCTTGCCTACTTGCGTGAAAACGCATCGGAGCGGCTTGGGTACTACAATATCGGCCCTGAGGACAAAGGGGTAACCGTTAGCTTTATAGCGGAAACAACTGTCGAGGCCGTCGCGCCGGGCGCCGGGATCGAATACGGAGTTGACGACCGCGGCTGGACAGGGGATGTTCCCCGATTTTCCTATGATATAGCAAAAATCCGTGCGCTTGGTTGGCGGCCCCAGCTTGGTTCGGCTGATGCCGTTCGCAAAGCCATCGTGGAAATCGTGCGACAGGAAGGACACCTGTGATGCAGGCGGTTGTACTTGCAGGTGGTCGAGGGACACGGCTCAGGAGCCGGACAGGTGATTTGCCCAAGTCACTGGTCGACGTAGGTGGCAGGCCGCTCCTTGAGCACCAGATCGGGCTCGTTAAGCGGCACGGCATCGAGAGAATTTTGATTCTGGTGAGCCATGCAGCCGAGCAAATCGTCGAGTTTTGCAATCAACGCGATAACTGGGGGATCGACGTTCGTTGCGTAAATGACGGTGCGCCTCGCGGGACAGCTGGAGCAGTTCTTTCCGTTTTGGATCTGCTCGACGATGACTTCCTTACGATCTATGGCGACACGATGCTCGACATCGATCTCAACCGCTTCAAGCGCTTCCATGAAGAACACAAGGCAGCAGCGGCGACAGTTTTGACCCATCCGAATGACCACCCGCAGGATTCCGATCTGATTGAAACTTCAGAAGACGGCATGGTTAGCGCGTTCCATCCATATCCACACGATCCCGGTTGCTATTACCCAAACAGAGTCAACGCGGCTCTCTATTACATTCGAAAGCAAGCCCTATCCCCGTGGCGCGCCGCAGCAACTCCGCTCGATTTCGGCAAGGACCTCTTTCCTGAGATGCTTCGGCTCGGCATGAAGATAACAAGCTACAACAGCCCTGAGTATATAAAGGATGCTGGAACCCCTGAGAGACTTGACAAGGTTTGTGCTGACTTTGAATCGGGCCGCATAGCTCGAGCTTCACTCAGTACACCGCAGAAAGCCGTATTTTTGGACAGGGATGGGTGCATCAATGTGGACCATGGACACGTCGATCGTCCCGAACGCCTCGAACTGATTGACGGAGCTGCGGCCGCGATCGCTTGTTTCAACCGAGCCGAATACCGGACAATTGTCGTCACGAACCAGCCCGTTGTGGCGAGAGGTAATTGCTCCGTGCGAGACCTGCAGACAATCCATAACAAGATGGAGACCGAGCTTGGCCGATGCGGGGCTTTCGTTGATGCGATCTATTTTTGCCCGCATCATCCAGATCGCGGCTTTGTCGGTGAGGTGGAAGAACTGAAGATCCGCTGCGGATGCCGCAAGCCTTCCACTGGGCTGGTTGATGTGGCGATCGAGGCTTTCAATGTCGACCGGAGTCAATCCTGGATTATCGGCGATTCCTCAACAGATGCCGCTCTCGCAAAACGGTCTGGCATCAGATCGATCCTAGTCGAGACGGGCGCGGGCGGGCTGGATGGCACGTATCATGTCATGCCTGACTATACCGTTTCAAACTTGTCTAAAGCTGCTAAGTTCATTCTCGCCGTTCATCCGCTCTTGCTTCGCTCGGCATCTGATCTGACCGCGCATGTGAAGCCAGGTGATGTCTGTTTCGTAGGCGGCCTTTCCCGGAGCGGAAAGAGTTTTCTTGCCAGCGCCATCGCGGAGGTTCTTCGCGGACGTGGCCTTGAGACGCAGGTCCTTGCGCTTGATCGCTGGATACGGTCTGGCGCAGATCGCGAACCAACAGTGTTGGGGCGCTACAACGTGGACCAGATTAGGAGAGTTCTAAGCCGTCTGGCGGAAGTGCGTTCTCGCGAAACGCACGATCTGCCCTTTTACGAAAACCTAAGCCGCATATCGCATCCAAGATCGGAGCAGATAACCATTTCTCCTGAAACCGTCCTGGTCGTGGAGGGGACTATTGCTCTCTCGCTGTCCGATGCGGTCTTGGGAGGGCGTTCGCACACATTCTTCGTTGATGTCGATGAGGAGCTGAGGAGGACCCGCGTAATGCGAGAATACTTGCGGCGAGGTATGGATCGGGAGTCTGCTGCGAGTATTTACAGTTCGCGTCAAGAGGACGAGACACCGATCGTGTTGGCATCGCGCGCGAGCGCAAAACATCGCGTCCGATTGCAGGAGATTGAGCCGATTGAGGCAGTTTGAATGATTATTAGTCAGACGCCGCTTCGAGTCAGCTTTGTGGGGGGTGGTAGCGATCTCCCTGCCTTCTATCGTCGGGAAGGCGGCGCCGTCCTAAGCGTCGCTATCGACAAGTACGTCTATGTGAATGTGAACCGCAAGTTCGATAATGGCACTCGAGTCGCTTATTCCAAAACGGAAGAGGTGGATAGCGTTGAGCAGATCCAGCATCCGATAGTAAGGGCGACGATGGGATATCTTGGGATCTGTGGAGGCGTTGAGATAACAACTATTGCGGATATTCCATCGAAGGGAACGGGACTTGGATCCTCCAGCACGTTTACCGTTGGCCTTCTGCACGCGCTAAATGCGTTTCGCGGGCAGTATGTCTCGAAGGCAAAGCTCGGCGCAGATAGCTGTCTAGTTGAGATAGAACTTTGTGGCGCTCCGATTGGGAAGCAAGATCAGTATGCCGCCGCTTTCGGGGGATTGAATCTTATCGAGTTTCACCCCGATGAGAGCGTTTCGGTCTCGCCGCTCATATGCCCACGTGATTTTATCGCTTCAATCGAGAAGCAGGTTCTCATGTTTTACACCGGCATTACGCGTAGCGCGTCAGACATTCTCGTCCGACAGTCAGAGGCCATCGGCAGGGCGTCGGAAAAGCGGAGAGCGCTCAGGCGGATGGTCGAGCTCACGTATCACCTTTGCGACGAACTGCATCGATGGAACCTCGATGCATTCGGCGAAGTCCTCCACGAGAACTGGCTCCTAAAAAAGAGCCTCGCTGAAGAAATCACGAACGACGCGATCGATGGTTGGTATCGAAGAGCATTACAAGCAGGCGCCAAGGGCGGCAAGCTGCTCGGAGCAGGTGCGGGAGGTTTTCTCATGTTCTTCGCGCCTCCCGATCGCCACGACGCAATCAAGAGAGCCCTGGGGGAGCTGCAGCACATTCCTGTGAAGTTCGACTTCGCCGGGAGCCGCATCGTTCATTATCAACCGACATTGGAGCTCACTCAATGAAGCATATTAGCAATAGGGCCCGGTCAGCCGAAGCGCACTTATTCGATCAGTTTTGCGGTAGCGCTCAAGCCTATTTCAAAAAGCTCGAGGCCGTTCTTGCTTCACTGGACCACCAGAGTTTCGATAGTGCAGTAGCCTTGATCGCGCAAGCGCAGGAGGATGGCAAGCAGATAATCACGCTTGGAAATGGGGGCAGCTCACTTACAGCGCTACATTTCATCACGGACTGGAATAAGAGCATCTATCTCTCTACCAAGCGTCCTTTTCGTGGTCGGTCGCTGATCGACAATGTGGGCCTGGCTTTCGCGTACGCGAACGATATCTCGTTCGAGGATGTATTCGTCGAACAGCTGAAGAACATCCTGAATGATGGCGACTTGGTTATTGCGATTTCGGGAAGCGGGAATTCGGAAAACGTTCTGCGTGCTGTTCGATATGCTAACGATCGTGGTGCAGTTACATTAGGTCTTTGTGGATATAGCGGCGGAGTGCTTAGGCAGATCGCCCAGCACGTAGTTTTGGTTAATGTGAATGACATGCAGCTCTCGGAAGATATACATGCGATGTTCGGGCATCTCGTTATGCAGTGTCTTTGTCTTGGACGTGCGGGCGAAGCTTGGGGCGCCGACAACGGCGCGGCGCCGCTGGAGGGCTCCCTTGGGAAGGCGCCTGCTCTTTCCGGCAATGGGTTCCACAGAGCATGAGTGAATCGGCGCAAGGAGCCGGAGGAGGTGGTCCTGCCGCACTGTTGCGCTGCGGCACGTGAGGGGTGGTTATCGACGGGCAAGAAGTTGGAAATGAATTGCGGAACACGGGACTGCGGCTGCTGATGGTCGGCGTTGAACTCACCACGCTCGCCTACGTATGACGGCTTGGAGGAGCCGACGAAGCCTTACCATATCAGCTGTTACCGCGCCTCGGAGTCTGCGGAGCATAGCCACGCCGATGCCGGCAGCGCGCGAAGCCGGTTGGGCCAGTACGGAGGGTGTCCGAGATGATCTTGTTGACTGGAGGCGCCGGCTACATCGGATCCCATGTCTGTGTCGCGTTGCTGAACGCCGGGCTCGAAGTTGTCGTAGTCGACAATCTTTCCAACAGCAACAGAGCCGCTCTCGAACGGGCACAATATATCAGCGGGCGATCGCTCGACTTTCGACACGTCGATATGCGCAACGAGGAAACCATTTACGAAATACTTCGTCGTTGCGGAGTCGCGGCAGTCATTCATCTTGCAGGGCTGAAAGCCGTAGGCGAGTCCAACCTTCGTCCGATGACCTATTACGAGAACAACGTAATGGGAACGATGCGACTTGTATCGGCCATGAAGAGGGCGAAGGTAAAAACCCTCGTCTTCAGTTCGTCGGCGACCGTTTACGGACGGCCGACGTACCTGCCGCTCGACGAGAAACATCCGCTCGGACCGACAAATCCGTATGGTCGAACGAAATTCTTCATAGAAGAAATGCTTAGGGACCTCTATCGGGCGGACGACGATTGGCGCATTGGAATTCTGCGCTACTTCAACCCAGTCGGGGCTCACGACAGTGGTCTCATTGGAGAAGACCCGTTGGGTACTCCGGACAATCTGGTGCCCTTTGTGGCGCAAGTTGCGATTGGACGGCGGGAGAGGCTGCTGATCTGGGGAGACGACTACGACACACCTGACGGCACCGGCGTCCGCGACTTCATTCATGTCGTCGATCTCGCATCAGGTCATCTCAGCGTCTTGAGGCAGCTGGCGCAGCCGGGGGTGCTCACGGTTAATCTTGGCACCGGATATGGCAGCAGCGTCCTGGATGTGATCCGGACCTTTGAAACGGTCAGCGGCCGGCGTGTCCGTTATGAAATTGGTCCGCGTCGGGCAGGCGATGTCGCCACCTGCTACGCTGATCCGACACTTGCGCGCGATGTGCTCGGTTGGACGTCAGCGCGGTCACTGGCGCAGATGTGTGCGGATCATTGGCGTTGGCAAATGAAAAACCCAGACGGCTATCCTCGTGTCGGCGGGCCGGTGAGCCAGGAGAGTCCGGTGCGGGGTTATTCTCGCAGTGCTTGATCATAGTGGCCGTGGTGAAGCGCAGTGGACCGCTCTTTGTTCCCAAGCTTTGCAGCTTGCCGTACGCGGTCCAGCGCCTGGGTCACGCGAATCCGGCTCTGCGCCCGGTACGTGCTTTGCTGGCCCACGCTCCCCTTGGTCGCCGGCCTTGGCTCCACCGGCTCCTGAAATGGACCGCGATTTTGGGACCATGAGCTTAGTTGGAAAGGGCTGCTCCGTTTGATAGACGGAGCGCATGATGACGACGAAGATGAGACGCAAAATCGACGCGGCGTTGAAGGCAAGGATCGCGCTGGAAGCCGTGCGGGAGCAGGCGAAAGTGGCCGCCATGGCCGGCCAACGACAACGACCTTGCCTTGATGCACGCCTAGCCGTTCCCCGGCGAATGACCGCGATGCTGAAGGCTGAGGGGCTTCAGGTCAATCGCAAGCGCGTGCAGCGATTGATGCGCAAGATGGGCATCGCGGCGCCGGGACCGAAGCCGAACCCGGCAAAGCCGGCGCCTGGCCCCAAGATCTATCCCATCTGCTGCGCAACATGACGATCAACCGGCCGAACCAGGTATGGGCGGCCAACATCACGTATTTGCCCATCGCCGCGGCTTTTCTCTATCTCGTCGCGATCATCGACTGGGGCCAGCCGTGCGGTTCTGGCGTGGCGGTTGTCACACGATGGACGTCTCGTTCTGCGTGGCGGCTCTGGAAGAGGCGCTGGCGAAGTACGGCGCGCCGGAGATTTTCAAACCGACCAGGGCGGCAGTTCACGAGTGCGGCCTTCACCGGCGCGTTGGCGGGGGCAGGGATCAAGATCTCCATGGATGGCCGCGGTCGTTGGATGGACAACGTCTTCATCGAGCGGCTGTGGCGGTGTCTCAAGCATGATGGACATCTATCTCAAGGGCTATGCCGACGGCCGCGAGGCCAAGACAGGGATCGCGAGCTGGATTGCCTTCTACAACGATCGTCGCCTTCATCAGGGCCCTCGGCTATCGTACGCCGATGGCAGTCTGGCGCGAGCGGATGCACGCCGACAAGGCTGTGGACATGGTGGACAACGCTGACGCGTTGACCACATTCCCGCAGCAACAGCAGCAGACAGAATCTCTGGCTGCGTGATAGAAAGGATCAGGAGCGGTCAGTTTCCAGCTAACAAATCGGTTCAAGCGGTCCCACTCCCCGGGTCCATTTCAGGACCGCGGCGAGGCGCGCTGACGTCCTGAAGCGATCCGCCTTTCTCTCAAGAGGCGGCTTGAGCGCGAGGATCATGCGGCCGGCAAGATTCTCGACTTTTGACGCACCTTTCCCGGCCATCACCACCGCAGCAGGTTAAAAACGCGGCTCGATTGCACGAAAAGTCCGGGATATTCCCCCGGGCATACATTCGTACAATCCATACTTTGATATTTTTTTTGCCACACTTTCTAATTATCTCGCCGGCTAGCAGTTGGGGGGCAATCAAATCCCGCTGCTTGGAAATTTGTTCGCGGTGCAAGCGCTGCGAGCATGCGGTATGTCGCGCGCCATCGTGCGCCGCGGTGGAATTCCCTGTTATCAACGTCAAAGAGGAATACGGAATGACTCTTTCCGCACCCACCGGCTTTACCTCAAGCGATCTCGTCTTCGAGGAAAACTTCTCCGGGACGACGCTCGACAACTACTGGCACAACTACATCACGAGCAATGCCGCCAACGGCTGGCCATGGAACAGCAATGGATCAGGCGGAAGTGGAATGGGCAACCAGTTTGACGCCGAATATTTCATGCCGAGCCAGGTGTCGGTGAGCAACGGGGTATTGGATCTCACGGCGAACAAACAGGCAGTCAACGGCGTGAGCGGCGGGTCGCCATATACATTCCCCGTTACGTCGGGCGCCGTGAGCAGCTATGGCAATTTCGAATTCAACGGCGGCTATCTTCAGATCAGCATGAAAGCGCCAAGCGGCGACGGCTCGTGGCCGGGGCTCTGGCTGCTGCCCGGCAAAGGCTCGAGCAGCGGCGACAACTTCGAAATCGACATGCAGGAAGGTGGATATACCGGTTCGGAGCCGGCTAACCAGGCGTTCTCCTGGCATCTTCACACGCCTTCGGGGGCGGTCGGCGGGGTCATCGACACCGGCATCGACCTGACAGCCGGATTCCACACCTACGGCATCAACTGGGTGCCAGGCCAGTCGATGACCTGGTACCTGGACGGCAAGCAGATGGCGCAGGTGACCAGCGCGCAGGCACCGATCCCGAACGAGCCGATGGAATTGCTCCTGAGCAATTCGGTCGCGAATTCCAACGCGGCCGGATGGCATACGACTCTCGACAGCTCGACTCCCTCCTCAATGACGATGCAGATCGACGATGTCCAGCTCTATCAAAAGGCAGGCAGCGGCGAGACTGTCCTGGGCACTAACGTGACCTCGTCCTCCGGGACGTCATCGAGCGGCACCTCGTCGAGCGGAACGTCCTCGACTGGCTCTAGCTCGGTTGCCGCTCCCGTGATCGCTTCCTTCTCGTCCGACACCGGCGTGGTTGGCGATGGCATCACGAAGGACAACACCCCCGACCTCAAAGGCACCGCGGCCGCAAACAGCACGATCAAGATCTACGACGGCTCGACCCAGATCGGTACGACGACTGCCGATGCTGCAGGCGGTTGGGACTACATCACACAAGTCCTGAGTGACGCGAAGCACACGCTGACGGCGACCGCGACCAACTCGTCCGGCCAGACCAGCGTGGCGTCGGCTGCACTGGCGGTCACTGTCGATACCAAGGCGCCGGCGACGCCGACGATCGCCAGCGATACTGTTGGCAGCAACAATCAGGTGGTGGCATCCGGGCAAGCCGAGGCGAACAGCACGATAAGGGTATATGACGGCACGACGCAGGTCGGTACCGCAACGACCAACACAAGCGGGGCGTGGGCGGTGACAACCGCCGCTCTGGCGGCAGGTACGCACGTTCTCACGGCGACCGCGACTGACGTCGCAGGCAACGTAAGCGCCCCGTCAGCGGCTTTCGATTCCGTCATCTCATCTTCGGGCTCGTCCGGCACGGGTACGTCCGGCACGGGCACATCCGGTACAGGGACCTCGGGTACGGGCTCATCCGCCCCGACGCCACCCGCCGCGCCGAAGATCGCCTCGTTCTCCAGCGATACCGGCACCGCCGGTGATCACATCACGAGCGACAAAACGGTGACCCTGGCGGGGACTGCAGCTGCCAACAGCACAGTCAAAGTGCTCGACGGCACGACCCAGCTCGGCGGCGTCACGGCGGATGCGAGCGGAGCGTGGCACTACACGACGGCCGCGCTGCCGGACGGCAAGCACAGCTTCACCGCGAGCGACACGGTCTCTGGTGTCACCAGCAAGGCATCGACTGCGCTGGATGTCACGGTAGATAGCGCTGCCCCCGATGCTCCGGTTCTGTTGAGCGATCCGACCACACATAACCGCGCAACCGTATCCGGTACGGCGGAAGCGGGGAGCTTGATCAAGCTCTATGAGGGCACGACCCTGCTTGGCACCGCGACCGTCGCAAGTGACGGCGACTGGAGCGTGACGACCCCGAATCTCAAGCATGGGTCACACACCTTCACCGCGACGGCTACCGACGCAGCCGGTAACACCAGCGCCTTGTCGCAGCCGATCGACCCGCCGATTGGCTCGCACACCGGTAGCGACACCTCAACCGTGGAAGTCACCAATGTGCGTCAGCATTGGGATCACACGGCAACGATCAAGGGCACTGCCGATCCCAACAGCCCGATCAAACTGCTTGACGGCACGATCTCGGTCGGTTCTGCCACGACGGATGCAGACGGCAAGTGGAGCTTCCACACCTCCGACCTGTCGGACAAGACCCACGCCTTTACCGCGGAGCAGGTCGACACCACCGGCCATGTGGTCGGAACCGGTTCGGGCGAGGCGATCATCGGCTCGGGCCGCAACGACACGCTGACCGGCACCACAGGCAATGACATCCTGGTCGGCAAGAGGGGAGCGGATACGTTCGAGTTTGCGTCGAACTTCGGCCATGACGTCATCAAGGACTTCGCTGCCGCAGGACCTGCTCACGACGCGGTTCAGTTCAGCAAAGGCGTGTTC
The DNA here is from genome assembly GCF_023073735.1 of Bradyrhizobium sp. 160. Taxonomy (NCBI): domain Bacteria; kingdom Pseudomonadati; phylum Pseudomonadota; class Alphaproteobacteria; order Hyphomicrobiales; family Nitrobacteraceae; genus Bradyrhizobium; species Bradyrhizobium sp. 160. Next base: position 40,932 of record NZ_JADPKD010000020.1, read on the forward strand.
GATACTTTTGCGAGCGTTCTTTCCCACGCCGCCCAGTCCGGCCACGACGTCGTCATCGCGACCGGGAGCGACACGCTGACGCTGAAGAACACCAAGCTCGATGCGTTGAACAGCCACGACTTCCACTTCGCGTAACGCATAGATCAACACGGAGTAAAGCCAAGTTCGCCTCGGAGAATTTTCCCGCAAAAGATTCAGGCGTGAGTAATCACCGGCTTGCAAGGCGGGGGCGTCCCCCGCCGTATCGGTCCAGCCATGTTGGTTAGCAGCCGGCTGGAGTTGTCGTACAGCAGGGGGCTGAGCACGCAACAGCTACCATTTCTCTTATGCATCGATTGATCAGTCGAAGCTGCCTTGCTCGATGGCGAACAGCGCACGATCAAGCCCCACGTCTCGTTGAGAACGTCACAGCCGGTCTACAGGATCGCATCGATAGGGATCAGCGAGTAGCATCCGGACTAACTGTCTTCCTTGTCCATTCGGCGGACGAATTCGAGCGTGCGTTCGCCTCAATCCCGCCGCCTGGATGCTGGCAACAGCGAAGGCCTCGTCATTGTCTCTGATACGCCGTATCAATTGGCATGCCCTCCAGATTTTTGGTAACGCGTATTACCCGATGCCTTGTGATTGAGTCTCCTTCGGTCGTCAGCTCCCTTTGGTAAACCAGTTAAAGAGAGCGGCCCCCATGGGATCCCTGAGTGCAATTTTAATGCTCGGATTTCGCTCTTAAGGGCTCGCGCGATTCCACCCAAGGTGCCGCCGCTCCCAACGGCGCAAGGAAGGCCTTCGATCCTTCCAGCCGTCTGCTCCCAAATCTCCGGACCAATAGTGCGATAGCAGCCATCCCGGTTGGCAATGTTGTCGAACTGGTTAGCCCAGAAAGCGCCGAGCTCCTGGGCGAGCTGACCAGAATAGCGAGCGTAATGACCAGGATTGGAATACGGTACGGCGGGCACCAAGCGTAGGTTGGCACCGCATAACCGCAACATATCTTTTTTCTCCTGACTTTGCGTTTCAGGCATCACAATTACGCTTCGATAACCGCGGGCATTCGCCACCAACGCTATGCCAATCCTACATTTGCCGGCTGTTCCCTCGACGATGATACCGCCTGGCCTAAGCTTGCCGTACCGCTCAGCATCATTGATTATGGCTAGGGCCGCGCGATCCTTAATCGAGCCACCAGGATTAAGAAATTCGGCCTTGCCGTAGATCTCGCAACCTGTGGCCTCTGACGGCACCGCAGTCTGGATCAACGGCGTACTGCCGATGGCGTCCAAGAAACTTGTCCGGATACCGTTCATCGCCTGCCTCACCTTCACTACTGCGCAACTCTAGGCTGCCCGGCGGACAATTCGATTCTCTACTTCAGGCGCTTTGTGCTATGTTTTGAGCTTCCAACCTGCCTAATGGGCAATTGGGTTCTGAAGCAGCTGTACCTATCGGGCTTTTGCTCACGAGAACTTTGCTGCAGCTCCGAGCGGAGTTCGTTATCCGCGGGATATGGGCAAGGGCTTATGAGTACACGCCCTAGTTTGCTGCATGAACTGGTCGGAACCTGGCGCGCACGCTCGGCTCCGCATCGCGGCTGAGTATGACAAACTTGCCGACAGGGCCGCAGAATGGAAGCGCTCTAGCCCGGTGAACCTTCCAGGAACAAGCACAGCAGTGCGCGGAAGTAGAGAGAAATCCGCCACTATCGGCAAATCGCCGGGCGCATACAGACCGTGACGCTCGAGGCACTTCATAGCTCCCTCCCGGTGGCTGGGTGGCGCGGGTTGACGTTGCTATCAGCCGCCCATCGGTCCGTCCGGCGCGGCGAGCCGGAGCCGCGCGCCACGTCTTGCGCCGGAGCCGCTCGGCCAGCTGATCGCAGCGGGACTTGCTCACTCTGAAGATGAGCAAGGCTCGTTCAAACTCGCGCTGAGGCTGCTGAGCGACTCGGGTTGGCGAAGCCACGGCGCGAAAGACTGCGATGCAGGGATCGTCGCGGGATGCTGCTGAGGTGCGGCGAGGCTCGGCTGATCGCGCTCTCTATGTGGGACGCACGAGCCGATGCTTGCTTAGCAGCGCGTGGCCTGGAGCTCTCGTGCCTTTGTGTCCCGGTCCCGTCGTCGCTCGATGTTCTCCGCTCAGTCGGTGCTGGATCGAGCGTCTTTCCTGTTCGCCTCAACTGTCCACCAGAAATCACCCTGCACTGCCTTCGTTCGGGCAACGGCGGGCTAATATGGTTCGTCGCGCAGATGGACCCGAAATAGAAAACGAGACAGAATTACCGCGCCAATAAAAAAAATCCCGACGCCAAGCGCCACGTCTGCGATCGTCAATGAAAGTGCGCCGCGGCATGCCAGCATCGGAAATAAGGATTCGGGAATCTGATCGAGCCCGAGTGCCTGGCTTCTAGGCGGAGAGTTTAGGCGGCGCTTCGCGAAACTGGAGAACAAATCGCCCGCCATAGCCGCAACCGCTACGATTGCACCAATCGTCAGATCCCGCCCGATAAGTGGGGCGCTTGCTGTCGTGAGGAGGAATGAAATCAAGATACCGCGGATGGTCTTCGATGGTCCAAACAACGGCCGCCCATCAAAAAATATGGTGCCGGCATCCAGCGGAAAGGAAAAATGTGAGCCAAAAATCTTCTTCGCAACGATCGGTGTGCCGTTCGCCAACGTCACTAAAACCAGCAATTGACAAATAGGCACAAGTTGCATTTCTTCAGCTTAGCTTATTGTTGCATCCGCCCGGGTCGGGCTGTTCTGGTCTCATGGGAATACGGTATATCTACCTGAAGGCCGATCAAGGGGGCTAGCTGGTGGACGAAGACATTCTGCGCAAGCTCGAGATCCGTCTCGGGCCGCTCCACGCGCGGCAGCGATTGGGGATTGAGCGAGATCATGAAGCTCAGGTCTTTGGCCAGGGCCTCACGTTCTTCCATCTTGAAAACTCATCCTGGGCCGAGTGGATCATTCGAAATGTTCTGCGGGCAACGGGGCTTTATTGGCGTGCATGCCAGAATGCAGAACGGATTCTTGTCAGGCGGAATGACTTGAGGTTCGAGAAATTACCGTCGCTCTTTGAGGGCTTCACCATTCTCCACATTAGCGACCTCCACGTGGATATGAATGAAGTTGCCATGAACAGAGTCATCGAGCTGGTTGGCAGCATGCAGTACGATGTCTGTGTCCTGACTGGCGATTATCGGGGTCGGACTTTTGGGCCCTTCCAGCCCGCGCTGGATGGGGTCGCGCGATTGGGAAGTCATCTGAAACAGCCAATCTACGCCGTGCTCGGCAACCACGATACGATTCAGATGGTTCCTGGGCTCGAAGCCATGGGCATTCGCGTGCTGCTCAACGAATGCGAAACAATCGTCCGGAAGCACCAACGGATCTATCTCGCGGGAATCGACGATGCACACTTCTACAGAGTGGATAACATTGAAAAAGCCGCTCTCTCGATACCCCGCGGTCAATTCTCGATCTTGTTGTCTCACACGCCGGAGGTTTATCGCCAGGCTGCCCATGCAAATTTTGATCTCATGCTGAGTGGACACACTCACGGCGGTCAGATTTGTCTTCCCGGATCCATTCCAATCAAGCTCGAGGCGGTGCTGCCAAGACGGATGGGGGCGGGGCCTTGGCAGTACGGCGATATGACCGGCTATACTTCCGTTGGTGCAGGCTCGAGCGTCGTTCCCGTGCGCCTCAATTGCCCGCCGGAGATAACCTTGCATCGTTTACGTCGCACCTGACGCTCACGAAGCGATCCACAGGTCATAGGTCGGCGTCCACTACCAGTAACTGAGTGCCATGAGCGGGGGGCGCTGTCATTCAACTGCGCAATTTGTGCAGTGCATGAGTTTCTTTCCTGGCAAGTGCACATCGGCCACTGGCCGACTTCTTCCATAACAACTCATATCCGCCGGCCTACTTCACGGCTTCCGGCATAGCCATCCTGGCGGCCCTTCCTGAGGCAGAGCAACAGGACCTCTTGAAGCGTACGCGGCTCGAGCCACTCACGCCTTACACGATTACATCCCGGTAAGCTCATGGAGCAGGTGCACCTCGCCGCCAAGCGCGCCTATTCGATCCAGATCAACCAAAGCGTCATGGGCGATATTTCCGTCGCGGCGGCGATCATCGACGAGCACGGGCGGGCGATCGCCGCGGTCAACATCTCCGTGCCCACGACGCGGTGGACCACTGAGCGTGTCGAGGCCGAGCTCGTTCAGCAGTGTTCACAGTCGATCTCGAAGTCCAAGTTCAAACGCTACGCCGCCTGAAACGCCGATGCCGATGCTCCTCAATGCCAGCGACTATCGCCGCCGCGCGCGACGGTTCCTCCCGCGCGGGTTGTTCGATTATATTGATCGCGGCTCGGAGGACGAAACGGCATTGACCCGCCTGCGTGCCTCGCTTGACGCCATTACCTTGGTGCCCGCGGTGCTGACAGGGCAAGACAGGCGCGATCTCGACACGGTGTCGTTCGGCCGAAGGATCGCCGCGCCCCTCGTTGTCGCGCCAACGGCACTCGCCTGTGCTGGTGGAGGTTCGGCTGCCGGAAGGTACCAGCACGAGACGACGACCGCCACAGTCGAGAAGCTCGAGCGCTGGTTGCACGATCAGCCCGAGGCCAAGATCGTCACGAGCTATGTCGGTCAGGGCGCGCCCCGCTTCGCCTTCGCGATGGCGCCGGAACTGCCTGATCCGGCCTTCGCCAAGGTCGTCGTGCTGACGCCGCATACGGAGGCGCGCGAAGATCTGAAGCACCGGCTTGGACAGGCGGTGTCACAGGGGCTCGCACCTGAGGCCAATGTACGCGTCACGCAGCTCGTGTTCGGACCCTATACCCCGTTCCCGGTCGAGTTTCGGGTCATGGGGCCTGATCCGGCGCAATTGTACGCCATCTCCGAAAAAGCGCTCGGTATCATGCGTGGCGTTCCCGATGTGCGCCAGGCGAACCGCGACTGGGGTGATCGCAAGCCCGTGCTCCGCTTCATCCCGGATCAGGATCGACTGAACCTCATCGGCCTTTCGCCAGCGGAGGTCGGCCGGCAACTGCAGTTTCTCCTCACCGGCACCATCGAGACGCATTCGTAGAACTCGGTCTTGCCAGATTGATACGAGTTCTGCATCTCGCAACCGAGGGCAGGGCGATTGCGCTCAAAAGAGTGCCAAGGCTCCTGTTCGATCTGTCGAGTTTCAGAAGAAAGGTGCTCTGCGCGTTAGGTAGAGACGGTCGAGGTCGGCCCCTCGGGAAATAGGCGCGATTTCTCCAGCGCACCGTTTCAAGTGATAGATGGATGTGTGGTAAGGGCCTGGTATCGGCCTGCTAAGTCACGCACGCATTCCTTGCGGTGCTGTCGAAATCTAACGACGCGGCAAATGCCGGAAAAGGCGCTCAAAGCCATCAACTTCGCAGAAAATGCTTTTGATGTGTACGATAGTTCTGCTGCTGGACGTCGTTCGTTGGGTTGCTTCGATCGAATTTCGCATTTGGCGTTTGCGAGAGATTTCCTATCGCTCGTTTCCTCCCTCTACTCGGCCCGGCGGCGATCGCCCGGCCCTTTGTCTCCGCTACGTCTGATGCTTCTCGGAACGCGGCTGATCAGCGCCGTATGACCTTCTTCAAGATTTCGGTAAGCGTTCGACATTCATCTCGGGTCTCTCGCGCGACCGCGCGAGAGGCTGGACGGCTGCGTGTTTAGGTTTCGCACTACGGCCGTTTTGCTCTCCGTGGTCTACCTTGCGAACGGCTGTTTCAACGACAGGGCTGGCGGCCGCTTCGGAGCTCTCGTGCCCGCGCTGTTTTCGGTCGGGTCTCTTCTCGGTAGGCCGTGTGGGGCAGCCGTCCGGCTGCTGGCAAGGCTCGTGGTGCATCCGCAGCTCAATCCCTGGGCCGGCGATTTCTTTCCCGCCTCCTATTCCCCGCTCATCAAGCGCCTAAGCAAGCATGGCACCGCGAACCGCATCGTCGCCTCGATCCTCGGGCCGATGCTCGACGTGCCCGCCGGCCTCCGGCAGCTCCTGATCCGGCTGGTGCTGCTCAACGGCACCGCCTTCCAGGCGACGCTCGCGGACGACCGCGCCTTCGAAGCCTTCGTGCGGCAGAGCGTGTTGGGCGTTTGGCATCCGGTCGGACCGCATGGACGATCCCGCCGACCGCACGGCGGTGGTCAATCCTGACGGGCGAGTGATTGGCAGCGCGAACTTGTACGTGGCGGATGCGTCCATTATGCCGCGCCTGCCCGCGGCCAATACTAATATTCCCACGATCAGGATTGCGGAGAAAATCGGCGATTTCTTGCGAAAGTCGACCTGAGAAAATCGCGACGAGCGCGGGAGAACCAGAAGCAAGCGCTACCCCACTCGACCAATGCTGGAGGGAGACCGGGGACAAATGGAACGTCTAACTGGCCAGATCGTCCTGGTCTGCCGCTGCCCTGACTCAGCACCGCAAGGGGAATAGATACGGACCTGATGTTGGCTCCAGAAAGCGCGGCATGGGCCGGCTTGGGTGGGAGCTGGCGCAGCAGATCAGGGAAATCTCGCCTGGCTTTCCCGTGGTCTACATGACGAGCGCCGGCGCGCCCTGACTGAAATTGCAGGGCGTCGACGGCAGGGCCTTTGCCCCGCCCCAGTTGGCTGCCGCGGTGTCGCAGCTACTCGATACCGGAGCCTCATCGGCTTGAACCGCTCCGAGTTTCCGATCCTTCGACCCCTCGGTGGTGGCTGATCGTCGGCTCCAGTGTCTCGTCGGATGGCAAAACTTCCTCTTGTAAAAACCTCGCCAGCCATCCAATTAGCTTCTAGGCGCCATCCACAGGGATGGGCAATGGATAGTTTCGATGTATGACAATGTTCGCGACCTGCGTCCCAAAGCCCCAGACACCGAGAAAATCACGATCAACCTTGGCTACGTGGACCTCGGCCATGTCGATCTGATGGTGCAGGAAGGGTTCTATTCGAACCGCACTGATTTCATTCGCACGGCCATCCGCAATCAGCTCGAGCGGCATGCAGATGTTCTCAAGCAGTCGACGGCCAGACACAGCTTGGACCTCGGGCTACGCAACTTCACCCGCCAGGATCTCGAAGCGGCTCAGCGCGCCGGCGAGATGCTGCACATCAACGTTCTCGGCTTGGCAACCATCGCCCAGGACGTCACGCCCGACCTGGCACGCGCCACCATCGCGTCGGTCTCGGTGCTCGGAGCCCTCCATGCCACTCCCGCGGTCAAGGCCGCTCTTGCCGACAGAACGAGGTAAAGCAGATGCTGAATCGAAATACGATCCATGAGGCCACTCGTCTCACGCGTGCGGGCAAGTTGGTCGAGGCCACTGCGCTTCTGCAGCGCATGCTCCGGGGTGAAACTGCCGCAGAACCGTTTGATCGCGCGGGCCCTCCGGCGCCAGCGCGGCTGGAGCCGCCGACCATCGAGGTGAAGGCCGACCTGGTCGGGGAGAAGGAAAGGCGCCCAGCCACGCGGGCCGCTTCCGCGCAGCGGCGCGGACGGCCCGCGCCTTTGGACAACATGCAAGAGTTCGCTGGCCTCGGTCTGCGAGGCCCGATATTGCGCGCTCCTCCGTCCATGTCGGATGTCGCGCCCGACGGGACGCAATTCATTGCCGGCACATTCCGCAGCGCGGCCGGAGTTCGAGCCTACAAGCTGTTCATCCCGAGCCGCTCTCGAGGAGAGCCCCTTCCCCTCGTCGTCATGCTTCACGGCTGCACCCAGTCGGCTGGCGGAAGGCCATTTGAATACGGCTGGATACGGGGTTCGGGCTCGGCCGCCTTCGTCGTGGGCACGATCGTCGTTGGACAACTGATCGATCCTGCTGACCTCATGCCGGTTATCTGGATGAATGCCAGCCTACTGATCGCAGCGGCCAGCGCGACAGTGTTTATGCCCGCTGTTAACGCTCAAGCCGCTCCACCTGCGCCGGCGGCATCGTTGGCCTTCGGAGAGGTAGGTGCTCTTTTTGGCGATCCCGCGATTTCGGATCCTGATTTTGGTTTCCGCTTTGGTCTATGGAAGTCACTCGATGCACGACGCATTTGCCGTCATTCGGTGGAGCGACGCTGGAATAGGAACTTCCGTCATAAGCGTTCTGTGGTCGGAAGCGGTGGCGGCAGAAGTTTTGGTCTTCTTTTTCGTTGGTCCTGGGTTGATTGAACGGTTTGGCGTGCGTGGTGCGGCTATCTTAGCCGCCGCGGCCGGCATCATACGTTGGCTGATTGAAGGAGCGACGACTTCTATTGTGCTTCTCTCAATGATTCAGCCCTTACACGGGTTGACCTTTGCGCTGCTCCATCTCGCTTGCATGGGCATGATGAGGGCAGTTGTCTCCCTGACGGTAGCCGCCACCGCCCAAGCCCTTTATGCCTTTGGTTCAGGCCTCGTTACCGCTGCGTTGATATCGCTGTCCGGCATTCTTTATGCTCGATATGCAGGAGCTGCGTTCTTGCCGATGGCAGCTCTCTGTGCATTGGCCCTCCCGTTGGCTTGGTACGGCTTTGCCGACCAAAGGGCGCGATGCGGCCCCGTTTGATCCAACAGGTCCAACTGCCGGCGCACGGGCATCTTTATCGGCGCAGCGCGCGCGGCACGACGCTACGCTTGCGAATATCGCCAAGTGACGAAAAGGCGCCAATTGGCAGGAGGCGCTTGGGGCGACCAGTCCAATGCCGATCAAGCGCGAGACTTATATCGGGCGGGCGCGTCACTCCGAGTTGCACAGCGTCCAGAACGTACCTGTTACTCTCTTAGCTGGGCGGCTTTACCGCCGCGCGATGACATACCCGATGAGGAAAGCGACGGCCAGCGAAGCTAGAGGAGCTTCCCTGACCACGTCACGAACAATTTGGGACGACGCGCTGTACTGTTGGCCTTCCTCCAGAGATTCTCGAACGTTGCGTCCCATCTCCCGCACACTCTCTGATACTTGCTTTATTGTGGACATCGACGCCGCTTCGTACTCGTCGGCAGAACTGCGCGCGGCAGGCCGCGGCGCTCACCAAGAAGAGCGACGAATTCGCAAAGCGGCTTCCAACCTGGTCATCCACTTCCACCGCTCTTGCCCGTAAACGCCAAGCGTATTCGAGACCGAAACCAAGGCGATCCCTGCCTCGGCAACCTTCAAGCCGAGTAGGCGAAGCCCCACGTTGCCAATCTTTCTGTTTTGGCGCGGCCGCTATCGGTCACTTGAGCGCCGCTGGCGTGAACGTGTCGGTCCACAGCCTTGGAAAGGTGTGTCAAGCATCGTGCGACTTCAAAGCACTTGTCGGATCCTTCTTGCCTCATCCAAACGCCCACGCGATTTGCGAAGATCGCAATGTTCTCCACGTTGAGCCTGCAGCTCTGCGATTGTCTCTGTCGCATCATGATCTGCACTCAAGGCCGATTTGGTGCGAGTGTCTGTATCATCCTTTGCGCTTGCCGAGCGCGTGAGAAGAGTTGGCGTTGGATGGATAGTATAGACGGTTGCAATCATTTACACCCTTCTTTTGGATGGCTTCAGCGATTCCTGGCGTTGAGCTCACGCGCTGAGCTTCGACGCGCGCCATGTCAGCGCGTTTCACGCAGTCGACATATGGCTTATTTCCTAACCAGTCCCACTGGCCGGCCGAGGCTGGAGAGATTTGTGCAGAGCCAACAAAGGCGCCTAGGCTGAGCGCGGCGGCTAGAGCTAAAGCGAGGCGAGAAGATTTCATTGTCGTGATCCCTGGTTTTTGCGGCTGCTCGATTGCAGCGCGGGGGACCATCCCATTTTTCGATTCAGCAACTCTATAATGTTCGTCACACTTCGCGACGCTGACCATGAGGCGTCATCTCGGCGCGCGTATGCTCACATTGCAGATGAAGGAGATCAAGAGCCGCTGCCCTCGGCTGTATTCAATGAATTGGCGCCATCATTCGACGGTTCGATTGGAACGCCGAGCGACATAGCAATGTTCTTTCCGCTTTCGTCTCTGTTTAAGTCTCTGACGGTCCCACCCGATTTGGCTGCGGCTGCGGGCGAGGCCCGGGATAGAGGTTCAGTTGTCCGCGTAATAGACCGAGTAGAACGTCGCCTATTGATGCTGTGGACGGCTCCTCCCGACGCGACGACGTTTTAGGGTCAATCCTCTTCGTCCTTCCCGACTCCACGCCGCGAAGCCTGAACGTGAAATCGACTTTGTGGGGATCGCTACGGGGATTTTGCTGCCCGCTTTGATATGGCCCTTGCGCCGCTCGTCTCTCGACACGAAGCCAATGCAGATGGCCCTGAAGTGAACAACGCTAAAACCGTTGCCACGTCGGCTCTCCGTGGCACACGATTTACGCCATTATTCCCTATCGGGCGAGAATCGGACATCGCAAACGTCGGCAGGCGATTTTAATGCGCTAGGAATATGAAAGCGGCAATCAGTGCTACCATGCCCGCGAAGATCAGCAATGCCGGCACCGATTTTCGAGTCATTGGCCCCGTCGAATGGCGTGCAGCCGATTGACCGGGTTGAACTCTGAGCCGTCTCTGTGACCGCACGATTTTGCTCTGTGTCGTTGGCGTCCGAACCTTTGGTTCCGGAGCTGCGCCTACACCTCCCATCTCGCTGTAATAAGCGCTGTATACTTCGCGAACGGCCAGGGCCGTGGACTCGACCTCGCTCATGATCTCGAGCCGGGCTCGATAATTGGTCAGAAAGCTTTGGGCGTTGGACGGCAGGTCATCGAAACCACCGAGCTTGGCCATCATGAGCCAAGTGGCGAAATCCGCCTCAGCCTTCGTGCGAGCTTTCTTGGCGATATTGGTGTTGGAGCTAGAGGACATGGTGGTCCGCTTGGTTTGAACACGGCCGCGAAGCTGGTTCATCGACAGCATCCGCGCCGCGCGAACGGCAATTGGCAATCCAATCACAATAATGACGGCGCGGGAGAGTTCAAACGCGAACCCGACCAACTAGTCGGCTTCTGGCCGCGGTTGAAGCCGGCTGAGCAGGCTAGCCAGGGGAGGGCGCCTCTGCTGACACCACAATGGCAGTAGCCAACATTGAATCGTGGTCCAATTCGACTCCAATTGTCACGCTCTCAATGTATGCTCCGCGACGCACTTACGACAGTGAGCGCGATAACAGCATCTGCAGACTCATCTTGCAATGTCTGCGGATATCCGCTCCTCTACACTCCCCAGTGCAAGTAGTTAGAGCTGCATAGATTTCAGCTGAGTGTCTGAGCGTCGGCATGAATTACTACGGCCACTTGCTACAAGTTAGTGGCTTCCCCAACGCTGGCTCGAGCTGAGCTTGGCCGCGAAGGCGCCAGTGCGCGAAGGACGACTTCGCGACTGCATTTTGCATCGGCGCAGCCGCCGACAAGCGCAATGAGTTACTTTGGCGGCTTCATGGTCGCTGATCGCTTCGCTGCTGGCCTGCGCGAGGTGATCGCCTCTACCTTCTTCAGCGTCTGTGCAAACTTAGATCGGAGATACTGTTCATGCTCCGGGTCTTTAGGCTCATAGAGGAATGCAACCTTCACGAGGAAGCGGTTCAGTAGCGATGCTATCGCAAGGTTGTCCGAGTGTTGCGAGCGCAGGGCCGTGAGTTGCCGACGCATCTCAATGAGATCGATGGTTTCGCGGTCTGACTGCCCTTTTCAAATGAAACTCGCGCGAGAGGCCTACAGCCCAGCGGAAGCCACCGCGACGAGTATGGTGGCGCGACGGCTTCGACACTTGGGGACCCGGACCAAGGGCAATGTCCGGCGATAAAAAGCTAGCGCTCCGCAGCTTCGCTGCAATCAAAGTCTGCAGTTAAGCTTGATGCTGCGGTGGCGGGTTAATTCTGGAACCTGAAGGGAAGAGCGGTCAACGTGATTCGAGTGCATCATTAGCTCACGACGTACGGACCTGTGCTCGCTCTCGCTCGACTTCCTCGGCGTCCCTGTCATCGATATTCATAAGTGAGTTTTTGGCATCGTCATGAACCTTCAAGAGTCCGTCGAGCTTCGCATGAATGGCCTGTGTGTCGCGGTGCTCGGCGCGCTGGATCACGAGGGTCATTCCCCAGGTCGCAAGCGTGGCAAGCGAGTGCCAGTCCCGTCCATTGCCGAAGATGATCCAAAGTGCGGCATAAAGGAGAAACACGGCGAACGCGCCTGGCGGCGCGGCAAGCACGCCGATATTGGTCAACCAGGCTCGGACGTCGCTCGGGGCCATGGCGATCAACGTACCGCTGCTCTTGTAGGTTCGAGAGAGGAGGCGCGCGCGCTCGTTCTCCCGGATGACCAGCATCCGGTAGCCGTCGTGCTTCACCTCACGAATTCAGTCCAGTCCTGACGAAACCTGCTTACCGCTGGCCGCCAGGCAGAGCTCATACGCCATGCGCATGCAGGGAAAATAGGTGTTGAGGTAGGCGATTGCGAATCGAGTTCGTGGTTCCAATGTTCAGAAGCGAGCAGAACGAATCCGTCGAGCTCGATTCGCTTGTCGATCCGCCTACTGCCAAGCACCTCCAGCGGCCTCGGCATCGCCCCCTCAGCGCATATAGTGCTGAGGCCGCATTTCTTTCGCGGCGGCAGGCACACGCGACCTTCCTGATACCGTGCACAGAAGGAACCTGTGTTCCTTGAATGGCGGCAGCACTCCATACATTAGCCGTAGATCGGCCACAGCGGGCGGGTTCGCTACAAAGCAGGACCCGTCCCGACTGTGGACAGGGACGCCTGGCGACGAGCATCATCTGGTAGAGTGATCCAATGGCTGATCAACGCACGCCCGTGCGCCGCGCCGCGGCCGGTATCGGTTCAGAACCCGCTGAGAAGAACAATGTTGGGGAGGCACTCGATCATGTGTTGCACGAGGTCCAGGCCGCGCGGCGTGACCTCAGTATGACTCGCTTCTGCCTCCAACAGGCAGAAGCCGTTCGCAGAATAGATCGAGCCGCAACCACACTCGCTGATCTGATGCAATCCGGAAACCGCATAAACAAGGACCCCCGGGCCTACCAGCCGTTTCAAAGGGAAGAGGCGTAGTAAGGCCGCCTCATCGTTGCTTCTTGCCTGCTCGCTTTTTCGATTTCAGGACGTCGGCCTGGCTTTGGAACGCGCGTGCTAGTGCCTGCAGTTCCTCGGACACCCCGGCATCTGCAGCCGACTTTGCTGCGCGCGCAGCCTTTTCAGCTTGCTTGCGAAACTGTTTGATTTCCTTCGTCATGGATCAGTCTCCTTGTGGTTCCCGATCAGGCCGCCAGAAGATTATATCATGTCGCCGCCGCGGAGCCGAACATAGGTCCCGCTCTCGTGCAGCTGCAGCCAGCCGCGCTCAATAGCGAGCTTTAGGCCGGCACCGACCTCCTCGCCGCTGGCTTTGAGCGTGTAGAGGAAGGTGCGTTGATTTTTTCAGTATGGATGCGGCCGTCCTGGACGGGCACGACACTGGCGGCGAGCTGGACGAGCTTTCGGGCGGCGACTTCCGGTTTGGCGTGGGGACGTTCAGCGGCAAATTAGCGCTCCTGGGGGATGGACCCACTTACAAGGCGTGATCTGCCTTGTCTCGGTTAGCTTGACCATGCGGGGAGGTGGCGCGTACCGGGCGGTGCGACATGGTCGGCATCTGAGGGAAGCTTCCAGCTTCCAGAGCGGCGTATCTTTCGGCCGGTGGATGGCCTCTAGCGGGAGACTGGCGCGGGTCTTACAGCGGGCGCACTCTACCTCTAGCCAGCCAAGTCCGCCATATATTGAATAGGAATTTGCCCGAATATGAGACCGGTACAAGCAACAGGTCCGGGCGGCGTCTCTGTTGTCGGTTCATCGGGCAAACCGGAAGCAACCTGCCGAGTCGCCGAACGACGCTCGTGGACTCCATTGCGTTAATTTACGCGGCGCGTTCCTTGTTCGACTGTTCCTGTACGGCGGTCGCGGTTTCTTCGAACCCCTTTTCGTAATTGCCCGCCAACCTCTCAAGACTGTCGGCCCACATCCTCAACATTGAGACTTGAAAGTGCATAATTGGCTTCAAGGCATTCATACCGATTGCAGTCGCTGCGCTGATGGGACCTTGTTGGTCGCGCGCGAAACGGTTTTCGTTAGCGGTCTCGTCTGCCATGCGTTTCTCTCCCTCGTTTTGATGTTCTCGCCGTAAGCTATGTGGCGGGTTGTGCCCTGCGTGACTCTAAGCATTCAGCCAAGACTTGATCTGCCGCGAGCCTCGCACAGCGGTCGTCGTGCAGTTCATCCAGTTTTTTTAAGTACGCGACGGCCGCTATTTGCAAGAGATCGAAATCATCTCGACCCGTATCACGAACATTGGCGACGTAGCGATAGAGGGCAGAACGCCTATTATCGTTCTCGCTGATGCCGCTGTGGAACAGCAAGTAATTCCGCCAAGCGAACGCACACGCGCCTTCTATGGTCTGAGAAGTCATGGCCACCTCCCAAAGCCCAGAGAAAGACTGACGACCCGTTTCGTTCCTGGAATCTCTCAGATGTAATATTGTTCCGTAGCTGCGCTGCAAGGTGTTTGCACCGTTGCGACGTCGATGGTGTAGTCGGCAACTGTCGATATCGCATTCGGTCAATGCGATTGGGTCCGAACGGCCTTCGCACGCATTTCGAGTGGCGGGTTTGCTCGAATGATCGTTCGTGTGTTCGCCAGAAAAATGAGACTGCACTACGTGCGAGACTTCCGCTTCTGATGCTGTGGACGGCTCCTCCACGGGCACGAGAGTGCCAAGAATTGGGCGCCGTTTGAGGCTCCCACGATTCGGAGGAGCAGCCTGTGCAGTCAATTTCGACGATCGGTCTGGATATCTGGAAAGTCGGTCGTTCAAGTGCATGGCGTCGATGCAGCTGGCCAGGTGGTGATCCGGCGCCAACTCAGGGGCCGTTTCATGCTGTCGTTTTGAGAAGTTCCCGCCGTGCCTGGTGGGGATCGAGGCTTGCGCGTCATCCCAGTATTGGACCCGCGAACTGCAGGCGTTGGGGCATACGGTGCGGTTGATGCCTCCGGCGTACGTGACGCCCTACGTCAAGCGGCAGAAGAACGACACCAAGGACGCAGAGGCGATTTGCGAGGCGGTCACGAGACCCAACATGCGGTTCGTGCCGACCAAGACGGTCGAGCAACCCTATCCCGATAGGCAGCTCGAGCATGCTACTGCGGGCTCGTTGGCGATTGTGAAGTTAGCACGTCCGGTTCCGCCAGAAGCTGCTTTATTGCTGGTCAACCCGAAGCTACTCTCGAGTTAATTCGAGCGGCACCCACCGTACTCCGCCACGAGCTGGGTAATCGGTGCGTTCGCTTACTTCGGAAGGGCGACAGATGCGGGCAGTGATCATCGGCGCAGGAATGGGCGGGTTGATGACGGCGTTGGCGCTGCGCGAGTCCGGCGTCTTCGCCTCGGTCGATGTCTACGAGCAAACCAAGGTGCCGAGCACTGCAGGCGCCGGGTTGAACGTACCGCCCAACGGGGCGCGAATATGTCGTTGGCTGGGCGTTGACCTGGATGGCGGGGATCCCAGGGGCCCCGACGGGGTGATCGACGGTGGCCGGGCCGCAATTCTGGAGTCGACACGGCAGTTCAACGCCGACGGGACCGTGACGCAGAGGCCGTTCGATCATGTCACCGCCGCGGGTGATAGCGCCGGATTTCATCACATGCACAGGCTGGACCTGTTGATGTGCCTGTACAAGCGGGTGTTCGAGTTCGGTCCCGAAAGCGGGGCGCCGTGCCCGATCACCGTGCACATGGACTGTCGGCTGACGCAGTTGCATCAGACCGCGGGCGAGGTGACGGCGAGTTTTTCGAATGGTCGAAGCGCCGTGGGAGAGGTTCTCGTGGGCGCCGACGGGATCAACTCCGCCACCTTGCAGCTGGCGTGGCCGAACCCGCGTCCCAAGCGGTGGACGGAGGTGACCTGCTTCCGTGGACTTATTCCGCGGGCGGTGGTCGCCTCGCTCAGCAAGACTGACCGTAGCCCGCTGGACCACAACCCCATCCACTCCTTCAGCATGGACCGGCACCGGAGCGAGCGGAGCGGGGCGACAACGTATTGGGTGCGCCGGGGCGAGTTGTTGAACGTGTGGATCGCCCGCTATGAGCCGGACTCTGCCGCATTCGAGCAGGAGGAGGGCGACTGGTTTCCTGTCAGACACGAGGAGATCGTTCGCGAGGTGGCTGAAGCATTTACTGGGCACCCCAGCAGAGACGATCTGCTCGCTTTGGCGGGCGCGATCGTTCGACCTACGAAATGGGGCCTCTACGATCGTGACGCCCTCGAAACCTGGGTGCAAGATCGTATCTGTCTGCTCGGCGACGCGGCGCATCCGATGCTTCCGACGTTCGGCCAGGGCGCCGCGCAGTCCTTCGAGGACGCCGCCGCGCTCGCTTGCGCGTTCACCCTGCACGGCCGCGATGTGGCCACAGCACTGCTGCACTACGAACGCGTGCGGCATTATCGCGCGACCCGATTCCAGCTCGGCTCCAAGTTCGCCTTCGATCATTTGCGGGCCAAGGACACCGCTGAGCAGAAGGCTCTGCTCGAAAAGATCGACGAGCGGGTGAGCCCGGCGTTTGCCCACGACAAGCGGGGCGGTGAGGATGACTCCTGGATCTATGCGTACGATGCCCGCAACATCGGCGCCGAATTGCCTCCCAAGAGATTGGGGCCGTGGAACTTCCGCCGCGCCGCAAAGGCCAACTACCCCGCGATACCCGCGAGCTCTGGACACCGGCTGCTCCCGCCAGGGCTCCACGCCCGGTCACGCGCGAAGAAGTCGCCCTGCACAAAACGCGGGACGACTGCTGGGTCATCATCCGGGGAAAAGTCTACGATATCACGGAGTGGGCACCCCATCACCCCGGTGGCGCAGGAATCGCCCGCATGTATGCCGGCAAGGAAGCTACTGCCGAATTCGGTGACTATCACAGTCCTGAAGCTGTCGCCCACATGTCTCATTTCTGTATCGGCGACCTCGTCGACGCTCCAACACCTGCGTGACTGGCCATCACTAGCTCGCCGACCCAAATCGGACTTCAGGGTTGACCATAAGCCATGCGCCAGTGAGGACGGGGGTTGGGACGCGAGGGTCGCTTCAGTCAACATATTTGCTAAACTGTGCAGGGAAATGGAAACGGGTGGATCAGCACAACCCGCCGGCGATACCCTCCGTAGCAAGCGTCTGCGAGACAGCGAGCCATCTTGGCAAGAATGAGGGGGACTATGTGGTGCAGCTTGAATCTACCCTCACTTGCCCGGAGTGCGGCCATCAAGCGGTTGAGCCGATGCCAAAGAATGCCTGCCTATTTTATCAGGACTGCAAGGGCTGCGGAAAGCGCGGCGTTCGAGTGGCAGGGGGGCGCCTCGCTCAGATCGCAACCTGTACCGAATGTCGGTATCGGTGATTGCGCCTCCCCGCAACCAAGTAAACCTGTGATTTTGTGAGGTTTTAGAGAGCCGCCCTTTGGGGCGGCTTTCTTATTTTTGGGCCGTGTCGCCACCGTGTCGCCACGCGATAAGGACCGCATGCAAAGTCTTAAACGAACGATGCTGATGTCTGAAGGGCCATAGAGGCTGTCGCTAGTGTAGTGCTGCGCGCTGGTTGCAGCTCACCGAAGCTGCGGTGCGTGGTTGAAGTGCAGCGGCGGAGCCGACAACCGCGTCGACGCCGATTATGGGAGCAAGGCGGCTAGCGGCCTCAGCCGCTGGTGAGCATTCCGCGCAGGACAGATGTTGGGGGCCTCCTGGATTTTCCGACGTTGACTGCCTCCCGCAGAACTGGCTCGGATTGTATATCGGCCGCAACATATCCGCATAATGAATGGCACAGACGTTGCCTGATTCAGTGCCGTGGGCGTGACAATTGTCCGCATGACGGCCGCAAAACCGGCCAAGCCAAAAGAAACTCGACACTAGCTACGGAAGAACACGAACCAGACAGCGGCCATGGCGATCACCGCGACACTTACGCTAATGAGAAGCAGCAAGAGGATCGAGGGCCCGGGTTCGGCTTGACGCGCTTCCGTGGGTGTTTCGATAATGATGCCGTGCTTTTTCCGCACCATGATTGCACCTAAATTTTGGGTGCTAAGTCGGCGCGGTCAAATACCGGGACAATCTCAACATCCTCCGGCAAGGCACCTGATGGCGTGTCTTCCGCAGCATGGCGCAACGCTTCGGTACTCGCATCCAATCCATCGACGGTTTCGTTCGCGCCGCTACCGGCGTCGTGACGACGTGGCGGTACTTGATGGCCTCCATCGGCTCCTGTCTTCGCTATCTGTGTGGACATAAGAGATCCTTTTCGTTTTGGATACCAAGCTGTCCCAACGGGGATAGTTCCTAGCCTGCCTGAGCGTCGCGCACCGCAGTCGGCCGCTTCTCCTCGTTGAACGCGCGTCCGCCCTTGGATTCGGCGTATGTCAGGACAGAGCCACCAACACCGGCAAGTGCGCAAACCTGGCGGGCTTCTTCACCCCTGCGCTTTGCTTGAGTGTCTCTGACCTGCCACTGAGTATTTCCTCCAGAAGGAGTTAGAGTCCGCCCCGAAGAAGGACGGACGGATGAAGCGAGCAAGGTTCACGGAAGAGCAGATTATC
>NZ_JADPKD010000068.1:0-57376 GCF_023073735.1 Bradyrhizobium sp. 160
TTCGAAGACGAGCCGGCCGGACTGCGCGGCATCCGCGAAGACGACGCGCTGACCGATGGTGCTGGTAAGCACCGGCGGATCGTGATCGGCGAGTGTTTCAGCTGTCTCACGGGCGATGATCGTGCGTGCGCCGCAGCGGTTGAGCACAAAGCGGGCGGCGAGTTGCGGACGATAGATGCGGGCCTCCCGCAGCAGGTCCAGCATCTCGGCGGATGCCCAACCGTCGAACGGCGATGGCTGCACGGGGATCAGCAAGAGGTCGGCCGCCAATAGCGCCGAGCGCATCAGTCCGGCGACGCGCGGAGGTCCGTCAATGACGACGTGATCGGCGGCGCGCGCGATCTCCGGCGCCTCGCGATGGAGCGTGTCACGAGCAAGGCCAACGACCCCGAACAGCCGCACGACGTTCTCCCGCGCCCGTTGCTGCGACCAGTCCAATGCCGAGCCCTGCGGGTCGGCATCGATTAGCGTCACGCGCTTTCCGTGCAGCGCCCATTCGCCGGCGAGGTGCAGGGCGAGCGTGGTCTTGCCGACACCGCCCTTCTGGTTGAGCAACGCGACAATCATCGCTGGCCTCCCGTCTTACGGCCGGAAAGCGGTGGAGATTGTTCTCTAGAATGCTTGGTTCGCGGCTCAGCGCTCGCGGCGGCGTTATCCGCAACACGCACCGGCCCACTACAACAGTTAGATTCTAAGTTAGACTCTAAGTTACGTTCCGGGATCGTCGCGTCTTGCCAAAGCGTTAGCTGTGGTTTGCACTCCCGGAATCCCGATACGGGCACGCCCGAAGTCCCGATCGTGCGAACGCCCGAAGTCCCGAGCTGATTCACAGCGCCATCCACAGGAGCTGTGGATGGCTTGCTCGGCAGGATACGCAATAGCTCGCGCCGATCCTTGCGCTCGATGCTCAGGCAGTAGCCTGGCAACGGTTGACGCGCAGCGATCCGGCGGAGATCAAAGGCGAAGTCAGCGAGCTTGGCGAGACTGCCGGATTTCTCGTGAAGATGCGCGACCTCGAACAGCCAGCCTCTCGGCTGGCGGCCGGCATGCTTGCGCGCGACGCGGTACAGCCAACGCTCGATCCCGCCGGTCAGGCTGAAGTACGCCGGATCGATGGTGAGAACGAGGGAGCGATCGATGACGCCGCGATAGAACCAGTCGGGGAGGACGAACTCCATGCCTTCAACGCGACCGTCGGCCCTCGCGCACTCCTCCCATTCGTTGATCCACGAGAATTGGTGGCGCCGCCAATGTTCGCCCTGCCGGATGGTGGTACGGATAACGGTCGCCTGGAGGCGGGCCAGTGCCCCCTTCAGGAGCTTGTAGTCGCGCGCCCCGGTCTGCCGGCCGACTGCGATCAGAAGCTGATAGGGCGTGAAGCGCAGGAAACGCGAGGTCTTCAGACCGAGGTTCTCAGCCTCGACAATTTGGCTGGCGGCCCAAATCAGAACGTCGGCGTCCCAGATCGTTGCCATGCCGTGCTCGGGAACCGCATAGACTTCGACGCTGACGTCGCCGGCCTGGTAGAGGATCGGCCTCGTGCGCTTGGCCTTCGCGAGCGAGAAGAATGGCCGCTCCATCAAGTCACGCTGATCGCGCGGGCTGGCATCGCCCGTGGCGATAACGAACGGATCGAGCTTGCTTCGCTCGCTCGGCACAAGGAGGCGGCGCGACGACATGGGTGAACGCTGCCTTCAGCGATGCGCATTGCTGGCGGCGCGGGCCTCGACGTAGCGAGGGTCCGACGTTGAGGTGCAGGCGGCCTGATCGGCCCATGCTTCGAGATCGCCGATGGCGTAGACGACGCGGCCGCCCAGCTTGCGGAAGGTCGGGCCGTTGCCATGGCAGCGGTACTTCTCAAGCGTGCGCGGCGACAGGCCAAGGAGGCGCGCGGCCTCGGGGGTGCGCACGTAGCGCGTGGTAAGCTGCGCGGTCCGATCGAGCATGGGAGATCTCCGTCTTGCCTCAAAGCGCCGCGGCCAAGTCGCGGCATGTCGGGGCCAAAGTGGCGGAGAGTTCAGGCGTTGGGGGTGGACGAAAATACTTGCAGGTGCGTGTCCCCCTTTCGGCCGCGACAACGCGAGCTGCAACATGGCCGGCGGGGCGCGGCGCAAACGGGGGTGATTGTAGCGATTGCGTGGAGGATTGACGCGCGCGTCAGAAGCCGCGCAGGAGTTTCAGGTAACCTCGCTCGACCAGGGCGATCGAATCGTGAATGAGGCGGTTTGCTTTGCGGCGGGCGTGCGAATCCTTCCACTCGACCGAACGACGCCGCGCGTGATCGGAAGCTAGCACCTTTGCGGCCACCTCGCGCGGGCCGCCGCCCAGGTCGTGGACGTCGAAGGCGTGAAGGAGCTGGATCAATCGCCGTTTCTGAAAGGACGTCAGCCGTAGAGCCGCCGGCAGAAGACCGATGCGCTGGCCCCCAAGGCGACGAACGAAGTTTAGCGCCACCTCGAGCCGCAGTTCGCCCATGCTGTCGAGCGGCACGAGCACAGCAGGACGTCGCGCAGCCTGCTCGTCTCGCATGAGCAAGTGGAGCTCGCCTGATCCGTCTGTGATCACCAGCTCACGTCCGTCGGCATCGATCCGCTCGATAAGCGGCTCCCCGAGGACGTTACGACCGACCGACGTGGCGATATCGAATCCGGAAGGCGCCGGCTCCAGGATCAGCGTTCCCGGCGATACCTGCGGCAGCCAAATGGTGGGTTCAAGTCCAACGGGAGAGGCGGGGTCATGGGCGACACCGTAACCTCCAACGACGTGCAAGCTCGGAACGGACAGTCTTGGGATCAGTCCCCTCACGCGTGATCTGGCGCTGTGCACGAGCGAAGTCGCGGCGATAGTCAGCGTTGCGGCGAAGGAACTCGAGGGCAAAGCCCGGGCGTTCGAGACGATTCAGGCGTTCAATCGTCTCCGGCGAGCGCCAATACTGCGTGGGCATAGTGTGTCCTCTTGCTTCTTCACGTTCCGCGCTCCCCAGCGAAGGCCACGGCAGGATCAGAAAAGAGGGGCAGGCAAGCTAGACCTCGAAGTTGCATCACGCGTGATCGCAACTTGCGTGACAGGGCAGCTCACTGCATCCGCGGCTCCAATAAATGCTGATATCCGGCGTCCGTCATCCATCGCGCGCGGGCCAGATGGCTGTCATGGACGATCTTGGCGCGATCGGGTTCTCGGGATGGATCAAGGCCAAAGAGCACTTCGACGACCTCACGCCAGTCGGCGCCCTCTTCTTCGGCCATTAACAACCGGACGTAGATTGCAAGATGTTTCTCATCGTAGGCGTTCACGCGATCGGTTTGTGGCGGCCGGTCCTGAAATGGCAGTTCGTTCATTGCAATCATCTCCGTCAGCCTCAAAGCAATGCCGGACATTCATTTGACGGCGGGAACTTCGCAACGTCGCGAAATGTCGCGCGACCTCCACCGTGATGCATAGGCCGCATCACGGTGTGCCCGCAAGCGGCGAACGATGGCTCGCGAGGCACCGGCGCTCTCTAAATCGTGAACCGGCGCTCGCTGAGCGCGCCTGGCACGAAATCGCAACCCGATTCGGCATCCTGCTGACGCCCTCGGTGGTACGTAGTCCGTACCGTCTGCCCCCCCGCGCTGATCGCCAACGTTTCATCATGCATTCGGTTCGGGCTTGAGGCACATCAGCAGCTTCGTTCATTGGGGACTGCCGTGCCGATTGTAGAGAATACTCCGTGGTTAAATACTCTTCAATAGACCTCTCTCATCTCCATGGAGATACGGGAGATTCTGGCGCGCAATTTGAGAAAGCATCGGCAGGCCGCAGGCCTGTCTCAGGAGGAGCTTGCCCATCGCGCCGAAATTGATCGCGGTTACATCAGTTCACTCGAACGCTGCCGGTATGCAGCCAGCATTGACGTTCTCGATCGACTTGCCCGTGAATTAGGGGTCGAAGCAGCGGATCTCTTGCAGAAGAAAGCGGGCGGCACGCTACGCGGAAAGCGGGCCACTTGACGACTTGAGCTGGCCGGACATTGTTGAGCGCATTGGAGGCCAACGAAACGCGTCCAGTCAAACCGTGACCGCCTCGCGCTGCTGACCGGGATCTATTCCGCCGTACCCAACTGCTCCCTTGCCGTTCATTGCAAGCCCGCCCGGCACACCTGGCGGATGGTGATGCCCCGCCCGGACCAGCCGGGCGAGGCATTGTGGATCGGCTCAGTCGCCGTTGCGACGGCTGGGGCGAGACCAGATCAGACTGAAGCCCTCGCCCTCCTCGTCGTCAAAGAGGTTGGCGAAGATCGGAGCGGTGAAGCTCGGATCGTCGAGCTTGAGGCCGAGATAATCGCGGCCCTCGTTGGAGCGCTTGGCCCAGGCGGCGCCGATCTCAACCCGGCCCGCATAGACGCGGTGGCTGGGGCTGTTCTCGCCGGACCGATTGGTCTCGGGGACAATCCGGACGTTTTTGGTCTGGAGCGAGAGGGTCACGATTTCACCGGTGAACTCGTTGTTGCCGGTCTTCTTGAAGGTGCCGATGGTCGCCATGGAAGTTCTCCTTGATCTCTGTTTTCCGAGCCCGCACCTTGCGGCCTCGATGGTGATCGAAGGGCCGGAGGCGATCGACGGCGCACCCCGAAGGGGCTCGACAGCAAAGGAGGACCTTTCTTGTCTCGCGCGAGGAATGACGGCGCAGCCGGCAGGGGAAGAAAGTTGTGACGCCGCTGTTGCGCCTTAGGCGATCGAGGCTTCAGCCGGCCTTCGGCCAGATCAATCCATCAAAGAGGCCGTTCGGTGCGCTCGGCCGGACAGAGCTGATATCGAGGAGAACGTGGCGATTTCGGTCGCACCGAGAGCCCGGCGAATGAGTTCGATGGTGACAGGCGCCCTCTCCTGTCAGCAATGGACGGATTTGGCGTTCGAGATCGCGCCTCGGCGGGGACGGCCCGTTCACATCCGTTGTCGGCCGATATTTGAGAGGTGACGGCTTGGTCCATACCGCCATGAGGGCGTGACGAAGCTGGCCTTGTGGAGATTGCTCGAGCTTCGACGCGCGCATTTGACTCGGCGATGAAAACCGAGAGCGTTCCGTACATCTGATCCAATCCCGTCCGCCGACGTGAAGCTACAATGCCCCCTGCCATTACCCGGCAGGTCCGGCGGTCATTCCAGTGATCCGGATGAACGCCGTGATGCTGACGGCAATGGCGCCCACGACTGGAAAGATCGCCTGCCAGATCGGTGCAGGCACCGCCATCAGCGCAATTCCGTGGGTGGCGCTGTAACCGGCGACAGTGGCGGGCGCGACGTAGAGGACGACGATCAGCAGCCGGAGCCAGGTCCACGGCACATAGGCGAGCGCAAGCTGGCCGATGCCGAAAGTCGCGCCGCCTGCGACGAGGCCTAAGACAATGCAGCCGACCACCCCGGCGCCGGTATGAAAGGCCCAGACGACGGTCGTGAGGCCGACGAAAAACGGGAGCGCAAAGACAGCAAGGGTGAACAGCAGCCAGCAAAAGAAGCCAATGCCGGTGATGACGAGCAGCGGTCCGAAGATGATCATAGCGGTGGGCTCCGTGAGATAGAGGTCTGACGGTCGCGCCTTCCACCACCACCACGGCGCATGCCCGAGTATAGCGGAGACGACTGTGATCGCGAGCGGAAATCCTGTGGGATTTCCGCCGCCCGACCTCCACGATGCTCGGGTCCTTCATCATTGGAACGGGTCGAATTCTTACCTATGCGCAGGTGGCGCATAACCACGACCACGGGAGATGACAGAAGTCGTCTGCTTCGATCACGTTGCGCGCCGGAATACTTTATCTGCCAGAGCGATGAATGAGAGAACGAATTGTTCGTGGCTCGCCGACCACAGCTCCCACAGTTTGCGGTTTTTGGATGATCCAGCGTGTCAGCGCAGGCCCTGATGCCGCCATGTACCAATGCAACTAGTGCTTGAACCTCCTGGAGAGCTTGTTATGGCAAAACCCCCTCAAATCGTCCTCACGCCGTTCTTCCGCCCTCGCGATGAGGACGCTGAGGAGCAACAGATGTATGTGGCGGGATTCGTCGATGAGGAGGACGAGGCGTGGGGTACGCTGATCCCACTGGAGGCGGAGATGGTTGAGCAAGCCGTTATGAGGCACCAGACATTCGGCGTTTGGTGCAACTCCGATGGCCGCATCCAGCCGCAGCCCGATTGCGACGGGCTGTTTGAACACCTGCTCGAGAAAGGTCAATTGAAGGAAACGCCTCTCGACGAACTGGTTACCGAGGCTATTGAAGAAGGCAGGAATGAACCCAATGATGAGATTCTCGACATGTTCGAGACTCTGCATGAGCGGTTGATGCGCGCCACGAGCGCAGTCGCTGACGAGATTGCGCGGCGCAGGCGATGAAACGGAGCCGCGAGAGCGCTGAGTGGGCGGAGAATCTGGGCTGAGTTCGATACCTGGCGGCGCGAAGGTATTCCCACCATCGAGGACCAGGCAGGACGGCTTCAATCCTCATCAGATTGATCACGCGTGGCGGGTCGCGCCGGCTTCATTTGGATCGAGCGTCAGCCCCAACTGATGGGGGTATACGGAACTCGACGGCGCTTCAGTTCTTCCTCAAGGCGCAGCGCTTCTCGTTTCGCAGTCTCGCCCAACAGACGATGTTTGCTGCCTAGGCGCAGATCGGCCGCAACTTGCTGCCGAATATTTTCGTAGAGTTTAAGGACGCTCGCGTCACTTAAATCCTGGATGGCCATCGATATCTTCTCAAAGACATTCATGAAATAAAATGGAGCCGCAGATCTGATCCGCGGCTCCCCCGGGAAATAACTTAATAAGACCCAATGTAGTCCCAGCCCCGGTACCGACGCCAGATTGCCTCCTTTATTGAGATTTGTGGAGCATCAACGACGCTTGCGGTTGCGAAAGCAATATTAACGTTGCTTATTCACCACACCAGCTCAGCCCGGCCACTTAGACTACCCGGACGCTCTCAGACCGCCTTGGACGGCAAAGTTGCTGTCTTTCGGTCTGGCTTCACTGTTTAGTCGTTCGTGCATTTCCTTGCTGGCCTTGAAGAGCGGAAAGCGCTTCTCGTCGACTTGCACGAGCGCGCCCGTTCGCGGATTTCTGCTGATGCGCGCCCGCCGTTGCTTGGCAGAAAACACTCCGAATCCCCGAAGCTCAACCCGATCACCGCGCGCGAGCGCAGCGGCGATCTCGCCCAGGATTGCACTTACAATGTTCTCGACGTCACGCTGATAAAGGCGCGGACTTCGACCGGCGATACGCTCAACGAGTTCGGACCTGATCATTGGCACTGGCGTCCACGGAATTTGCGGAAATCATTTCTCGGAAGCGCTAGCGCCTGTCAAGCCGCAGTAGGGGTCACAACCAGACCCGCCGACGCAGTCGACTAAGGATGACCGAGCGTTTCAAGTTTTGTCGCAGTCGGTAGCGCTACCATTCATGCCTGGCGGTCGCCTACAACTGCTTCGGCAGAACAGTGCTACGTGCTTGGTTTTGGGTGCGGCGTCGCGCTGATGCCTGCACTTTGGATGGCAATTCAGCGATTACCGCGTCATCTTGCTGGATATCCCCCTCAGGACAGCTGATGCTGTTGACGTCGTGAACGAAGGCGCGGATATTTTGCGTAGAAGGAAACGTCTATTGGAAACTCCATCCGAACTGAACGGACTGCGGAGCAGCATCGACAATCTTGACGCAGCCCTTGTCCACATTCTCGCGGAACGTTTTAGGTGCACTCGGCAGGTCGGAAAACTAAAAGCGCGACTTCAACTGCCCGCGGCAGATCCAGCTCGTGAGGAACGCCAGATAGAAAGACTGCGCTCGCTCGCAAAGGCCGCTAGTCTTGACCCAGATTTCGCAGAGAAGTTCCTAGCATTCATTATCAAAGAAGTGATACGGCATCACGACTTTACTCGTCAAGCAAACGTCGACGTGTAGAACTCCTGAGCCGGAAACGCATCCTGATGCTGAAGCTTGGTTGAGCAGACAGAGGTCACTGCGGCTCGGGCGATGCCCGATCGCCATTCGGCGATGCTGATAGAGCATTACGTGATGCCAAATCCGGCACTAGACATGACACATCTTCTTGCCCAAGTGATAGATTCATCCGAACCTGCTGATGATGCAGTTTCGGCGCCGGAGACGGCTATGCAGAAACCACCACTCGAATCCGAGGTAGCTGATCTGGCTCCTGCCGATCCGATCATGACGCCCTATGACCTTGCGCATCTTGTCAATTATTGGCGTCTTATGGATGCCCATGCGGAGGGGGCGGATTGGCGCGAAGTCAGTCGGATTGTCCTACGCATCGATCCTGGGCGCGAACCTCAGCGCGCGCAGCGGGCCTATGACAGTCATCTTGCTCGCGCCAAATGGATGGGTGAGCAGGGCTATAGGCACCTTCTGCGAGGCGATATTCAAGCTCCTGATTAGACGGCTTGGCGGCCCCTTCGTTTACTTTTTACGGAGGCTTCAACTTCGAGAGACAAAAAGTGGTGCCTCGCGTGCAGCAAGCGACAGCACGGTTGCGCGACTAGGCCGAACCGTAGAAATCTTTGCCTGCGTCGCGATATTAACCGTTTGCCATCGATAGTCGGCTGCGGACGCCGCGAAGGTCACATTTTATTCAAGAACCTCATGCTAACTGTCACGCGATCGTCGCGGCCGGATGTACGCCGTGGGGATCGCGAGCCCCGGCTTTCATGCCGGGGTTTTTCGTTTCTAAAGGTCTGAAAACTCTGAAGCTTGAACGCCGCCCCCGTTGATCTTCGGTGCAAAATAAGACGTGGTTGCGCACTTCCAGACAAACCGTAAAGGTAGGGACGAGAGCCTCGTACAATCGGCCCGTCTATTTGATCAGTTCTGAGCGCCGGGATCCGCACCGGAAGGATCGCGCCCGAGCCAAAAGCCCGGCCCCTGAAACCACACCTTTGCATCGCCAGAGCGGGGTTCGCCGACGTGCAGCACCCGAATCGGAACCTTGCCTGGCGGCAGGCCTTCGAGTGCGGCATGCAGTCGCTCTCCTGCCTCCTCGTCGCGTCCTCCCAAACAAGGATAGATAGGCACGCCGCCGATCGAGGAGGCCTCGAACCGCTCTCCACGCCGGATGACACGGAGAAGAAAGCCCCTCCAGGAAATATCGGTCAGCGGCATCAGAAGCCGACCCCCTTCGACAAGGCGATCGAGCCAGAAACGCGATGGATGGGTAGATCCGGCAAATACGACGACGACATCAAGCTCGCCGACATCTACCGTCCGGCCGTCGCCCGAGACGACATCGACCTGCGGCCAGCTCGCGAGATTCACTCGGGCCCGCAACGCCAGCTCGGCGTCGGCTTCGATCGCCGTCACACGACCAGCGGGTCCTACAATCTCGGCCAGCACCGCCGAATAGTATCCAGTGCCCGCACCGACCTGAAGCACCCGCTCACCACGCGCGATGTTGAGGTGTTCAAAGTTGCGCGCCCAGAAACTGGGCATCCCGTTGTTGAGGTTACGGCTCGCATCGATCGTCACGAGAACGTCATGATAAAGCCAGCGCGGGTCGTTATCGGAGGTCAGAAATGCGTCGCTGTACGGGTCCGAGATGATGCGCCACGGCGCAGGGCCGACGAATTGCTCGCGCGGAACGGACGCAAATGCCTCGATCAGCTGCGGGTTACGCAGGATCTGGACTTTATATCGTAGGTCTTCTGCGTACCAGCGGCGCGCGGCTGCCATCGTGTCGTCCATGGAGGCTCTCCTATTGGGATACAGACGATACGGCTGAGGTCCCGTTGCGCAGACAAGTCAAAAAATATTTTCATCCGATGTCCGCACTGGGCTCGGTGAAGCGCATACATCGTGTGACCATGGAACGATTGACGCTAACTCCCAAGGCTGATGAGCGGGTTGCCCATGCGGCTGATGTCGCGTCCGCCAAAGACGCCCTCTCCGATGTCGAACTCGTGCGACTAAAAGCTCTGGCGCGGCTGTGGAGCCGCGACTTGCCGGGAGGACTCGGCTGGAACGACATCTTGCACGAAGCGATTGCACGCGCCCTCGACGGCTCGCGCCCCTGGCCGCCCGATGTCCCCATACTGGCGTTCCTCTCGGGGGTGATGCGCAGCATCTGCAACGACCTTTGGCGCCGTGCTCGGCTCGAGCAAAGGCTGCTTGTGAGCCGCGACGACCCGGACCAGCGGAGCGGGCCCAGCGAGGAGGTCGACGACGTTCCTGATCCGGAGCGGATCCTGGCTGCTGCACAGACGCTCGCCACCATCTATCGGCTGTTTGAGGCCGATCCGCTAGCGCTGAAGATCATCGCAGGGATGGCCGAAGGTCTGACAGCCACAGAGATCTGCAGTATCCACGAGATGTCCGAGCTCGATTACGACACGACGCGACGGCGGATGCGGCGCACCTTGCTGCGCCAACACCAGAACTGGAGCAAGTGATGACACGTTGGCACCCAAGTCTCGATTTGGCGCGACTGTTGGAAGCGCTGAGCGATGAAACCCTTGCAGCAACCGACGGGGAGGTGCGGCAGATGTCCGATCTTCAAGGATGGAAGATCGCGAACACTGCCCAAGAGGTCCGAGAGCTCATTAGGGTCGCGGGCGCGGATATTAATGGGAATCTTGACCCGAACGTTGATGGCAGCCTGAACGATGATTTGGACGAACTTGAAGCAGGGCTGCGGCAGACGCGAGAGCCCCGTTGCTCACCGCAGAATTGGCGGCACTGAGCGAGCGGAGAGCACAACCAGCGGTAATTGGCTTTGTATGGTGCAGGGCATTGCCCTCGCGATCGACCAGCGATAACTCCTCCGGTGTGGCAGAAGACGACGGCATCGCAGATGGTCAACGCCGACCTGTCAGCTGTGCGCGGGTCCGCCGCAGTTAGTCCAGAGACCGAGGAGCGCGGTTGAGAGGAGAATCATCACTCCGCACGCCATGTAGAGCTGAGCTTCGCTCGCATTCGGAAGCAAGGTGGGAAGCAGGAAGATCAACGCACCAACCGCTCCGGTTAGGAGAGTGGTAAAGGCCTGGACGCGTCCAATGAGAGCCGTATCGACCACGGTCAGGAGATGTCCATTGGCCGCCGCTCGCGACAGATTCCAAAGCATTCCAGCCACCGTGTAGAGCACAATTGCAACAAGTGGGTCGGTCTGCAAAGACAGGACGATCAACGAACCCGCCGCTCCGGCGATAACCGGTGTCGTCATGCGGGCCTTGCCACCGCGCGAATCCCGGCAACGGCAAGTGCGGCCATGCCCGCAACTGCGGCCGTCATTTCGAGCGTGCCGAAGAGGCGACTGCCTCCGCCGAGCGAATGGATGACGAACCCGGGTAACAACAGGTTCGTGACCTGAATGACGGCAAAAGCCAGCCTCACGGCAACCGACGCGGCCAGGGTTTGCGGGGCGTTCAGCAGATACGTGATCGCTTCACGCGAAGCGGAAAACAGATTGAGGCGCTTCGCTGGCTGTTTAGGGTCGGTATCTCCCGTCAGCATGCCCAACAAAGGCAGAACGGACATCGCCACAAAGGCAAACAGCGCGGCCGCGGTCGTGCTGCCGAGATGGGCGATGGCGTACCCGCCCGCACCCGTCCCCAAGGCTAGCCCGCCTTGATTGAAGAACGACATGTGCATGTTAAAGCGCATACGCTCGGCCTCAGGAACCATGGACTGCAAGATTCCGCTCATGCCGCCTGCCAGAAGGCCGTAGCCGAAAGCACCGAGAACTGCTGATAGAAGAAGGATAGGACGCGAGAGCGCGTCGGGCAAAACTTGCACCGGAGCCAACTTCAGCAAGCCAACAGCTCTGGCGAGTTGTCCCGATGTGGTCACTCCGAGGCGGCTGTAGCGATCGACGAGATATCCGCTGAGCGGCGCCAGAACAAGGCCAGCGAGGCTGGAGGCCAGCAACACCAAGCCCACCAAGTTCGATCAGCCCGCGGCGAACGCAACCCATGCCGGCAAAACGATCCCGACTCCGACGACGAAGAAGGACAAGGAAGAAAAGCCAACGAAGCAACACCGCTGCATTGCTTGCGAATGGAACCCGTGCATTCTCGCGCTTAGCTCAGTGCAAAACCGATGTTGGAAGATTTGCCGCCGCGTTGGTGCTGGACGGTTTAGCCTGCGTATCCAGCAGCTGCTGCCAGCTGACGTGAATACGTCGTCGCATCAGGTGGCGAATGCGCGTAGCCGGCCCTGGGCGGCCCTGCTCACGACCATCTCGGCCCGATTCAGAACATCAGCCCATAGCGCGGCGTCAAGCTCGCAATAGTCAAACAAGAACCGCAGGATGCGCAGCTGGTGTGCAGCCACCATACGGCCCACAAAACGGACAAAAGAGTCACTTACATCCACGCCGTATCCGGCCAGGAAAGCCTTCCACAGCGCGCCCACATCGCCACTGGTTATGGTTTCCAGCCACAGTGCCATGGCAGCCACATCGAGCCACTGAGGGCCGCGGCCACAATCATCGAAATCGAAAAATGTGACGCGCTCGTCCTGAACCCGCATGTTCATTGGCCTAACATCGCCATGACAAAGCCCTGTCGGGCCAATCGGCTCGTTTGCCCCTGCGCCCACGAGCACATCCAGTGATTTGCTGATGTCCTTGGCAACATTTGGAGATCTCTCGGCGATCATCGCGAGCGTCTCCTTGTCTCTCGTCCCGCTCAGAAGCTCCCTGTTGGGCGCCAGTTTCGTGAGCCCGGTCTGTCGGTGCAAATGGGACAGGGCAACGCCGGCGCGATACCAATCGGCCGGAGTTGCGGCCAGTTCACGCCCGGCAGCCGGAGCGAAGACGCCAAGAAGGCGCTTGGTGCCATCAGGCAATTGGAATGCGGAGAACGAGCGCTCCTCATGGTCAATTAGGGGCCGAGAGACCTCAAGCGCAGGCGTGCTTTCAACGGCTCGGAGCATGGCCATTTCGCTCGCGACGTCGGCAGCGGGGCGACCCCATGCTCGGTACAGACGAATGAAAGCCCGATCTTGCGCGCCGTCACGAACCACAAACGTCCAGTTCGCACCCTTCACAACTGTTGAGACGCTGCCGGTAAGGCCATAGGTATCGGCAACGTAGGCGGAAATCGCTCGCTCGACAGCCGCTCGTACTTCTTGTTCCATGTCCACCCGTCCCATCGCCGAGGCTCCGCTCGGATATCACGAACACAACGCCTCGTCCTGCGACAGCCAACGTGCGACGAGCAGAGCAGATAGGCGATGGCCACGGAACTCTGGTCGGACGAGCAGGTTTGAATGGCGCAATGCTAGGGTGCGCTCAACTTGAGCCCTGTTCCACTTCGTCAGAACTTTCAAACCCGGAATGCCAAGTTGCTTCGCTTCGTAGGCAAGAGTGCTGCTTGGAGGACTCGAAGGCCGAGAGCGCGCCCGACTTGGCCTGACGATTGAGCGGGCCGGTCGCGCGTCATCATAAGGGCCGGAAAATGTGCGGCTCTCCACTTCGAGCTCAGGCTCAATCGATAGCCCATGGCACGTCGGTAAATTCACTGGGCAATTGCGCAAAACATCGCTCTTCATTGGCCTAACCTAACCAGGCTCTGATGGGGAACGACAATTTGTATCTATCAAATACCCAGCTAGCGCGCGAAAGTTTCTTGCACCGGATAAAGTGCCTCGATTCTAGCAGCGCGACAGACGCCACATTCCTTGGATGGCAAACGGTCTGGAGTCCTTGCGCGTCGTTCGCCTTGGCCGATGCAATCAGCGCATCCAGCATCCGTCCCCCGATGCCCCGGCCGAAATGTGTTGGGGTAACTCCATATTCGATATATGCATAGCCGGGAGAGCGCGAATGAAAGTAAGCACCGTACCCGAGCGATACAAGACCATGCTGAGCAATCAGAATGCATCCAAGCCCATCTTTATAGAGTTCGAACTTCTTCGCCACTGCAAGCCTCAAAACGTCCTTTGCTTCGGGATCGTAACCCATTCGAAGGTAGAAGCGAGGATCCGACAAAAGCCGAGTCAACCATACAGCATCCGAATCGGACGCATGACGAATCTGGATCATCATCTGATCCTAGTCCTAGCTTATGCGTCCTTGATGTTGTTTAATGTGAGTCATCATTTAGCCCGCCGTTCAACATAGTCGCTTGTGATGGGCCCTCAACAGAGTTGCCGCGCGAAACGTTCTGCCCATAGGAAACGCGCCAAGGCACTCGTCGCAGAAAACTCGTGTGTCGCTATAACCCTGTTCAAAAGCGTCATAACTGACGCGCGCGATACTAAGCCTAACTCGGCCAAGGCGCAGACCTCTAGCTGCGATCTAAGGGTATCCGCCCGGGCCGCAATCGCTCTTGATAATACGAGTTCGAAGGTTTCTTTCTTATAAGCTTGCGGGAACACCTCGGTTCCCAAGCGGCTTCGCAGGTAAACACGGAGCATTTGCTTGTCTGCACGAAATTCGACCGGAAGTTTCGCTGATAAGTTGATCAATCTCGGATCGCCTAAGGGGCGCACGGGCCAAAGCCCTTTCTTCGCGAGCGGACGGGCATGACACAGACTAGCGAGCAGCGTCGTTGACGAAGTGAGGCCAATTGGCGCGCTAAATAGGAAGGATGAGCGAGCGGCATCGAGCCCGCGCCTCGTTAATAGGGTTTCCGCAAATTCCACCGCCATATCGTAACAACGTGCAGACGGAGATCGTGCTTCACTCTCCTCATCGGAAAAGCAAGCGCAAAGCTCATCTCCTCCTATTCCGGACCAGATTATCTCGCAGCCTTCGTCACGAAATCGACCCCATAGTGCCTCGAAGGCCTCCAGGTAATATTCCGAAATAAGCGGCAGGTGGGATTTTGGCTCTAAATCCAGATCGATTGCCGGCATGTGGTTCTGCATTTCAATGGCGTGATCGCGGCAATTCAATGCGCTTAAAATGCTACTTCGCCGATCAATCTGCGTGGGACTGCTCTCATCACCCAGTAGTATGCCACCGCATGTTAGTGACCCCACGCTCTCCCCGACGGCAATCGCGACGGAAGCGGAATCCATTCCTCCGCTCAGTTCCACGGCACTTACGCAAAAGTCCGTTGGTCGCGAAATAACGACGTCACGCAATGTGTCTGCAAATTCTAGAAGAGCACTGCTCTTCTCGGGATCGGCGGTGTTAGGAGGGGCTGAAGCTACTGAACCGTAATCAAATGATGTATCAGACGCATCGACGTATAAAGTTGCGCC
The DNA here is from genome assembly GCF_023073735.1 of Bradyrhizobium sp. 160. Lineage (NCBI taxonomy): Bacteria > Pseudomonadati > Pseudomonadota > Alphaproteobacteria > Hyphomicrobiales > Nitrobacteraceae > Bradyrhizobium > Bradyrhizobium sp. 160. Next base: position 15,191 of record NZ_JADPKD010000068.1, read on the forward strand.
GGCGGTTAATAAGTTAACCCCGAGGCAGGCCTGTCGCGCAGAGTAGAACGTTTTCATCGCCAGATGATGCGCGATCAATTCTGAATCAAGCGTCCGTGATTTATGAGCGAAATCGACAAGGTCCCAGGATAGAGAAATGGAACGAGCGCGCTCCTCCACGTGGAAATAGATCGGGAGGCTGCCTAGTTGACCTGCTCGTATACGCAACCGACCGCCCCGGCGGGCAGCCTCAATCATAATAAAGTCGAGAGGCCACTCCATGCATTCTTGATATTGCTGACGAAGCCGATCCGTGGACACGTTAGCTGTTAAGGCCAAATGGGCGCCAAGCTCGCCTGAAACTCGCTGACGTTCACGTATTACGAAGAACCATTGATCAGAGTTCTTCACTAGAACGCTCTCGAGGCACTTATGACGAAATGGACGGATATAGCTGTCTCCAACTGATATCGAGGAGTCTTTAACAACAGGATCGACGCTCTCGAGATCGCTTACCCTCAGGAAAGCCTTGAGCATTGTTTTTGCACTCCACCGCCCCTCGTGTGAGGGGCGGCAACGAAGCATATAGACTGATGCGATCAGTCTTTAAGATAGCCCAGAGTAGCGCTGTCGTTTGGCAGGCTGGTCTTTGGCCCCTTAATGGTAGGAGGCGGCATTACAGGTAGCGGAAGGTTAGCTGTATCAGACCGCAAACTCCGATCCTGCGTGGAGGCACTTGCTTGCTTCATATGAGGCTCCGTGGTCTTAGGACGCTGGCTTCTCTCGCATCGCATTTTGACGTCGGCAGAAACCGGTAGCCGACAGCTTTGCTGAGCCACATACAAAGTCTCTCATGTAAATGCCCACGACAACCTATCAACATTGGTAGAGTCGAATGAAGGCGCTGGACGAAAGTGCGCTGAAGCGTAGCAATGGCGGATGTCGTCGAACAATTCGAGAGTAAGCTGCCTGCATCGATCAGTTTTATGGCCCAGACGGAGGACCTTTAGCCGTATGAACAGGAAGATATCGCCTCTCTCCGCCGAAATAAGAAACATCGATCTCTCAGAACTGCCGCAAATCATGTTAAAGCACACCGCACTCTCTCCGATTTCCGAAATTTTTCTTGCTTATTGGCGGTCCGATCGATGCGCTCTGCTGGTCGTTGCCGCAGTCGTGCTGCTTTCTAGCGCGAGCAGCGTCGCAGCCCCCTATCTCTTTTCCCGTCTGATCGACCACCTCCTGCAGGAAGGAGGCATGTCGGAACTCGCCTGGGGTTTTGTCGGTTATGCCCTCCTGCTCGGCGCAGCCTCCGCATTGCAGCGGATGGTACAATATCTCTCCTTCATGACCGCAGAAAACCTGGGCTTCATCGCCGCAACTCGTTTCTTCGAGCGCATCCTGAGAAAGACGGCCGCCTTTTTCGTTGAGCACAATCCCGTAGAGATACAGAATGCGGGCGCTCGCGGGCGCAGCGCGTTAACGACGCTGCTCCAACTTGGGACTATCGTCTTTATCCCCGCTGCGACGCAGCTTCTGCTTACGCTCGCAACTCTGGGAGTGCTCGTCAACATTACGATCGCTGCAATCGTCGTCATTTATGGTGCGGCTGCGATCACATTGACCTGGATTTCCACTCGGCGAGCCCGGACGTTTCTCGACCAAGCGATTGAAGCGGGGCAGAAGAATGCTCGTTTCGTCGGCAACGTCATAAACGCTATGGAGACGTTGCGCCATTTCGGGAGTCATTCGTGGATTAGCCAGCGATTTTCAATCAAGGCGCGCGAAGTACGCGACAACTGGCGATCCTATGTGCTGGAGCGAGTCACCTATATCGCTGTGCTCGGCCTCGGCGTGGCATTACAATTTGCGGTCACGCTTCTCTTCCTTCTCCCAGAGTACGAGGCCGGCGTGGTCACGATCGGTGATATAGTGCTGTTCAACACGCTCCTACTGCAGCTAAACATGCCTTTCGAGATGGTTGCCCGCGCGATCGACGACGTGGCGCGCTCGCGCGCTGACCTCATGCCTCTAGTCCATTTGTGGGCGGCACCGGAAGAGCGGTGGTTATCTCATGCTCGTGATTTCGTGCCCTCCGCTGGTCGGCTGTCTTTCGAGGCCGTCGGTTATACCTACGACAGCGGTCGCGGCGTTACGAACATCTCATTTACGGCTGCGCGCGGCGGCATTACGTTCCTTGTCGGCGACACTGGATCTGGCAAATCCACAGTGTTTAAGCTCGCAATGAAATCGATTGATCCAGACGCGGGCCGCATTACGGTCGATGGAATCGATCTCGCCGGCATCGATCGCACGGACTGGTATGCCGCTGTTGCCGTCGTTCCTCAGGACATAATATTGCTCAACGAGTCGCTGGCCGACAACATCCTGCTAGGACGGCCCCGCGACGAGGCGCGCCTTCGCGGTTCCTCCAAAAAAGCGGCCATTCTCTCTTTTATCGAGGCGTTACCCCAAGGATTTGACACGGTCGTTGGCGAACGAGGCTTGAAACTTTCCGGCGGGGAGCGCCAACGCATCGCTGTCGCCCGCGCGCTATATGGCGACCCAGCGATCCTTCTTCTCGACGAAGCCAGCTCTGCGCTTGACGAACGAACCGAGCGAGACATTATGAACCATATTCGTGCCTTGTCGAACGGTGTCACCGTTCTGGCGATCACACATCGAAGAGGCGTTATCTCTGCAACCGACGACGTAATCGATCTGACCGCGTGCAGCTTGTCGACGGCATAGAGGAAGGGCCAATCCGGGGCGTTGACGTCCGCTGATCCCGTTTGTGGAGGAACGGAATGAAACGATTGGAGGGTTTCGGCTTATTCTTAAGACGAGCGTCGTTGTGTAAGTTAACCGCGCTGAGCAGATGTTGGTCGGCAGTTCGGCGAATCGCGCCGCCTCCGTCGGTAAGGCCATGGGTATCGGCAGCGTAGGCGGAAATCGCGCTCGATATCCGCTCGTAATTTCTGTTCCATGTCCACCCGTCCCATCGCCGAGGCGCCGCTCGGATATCACGAACGCAACGCCTCGTCCCGCGACGGCCAACGTGCGACGAGCAGAGCAGATATGCGATGGCACGGAACTCTGGTCAGATGAGCAGGTTTGAATGGCGCAATATGCCGCGGAGCGCTCAACTTGACCCCTGCGCCCTTCGTCCGAACTTCCAAACCGGGATACCAAGTTTCTTCACCTTGTCGGCGAGATTGGCCTGGATGCCCGTACCGGCAGTGCATCACCCCAATTGGTAGCTCGTTGAGCATCGCATCGTTGCGCTTGAATGGCGCGGCCTTGGCGTGCTTCGTCCAGTCGGGCTTGAAAGCGATCGGCGGGACCTTGCGGTTGTCGGCCCACTTGGCGGCGATCAGCTCGGCGCCTTTGGGCGATCCGCCGTGGAGCAGCACCATGTCCGGATGCTTGGCGTGCACCTGGTCGAGCTTGGACCAGATTAACCCGTGATCATTGAAGTCCAGACCGCCGGTCAGCGCGACTTTCGGGCCCGGGGCACGAGCACCTGGTTGTCGGCGCGCTTCTTCGCGGCCAGAAAATCGCGGCTGTCGATCATCGCGGAGGTCAGATTGCGGTGGTTGACCTTCGACCCGATGCGCGGGCGGCGTGCGGAATGAGTGTGGCGTTCGAACTCGTCGGCGGCCTGATCGCGCATCAGCTCGAAGGCGTTGCGTCGCTCGATCAACGTCTGCCGTTCGGCCGTCAGTCGCTCCAACTCGACGGATTTGATCTCGCTGCCGTCCTGCTCCCGCTGCGACCGCTGCTGCGCTAGCTCGTTGTCGTCGAGCTCGCGCTCGATCCGGTCGATGGCACGGTGGAAGACGTCACCGTCGATCAGAGCAGGTCCCCGAGGTCGGGTTCGAGGCGGGTGTCCGAGAGTGCCACCACGAAGGCGTCGAAGATATCGGAGATGCTGCCGGCAAGGATTTGTGCTTCGGGAAGCGGCCGGGGATCGGGCTCATCGTGGAAGGGCCGGTGGCCATGGAGTTGGAGTTCCTGGAGAACCTGGTCAGTTGGGGACGAGTTGTGCTGCGGCTCGAAATCGTCGTCGTGGTCGGTGGTCATTACGGCTTTCCTCGTCGGATTGACCGCGCCCATCGCGGCCTTCATGGCGACGAAAGCGGCTGGCGGAACGGACTTGCACCCGCAGCGAAGCGAAGGGCCGAAGCGGAGCGGAGGGCCGAGGGGGCCGACTATTTTGCCTCGCGCTGTACAGGCGGCTTTGCCGCCGACGGAAAATAGTCGGCCCACGAGGTTGCCGGTCCGGGCCGTTTGCCGCCCGATCGCCCTCTTGAAGGCCGCGGGTGCGGCCCTCTCCGATGCTAAGGGGAAGCAGGACGACCAGGCCGGCGGTGACGAAGGGCCGCGCCGCCCTCATCCCCTTCCGGTCATGTTGTGAGCTCCATGAAGCGGGCGACGTCCTGGGCCGCGATTTGCACCCGGCTTGCAGCCCGAAGCGCCTCGATCCCGAGCAGCCGAAGATCCTCGTTGAAGTCGCCAAGCCGTGGCGAGATCACGATCGCCTCGATCCCGGCCGCCTGCGTCCGATCGATCAAGGTCGCCATGGCGCCATCACCTGCAGGATCATCGTCGCGCGCGATGTAGAGTCGGCGCAACGCCTCCGGGAGCAGGATGGAGGAGAGGTGTGTTGCCGAGAGCGCCGCCGCCATTGGCATGCTGGGCAGAACGCACCGAAGCGACAACATCGTCTCGATGCCCTCGCCGGCTACCATCACCTCGCCCGCCGCACCGAAGCGAACCGCGTGTCCGAGCAGGTCGCCCATGGCCCGTCTCGGCGTGTCGATCGGCGCCTTGCCGAGATTGGTTTCGCTGAAGCCGCCGGGATCGAGCCAGGTGCGATGCGCGCCGGTCAGGTGGCCCGAGAGATCGGTGACGGCAGCAATCATCGCCGGCCAGGTCTCGGTCGGAGACCCGCCAGCGCGGAGGATGCGCGTTCCGGACCGGCGGACCGTTACCAGGTCGAGCACTTCAAGCTTTTCGCCTTCCGCGCTTGTGCGAAGCCCGCCTTTTCGTCGACATTGAACCCCGACGTCTTGTGCATCACGAGCCGAGCGGGCATCGTCCGATGCTCCCGCCGATACGTGGCCAAGCCGTCGGCCAGCAATTGATAAGCGCTTTCGCGGGACAGATGCGGGGTTCGGTCGTCCTTGTCGTATGAAGCGCTTCCGCCCTGGACGATGAGTCCTTACAATGCGCGATGATGAGAGGGCCTGATCAGGCCAATTGCACTTGCCTGGCGACCGTCCACATGAAGCCGCCGGTTCACGGGCGATTGCAGGGCGCGTTCGCTTGCCGCGCGAAACGAGTTTTCGATAGCGAGCAGTCAGACGGATCTGCGCCTTCCGTGTGAACTGGCTGCCGCTGAGTTGTCACTCAGCAGCCGTTAGGGCCTCGGCTTGAGTCGAGATCAGATGCCGCAATCAGCTCGCATCCGGCAAGAGGTCTTATTTGAAGCACTTCTCCCACCTGCGCAATCAGCAAGGCGCTCACAGCTTCGGCGGCGGAGGCAAGGTCGCCCGAAGAGATGAGGCTGGCTGTCATATGGATCGGTGGATCTATCACGAGCGGTCTCAGACCTTCGTGGCCTGGAATATCGGGAATGTCGCCCTTGGGCAGAATCGCATTTGCGAGACCGGCCCTGACAAAGGAGAGCGCACTGACGAACGTGTCGACTTCTGCGATGCAGTTCGGCATCACGCCGGCCACTTCAAACGTCCGATCTAATGCGTCGCGAATTGTGTTTGGGCGCGTCGGCAATACAAGAGGGAGCTCGGCCAATTCCTCAATCGAAACGGCGGGAGCGACTTCTCCTGTATCGGGGGGACGTACCAGGTGAAGTCGCTGTTGAAATAGCGGCTGGCGAGTAACACCGGAGGTGGGCTCATCCTCAATTACAGCGCAGATATCGAGCGCTCGTGATGCGATGAGCAGCTTCATCTGAAGAGAGTCACCCGTAACAAGATGGAGGCGTACTTTTGGGAGCACTGTCCGGCTGGCTTCCATCAAGGTGCAGGCGAACGAAGCGGCGAGCGCTGAGGACATGCCCAGCCTTACGGCACCTTCCGGTTCTCCTGCCGTAGAGCGGATGATGCTGCGCAGTTGGTCAACCTGTTGAAGAATGGACGTGGCCTCACGATAAAAGACCTTGCCCTCGCGAGTCGGACGAACGCCGCGTACGCTACGGTGCAGCAGCGCGACCCCAAGCTCGGCTTCCAAGGCAGTCATCTGCTGACTCAGGGCCGGCTGCGCCACGTGGATTGTCGCCGCTGCTTGGCAAAAACTACCAGCATCCACGATGGCCGTGAAATATCGGAGATGACGTAGTTGCATAAAACTGGAAGACATAGCACCCCAGAATCGTCCGTAGTTCAGGCAATGTTCCGGATAATACCATTAAGCGCTTCGTGAACCGCTTTGATAACGGTCGAATTCAGGCTCAAGAGTGTCGTGTGTGTGTTCATTGAAATCTGAAGCTTAAGCTGATCCATGCTGTCGTCCGGATTCATCGTCGCCATGTGATTTCTCAAGCTGCGTTCCGATGCCTCAACAGATCTGCCAAGTGAGCCACTTATGTTCCTAATATCCACCTCACCTCTCCAAGCCGGAGGATAGTCCGCTGTGGTGGCGCATCCATGTTGTACTGACAACATCTGCTGCGGCACCTATTGCGTCGAGCAATGTGTCCAATGCGTCGAAATGACGCCTCGTGACGCCGCGATCCATGTCACGTTTCAACCATTGTTGCCAACTCTCGAGCTCTCTCTCCAGAGCAGCTAACTCTGTGCCATCGATGTCGTCTACCAACCGTTTCTGCAGCTCAAGCACGACCAGATGCTCGCTCACAGTTGACCCTCCTCTGCTATCCATTCTGGCTTGCTCGGATAGGGAACGTGCACGTCGGCCTCTCCGATACGCACAAGCATTCCGTCGCGTTCAATGACAACGATCTTGCCGAAATGATCGATATTGTCGCCGACTTTTAAGCGCGCTCCGTTCTGAACGACGATAAATGGAGACCGGCCGAGGTGTACGCCTCTCGCTAGCGGCAATACCCCCAGCGAACAATGCGCCTCAAGCCGAATGTAGGGCGCGAACTTCTCCTCGAAGCGGGAAGCAACGGTCTGCCATTCGCTATAGGCGGTTGGGGTAAGCGTCCCCGAAACGAGGACGACATCTGGCTTCACCACGATACGAATCATGCGACGAAGTTCGGCTGTCGTCGCTGTCTCTAGAAAGGTTCGCGCGCGGTCTGGCGTTGCGACCGTGTCATCAATTATGCTGACCCCGGGAATATCCTGCTGCAGGTGGCGAAGGGCCGCTTTGACGATCGCATCGCTTGGGCCATATCCCGCTACTGATATCCCTCCGGGGCTCTCCACGCGAATGCTCCCCTCAATGCCGAATCCCCGCATGACAGTCGCTGACAGGTCGATGACCTTTGCATCAGATAGAACGGTGGCGGTCGCCGATTTCGCTGTTATCTCTGCGGTTAGCCCGGCACCACGTAGGGCTGCTTTGATCTTAGTCGCCTCTCCAGGTCCCAAGTCGCCGTCGATGATCAGCTTATCATCGGAGAACGCGATACTGAGCCCGCTTCCGAAGTTCAAATCGCGAAGCACGTTCCTGGCAATTTTGATCGGATCGGTACCCGGAGCGGGAGCCGAGGTGAAAGAGGAAATAACCCCCGCCATCCCGGCGCAAGTTCCATAGACAATGATCAGAAGACCGCAAGCGGCCGCGCCAAGCCGAAATGGCCGAGGTATCGAGTCCCTCCCAAGACTAGCTTCTCGACCCCGGGTCGACGGTCCCTCGGGAGCTGAGGCCGCATGCTCTGCATGCCGCCTTCTATATTCGACCACGGAGTCGATCTCGGGGAAGCTGCCATCGGTCGGACCGATACTGAAAATCGTCCGCCCAACCTGAATCGGAGTGAGGAGATCGAGGCTCGTCGGACACTCTGCTAGACAATCACTACCGCCGATGAGCACACCCGGTGCGAGTGCGGTGATCTGGATTTGGCCGGCCTCGATGACAATGCGAAGATGCGAGTCAACCAGTTCCGGGTCTGCGAAGGTAAGGTCGTCAGCGTCATGACTACCGACTAGCCACACTCCATCGCCGAGCGATGTCTCGGCCCCCCTGTTGGGGCCAGATAGCACACGCAAGGACAGCTGGGTCTGATCACCCGTGAGAACTTCTTGTTCTATGTTCGCATTTCTCATCGCAGCGATATCCGTCCCAATGGCTGTATGGAGATATCGGGGGGAAGCTCCTGATAAGACAGTACTGGAAGCGCGTAGAGGTCGGTTTCGATGATCTTGCGTACGTATCGACGTATATCCATCGAAGTCAGCAGCACCGGCTTGTGCGGCTGCTGATTGAGGTCGCCGATAGCCTCTCGTATCGCGTCAATGATCTGACCTGTGGTTTGAGGGTCGAGGGCGAGATAGCTGCCGGCGGAAGTCTGCCGAATCGCATTGCGCACTGTTTCTTCCACGTGTGGCGTGAGAAGGTAGGCTGGCAACAGGTTCATGCTAATACAATGCGGCATGCAGAGTTGCCTCTTCAGCGCACAGCGCACATGCTCGGTCAGCAGGACAATGTCTTTTTCGTTCGGTGCCCGTTCGACCAGTGCGGCGAGGATGGTGCGCATGTTACGCAACGAAACCTCTTCCGAGATCAGTCGCTGAAAAACCTCTGAAATCTTCTGCAAGGGCGTCGAGCGCAGTACCTCCTTTACGAGTTCTGGGAGTCGCACCTCAATGTGGTTCAAAAGAGCTTTCGTCTCCTGGATTCCCACAAACTCAGCAGAATGCCTCCGCAGGATTTGAGCGGTGTGATAGCCAAGGATCTGAATCGATTCCAGGAACGGGACGTCGGCAGCGCGCAACGATTCGCGGTGTATAACATTCACCCAGACCGTCTCGATCTGAGGAAGGAATTGTTGATCCAGAACATACGGAATGCCCACGATATCAAGGCGCTCGGGAGTTGTACGTGCCAAAAGATGTTGCGAGCGCAGTCGTCCCTGACCGCATGGTATTTCATTCACCATGATGACATACGCTCCATCCTTGCAGCTGTCGTTGACCCGCACATTGATCGCTGGAAGAGGAACACCGAGTTCAAGAAGGAGGGCTTGCCGTTCTGCATCCAATGCTTTCTTGAGCAGATCGGGAGGGACGACCGCCTGAACGTCGTGACCGACGTCGATCATCAGGGGCACGGTGAACGTGATGCCGTTGTCGGCCGCTCCGTCACCGTCGGTCGGCTCATGCGATGCCGCTAAGCGCGCTCCCCCTGTCATCGCGTAGCGACGCATTGGCGGCGCGGCCAGCTGCCGATTGCGCTGCAGTTGCCAGCCACCGCCTCCAACCACGAGTGCCAAGATCATGAAGATCCCCATTGGAAAGCCAGGGATGAACGAAAAGAGGAGGAGAATGAATGATCCGACCATAAGCGCACGCGGTTGAGCGCTGATCTCGTCGCCGATCTCATTGCCGAGATCTGCACCGGTATTCTCGTCACTAACCCTTGTGACGATAATTCCAGCAGTAATCGCGGTGAAGAGAGCCGGTATCTGACCGACGAGCCCGTCTCCGATGGTCAGGATCGCATAAACCTCGAGCGCCTCGTACAATCCCATTCCCTTTTGAAGCGAACCAATCGCGATCCCGCCTATGATGTTCACGGCAATGCTGATCAATCCCGCGATTGCGTCACCCTTGAGGAACTTCATGGCACCGTCGAGGGCACCGTAGAGTTGGCTCTCGCGCTCAATCGCAACGCGGCGCCGACTTGCCTCTCGGATATCAATGCCGCCGGCACGCAAGTCGCCGTCGACGCTCATCTGCTTGCCTGGCATCGAATCCAGAGAAAATCGTGCGGCAACCTCGGCCACACGCTCAGATCCTTTGGTGATGACGACAAACTGAACAATTGTCATGATCAAAAAGGTGACCGCGCCCACCACGAGATTGCCGGCCACCACGAAGTCCCCGAAGGTCCTGATGATCTGGCCGGCGTCTGCGTGAAGCAAGATTGTGCGTGTTGCGGCGATGCCAAGCGACAACCGAAAGAGCGTCGTCACCAGAAGCACCGACGGAAAGGAGACGAATGCAAGGGGGGATCTAATATAGACCGCCACCATCAGCAGGAGTGCCGAGAGTCCCAGGTTGACTGCCTGTAGTACATCCATGAGGACCGGCGGCAGTGGAATGATCATCATGAAGATGATCGTGATCAGTAGCGCCACGAGAACAATATCATTGCGACCGGTTGCGACCGTTCGGACTTTGTCGAGAAACATCACACTAGCCACCTGCGCTGCATCCTGTAGGTGCGTCCAAGGCATGATCAATGAAACGAACCGCAGACAGGTTCTTGCCTCGGCGTTGATCCCTGCAAGAGGCACTGACTAATACCCGGGACCGTCGAAATCGGCCTTCGCCGTCCCATGACAATGGTGGAAACCGCCTTGCATGGGCAGCGACCTCCCCGCAATGTCCAGCATTCGGCGGGGCGACGCGCCCGGTGGCGTTGAGATCGATTGTCGGTCGCAGCTGCCAACCTCGGTATGCGTCTAAGCAGCGATTCCCGACGCGGGCTTGTTCTTGAGAAATTTGCGGAGCCTACGAAGTATGGTAGTGCAACGTATGCAGGTGAGTTTCTTAGGCTTCGTGGCGGTGCTAAGCATCGCTCCGAATCGACGCTTTCAAACTCCCGACGGTCGCTTTCGAAACAGTGTCGTGGTGGGAAGCGATCAATTGCGTTCGCGCCCTCGGAACGATTAGAGATCCGCGGACGCTGCCTTGGGACAGCCGCCGTCGATCCCGTCGCTACCCCCGAGCAAGCACGGAGTCTCCAACTGATATCATCGTTTTGCCGAAACATGCCGCCATCTCCTAGTCTTGATTGATCCCGTCGCGGTTCGATAGACCGCCGCGGCGGTTTGGAAATCTCGTTTCAAGATCAGTTCGACCGCGTTCCTAAGGAGCAACTATCGTGCCGACTCCGTTCTCGAACTAGGAGGCCTTTCTTCAGCGGGAATGCGCGCGTGGCCGGTGTTTAACCAGCGGAATTTAGGTGCAGTTCATCGGTCATCCGACTTGGGTCACGTTACTACGCCGACGTCGATCAACCATGTCCGTGCAAAGACAATTCACCACTGTGCGCGTGGTGGATGATTAAGGATGGGCGCAAATGCGACGAAGCGGCCTGCGCGGGGCCCGGGGGTGGCGTGGCCAAGTATGAAGTTGTTGTGACGCGGGCAGCGCCCCCCGTCCCAAACTGCGGAACTTCATCACTTCACGCGTGCGACTAACCGTTTGCCAGCGTTCTGAGGCTCGCTTGACTATGCTGTATCGCTCGACGGATCGCCTCTGTCGTCGCGGCGCTCCCATGAGGAACCTGGCCCATAGTGCATCCTTTGATTCGGCAGACAAGGATGTCCTATCAAAACCCGGGCTCAAACATCTAGAGATCCGTCTCCTTCAGCGGGCCGGCGGTGAGCGCACGCACCAAATTGTCGCATTTCTCGAGCTGCCGATATGCCTTGCGTGTGGCGTCGGAGGCTTCCTGACATGCCTGACACGCATGTTCGGCTTCCGACAGCGCCTCCTCAAGGCGCCGTTCGAGCAGCCGTTCGTGATCGCGCAGTGACGCCGTCTTCGCCTTCGCCTCCTCTAGATCGCTGAGAGCGACGGGTTTGCCGATCAGCAAATCATACATCTCGCGCTCCAGTCGAGGTCGGTCTTGCCGCCATGTGCGAAGGACTGCCAGTGCCGCTTCGACAGTCGCACCGGATTTGTCGATGGCTGACTGCCGCACGCGTAGAGTCTCCTCGGCCCGGCGACGCCGCAATTCCCTCAACTCAAGCAATTGATGCACGGCCTTGGGAGTCATGCCAGGCACGTGGCGAGCTCCTGAAGCATTGCGTCGAAGCCAATTTGTTCACATCTTGGCTGTCGCAGGAACGCCCGTATGTTCTCAATCTTGGCGATAGCCGTATCGGCGTGCGGCTCGGTTCCTTTCTTGTACTCGCCGACCCGTATCAAGAGTTCCACCTCCTGGTATTTAGCTATCAGCGACCGCAACTCACCCGCCAACTTCGAATGTTGCGACGACACGATAGCACTCATAGCACGGCTGACGCTTGCCAGAATATCGATAGCGGGATAGTGGTTCGACATCGCCAAGGTGCGTGAGAGCACAATATGGCCATCCAGGATGGAACGGGTTTCATCGGCTAGAGGTTCGGTGACGTCATCGCCCTCGACAAGCACGGTGTAAAACGCGGTTATCGATCCACGATCGTTGTTGCCGGCGCGTTCCACGAGCTGCGGCAAAGTCGCAAAGACCGAGGGCGGGAAACCACGCTGGGTGGCCGGTTCGCCGGCCGCCAGACCAATCTGCCTCTGTGCGCGCGCAAAGCGCGTTACCGAATCCATGAGAAGCAGGACACGCTGTCCCCGATCTCGATACCATTCTGCGATTGCCGTCGCCACATAGGCCGCCTTCACCCGTTCCATCGCGGAACGATCGGAGGTGGCAACGATAAGAACTGATCTTCGTCGCACCTCTGAGCCGAGATCGCATTCGATGAACTCCTTCACCTCTCGGCCTCGCTCTCCAATCAGAGCTATCACTGTTACGTCAACCGCCGCGCTGCGCGCCAACATCGACAGCAGTGTGCTCTTGCCGCCGCCCGCCGCGGCAAAGATTCCCATGCGCTGCCCCTCGCCGCACGTCAAGAAGCCGTCGATCGCGCGTATGCCGACTGGAAGAGCGCGATCAATGATGCGCCGAGTCAAGGGACCCGGTGCCTCGCTTTGGACTGGAACGCGGGCGTCTGGAAGCAGCGGCCCATGAGTGGATGTGTCGAGGGGGCGGCCGAGACCGTCAAGCACCCGGCCAAGCAATTTCCAGCCCGCGGGCACTGTCAGAGGCTCTCCCATCGGGATCACCTCAGTGAGGGTAGAAAGCCCCTGTATTTCGCCAAGCGGCGTTAGAATGGCGATGTCGTGCTGAAACCCGATAACTTCCGCCGACAATTCGCACTTGTTCTCGGGATTGCGGAGCATGCACAGGTCACCTATACGGGCGCCCGGCGCCGTTGCACGGATGATTGTCCCGACGATTTGAAGGACTCGGCCGCAGACGCGCATTGTCGTCGTCTGCGCCACCACCGTGCGAGCGAGCTGAAACAAGCGATCGATGTCGTCGTGCGTAGAATGAATTGCAGCCACCGCTGTTGGCAACTCGGGTCGCTCGGAAATCACGATGCAGAGGCCTTTAGGCTGCTACGCAGGCCGGATCCGATCGCCGCCAATTGGCTTTCAATCGTGGCGTCAACAAGTCCAGCATCTGTCTCAAGGATGCATCCGGCATCTTTGACCCGCGGATCAGAAACTATTTCGACGACGGCGCGCGACGTCGCCGTCGAGAGCAGTTCGTTCAATCGTCTGCGGACCGTTTCGACATGCGCCGGTGCCAGGCGTAAGCGGACGAGGGAGCTATGGCCCGTGAATCTCAGGCTGTGCAAAACGATCTGCACCGCAGCGTCATCCGGCGCGACGGTATCAATTACCCGACGTGCGATCTGCAGGCCCATGTCGACAATCCGTTCTTGATTATCCTCCATGATCCGTAGCGACGCAACGGCGATCGCGGTTAATCGTTGATCGATGGTCGCCTGCGCCGCTGTCAGCGCGGCTTCCCTGGCAGCCGTCTCGATCATCTCTGCAGTTTCGCGCGCCCCATCCACGAGCGCGTCCGCATCGCGTCGCGCCTGAATAAGCAATTGCTCAGCCTCCACGATCGTCTGTGCGGTGGCCGCTGGCAAAACTCGCCCTGGGCCGAGGATGCTGGCGCCACCCGCCGTCAGTTGAACCAGCGCGACCATGTCGGCATCTCTTTGCGGACTAGGCGCCGCATCGCACGAAAGGCGTCCTCGCCAGCACTGTCGTCACGGCAGGCGTCCGCCACCACCATCCAGACCGCTGCGGGGCGGCGCAATCGCAGTCGGGCGCGCAGCCCATGCGGGATCGCGCCTATCGCAAGGCCGAACATCACCGCACCGCGGCAGAGAAATGCACGAGGCGCAGTCGGCATCTCGGAAGCGCTGATCGCGGACATCAGCTCGACGGTCGGTCTCGGCAGCAGTGCAGCATGGGATGCGAATTCGAAGGCCTCTTCGCCGAGAACGGCGCGCGCCGCCACAACATCGGCCGTCCGAACGAGACCGACGAGGCTGGACGCGCCGGTCCAAGCTCCGGCCAGGCCGATAAGGCGTGTCGCGTCTGACGCTGGCAGAAATGCGAGCCGAGTTCGTGGTGAGTTGCCAGCGGAAATAATCGCGTACGCTTCGCTGCGTTGACCGCGAAGCAGCCAACGTCCAAGCTTGATGCGGATGAATGGGTCGGACTGAGCGAAGTTTATAGGTATCCACTCGGGCCAGCCAGTCGCTAGCGCGTCATCGAGATCAGTCGCAGGATCGGCGATGCAGCGCATCATCGCTCCCGCCCACGGCGTATCAAGCCATTCATCCTGGATTGTTGCGGAGCTCATTGGGAGCATAGTCGGATTGTTCGCTTCTGCGAAGCTCATTACGCTGCAGTACCGTCGCTACGGCCAGAGCGCAACCGCCATATGAGAACGACGAGCACTGCATTGCCGATCAGCGACGCCGCTATTGCGCCCACGAGGCAGATCAAGAGGAACAATGGGAAAGGACGTTCCGACGCACCGGCAGTGAAATCCGTTCGACCAAGCGTCGTATTGTCCTGATTTGCCTCTACAAGGGCAACTGAGACCCGATCGTAGGATAGGCCCCTTAAGCTATTTGCGACGAGCTCCTTGATCTTAGGCACGATCTGATCGATCGGAGCACCGGGCTTGTAACGGACGAGCACAGCAGCAGTTGACGAGGCGGGTGGATTGCGATCGTCACTCGCGGTTTCAGGTAAGACCGTGTGGACTCGTGCATTAAGCACGCCGTCGATAATGGACAAAGTCTGCGAAAGCTCCTGTGTGACCCCATAAATGTAGCGCACACGCTCCTCTATGTCCGATGAGATCATCCGGTCCTTCTTGAAGAGAGTGCCCATATCGGCGAAATGATCGCGAGGCCAGCCGGCGCTGTCTAACACATTCATAGCACGCGGCACGTCTTCTGTTGGCACCACTAGCGAGCTCGTGCCGCCGGTGTCTGTCGTCCGTTCCGCGCGGATGCCTTGTCGCATAAGCAAAGCAAGCATTTCGTTAGCCTCGCGCGCTGAGAGGTTGCGATAGAGCTCGATCTTCGATCCGCAGCCGAGCAGGGTGAACAGCACCAGAAGTGCCACCGCCCGCTTCAATACACGCGCCATGCCAGCGGTATCGTGGCTTATTGGCTATGCAGGAAAGTGTCGAGCGTATGGGTCGCCTTCCCAACCACCTTGGTCACAAGGTCGTACTGCAGGCTCATAGCTGATAGCTCGATCTGCACATCGAGCCACTCAGCTGAGCGGATGTTCCCCGCGTTCATGCCTTCGGCCGCCCTGCGGACGCCTTGCATGGATTGTGCAAAGCCTGCGCTCAGTTTTTCTACGCCACCGAGGATATCATCGGATAGGCGAGGAACGAGCGGTCTCCCTGCCTCGTCCGTCAACTCGCCCCCAGCCGCGATCAGCGGTTCGTCAGCTCGCTGCGATGGCACCGACGGCTCCAGCGCGGCTCGAAACGCCTCGACGGATTCAGCCGATACTTTCGATGTGCTTGGCATCTCTATCGCCAAAGAGGCTGGCGGTGCTTGCGGGAGGATACTACCTACGCTGCTCATTAGATGTCCTTTCCTGTAATATATGCCGGCACCATCTGGCCCAAAGCTGTGAGGAATTCATCGAGGCCGGACTCGCCCCTTGGCAGACGTCTGAGCACGGCATCGTGTTCGCTTAGGCGTCCACTAAGCGCAAGAGCCAGGGCCTGAAATGCCATCCCATATGCGTCATTCGCCTTGGCAAGAGGATCGAGGCGTTCCAGCGCCGCTGGAATATCGCCTGCCGTCAGATCTGCGACCGCATAAGCAATGACACACTCCCGGCTGCCCGGCGCAATCACGTCAAGCCCCTTCGCAATCCGCCTTGCCCTCACCACGTCGTTCGTGACACAAGCCAAGAATGCTGTCTCGGTGAGGCGTCGCAGCAGGGAGCGACTGTCGGGTGACGCACAGGTCGACAACAGAGACGCACATACCGAATCCCTGTCCCTGACCGAGTCATGTGTCGCTTGCCGATCATCCATGTCATATCCTGCCACGACCTCCGCCCGGAAAACATCGCGCCCGGGCCCCGGAAGGGCGCACGCTCGCAACATGTCCCGTGACCAAGCACCATCTCGCCACCACATCATACGACCGTCCGCCGAGTAGCGTGGCGCGCTGCTAACGATCAATTCTCATAATGGTTTAATTCGGCGTCTCGCTCGGCGCCAATACAATGCGAGGATGGAGTCATAACGGTGGCGTATGGATAACGGGTCCCCTCCATCAACCGCTCGGTCCGGCACAAAGTGTGAGCTGTTCTGGGGCAATTCGTCCAAGGCGATTGCAGAACCCCACCTGCCGCCGATGCGATCCTCTTCGTTACCTGCTTAAGGTCAAAAATGCGAGCGGCTTGGCGACGAGCACTTGCCGAACGGCCCGTTTAGCGCAACGACACGGATTTCCTGGTTAGCGCCGCCGCGCTCGCGCTGAGACGCACCGATCCATCGCGGCCGCCTATGACTTCATAGCAATCAAGTATTTTGCGCCATGCGCCGCCTCTAGTAGTGACGTGCGGAGCTGTTGATCCAACCGGGACACGGAGGAATACCACTACGCCAGCCGCGGGAACGTTCTCGCCGTGAGAAGGAAGGGGATACCGGCACACCTTATCATCGGCAGACGATGCCTGTTGATGGCCTTGAGCGGCCGGCTCGAGAGCAGGTCGTTGCCCCTTTAGCGGGGTTGGTGGCGCAAGCGGTTTCGAATCCTGCTGGTGCTACCGTGCGTTGGCAAAGAGACCGTCTGGAGGATCAATGAACCTCGATGACACAATGGAGGCTGCGCGACAGACCATCGCACAGACGGATAGTCTCTTGACGCGCGCCCGCGAACAACTTGGCCGTTGTGCCTGCCCTTCGGGCGACAGCAGTGTGAGCGCCGCTTCAATTTCTGCATTTGTCGCCGATCAGGATGAAGCGTTTCAAAGAGCGTATGCGGGCGAGCTGGCGGCCCTCAATCACATCCTGCCTGCGCCTGAACCGATGTCGAAGGTCCGAGGCACCAAGCCATCTCCACGGAGAGCGTGACATGATGGGAATGGCGGATGGTGATCTATTGAATGGTGGCGATGCGACAGACACCGAGCGGCTGGCACAGCTCGCCATCGACTTCGTGGCAGGGCGCGCGGACCTAGCTAGCGTTATTGGGATCACGGATCATGAGCTTGAGGCCTTATATATATTTGGCCACCGCTACTATTCTTGCGGCAAGTATGAGGAGGCGCGGGATTTTTTTCGCTTCTTGTGCCTACACCGGCACATCGATGCACGGTTCTGGTTTGGTCTGGCTGCTAGTAGTCAGATGCTTGGGGACCCAGAGAACGCCACGCACGCCTATCGGCTGGCCGGGCTCCTGAATAGTGAGGACCCACAGATCCCGCTTCGAGCTGCAGAATGCTTCATCAAACTAAATCATCCCACGGCAGCCATCGCCGCACTCGAGAATGCCTTGGCGCTGAGTGTCACAAGGCCAGAACACAAGGCTTTGGCCGACCGTGGGCTAATGATGCTTACCCGACTCAAATCCCAACAGGGCTCCAACCATGGATAGAGTGAACATGTGGGCGTTGACGAGCAAGACGCTCCCCGAAGTCGGGACGCTGCCCTTCAGTGCCTCCGTCTACGGTATTCCAGGCAATGGCCGCAACACTGGCGCCAACCTGTTGCCGCAATCAGTTTCCGGAGAGGCTGTGGTGTCAGGTTCGATTCCAAACTTACCGGCGCCACGTGCGTTCAACGCGATTGACCTCCTTACCACGTTTCTGGCTCTGAAGACCAAGATGACTGATGGACAGGTCGCAACCGGAATAGAGGACGCGCGACACTGGGGCGAGCAGCAAAGGCAGTTGCACGAGAAGACCTCTAAGAGCATCCTTGAAGCGGCAAAAAGATTGGCAGAAGCAAAGAAGAGCTCCGGCATCATGAAGTTCTTCGGATGGCTGGCGGTCGGATTGACGGTCCTGGCTGCCCTCGGCACCGGCGGAACTCTTGCAGTCATGGCGGCGGCAGTGAGCGTTGGAGTAGCGACTCTCACCGAGACGGGGGTCATCGATAAGATGACCGCGGCAATTGTGAAGAGTCTCGAGAAAGATGGAATCGAGAGCGGCAAGGCCAAAACCTCGGGCGCGGTCATCACGATTGGCATAATATTCGCTATCTCGGTGCTAACGGTCGGCGCTGGCTTTGCTAATGGAGCTGCGAGTGGATTGCGCATCACCGCCGTGATACCGTCTAACTCTGTCAAGGCTGTTCAGATAGGCCAGAGAGTTTCGACGGCGGCTCGAGTCGGCGAGGCAGTAGCATCGCTGGGCGAGGCTGGCGCCGGCATCGCCAATGGCGTCCAGCAGAAGGCGGCAACTGACGCCCAAGCGGAAACGTTGGACGTTAGCAAGTGCATTGCAAGATTGAGAGCACTGCAAATCGATGAAATGGACTTCATCAAGCAGTTGCTTCTCGACAGGACGATGGCCACACAGAGGGTTGCCGAGGCGATTGAGAGGCAGAGTGACTCCAACGCCAATCTCGTAAGGCACTTCGCCTGACGGACTGCGTGGGGCCACCTATCGAACTTGAGGAATGTAGCAATGGTGTTTGCGATCGAACGTGAAACGACCGTTGGCGGGTACGACCTGTTGGACGCTGCCGTGCATCAACAACTTCCGTCGGTGCCGGTCTCTGTTGCGGTCCGCGGCAGAAGCGTGCCAGAAGACGAGATCCCACGCCCTCTTGCGGATCCCGTTGATGGGGCGCGGGGTTGGGGATCAGTTGGTGTACCGGATCTCACGGACGTTGTGATCCACGAGAAGCTTTCCAACATCCAGGGCAAGCTGAAGGACTTTGTTACGGGAAACGACATATCAGCAGTCGCCGCGCTTATCGTTCGGCTTAATGCGGAGTTCCGCACCGCGGCGCGCTCGGACCGGTCGGCCGCACTTAATGTCGAGATCGTTGCGCAGGAAGCTGCTGCGAAGGCGCTTCGTAATTCAGGATTATGCCAGTTGTTTGGCGCAATAGCCATTTCTGGCGGCGCGATGTTAGGCGCCGGTGTGAACCTCAAGGGCGCTCGCCAGATTCAAGCGCGCTTCGACGAGCTGTACAAGGCCAAGATCCATGCGCCGCCCCCGAAGTCCAGTGTGGAGACGCCGGCCCCGAACAGCCCTTCAGGTCGAGCGCAGTGCCTAGACAAACCGGAAAGCGGTCCGGAGTTCTACGACACGCCTCACGGCAAAGCGCAATCTATCCAAGCGCCGGAGCGCGAGGCGCTGCCCTCGGAAGACAATATCGAGATGACACTTCCGGATGGGAGCACATCATCGAGCAGAGGCAATACACCTGGCGACGCGCTTGGGCTGGACTCGGCCAATAGCACGACGGACCCCCTTGAGTTTACGCGCGTTGTCCAGGCGCAGACAGCAGCCCAGCAGGCGGCGATGAGATGGAATGGCATGGGCACAATCGCGACAGAAGCCTTCAAGCTTCCCGGAGCCGGCCTGAACATGGGCGCGACGCACTACCAGGAGGAGAAGGCGAAGCTGGAGGCGGACGGCACCAAGGCGCGCGCGCAGATGGAGAACGAGAGTGAATTCATGGCAAGTTATGAGGCGGCGATTCAGGACTTTCTGGGGAAGCTTGCAGAAATTCGTCGCGCCGATACCGAGGCGAGAAGCAAGATCGTCTATATGGCTTGAGTACATCGTTCGGACGAAAACCATCTGTGTTTGAGAATGGCGTAAGATGATCAATCCAATGTCTGGATACCAGCCCTACGCGTGGGCCAGCAGCGCTGGAAATATTCTCCCGGGCGGCCTGTCTTTGGGCTCGATTATGACGCTTATTCTGATGGAACGGCATGACATTTACCAGAATCAAATTCGATCTCAAATGGACGAGATGCAGGCGCGCAACAATTTGCTGAAAGATATGAATAAGGCGTTGGCTGCCTTGCGCACCAATCGACCTATCGATGAAAAGCAGGTTTGGGACTACGGCAGCTTCGTCGATTCGCAAGGCAAGACCCAGGATGTGTTTGACTGGATGCAGGCAAACGGCATCTCCATCGAGACGGAGAAGGGCGACAAGAGAGGTGTGCAGTCGCAGTTCGACGCTGCCATCAACAACCTTAAGGCGGCGATTGATAGTGCCAATAGCGAAGGCCAGGCGGCGTTGATTTTTCTGCAAGGGCTGCTTGATAAGCTCAATCAGGTTGCTGAACTGATGTCTAACCTTCTTTCGAAGGATCAAAAAATCAAGGAGGTGATCATTGGCAACTCTCGTTAAGAGACGGCAAAAAATGAGTGGGGGCAGTCATCCCAGGTCTGCAGCTCACAGCTGCAATGAGTGTTAAGCTCCGCGGTGAAATGGAAAGTTGAATGGATGCGCATTCTCCGCGGGAACGCCGCATCCTCAATGTCTAGCAAGACCTTGCTGACGTTCCTTTGTCTGCTACTCACCCGATGTGCCGGCTCCGACTCGATTGCTGAACGCGGTGTTCTGCTGTCTTCGCCAAGCGTCAGCTGGCATGCGTCGGAGCCCTCCCTCTCGGCGGGGAAACCGCAAGCAGGTAGCTTTGAACTGCTCACACAGCCGCCGACTCGGCCGGTCACCGCCTCGGTGGAGCGGCGGCTGCCGGTCACCTCCGATAGCACTCGCGTGAGCCTCGACTACGCAAATGCCGATATTCGGCAAGTTGTGAATGACGTCGTGGGCGACATTCTGAGCATGCCCGTCATGATCGATCCGGGCGTTGGAGGAAAAATGACACTTCGGACCTCGGGCAAAATCCCCGTGAGTGATGTGCCGCGATTACTCGACGAGGCGTTGGCACCGTACGGCTACGGACTGGCCGTGGTCGACCGCGGAGTTCGGGTGGGGCGCTTGGTCGACCTCGCCGGCGGAGTACGAAGCGATGTTCAAGTGATTCCCGTTCGCTATGTCGATCCAGCCGACGTCATCAAGGTGATCCGACCACACGTCGAGGAGAGCGTGCGTCTGACACCCGCGCCGGGAGAACAAGGTATTGCCATCAGCGGGCCGCCCGGCTCGGTGAGTTCGGTGCGCGAACTTATCGGTTTGTTTGACACCGATGCTATGGCTCACAAATCCTTTGCGCTATATACGCTAGCTCAGGCGAGTCCGGCCGCGGTAGAGCGAGAACTCAGTTTCATATTCAACCAGAATGACCAGGGCAGAGTGCACGTTCGGCTTGCGCCACTCGAGCGGCTGAACGGCATTCTTGTGGTAGCGGACGACCCTGCGGTACTTCAGCAAGTTCGTCGGGTTATCGCCAAGCTGGATAAGACGTCGTCGGCGGCGGCAAACATTCACGTGCGTCCACTTCGGTACCGGAGGGCTACGGAAGTGGCGCAGGTACTAGCACGAATCTTTGGCGCTCAGCCGCCCAGTGCCGTATTTCGCGCGCAGCCCGCGGGAGCGTTTGGAAAGTTGTCAATCGGAAGCGCATCCGATCGATCGAGTTTGCCCCTAAACGTTCCCGGCCTGTCGGACGAAAGATCAGATGCGGTCGCGTCAACAACGCAAGCAAAGGACGATGCGGTGGTCTCCGCAGTCAGCCTTGGCCTGTCGGCGCCGGTCCGGATCCAGGCGGATCCCAGCCAAAATGCACTCGTGATCTTAGCAACGCCGAGCGACTACAAAATCATCGAAACCGCAGTTCATCGGCTTGACGTCAAGCCGCGGCAGGTCCTGATCCAGGTCATTGTCGCGGAGGTGCGGTTGAGCGATCATTTGCGATACGGGGTCAACTATCTTCTCTCCTCTCTGGATTTGGGTGCCGTTCCACAAGGTGGTTTGTCCTATGTGTTCCCAAATAGGGATGTCAACGTTGTGCTACGCGCGCTAAGTGGCCTCGGGGACGTTAAGGTCGTATCGGCGCCACGTATTCTCACAGTTGACAACCAAACCGCGACAATTGAAGTGGGCGATCAGGTTCCGGTCCTCACGCGATCCTCACAATCCACGCTAAGCCAGAGTTCATCAATCGTGAGCGACGTCGAACTGCGCGACACGGGGGTCATTTTGGCTGTAACACCTCGCATCGGCGCCGGGGGTAGCGTGACGCTCGATACCTTTCAGGAGGTCAGTACGGCGAACAAGAACACACTGACAAACGTCCAATCCCCGGTCATTTCGGTACGTCGCCTCCAAAGCACCGTATCGACACGAAACGGTGACACGATCGCGATCGGCGGTTTGATGCAGGATAGCACCAACCGGATGGATTCTGGGGCTCCCGTGCTGAAGGACATTCCGTTGTTGGGGCCTCTATTCGGCAGCACGGAGCACGCCAAGGACCGAACCGAGCTCTTGGTGTTACTGAATCCTCGGGTGGTTGAGAGTGGCGCCGATGCGCGGGCTTTGACTGAGGAACTGCGGGAGAAGTTCGAATCGCTAGCCCCCGATCTCGGCCGCCACCTGACGCCCCAACGTAGGCGTCGTTCTCAGGCCACGGCTTTGGGGGCTTGGGCGCGGTAGGCGCAGGACAGAAACTGTACGATGTCGCGGTTGGGATGTCCGTTGGCGACCTGAATCAGGACGTCAGAGTTAGGCAAGCGGATCGACATCGTTAAGCTTGCACGTCTCGACCAGGGACGCGACGACAGTCCAGTGTTCGGTCCCACCGCCGGATCCGGCAAGCGGCGCGTTTTTGTGGGGGATGTCCCGATCGGTGTTGAACTACGTCGGGCCGACGTTGCCGGAATGAGCGTTACGGGGCCCTCGTCACGTGGGCAACTGGCTTGATTGTCATGCGATCGTGGTGAGCTTGGGGGCCTCACGCAGAGCCGACAAATTGCTTATGCGCCTTCAATCGTCAGAAGCCCTTGTTGGCCTCGATGTAAGCGCGATTTTCTTCGCACGCCGGCGGGTTTCGACATATTTGTGAACCAGCGCGAACGCCAGCGTCGAGGGCGTGGCAACGCTGCCCGGCAACGGTTGCGTCGGCATCGGCGCGGTCACGACAGGGGCGTGGATCCCGGTGAGGATGGGGACACTATGTTGCTGGCGGAAGCGGCGAATGCAGTCGGCCTGTGTTTCACCCCTCTCCGGTATTCCGTCCCGCGCCTGCCTTTCAACCCGGTAGAGCTGTTCGAAGAACCGGAGCGCCTGTTCCGGCGGCCCGCCACCCTTCTTTCTCGCTTTGAGTGCATCGACGAAGCGCCGCCTGGAATGGGCGATGCATCGTAACCGGTATGAGCTCCCACGTCTGCGGTGATCAGCGGCCGCGTGCGTAGCGGATCGGCATCCAGTATTGGCGCAAGGCCTCGACGGCCACTGAGATATCGAGGTAGGCGTTGCGCAGAGGGTCCTCGGTCTCGCGGCCGCTTCGTGGCGGTCCGAGCAGCGGACGGTCCTGGTCGTCGGGACAGTGCAGCAGAATGGGCAGAAGCAGTCCGTGATTGACGTTGCTGGCGTCGAGCAACGGCGCCCACACCGATAGCCTGAGGCGCATCGCGGCATAGAAACCTTGACACCAGGGACGCGGATCGATGTCGCCATTGGATTTGCGCCGGTGCATCGGCTCGAACTGGTCGGGCGCGGTCGAAAGGGTCTGGCTGATCTCGTTATGGCGCAGCGCGACGGCGGAGATCGCTGCGAACTCAGGGGTGTCGCCGTAGTTGAAAGCATCGGCATCGATGGCGAGCAGCGGGCAGATCCAGTCGAGCGGGCTCATCGACACCGGTCCGGCCACGATCGCGGCGACGTAGCCGTCAAACGTGGGAATGCTGGTGGCGATAGGGTGCCGGTCAGCGCGGGACTGCAGCCATCGCTCGAGCTCCTCAAGCGGCATCGCGGCGGCGGTCATCGACGACGATGCTTTATGGCGACGTGGGCTCACGCGGCGGCCTGTGCGGTGCGCTCGCGGGCCGCCTTCCAGTTCCAGGCGAGCAGCTCGTGCAGCTGATGGCTCCTGGTTCGCCCGGAGACGATGCGCTCCAGCACGTCAGTCAGATAGGCCTGCGGATCAAGCTCATGGAGCTTTGCTGTGTTCACGACCGACGCCAGGATCGCCCAGCTCTCGGCGCCGCCTTCGCTGCCGCTGAACAACGAGTTGCGTCTTCCCATGGCAATCGGGCGCATGGAACGCTCGACCGTATTGGAATCAACCTCGACGCGGCCGTCGCGGAGAAACAGCGTCAACCCGTCCCAGTGATTGAGCGCGTAGTTGATGGCCTCCGTCAGCTTCGACTGGGAGAAGAGCTGACCGACCGTTGCCATCAGCCGCGTCCTGAGCGCCTCCATCAACGGAGCGGTCCTGCTGCGGCGGGCGGCGAGCCGCTGCTCGGCACTGCTGCCGCGGATCTCCGCCTCAATCGCATAGACCGCCTGCAGGCGTTCGATCACCTCGCGCGCGAACGGCGACTGGGTCGTCTTGTACACCTCGACGAATTTGCGTCGGGCATGGGCAAGACAAAAAGCGAGCTGGATTGCGCCGCCATGATCGCGGGCGAGCGCCTTGTAGGCAGCATAACCATCCACCTGCAGAATGCCGGAAAAGCCCGTCAATTGTCCGGCGATCTCCTCGGTGCCGCGGCCGTCGGCGAACACGTAGGCAACCGCCGGCGGCGAGGGCCCGCCCCATGGCCGGTCATCCATGGCATGCGCCCAGAACTGGCAAATGCGGGGGCGATGTCGTCCGGGATCGAGCACCGGCATCGGCGTCTCATCGCAGAACACGCGCGGCGAGGCCTGGATCGTCCGCAGCTGGAGCTCATAGAGGCTCTTGAGCCACCAGGCGGCACGCTTGACCCAGCCGGCGAGCGTCGCCCGGTCGAGATGGACGCCCTGGCCGGCCAGAATTTGCACCTGTCGGTACAGCGGCAGATACCAGGCGAACTTCGAGACCACCACGTGGCTCACGAGTGCGGTCGAGGCCATGCCGCTCTCAATCAGGCGCGGCAGCGCCTTCGCCTGGATCACACCATCGGTGCAGCCGCGGCAGCCATATTTGGGCCGGATCGTGCGCAGCACCCGCAGGATCGCCGGGATCACGTCCAGCACCTCGCTGACGTCCTCGCCGATCTTATGCAGCTGACCCTGGCAGCACGGGCACGCGGTCGCCTCCGGCGCCAGCACTTGCTCACAGCGCGGCAGGTGCTTTGGGAGCGCGCCGATGTTGCGGCGCGCCTTCTTGCGCGCCTTGCCGACTGGCTTCGCCGCAGGCGCATCGTCGTTGGCGGGCACAGGCAACGTGGCGTCGGTCTCAAGATCGCCCAGCTCAAGCGCAAGCTGCTCGTCCACGAGCACGGCAAGCCGCTCCGAGCGCTTCCCGAAGATCATCTCCTTGAGCGTCTGCATCGCCACGCGCAGCTTCTCGTTCTCGGCGTCGAGCGCGAGCACTATCTCGGTCAGAGCAGCCGTGTCGGTCGGGAGAGCGTCGGGGCGAATCGCCATGACCCAACGATACATGTGCTCATCCCATGCTCCAGTGAAATCCTCACGTCTCACCCGACGAGAGCCGGTTGCTTCACTGGCTTGGGTGAGACACGCGTCCACTCAAGCCCGTCGAGCAGCATCGCGAGCTGCGTCGCACTTAGATGCACCACGCCGTCGCGGACGGGCGGCCAGGTAAAGCGTCCTTGGTGCAGCCACTTCGTCACCAGCACCATGCCGCTGCCGTCCCACGCCAGAAGCTTCACTCTGTCCATACGCTTGCTGCGGAACACGAAGACGTCGCCGCAATACGGATTCGCGCGCAGCGCTTCGCTCACCAGCGCCGACAGCGTGTGCACCGACTTGCGGAAATCGACCGGCTGTGTCGCCAGCACCACCTTGAGGTCGGACCGTAGCGCAATCACCGGATGCCCCGAAGCGCTGCCAGCACGGTCGACAGCGTCGCCAGCTCCACGCCCGGCTCGACCCGGATGCGCGCCCCGCTCACCTCGATCTCGATCACCCCGCAGGCCTTGGCCCGCGGTGCGCTGATCTCCAAAGGCTTCGTTTGTCCCGGCGAAATACGCTCGGACTCGCCTGCTGTCCCGCCACCGCTCTCGGCACCAATTTGGATCGGCACGAAGTTTGGCGCCTTGCCCGCTACCGCCGCCGCAACTTGGCGTCGCCACACCGTGAGCAGCCCGCGGGAAACGCCATTGCGCCGCGCCACCTCGGAGATGTTCGCACCCTCCTCAAAGCTCTCCGCCACGATCCGGGCCTTCTCCTCGCCCGTCCACCGTCGCCGTCGGCGCTCCCCGGTGATCACCTCGACGCGGCGATAAGAGTCACCTTCCTGCCTGGCATCAAGCATGGCATTTGCCATCGCGCCACCTCCACAGATCAGCTCATGCCAAGCTGTATCGCAGGTGAACCTCGCGATGGCGAGGTGGGGGCCTCATGCCGGTTACGATGCATCCAAGATGGGTTGCCCCTCGCCAGCGTGCGCCAGGCGGTGTAGCCATCGCTCATCAATATCCCGCGGTAATCGCCGAGCAAGGCCTGCGGGTGTATCTGGCCGCGGCCCGGCTGATAATCGAGCAGCACGATCGGCTCGTCACTGCCACATATATGACGTGCTGGCGGCCTCTCTGTCCATTTCCTTCAGCACCTGGACCGTGGTCTCGTCACCATGAATGAGGGGCTGCGATCTGAGCCGCAGCTTCAGCGCGTCATAGATGCGGGAGAGATGTTTTTCGCTCGAGCCGATCACCCAGTGGCCCAGAGCGCCGCGGCTGACAGGAACATCTGCACGTTCGAAGGCCTGCGCCAGGCGGTAGAGCGGCGTGCCATCGAAGCAGACCAGCGGACGCTCGGAGATCGCAGCATGGGAGCGGCAGCGAAACGAAACTCGCACCCGTATCAACTGGATGTTCACACCGGACAAAGCTCGCACCAAACTGGCGCGCCTATCCAGGCATACCCAAAGAGTCAGAATCATTTTGGCGAGCTAGGGTCTGTACCTAATTAGCGAGTTCTGATTCCCTGGTGCCAAGTTGATTCGGCACGGGGGACTTCGATGCGGAAAGGACTGTTCTGGCTCAACGACAAGCAGTGGGCTCAGATAGAGCCGCATCTGCCAACAAACCAGACCGGCCCGGCGCGCGAAGACGATCGACGCATTATCAGCGGTATCATTCACATGCTCCAGTGCGGCGCACGCTGGCGCGATTGCCCGTCCGACTATGGCCCTTACACGACGATCTACAATCGGTTCAATCGCTGGGCTAAGCGCGGACATTGGCAGGCGATCTTTGAAGCGCTCGCCCGCTGCGGCAAGGACCGAGTGGCTTTGTCGATCGACTCCACCTCGATCAAAGCGCATCGCTCGGCGAGCGGCGGAAAAGGGGGGAGTGTGAACAGGCGATCGGCCGCTCGCGCGGTGGGCGGACCACGAAAATCCACGCGCTGAGCGACCCTGATTGCAAACCTTGCGCATTTCATCTCACTCCGGGACAAGCCGCAGACATTGCCGCAGGGCCGGCCCTTTTGAAGCTCGCGTCGCCCATGTCTTCCCTCATTGGGGACAAAGGCTACGATGGCGACGGCTTTCGCGCCGAAATCGTCAATCGCGGCGCGAAACCCGTCATTCCAAACAAATCCAACCGGGTAACCCTCCACAGCTTCAGCAAGCGCCTCTATAAAGGGCGCAATGTTATCGAGCGCTGTTTCTGCCGGCTCAAGGATTTCAGGCGTGTTGCTACTCGCTACGACAAACTTGCCAGAAACTTCTTGGCCGCCGTCCACCTCGCCGCTCTCGTCGCTTATTGGATCAATTGAGTCTGAACCCTAGTACTACTTTGGTACTCTAGGCTTCGCGATATCTGCAAGGAGCATGTCACAGTGAGGACATCGTCGGGGTGGAGGTCGTGCGAAGAGGTCGAGGATCGCTTGCCTGATGGCCGGCATGCTTGGTTGTGGCGGCGGTCCTGAGATTCTTTTTTTTCCGTCCCGCTGCTTTGAGGCGGCGGGATTGGAGGAAGGCGTAGGCGATCATCGTCATCAACGCGTGTCGATGTAATCCCGTCCAGGATCTACCTTCGAAATGGTCGAGCCCAAGCTCCTCTTTGAGCTGCTGGTGGGCCTGTTCACAGACCCACCTGGCCTTGATCGTGGCAGCGAGCGTCTTGATGGTGGCATCGGCCGGCAGGTTCGACACATAGTATTTTTGCTCCCCGGTCGACCGCCGCTCGCCGACGAGCCAGACCTCGTCGCCAGGCATGCACTGCATACGGTTATTGAGCATCCGGTGCTTATGGCCATCCGCAACGCGGACACGGCGGGCCGTGAAGAGACATGTCAGCCGACCTTTGGTGCCCCGCCGCCAGCTGACCCTTTGCCATTTGCCTTCGGCCAATAACGCTTCAGCAGAGACCGGTGGCTGGTCAGGGATGTGGTATTTGCGGGGCTTTCCGGTCTTCGCGATGGGGAAGATCAGGGCAATGTCGGCGGGATAGACGTTCTGGCGCCGCGACAGACCCACCGCCCACAGCAGACCGCGCTCGCTCAAAGCCTGACGGAAAGGCCCGCTGGAGCCATACCCTGAATCGGCAAGCACACAGCCGAAACGCGCACCGGAGGCGATGACGCGGTCGATCTCCTCGATCGCAATCTCCGGCTTTGTCAGAGCAGTCTGTCTATCCTTCGGCACACCGGCCCGCGCCATGCGCTCAGGATCATCTGTCCAGCTCTCGGGCAGGAACAGCCGCAGGCCCACCATCACCGGCACCTCCCGCGACGCCAACGTTAGCGAGACTAGCGACTGACAGTTGGCAGTCTTTCCGAGCGACGAGGCATATTGTGGCGCGACGCCGATCGAGTGACGTCCCTTCTTGGGCAACGCCGTATCATCGATGACAAGAAAACCGGCATCATCGCCAACCAATCTATCTGCCTCCTTCAGCAGGGCAGCCTCGAGTGGAGCACTATCCCAAACTCCGGCAGCGACAAAATGATGGAGCTGATCGTAACCGACCCCGCTGGCGCGTGCCGCCATCGGTTGAACGCTCTTGCGGTCTCCTGGACCAATCAAACCCGCGACATAGAGAGGGCACATCCGGGCCCGCGTCTTGTGCCGTAGCGCCGCGACAAACGGCGCAAGCCAGCGATCGAGATCGGCTCGCCAGTCCACGTCCATAGATCGGCCCTCCATAAGCCGACCTCTCATGAATCACGCAAATCCTCTCTTGGGAATCCCAAAAACTCGCCGCCGCTAATAATTTGCCAAAGTAGTGCTAGTAGCTGTGGATCAGCCCGCGCAGGATGGCTTCCGCGCGCATGGAGGCGGCCCGAGTAGTGGCGAAGCGTTAAACAGCGCCACCGCTCCCTACGCAAGCCGGTAGGAGAAGGATTTGTATTGCCGTGTCAGGATGCGGAACGCAGCGCCCTCGCTAGCGCTGCTTTGCCGCGCCTCGGAGTGCACGCTCCGTTCAGTGCTGGAGCTGTGTAGTGCGCGGCGACCTATCGTACCTAGCCTGCGTAATTTTGATGGGACTATCTTTTTGCTGTTCAAAGGAGAGACTTATGCGGTGTGGTCCCAGCAAGCCTGTCGGTCTTTCATATCAGATGCCGCCACCAGATGCCGACCTCGGCGCTCGTGCTCCAGCCTCATCGAGCGTTGAGTCACGCAAGCCATTTAGAATTCCACCGACAACAATACCGAAGAAAATACCCGACCAAAATCCGCCAACACTTGTATATGACAAGATTGAACCCTCTAGATTTCGCGCCACATCCGATACATCTGGGTTGGAGAGATGCGACTTGACCGGGCTTCACGGTTTAAGCTTGTCTGGAAGTGAACAATTTTCTGAGCGGCAGCTAGAAGAACTAATTACACTGACACATCCAAAACGGCTCCTCATTATAGATACTAGGCAAGAGTTCCACGGCTTCGCAAATGGAGAACCAATATCCTGGTTTGCTGCAGATAATTACAATTGGGGTAACGTGGAAAAGCCTGCTGACATTATTCCCGCGAAGGAGACAAAGAAGCTCGCAAAACTACCGACTAAATTTCCTTTTGGTCTGACCATAGAATCCGGGAATGTCGTAAAGGGAAAGGCTTCTTCGGCGCCTCCAAAGGCTCTCGACTTCGGTGAAGTGAAAATAGAAACGGAAGAGGAATTAGTTAAAAGAAAGGGTGCGGCGTATCTGCGCATTCCGACACCAGATCATGCGCGCCCTACCGATGCTGAAATAGATAAACTTGTATCGGAGTTGCGAAACGTCGCTCATACGGGTGATGTTCATTTGCATTTTCATTGCCGGGGCGGCATGGGGCGTACAACGCTGCTGATGACCCTGGCAGACATGTTGCACAATTCCGACAAAGTGCAATGTGCACATATCATAGAACGCCAGATAAGATTAAGAAGGCACGACGAATCTACAACAAGCAAGGCGGTAAAGAAGGTGTTGCGGAGCGAAAAAAGCGAGCTAATGGACACATTTTTTCAATATGCAAAAGAACAACCTCTTGAAAAAGCGGATGCCATTTCCTGGACGGAATGGCTCGCTTTAAAAGCACATCATGAGCATCAGATGTTCGATACATCCAGTTCCGGTATGCCGCCGACCGCGCCTCCCGGCAATAGGATGCCGTGAAATGGACCCCGCGTGGCGGGACCGCTTGAACCGGCTTTCTTAGTTGGAAGCTGACCGCTCTATGTTGAAAGCCATTCACCTTGGGAAAGCTAGGTCGCGTTGACGGCTCTAATCCAGAGCATCGCAGCGGCGATGTGTTCGCCGTCAGGGCCTGTGAGACGAATTGAACGGTTTTGCGGAGGGGTAGGACTTATGGTTCATCGCAGCCGACAAGAGCGAAGATGAAGCAGAAATCCGGACCGCGCAAAGCGCCGGCAGAACAAGTGGTAAAGGACATTCGGCGCCAGACGCGCGGGCGGTATTCAGCTGAAGAGAAGGTCCGTATCGGGTTGGAAGGGCTGCGGGGCGAGGAGAATATCCCCGAGCTGTGCTGGCGCGAGGGCATTACCGCCTCAATGTACTATGGCTGGTCCAAGGAGTTCATCGAAGGCGGTGCGCGTCGTCTGGCGGAGCGTCTGGATGTGGTGCCGGCGAAGTTCAGTATGATCGTCACGCGCCGTCCGAAGTACGCCTTCAGGAACGCGGACGGCGTCATCAGGCGCCGGCGTCGGCCCATATCATTGAAGGAGGCATTCCGACGGAAGCGCGCCTTTCGACTCCGTACGGATCGGACACTTCTCTTCAATTAAGCCTAGCCACCAAAAAGAAGGACCACGCCTCATCCGGGATCGCGGATACTCCGCACGAGCGGTTGCACTGCAATCCCATCGTGAACTGATCATAGCCACCCGGTATCCGCTTCGCTTGCAAGCATCATTGCTTTCCACGTACACGAGACGCCGGGACACTAACCGGCCCATCTGTCAAACGGCGCGACTGTTTCCAGTCAAGCCTCTGACTCGAAGATCGAGTCCATCTTAGTCGGCCAGCACTCCAAACATAACATGGCCTGCGTCTCCAACCTGACAAGCACGCCGCGAAGACCCTCGCCAGTCACGGGACGTCATGCCGATCAGCCGAATGTGTGAGTGACCTCCGAAAATCGCACTGGTCTCTGCTCATTCAAATCGGCCATCCGCTGAGCATGTTGTTCCTGAAAGGCATAACGTCATCAGCTGACCCCATATCGAAATTGTATTGGCTTTTGGTCGACCGTGAGTAGATGGAGAGGTGGATCCTACTCCGTTGAGCGACTGCCTGCTCTTCCGCCGGGATGTAGGTTCCGACAAATACGACAAATACAATGTCCTGGAGACGTAGGCGCAGTGAACACTACCGTTGTGGATCGGTAAGTCGCCGTGACGGTGAATGGAGTGTCCTGCCGGGCGCTTCAGCGGCTTAGCAGGTAACCGATTCCCACAGCGGTCAGCCTCAGCGGAGGGAGTTAGATGCAACTAGCGAGAAGCGCTCCAAGGTCGTGGATCACGCCACTTGACCGTTCAATTGCGGTGGCGACCCCGGTGGCGAGGCGCGCGCGCACCAGGGATATCGCTCGGTTCTCGCAAATGATCGAGGAGGCGAATCTAGACGCCTGCGAGGGATCCGATCGTGCACCCGATTGCAAGGATTCCGACAATGATCCGTATGATCTGGCGGAAAGCGAAAGCGCCACGTTTTCTCCGCTGATTGCCGGTTCGATCATTGGTGCCATGCCTGGCCCTATACCGCGTCGGCGCTCGCCCGAAGAGCAGTCACGATCGGTTGAACTCGTCGAGTTGACCAGGAGGATTACCGAACACACTTGGGTCAGCCGGGATTATGCCGGCAATACCGAGTTGCGCGTCATGCTGAACCGCGAATTGTTCGGCAATGCGCTTGTGATCGTCAGTTTCCAGCTTGATACCCTGAGGGTTTGCATAGCGTCTGAGCGGCTTTGGCCTATCCTGCAGGTACATGGCCATGCATTCGCGCGCGATTTGTCCGATCGGCTTGAAATGCGCACGGTGGTGGTCGTCTTCGCCTGCAGCTCAATGTTGGACGAACAAGGCAGCAGCCGGCGATCTCGCGGATTTGAGACGCTACTCTAATACAGAATTGAGAAGGGCGCGTGATCGATCTACCCTGCTATGACCGACGTGAGGCTGCCGCCGTTTCGCGTCTTGCTAAACGTCTGCCAGTCCCCTTCAACATCGCTGGCATCGACGTGGAAGCCGTCATGCCAGGCTCGACACCTCCGCGCCTTCCGGCGGATTACTGCCGGGCCGTGATGCGCCCACGCGGCCACAGGATTCGCGTCGCAGTTGACTCGACGCTCCTTCCGGCGGTGGCTGTGCAACGTTGGCCAGAAATTACCGCATTGCCTCCGGGTGACGGCTTGCGAGAAATCCTGTTCGACATTGTCTTCCGGGATCTCGCGATCCAGGTGGAACAATGGTCTGGGCATCGGCCGATCTGGTCTTCAGCCGAGAGCGCCGAAGCGTTTCCGTACGGATTTGAGATTCTTCGCTTGGAGCGTCCCGGCGACAGCCTCGGGCTGGTCGAATTCGATGGCGGTGGACTGCAATGGATCGCCGACTGCTGCTCTACGCTTCCCGTCGTGTGCGCCGTCCTCGATGATCTGCCCCTTTCTCTGGATCTGCTGGTCGCACGCTTGAGTCTTATCCTGACGGATCTGCGTCAACTCGCTTCAGGTGATGTCGTCCTGCTGGATACCGCCCCCGTCGGTCATGACGGCGCCATGAGTGTTCTTCTATGCCTCTCTGGCGGTCCTCGCTTTCGCGCATCGATCTTCAATGGCCGCCTTGCCATCCTTTCAGCTGTGGACTGTATGATAGATAGACCGGATCCGCTCCCGCCGGAAACCTTCGACAGCATTGATGTTCCTGTTGATGTGGATGCTGGACGCCTGACCATGCCGCTCAGGCAGCTTCGCGAATTGGCTATCGGCCAAGTGCTCGATCTTGGTTTTGATGCCACGACCAATATCAGCTTGCGCGTCAATGGCCAGGTCGTCGCAACCGGTGAACTGGTGCGCATCGCCGAGCGAACAGGTGTGCGTGTGCTCGACTTGCGATTAGCACGATCAGAACGATGACGGCGCTGCCTGATCCCGCGACACTGATCGTCCTGATCGCCTGCGTCGCGATCGCCCCCTTCGTTGCGATTACCGTCACCTCTTACGTGAAGCTCGTCGTCGTCTTCGGGCTCATTCGCAATGCTCTCGGCGTTCAGAACATTCCGCCGAACATGGCGCTGAATGCGATCGCCATCCTGCTGTCGGTCTACATCATGCAGCCAGTGGCAAAAGGTGGGTACGAGGCCATGCGCGACAAACCAATCGCATCCCAAGATGTCCGCGAATTAGAGGCAACGATTACGCTAGTTGCTGAGCCAGTTCGCAACTTTCTCCTGAAGAACACGTCGCAACGGGAACGGCAATTCTTCGTCAATGCAGCTCGGGGATTGTGGAGCAAGGAGGACGCCGCGGCAATAACTGGCAGCGAATTGATGATTTTGATTCCGGCTTTCATCACATCCGAACTGGAAGACGCGTTCAAGATCGGCTTCTTGCTGTTTCTGCCTTTTATCGTCATCGATCTCGTCGTTTCGAACATCCTGCTGGCAATGGGCATGATGATGGTTTCGCCAATGACCATATCCCTGCCATTCAAGCTCTTCTTGTTCGTTGCCGTGAACGGGTGGCAGCGCCTAATTCATGGTCTCATCTTCTCCTATGGGGGAGCAGCACCATGAATACCGCCGCACTCACCGACATTGCCATTGGCGCGCTCAAACTGACACTTGTCCTGTCGATGCCCACAGTCATCGTCGCCACGGGCGTCGGACTGATCGTCAGTCTTATGCAAGCTCTAACCCAAGTTCAGGAGCAGACACTCTCTTTCGCCGTGAAGCTGATATGCGTGAGCCTGGTACTGGTCGCCACCGCGAATTGGTTTGGTGAACTTAGCCGGTATACGGTTAACATCTTCGAGCAGATCGCCAGGATATAAGTTTGGTGCCCCGGGGACCTGCTTAATTTGTCTTTCTTCGCCGGGCGGCACGCAACAAGAGCGACCGCCGCCTGCGGGCTGTCGAAGCGCTAGAGTAATCCATTCCATGTCACCACTTGATCGAGATCACCTGCATACTTTCCTTGTTGTCCTTGCGCTTGCGATGGCACGCCTGACAGGGATGGTACTGGTCATGCCCTTTCTGGGACGCGGTATGGTTACGGCACCGGCGCGCAACGGCGTGATCATGGCATTGGCGCTCCCGGTCATGGGGTTTGCTTGGGCAACGAGGCCTGCGGATCCCGACATCACACGTCTGGTGCCAGTCCTGGGCCTGGGGCTCAAGGAACTCTTGCTCGGGTGCCTCCTGGGCATGCCAGTTGCCGCAACCATGTGGGGTGTGGAAACCGCGGGCACGTTCATTGACCACCAGAGGGGGGCTACGATGACAAGCCTCTTGAGCCCGGCAAGCGTCAATCTGGACTCGCCGCTTGGGACCTTCCTGGCTCACCTTTACGCTACATGGCTGTTCGTCAGCGGCGGCTTTTCCAAACTATTAGAAGCGCTCTATCGCTCTCATGACGTCTGGCCGCTATGGAGTTTTCATCCTGCATTCGGTCCGATCTTCGTCACCAGTGTGTTAGATCTGGCAGACCTCGTGATGCTGCTGACGTTGCTTCTCGCTGGTCCAGCCATCGTTGCGATGTTTCTCAGCGAATTGGGCTTGGCGCTGATCAGCCGGTTCGCGCCGCAACTGGAGGTCTTCTTTCTCGCCATGTCGGTCAAGAGCGCAGTCGGCCTTTTGCTGCTGCTTCTCTCGCTCACGATCATTGTGGCCAACGCCGACAAGCATATGCCCTCGTCTGTTCTGATTCTCAATCGCATCGCCAGGTGACCGCCGTGACCGGTAGAAAGACCGAAAAACCGACCCCCACGAGGCTGCGGGACTTGCGCAA
Source organism: Bradyrhizobium sp. 160 (assembly GCF_023073735.1). NCBI lineage: Bacteria > Pseudomonadati > Pseudomonadota > Alphaproteobacteria > Hyphomicrobiales > Nitrobacteraceae > Bradyrhizobium > Bradyrhizobium sp. 160. Next base: position 50,907 of record NZ_JADPKD010000068.1, read on the forward strand.
AAAGGGATGGGTCCCGCACAGTAAGGAAGTCGTGTCGGCGGCGGTGACCCTTGGATTCTTCGCGCTGTTCTTCGCCACTCTGCCTGGCCTGATAGACCGGCTTAAGGCAACGCTCCTGTTGCCCGTATCATTTCTTGAAGAGGACTTCCTGATTGTCAGCCGAGAGCTCCTCGAGTTTTATATCGGTGAAGTACAAAGTATGGTCGTACCTTTCCTTGGCGTGGTCCTGGTCATCGGCGTGGGCGCCAACCTGCTGCAGAATGGGGCGATTTTCTCGCCCCAGGCTCTCTCGCCGTCGCTCAAGAAGCTGAACCCCGGCGAGAACGTCAGAAGGATAGTCTCGCTGCAGAATCTCGTCGATCTGGGTAAGGCGATCGTGAAGGTGCTGATACTTGGCCTCGTCATGATGCTCGTACTGCGCCAAGGTGTACATGCGCTTGTGTGGACGCCGAGCTGTGGCATATCGTGCCTAAGTGCGGTGACGGGTAACCTGCTGCTGGGGATCGCCATTTATGTGGGGGCGAGCTATCTTGTGGTGGCAATTGCGGACTTTGCGTTCCAGCGATGGCAGTTCACGAACAAGAATTTGATGTCGCTGGACGAAGTGAAACGGGAAGCTAAAGAAAATGAGGGTGACCCTCTGATCAAGGACCGACGCAGGAGCCTCCATTCGCAATTGTTAGCCAAGGACGCGATTGAGCAGTCGCGTAGAGCGACCGTGTTGATCACCAATCCCACACAGATTGCAGTGGCGATTTACTACGATCGGCTGCACACCGCCCTGCCCATGATCGATGCCATAGGTACCGATCTCTTGGCGCAGCAAATGATTGATGCCGCGGCCGCTGCGGGAGTGCCGGTGATGCGAAACATTCCGCTGGCGCGCGCGCTCCTGGAGGATGGCCTGGTCGATGAGTATATTCCATCGCACCTGATTGTACCTCTCGCGACGGTTCTGCGGGCGCTCGGAAAACTGGCGACTGAGACCGCTTACCGGTCCTGACGTCAGTATATTGATCGTTGATCGCAGTTTTCAACGGCCGGAAACATGCCGCCGGTCTGACGGACCAGCGGTTCTCCCAGCAGCCATAGGCATGAGATATTGCTTCATAACGAACATTTATTTGTTCTGGAGATAGCGAGCGTCTATCTTCACGTACGTCGGAGAGGAAATGGGCGCCGCCCAATGCGACGGTCCTATCGGCCTCGACGTCTTGCAGCCAAGATGCACGTCGACGCGAGTGGGCTCTGTTGGAGAGCCCCTAGACTCATACATATCAACTTAAGCCGGAATAATTGATGCTCTTCGCGGTCACTTGGACATTTATTGGCCATAGCAGCGTAGCTGTGACAGTGACGGTAGCGAGATGCTTGCGGAAGCCTGGCGTTGCGGGTTGTCACGCGACGAAACTACTTCAGTTTGCCTAGACAGCAATCGACGAGGTGACGCCGCGCGGAGAGATGTTTGTCGACTGGGTGCTTCAGCGACCGAAAGGCGATCGTTGGGAAGAACGGCTCGCGCGCCTTTGTCGTCGGCGGCAGGCCGGATGATGATCGTCGTGCGGCAATACAAAGGACTCACCCAGTTTGTCGCTTTGCAGGAGGTGGATCATGAAGGGTATTGACGAACGCGGCAAGGCGCCGATCGTGGCATACGACATTGACGAAGTTGACAGCGCGGACGATTCCCCCACTTGGCCAGCGATTGACCTCGAAGGAGCCGGCCCATCCCGTTCTGTCGTGGAGCAGACACGTTCTGACCCTCACGGATCAAGTGCTGGTGGACTGCTTGTTGAGGGACGCGGCCCTCATCTGACGCTGGACGTACTCGGTGTGATTGCTGAGCAGCTCAGCCCGATCGATCTGTTGATGACGTGGCGGGCAGGTCGCCAACTGCGTGATGCCGCCCAGCTATCTCCGGAGCTTCACGAAACGCGCCAGAGAGCTATCCGGGTTCAGTCCGTCTGGGACAAGGTGATGGCGCCTCCCCCGGGCATCACGGATCGCTTTGGTGCGCTGATAAATTCCGGTGCGATCCGAACGCTCGCGCCCAACGTCAATTGCCTGACCAGGGAGCAGCAGGAACACCTCGTCGCACTCGCCGAAGGGCTTAACGACCCCGAGCAGCGCGTCTCCGTCATAGAGGACCTCGGGGCACTCTTGGGAGAGCTTGCGCCCACGCTCCAAGGGCGCCTCGTTGCCCTCGCCGAGCAGCTTAACGCTCCCGAGCATCGCGTCTCGGCCTTGTTGGGCCTCGGAGCGCACGTGGCAAGGCTTTCGCCCGCGCTCCAAGCGCGCCTCTTCATCCTCGCCGAGGGGCTGGAGGAACCGGAGCATCGCGTCTCCGTCATCGCGGGCCTCGGAGCGCGCGCAGGACAGCTTACGCACGCGCAACTGGAGCGCCTTGTTATCCTCGCCGAGGGGCTTGACGACCCCGAGGATCGCGCCTCCGTCATCGAGGGCCTCGGGGAATACATCGGAGACTTTTCGTCCACGCTGCAAGAGCGCCTCGTTGTCCTCGCCGAGGGACTTAACGATCCGGAGCATCGCGTCTCGGCCGTGTGGAGCCTCGGATCAGGCGCGGCAAGGCTTTCGTCCGCCCTCCAAGAGCGCCTCGTCGTCCTCACCGAGCAGCTTAACGACCCCGAGGATCGCGCTCTAGCTATGGAGGGTATCGGAGCGCATGTGGGAGAGTTTGCGCCCGGGTTCCAGGAGCGCCTCGTCGTCCTCACCGAGGGGCTTGACGACCCCGAGCATCGCGCCCAAGCCCTGGAGAGCCTCACGGGCGTCGGAGAGCTGACGCCCGCGCTCCAGGAACGCCTCATCACTCTCGCCGAAGGACTTCACGACTCCGCGCATCGGGCCTCTGCCGTGGAGGGCCTCGGACTGCGCGTGGCAGACCTTGCGCCTGCACTCCAAAGGCGCCTCGTCACTCTCGCCGAAGGGCTGAACGAGTCCGAGCATCGTGCTCAAGCCTTGGAGAGCCTTGGCGTGCGCGTAGGAGGGATTGCACCTCCGCTGCAAGAGCGGCTCGTTACCCTCGCCGAGCAGCTTAACGAGCCCGAGCATCGTGTCTCGGCCCTGCGAAGCCTCGGAGTGGGTGTGGAAGGGCTTGCGCCCGAGCTCCAGGGGCGCCTGCTCACCCTCGCCGAGCGGCTTAACGAGCCCGAGCATCGCGTCTCGGCCCTGTGGGCCCTTGGAATGCATGTAGGAGGGCTTCCGCCCGACTTCCAGCTGCGCCTCGTTGCCCTCGCTGAGCGGCTGACTCAGCCCATGGATCGCATCTCGGCGCTATGGGCCCTAAGGGCGCGTGTAGGCCGGCTAGCCGTCCCGCTCCAGGAGCGCCTCGTTGGCCTTGCCGAGGTGTTTAGCCCTGGGCATCGTGTCGCGGCCTTGCAAGGCCTCGGAGAGCGCCTGGCGGAGTTTGCGCCCGAGCTCCAGAAGCGCCTCGTCGCCCTGGCCGAGGCGCTTGACGACCCTGCGCATCGTGTTTCAGCTTTGCGCAGCCTCGGGGGGAGCCTGGCACGGGTTGCGCCCGCAGTTCAGGAGCGCCTTGTTGCCCTGGCGGAGGGATTTAACGATCCTGAGCATCGCGTCTCGGCCCTGCAAGGTCTCGGCGCAGGCGTAGGAGGACTCTCGCGCGACCTCCAGCGGCGCCTAGCTGCCCTTGCCGAAGGCGTTGCTCAGCCTAGCTACAGGGCTCAAGCCCTGACAGCACTGTGGCCGTAGGAGGCGAGACGACCCGATGCGTATTCCGCAAACTTGGATGTCGCAACAGAACGCCAACGCATTGATTTCATCGGGCGCGGAGCAAGGCGTGAACGAAGGGCAGACTTACCTATCCTCTTCCATGGCAAGCCTCAAGGCCTTCAGGACGCGCTGCGCTTTTCCGTTTTGTCCACCGGCGTCCAAATTTCGCTTGAGCACGTCAAGAAGTCGATGCCGTCCGGGCGATATTCCAGCAGACGGTGGACGGTGTCATTGTGTCCATCGAAGATTTCGATCATGGCATACTTCTCTCCTGCCAGCTGACCCCGCTTCCACCTCAGGACTTCCGGTTACCATGGCGGTGTTCGCGAATCGGAGCCGTTAAGCCGACAGATTTTCGCAAAACAACCCATCTTGCCATCAGTGCAATCGACGGACAGCGGCTATGCCAGCGTTTGCCTCGTGGCTGAAAAGAAAGCTAGGCTGGTTCACGATGGCTGCGGCCAAGATCGGCTCCGTAAATAGTTGCCTTCGAGAATGATTGTGTTGCAGCATGACTGAGACGTTATTGCCCTCAGTCAGGAGGGGTGAAGATAGCGCGCTTCAGCACGGGCGAGTTCGTCGTACCTCAAGAGTTCGAAGAGCTCGTCAAGCGTTGCAATATTCGGCTCAATGCTCGCAGTGCTCTCATCAGTGAGGATACGATGGCAGACTTGCCGCATCGCCGCTATTGCAGCTCGCATAGCATGGTTGGCCCAGATCACCGTAGAGACACGGGCCTCGCGATACGCCGAGACCGGCGTTCGATAGTATTTCGTTGGAACGATCACGACGGGCAACCTGTTCTGCCAGGTGCGCACGAACGCAAAGATCTCGTCCGCGGGATAACGTACAGAGTCTTTCGCACTTTCAGGATTGACGGCTTCTTCTAGAATGAAGGAGCTTTGAATGAACGATGGGAATGCCATGGGTCAGGTGATCCAAATTGATGAGGCCCGGATTCGAGATCACTTGGGTGAGATGGTCCGCGGGACGGTGGAAGAGACCCTGAACGCCATGCTGGAGGCCGAAGCGGATCAGCTGTGCGGGGCTGGGCGGTATGAGCGCAGCCCGGCCCGGCAGGACACGCGGGCAGGCAGCTACGAGCGAACGCTGCACACCAAGTTCGGGCGACGTCAATCTGAAGGTCCCGAAGCTACGGCGGCAAACCTTCGAGACGGCGATTATCGAGCGCTACCGGAGGCGGGAGAGCTCGGTCGAGGAGGCGCTGATCGAGATGTATCTGGCCGGGATTTCGGTTCGGCGGGTCGAAGACATCACGGAGGCGCTGTGGGGCACCCGGGTCAGCCCGAGCACAGTGTCGAACCTGAACTAGAAGATCTATACCAAGATCGAGGCGTGGCGGAATCGCAGGATCGAAGGCGAGCATCCGTATCTCTACCTCGACGGCATCGTGATGAAGCGCAGCTGGGCTGGTGAGGTTCGCAACGTCTCGCTGCTGGTGGCCCCGGCGGTCAATGCCGAGGGGTTCAGAGAGATCCTCGGCATCTGTGAGGGCGCCAAGGAGGACAAATCCGGCTGGTCATCGTTTCTGCGGCATCTCGTCGATCGCGGTCTCAGGGGCGTGCAGTTGGTGGTTTCCGATGCGTGCCGAGGTCTTGTCGAAAGCGTTGCGGATTATCTGCCGGAGGCCCGCTATCAACGCTGCATGGTGCATTTTATCGCAATGTCTTCAGCCACGTGCCGTCGACCCGGGTCCGCGAGGTGAGCCACATGCTCAAGGCCATTCATGCCCAGGAGAGCCGCGCCGCGGCCGACGAGAAAGCCAGGACCGTCATCGCGGATCTGCGGGCAAGCCGTATGGCCAAAGCAGCTGATCTCGTCGAGCAGGCGGTTCACGAGACGCTCGCCTGCTATGCCTTTCCGGCCATCGATTGGCGGAAGATTCGAACGAACAATCCGCTCGAGCGCATCATGAACGAGATCCGGCGACGAACCCGTGTCGTCGGCGCCTTCCCCGACGGTCAATCCTGTCTCAATTTGGCGGCGGCCCGGCTGCGGCACATTGCCGGAACGGCGTGGTCGACCAAATGCTACATGAACATGCGACCGGTCTATCAGCCACATCTCTCTGAAACCGGAGCCGTCGCCTGATCAAAAGCGCGAAAGATTCTGGACAGTACCGACAGGCAGCATGAGCCGCTTGGGGAAGCTTGCTGCCGGCCGGCCGCCGAGCACCAACCCCAGGTGATGGACGATGTGTTCGAGCCGTGCCGTCCGACACCGTCGAAGCGGAACGACGTCTTCTCCGAACCGCTCCGCGAAGATACGCCGGCGGCAATGCGGCACCTCGCATGTGAAGCGCCGAGTGAGCAATCGGAGGCGCATCTTTCTGCGCGCTGATGGCAAATCAGCAACGTGCCGGACGTAGCGGCTATGGATGCGGCTCGACGCTGTCGCGCACAAGGGGCACCGAGCCTCCGCAGCTTCCGACCTAACAGCCAAAATAAGCGAATCCAATGAGTCACTTACACCATCAAACACCAAACCACTCGGTACTAGCGATGAGATTTGAAACCCCGTCCGCATGGCGCTGATTCTCCGTTTGAGAACCACAGTCGCCCGGCAAACTTCATCAGAAATGAGTCAGACCCCCCTTTGGATGTCAATCGGCTTCCAACTTTGACCCCTCATCGGCGTCCAATTTTGACCCCTTCGCGCGGCGGGTTTTGCTGGTAGCGCTCGTCTCGTCGGAGCTGGCC
>NZ_JADPKD010000067.1:0-599368 GCF_023073735.1 Bradyrhizobium sp. 160
GGCCAGCTCCGACGAGACGAGCGCTACCAGCAAAACCCGCCGCGCGAAGGGGTCAAAATTGGACGCCGATGAGGGGTCAAAGTTGGAAGCCGATTGACACTCAAGACGCATTTGGACATCGACTACTCCGCGATCGAAGAATATGTCGGCCACGGCGACGTGAGCGAGCTCGAAGGATGGCTGCTCGCGCAGCGCAGCGACGACGGCGCGCTCGCGATCTGCAGGTACGAGGCCGATCCGCATGGCCACTTCGCGACAGACGCCGAGGCCGCCTCCTATGTCCTCTGGCGTGCCGTAGCGCGCTCCGATTTTCACCAAGAAGTCTTCGGCGTGGTCGGCGTCCCCAGAAGCTACTCCGTCGACATTGTCCGGTGGTCGCATCGCTCGATCAGGAACAATCCGATCGAGCTCGCATGGAATGGCAACGCGCTGAGCCGAGGCCGCGTTATTATCATCTGAAGGAGAAATGATGAAGACCGCCGTCACGATCACGATCGATACCGATGATTTGGTGGGCAAGACCGATTCCTATTTGGCAAGCCTGTGGCATGTCGCCCAAGCCAATCCGGCCGATACTTTCAAGGACGAGGAGGCAGGTCAGCTTGCGGAGGCGATCGGAAGAGAGATCATTCGGCGCTTTCTGCGTAAGACCCCTCCTGAACTCTGGAGCCACAGCGGCGAGCGTTTCAACTGGGCCCGACTTCATCTCGATAGGCAGCCGGAGGCGACTTAGTCTCGTACCTTCGAGCAGCATTGGGACAATTCCCTGTAGTTTGAGTCGCAGCGTGGGCCGCTTCGGGCGGCTCCGAACCGCCCTGTGATCAGATCTCAGATTGTTTCTGCCATTTCCAGGTACCGGCAGAAGGCGTTGGCGAGCGCCATCTGACGAGGCGTGCGGCATTCGACTTCAAACAGGCGCGGCGATGCCACCACCACGCAGATGCACTTCGCGCGCGATGTCGCGACGTTGAGCCTGTTGCTGCTGTAGAGGAACTCCATGCCCCGCGGGGCATCGCCGTGGCTCGATGTCGTCATCGAGTAGATCACGATAGGGGCTTCCCGGCCCTGAAACTTGTCGACGGTCCCGACCTGGACGCCACGAATACGCTCCTGGATTTCGGCTACCTGCGCGTTGTAGGGGGCGATGACGAGGATATCATCGCGCCCCACCGCCCGCTCCACGGCGGCCCGATCGATCCATGTCGTTCCCGACCGCAGGATTTCGTCGACGAGACCACGGATGCTCTCGGCCTCTTCCGGCGACGAGCTCTGATTGCCTTCGTGGACCACTGGAAGGTAACGAAGTCCCGCACCTTGCAGCCTTCCGGTCGACCTGATCGCCTGGTTTTTGAGGCCGGGACGCGGCTGCAATCGGCTTTCGTAGAACATCTCGGAATTGAATGAGCAGATGAGCGGATGCAATCGCCAGGTCTCCGCCAGGAAGAGGCCGCGATCGGGAGGCACGGTCGCGTGCGGGCCGAGGATATGATCGAGCGAAGAGACATCGACGCCGTCAGGATGGCTGCCCTGAATCGGCTGTTCGAGCTGGCGCGGATCTCCCAGCAGCACGATACTCCGGGCGGCTTGGGACACGGCCAGTACGTTCGCCAGCGACATCTGGGCCGCCTCGTCGACGAAGAGCACGTCGACGCTTTCCGCAGCGTCGGACCTGGCCCAGAACCAACCGGTCGCACCACCGATGCTACCGCCGATGCTCAAGGCCTCGAGGAAAGCTCCGTTGTCGGTCGTGAACCGAAGGCCCGGTCCATCGTCCTCCATCTCGGAAAGCTTCTGAATGCAATCGACGGCGAAGGCCTGCTCGCGCGAGGCCTTTCCTACTTCGTCCAGGAGATTTCGGATGACCTTATGGGAGTTGGCCGTGATGCCGACCGTCATTTTCTCCTTCGCGAGTGCGACAATCATTCGAGCCCCGGCGAATGTCTTACCCGCGCCGGGCGGTCCCTGCACGGGGAACACGCTTTCCTCGAGATCGACAGCAATCCGGGTGGCCGCCTCAAGCGGAGTCTCGCCGTCGGTTAGCAGCTGTCCGGTCCGAAGACGCGGAGTCACCGCCATCAGGAGGTCCCGCGCCGCCCGATAATCACCCTCACCTTCGATTCCGTGGTCGGCGACGTATTGGCCGATCCGGACCAAGGCGTCCGCGAGCACCTGCGTGTCGACGAAGTTGTGGGCGAAGACCGCTGCGGGATGCAGCCCAGGCGTATCGGCGCGCTTCTTGATGTCGATGGTACGGTCGTCGAGGGAAATGGCGACCACACGCCCGAATTTGTCGCCGCCGAGGCTCCTGAGATCGTCGTCGGCCCGGATGTCCGTATCTTGAGGCGCGAACGAATACCGGTGAACGGGAGCCTTGGCGGTCCCACCCCGCGCATCGAGAAATGTCAGCTCCGACAAACCGTCCCGCTCGTGGAGAAGATCCTCGGCCGACAGGTCGCGGAGACGGAAGTATTCCCACCAGACCGACTTCTTCTCGCGTCCGTGCCAGTCCAACATGTACGCCAACAGCCACCGCGCCTGCTGCTGTGGGCTTCGATCGGCTACGTCGTCCGGTACGCCTTCGGTAAGTCGGACCATGAGTGCGGCGATTTTTCTCTGGCGTTCGTCCAGCTCGGCGCCGGTCTCCGCCTCGGAGGGCGCCGGGCGGCCGATCTCGGTTCCGCCGGAGCAGAGATCCGCGCGTACAATCTCCAGCCAGTCCCGCAGGGCCTTGGTCGATGCGCAGTCGTCCTGGTTGTAGCCCCGGATGGCCGCCTTATCCTCTTCCGGAACCCCCGCCGCGTCGGCCATCTCGAGCCGGGCCTGCGTCCGCGCCATCGTCGCTCCGACCTCCTCCAGCGGGACCGCTCTGTGGTATGAATAGAGAGGTTCGAGCTTCTTGATCGAATAGCTTTCGATGCTCGCGCGGATCGCATGGCGCACGACCGAAAACAGATCGACGAATATCTCGGCGCGGAGCAGATCGTCGACCTCGTTCTCCCGTGTCGCATAGCGTCCCATTAGCCGCTTCAATGCCGCCGGTTCGTAGGCCGCGAAATGATAGATGTGAAGCCCGGGGTATTTCTTCAGGCGCTCCGTCACGAAATCAATGAAACGCTCGAAAGCTGCCCTTTCTTCCTGCCGGTTGGAGGCCCAATCACCGACGTACTTCTCGCCGCCTTGTTCGTCGGCGAAGAGGTACCCGAACAGGAACTCAAGACCGCCGTCGCCGACGAACGGATCGCCCTCGAAATCAAAAAAAATATCACCGGGAGACGGCTCCGGCAGGCGCGCCAGCCCGAAGCCCGGCGTCGGAGGAAGAGCCTCGTACAGGACCTTTCTCGCGTTCCTGCCTGCTACCTGTATCCGCGCCTGCTCGCGAACCTTCTCGAAGCTCTGCGCGGCACCGCGCTCCGGGCGCCAGGCAAGCGGTATCGGCATCGTGGCCAGCGCTGCGGTGGTGTCGATGCCGCGGCGCTCCAGTTCGCCGATCTGGGACTTGCTGATGCCTGCGACGAGCGACATGTGATCGTCCGCCCTTCTTTGCTCGTCGCAGTGACGCCGCCACCGGCATATTTCGCAGTGCTCGATCGGCTCGGGGTAGGCCGACGCGGTCTCACCGTCCGAAACTGCCCTCTCCAGGCTCGCCCGCACGTGTCGATAGTAGGCGGCATAGTCGGAGATGCGATACTGCTCGGGTACGTAGTTCGTAGCCGGAGTGACGACGTACGCCGACTCGGGCTCCAGACCCTGCATTTCGCGGAGCAGATCGGAATAGAGCGAAATCTGCAGGACGGTGTTGCCCTTGGTCTCGCGTGCAAGTTTGGTGTCGATCACTTCATAGGACCAGGCACCTAGGCCGCTCGATCGCTCGATGCGAAGGAGTACGTCAGCTCGTCCGCTCCAGATACCTCCGTGAAGGGCTGCCTGCACGATAACTGGATCCCCCCGGACCATCGCGTCGGTGGTCGCCGCGACCGCGCTTCGATCTATGCCTACGCCATCGATCATGGTCGCCTTCAATCCGCTTGCCTCGAGGTGATCAATGTAGCCCCGCTCATGGAGCGCACCGCGCTCGGCGAGCGTCTCCAGGACAGGATCCCAGACACGCGGCTTACCCAGCCGGCCGTACGCTACCCCCAAGTCGAGTTCTGTAAGATACCGACAGTTCAGATGACCGACGAGATCACCCGCGCTGAGATTTAGCTTGTCGCCAATCTTGTGCATCGTGTCCTTCCTCGGCCGGTCCCGTAGATCCATCCCGCCGCCTTTCCTCCATCGAGACATAGCGTGTGATGGCATGGAAGTACAATCATCAATGGTGGTAGTCGGCACCCATCGAAAGATGCCCGAAGCGCTGCGCTTCGCGATCTTTCGATTGCGAACTGGAAACCGAAATCGATGCTCGCCAAGGCGGCAGGTTCTCCATTTAACTATTGGCGTCCCTTCGAGCTGGTGGAGCACCATCTTGTAGAAGGTCTTGCTCTTATGAAGCCGCGCTCCAGAAATTGGGCGGATAGCGTGCCTGGTGCCTCGCGGCGTAGATCGCGCTGTCCGTCGGGGAAGCGTGAGAGGATCGCGACCGCGGACGAAGCGGTCGATGTCAGGACAGGCGGATGGATTCGGGCGGTTTCCGGCCAGTCTTGCGTGGCTTCGATCTTTGTGCGCGTGAAGAAAAAACTATCACCGGGGAAAGACCGCCGGAGCGACCGCTTTAATCCTTCGCATCGATCGATGCCGCATACTCGGGACATTGACCGTCTACGGCCTCGCCGAGTTGGCGACCGAACTCTGCTCTCAGAGCCTCCGGTTTCCACGTCGTCCCGTCGCTCTTGGTGATGCGCTTGGCGCGTTCGTAGGCATGACTTTCGGCTGCATCGTCACCTACGCGGATCGTCACATGCGGGTGAAAAGGGCATGCGGTCGTGGCGCGCGTAGTCTCCAGGGCATAGCGCACGGTCGCGCCGAGATCATCCGCGTACTCGCTGTCCATCATGTGCGCCTCCGCCTGGACTCTCCGCGGCTGTCCATCGACATCTCGGCTACGTCCGCCAGCCATCTCCGGATATCTGACCAACCAGAAGGAACTGTGTTCACGGTGCCTAGACCCATCGCCCTGCAAAGGAGATTCGGAACGGTTATTGTCACGTTGCGGATCGCTCATTCTTTCCCGTCCGGCGCCGGAAAACTGCAGTTAGCACAATTCGTGACGGCGGGGTGTCTCAACTCGATCATGAAGTCGAGAGAGGCGACGACCACCTTAGCGGTTGGACCTTCAAGCCTTGAAAAACGTCGCAAGGTAGAGCAGGGCAGCAAAAACGATTGTGATACTGATGACCGTTAACGCGGCCTGCTTAGTTGAAACGTCGCGCACATCATGCCTCCTTCAGTGGGACACACTTAGTATGGTCAAGGACCGCTTGCTGTTGCCTGGGGTTTGAAACTCGATGCCTTGACCAACCGACAGGCCGATCAACGCAGCTCCGACCGGCGTAAGGACCGAGATGCGCTTTAATGTTATGTCTGCTTCGTGCGGGTACACCAACACCACGTCCCGCACGTCACCAGTAGTATTATCGCAATACTGCACCTGTGAGCCCATGCGAACAACGCCGCGCAGATCGGAATTGTCCGTCACCACGCTTGCACGCTCCATCTCACGAGCAAGGAAATGCGCCACGCGCGGGAAGAGTGCCGAGCTCGAACTGGCCAGAGCCTTTAGGCGCCTGGCCTCATCCTCCAACACCGTGATGGCGGGCAACCCGATTCCAGGTTTGTCCTTGCGATTAGCCTTGGGCATTGCCTTCTCTCCTTTCCCAAGCTGCTGGTGGTCCGGGGTCATCGTCATCAAAGAGCTTCTTGCCCCGGAAAGACTGGATTGCTAAACAGTACCCCCACAACATCATTCGGATCAGCTCGACGGACGCTTTCAATTCTGACGACTTTGGTCCGCCCATCGGTAAGGAAGGGGATTTCGCTTCCGACCTTCAGCCCCACCATCGCGGCGCCCAATGGTGACATCACGTTGATTTGGATTCGCTCGGACGTGTAGTCTTCGGGATACACCAGTTGCCTCGTCTCGCGAGGGAAGCTGCAGTCGATGTGGAACGTCACCCACGAACCCATGGTGACGATGCTGTCCAATCTGGCTGCGCGATCAGGGACAATTTCCGCACGGTCGATCTCGCTCAGCAAAAAACGTGCGTCCACGTCGCCTTGATCTGCACCCACACGCGCGAGCCGTCCCAAGCGACTATGGTCAGACGCCGGAAGGGTGATGTCTGCGATATAGTAGTTATTCACAACATGCCTCCTTGTTTGAACTCGTCACGTGGGAGAGCCACACACTAAAGCGGCTTGATGAAGGTATCCGGAGGACACACTGCCGTCCGGCTAAGCTTCTGCTTGGACGCGGCCTGTATGCAAGCATCGCCGCGCGATGCGCAGACCTATCGAGGACATTATCATATCGTGCCAACCGGAAGACCTTCCGCCGCGTGCTGCCGTGATCAATCCTGCGCTCATTCTGACACATGGTGACTCCTCGATCAGGCGGCGGTAGGCCCTGGATCATTATCCGTTGGCTCATTGTCATCGGACCTGCCTGGACGAACCAGCGGTACTACGTTGATATCGGGGCCTGTTATGCTTTCGATCCTGACTACGTTCATGCAGCCCGAGACGAAGTACGGCATCTGATCGCCGACGTGGAGGCCGATCAATGCAGCCCCCAATGGCGATAGAACGGATATCTGGGCAAGGTCGGACGTGCAGTCTTCCGGCCAGACTAATTGGACCGTCTTTCGCGGGACGCCCCAATTCGTCCAATAGGTGATCCAGGATCCGATCGTTACGACCGACTGCAGGTCGATGGCGTCGCCTGGAATAATCTCAGCGCGGTTGATCTCCAGCCTCAGGAACATCGCACTGATATCGCCTCGCTGAGTGGCTACGCGCGCGAGTTGCTCGAGACGAGGATAATCGGCGGCAGACAAGGCGATCTTCGGAAGAGGTAGCACGGCGCACTCCTTCTGCTATGGCAAGTTGGGCCCCGGAGAGAAAGCCGCAAACCACAATTTTGATGAGAAGAGAGCCCGGACGGCGCGATTTGCCGTCCGGCTAAACGCGTGCTTGCAGGCGACCAGCATGGGGACAGAGCCGCGATATGCGCGGATCGATGTCGAATAAAATCGTCATGGTGTTAAGATAGTCCTGCATCGCAGGGGCCAACATTGCGGCGAAAGCGCGCACTAGGAGTCAAGCCCATCTTTGTGTTCTCGTATCGTCACTCCGACTGAAATTGACGCCGAGGGGAGCCGCTACTCTCCAGCCTGACTACGCGGCTCACATGGAAGAACAGGCTCGTCATGTCCGCCCGATTATCACAACTTGCTGATGCCGATCTCGACCACTCGACATCGGCATCGCGCGCTTCGCCGTCACGCCTCGACGAACTTCACCTCGCATCCGAGTCTGACGGCCGAATTCCATGCGGGGATGTCTGAAGCTATATCGGCGCGATCTATCTCCTCTCGAGGAGGTCCGTATCGACGCTCCTCGTAGGCAAGTCTTGAAGCAGCCTGAGCAGCTTTTGTCGGTCCATTCTCGTTAGAACTATGGACGGTCGGTCAGGACGCCTCTGTCCAGAGTTGGTCTCGGTGCTCTTCTCCCGGAAAGCAGCACCCTTCCCATTGACCGCCCTCGACGACAAACGGTCTTATTTGACCATTCGATGCAATGAAAACGCCGGGTTGGCGACTCAGATCCAACCGGCAGCGTGGCAGAAGTCGCATGCTTGTCTAAGATTGAGTTCGGCCAAAACAAGTGAAGCTGTTTGTCGCAAGTTGGCATGATATCGACCGGCGCTCTTTCTGTCTGGATGTCAGTCTCGTTAGTTGTTGATACAGGGCGTAATACGGGCAGAAGGAGATGATCCGCGATGGGAATGCAAGCCCGTATCTCATCGCGGGCGTTTTCGCGTAGGTTGAGCTATCTAGGTACGACGGCACGAAGCAGTTCGCGACAAAACGGCGCGCAGCAGCTGAGTATCTTGATTTTGCGGAGCGTCGCGCCAAGTATGTTGGCATGATTATCATTGCGCTCGATCAACAGTATTGCGTCGAGGGCCACTTGCAGATTGGCAAGTGACCCGGGCAGCCTTAATGGCTGTCCGGGCATAACTATTTTCATAACAATCTATCCTGCTCTGTCACGAGGTTCGTAGCACGCGCTGCGCTCGTTTACATGAGCCTGTTGGCGAAGGTGCGCCGCGATCCGAAGCTTGGTCAGTTGGCGACCAGAAGCTGGTCGTACGATCGAGCTAACACAAGGAGTCAAGCGATGATAGATGCGAGAGAGATCGGGCGATTGTACATGACCAACGCGAACGACGCAGTTTGCGACCATTGCGGACCATAGTAGCAAAACGGTGCAACTGGCCGGCAACAACACGCTGCAGTCATTTGCATATCTTGTCCGACTTGCAGGCGCCAAAACCGGAATGGAGGCGATCGAGGTTTCGGACGCATATTATCGAAATCAGCTCGGCGCGCTGGGGCAGCACGCGAATAATCTGATCGATCTCACCCGTAGGATGCGAACCATCTGTCTGGCCTCTTCTGAGCGCCAAGATGTGGACGAAGGCGTCTCACCCACTCGTGAAAACTGAGGAGTTTGTGCGATGTCAAACATCGGAGTCGATACCACCGAGCACTTGCCTCCGATCGTAATACCGCGACGGGACCATGCGCGCCTCGAACGCTTGGCCGATGATGCCGTGAAAGAACGTCACCCGGTCGGAAGCTTCTTGATGTCAGAGATTCGTCGGGCCGTCGTGTTCGAAACCAACCAGGTACCGGACGGTGCCGTGTGTCTCAACGAGTGGGTAACCTACAGAGTCGATGGTAGTCGGCAGTCTGAAAGCAGAATCTTGGTGTGCCCGCGCGACCTTAGGAACGGGCTGATAGAGCTATCGGTCCTCTCGCCGCTTGGTGCGGCGCTTCTCGGAATGAGCGTTGGACAGCGTATGAAGTTCTTCAGTATCGAGGGCGGGCTTCATTCCGTCATTGTCGAGGGCGTCCTGGCACCGGCGGGCGCACCCTTGTTGTTTCCGCTGCGCCCCCGCCGCATCGTCGGTCGGGCTTCCACTAGCTCTCGGGGGCCCGATGACGACGGCCCTCAGGCGGCTTAGGAGCGGATGTGCTGGCACAGCTGGATCGTTCGATAAGTCTCAAGGAGTGGGAAATGCAGCGCGACAGAGTAGCTGAGATGAGACCGCCGATTGCCATCGATGCCGATCATTTCGCCAGACTATCGGCGCTCTCGTCGATGGCAAGCGGGCCGATGGCCAAGGTATGCGAATATCTTCGGGAGGAACTCGATCCAGCGCATGTCATCCCGGCAGATAAATTGCGTCCCGATATCGTCAGTTTCGGCAGTAAGGTCAAGTTTCGGGATGAACAGACCGGAAAGGTTCGAGAAATAGTTCTCGTTTACCCGCTTGATGCCGATATTGCACGCCGACGTGTGTCCGTGCTGACGCCGGTCGGGGCCGCACTTCTGGGACTTTCGGTCAATCAGACGATTTCGTTCCGTACCAGAGCGGGCGAAAGGCGCGAGCTCACCGTGCTCAAGGTCGGGCGCGAAGACTAGTCGGACACCGAAAGAGAGAGCGCGGGTGCGATGGGGTGCCATCGCGCCCCTATGTATCCAATCAGCTCGTTGTCGGGTTGCGATTGACTGTAGCCTAATGCGACCGATGTCTATTGTGTCGCGGAATCGCACCGCGCTCGATCTCCCAAAGAATCCACACGAGGGCAATACCTAGGCAGACAATGACTGCCAAAAGGAGGAATGTCAGTTGGGGCGCGGTGAGTGCGGGGGCACCCATCGTATGCTTGGTGAATTCTTCGAGCGGCAGAGGCATTGCGTTCGTTGCGATTGTCGGCGTTCGGGTCTCTATGGGCCTCCTGAGTTGTCGTCCATTGTGCGAGTGTTGCAAACGAAAAATGTTATCAGTTCTCATCGATAATAATGGTAGGTGGAACGCTGACAAATGTGCACCCGAGGGCGCCCTTCGCTTTGATGTGTTGGGCTCGGAATTGTCATTTGGGGCAGGAGACCGCGCTGCGGCTGTGGCAGATTAGGATTGGGACACCAGACTGCAACGGCCCAGGCTCCCTATCGCAGGCCGATAGGGTGATAGCCATTGCTCCTATCGCAAGCTACGAATGCCTCATTGCCTTAGTCCCACGCGAAACCCAGAATACCCGATCCAGGCTGCAAGGGGGGCTACGACCGTCACCAGCGCAGACAGATAAGCACTCTCCGGCATAGTAGCGTGGGCGTCTTTTCCGTGGACGAACGCGTTGATGAGACCGAATACGCACATCGCAAGCAGCATCACGAAATAGAAGTAGATGGATCGCTGCTTTCTTCGATGTGTCTCTCGCGCTTAGCAAATTGACCGTCGCGCAAGTCGGTGTCGCAAGGAATAGAGGCAAAGGGAAACCAAGAAAGTTCGCGTGAATCGGGTGAAGGGGCCTAATGGAATGTCACTCGGGCATGAGCGCCCCCAGCATTTCCCGCGCGGGCGCAAGGCTTGCGTCCGTTAAAAAAAATAAGACGTATGAGACGTGATATCGTTCCGAGAGTCGAATCTTTTGAAGACGAGCATCAGCGACGTCCCACGTCTGTCCGTTTCAACCGCCCGACTGGGCGCTGAATTGACGTGGATGTGAGACGAATTTCGGCAGGTATTGGTTATAGTTCGATCCCTTGCAGCCGCGTTGGAACCACAAGGGCCGCCTTACGTGCCACCCTGCTCCGAGTTCAACCAAGCCCAGGAGACTCAGGCCGTCGGGATAAATGGCTTGCGGATAATTGCCCTCTGCGGCTTCTACGCTTTGCTTGGTGCTTTCGCAGCCGCAGTTGCCGCCTTAGTCGGCACTTTCCCACATTGGATCTGACGCCAGATACAGAGCGAACGCCGGGCAGTCGTCGAGCAGCTTCCACATCAGATCCGCGTGAATGCCACATGACAGTAGAGATATTCATCCGCCTCGGCTAAGCAACGAGGGTTAAACCCTTCACCTGCGCTGGGGGCAACGAACGCAAATGTTCCTCCTTGCCGTTCTCGTCCTTCCGTTCGCCGGAAGTTTCATTGCGGCATTCCTGAGGGTCAATGCGCGCACCGCCGAGGCATGGCTCGCCGGCGCCGTCGCACTCACCGCTTTCTGCCTCATGGCTGCGGCTTATCCGAGCGTGACGAATGGAGGCGTCGTCGGTTGGCGCACGGCGTGGATTGCCGAACTTGGGCTCGCATTCGTACTGAGACTCGACGGCTTCGCCTGGGCTTTCGCCATGCTGGTCACCGGGATCGGGTTTCTGGTGGTGCTGTATGCCCGCTACTACATGTCGCCTAGCGATCCCGTTCCGCGGTTCTTTTCCCTCCTGCTGGCCTTCATGGGGGCCATGTTGGGGATCGTGCTCTCCGGCAATCTCGTCCAGCTCGTCTTCTTCTGGGAGCTGACCAGCTTGTTTTCGTTCTTGCTGATCAGCTACTGGCATCACAATTCGGCAGCGCGTGACGGCGCACGGATGGCGCTGGTGATCACCTCGAGTGGCGGACTCTGTCTCTTTTCCGGTGTTTTGCTGATCGGTTACATCGTCGGCAGCTACGACCTGGACAGGGTGTTGGCGTCAGGAGAGGCGATTCGTTCGCATCCGCTCTATGTTCCCGCGCTCGTGCTGGTTCTGCTCGGCGCCCTCACCAAGAGCGCACAATTTCCCTTCCATTTTTGGCTGCCGCACGCGATGGCGGCTCCGACGCCGGTTTCCGCCTATCTGCATTCGGCAACGATGGTGAAGGCCGGCGTCTTTCTTCTGGTCCGCCTTTGGCCCGCCCTGGGCGGAACGAACGAGTGGTTATGGCTGGTGGGATCGGCGGGTTTGATCACGTTTCTCCTTGGCGCATTCCTCGGAGTGTTCCAGCAGGATCTGAAGGGCCTCCTGGCTTACTCGACTATCAGCCATCTCGGCTTGATCACCCTTCTGACCGGACTGGATACGCCGTTCGGACAGATCGCAGCGATCTTTCACATCATGAACCATGCCACCTTCAAGGCGTCACTGTTCATGGCTGCCGGCATCATCGACCACGAAACCGGCACGCGCGACATTCGGCGCTTGAGCGGTCTCTACGCGTTCATGCCGATCACCGCGACGCTGGCCATGGTCGCGGCCGGGTCCATGGCCGGCGTGCCGCTGCTGAATGGCTTCCTCTCGAAAGAGATGTTCTTCGCCGAAACAATCGAAGTCCATGACAATTCACTGGTCGATCAAGCGCTTCCCTACATCGTCACCGCGGCGAGCACCTTCACCGTTGCCTATTCTCTCCGGTTCATTCGTGACGTATTCTTCGGTCCCGCTCCCGTCGGTCTTCCGCGCACCCCCCACGAGCCGCCCCTCCTGATGCGGCTCCCGGCCGAGCTTCTCGTGCTGGTATGTGTCGTGGTTGGCATCGTTCCGGCGCTGACCGTGGCACCGGTCCTCGACACCGCTGCCGGCGCTGTGCTCGGCTCCAACATGCCGGAGTACAGTCTCAGGATCTGGCACGGCTTCACGCCCGAATTACTGATGAGCATCCTGGCGATGGTCGGCGGGGTCGTCGTCTATGTGATGCTGCGCTCCTACCTTCTCGTCAACGAGGGACCGCCCCTGCTCGGCCGGTTCAGCGGTAAGCAGATCTTCGACTGGATGATGGTGACGTTATCCTGGCGTCTTGCACGCTGGCTCGAGAGCAAGCTCGGGACGAGACGTCTCCAGACACAGTTGAGAGTCCTGGCCGGTACGGCGTTCCTCGCCGCCTTGCTGCCGCTCTATTCGCGCGGCGTCCCGCTGGCGGATCCCTTGCGGACTACATTTGACCTTGCGTTCGCTTTGCTTTGGACGGTCGGCGCCGCCTGCGCGGTCGGCGCCGCGATCCAGGCAAAGTTTCATCGTGTCGTCGCGCTGATCCTGCTCGGGTCTGTCGGTCTCGTGACCTGCGTCACCTTCGTATGGCTGTCGGCTCCCGACGTGGCCCTGACGCAGATCGTCGTCGAGACGGTCACGACGGTCCTCCTGCTACTCGGCTTGCGATGGTTGCCAAAACGTATCGCACCGGCCGGGGCGGAAGCGCCAGCCGGCAGGATTCGATGGCACCGCGTGCGTGACTTCGCGGTCGCGCTCTCCGTCGGTGTCGGGTTGGCGACGCTCGCGTTTGCAGCCCTGCAGCACCCGGATACGAACAGCATCTCGCGATACTTCGTCGAAAACGCCTATACCAAAGGTGGCGGAACCAACGTGGTCAACGTCATCCTGGTGGATTTCCGCGGATTCGACACGTTGGGTGAAATCACGGTCCTCGCCGTCGTTGCGCTCACCGTCTACGCGCTGTTGCGCCGCTTCCGTCCGGCGCCCGAGAGCATTCCTGTTCCCGAACAGCAGCACGCCCAGGACAGCCACGACGAGGCGCATCCCGACCGACAGAAAGGCGACACCACCAGGCACACGACCGAGACCGCGTCGGTGATGATAAGGCTGATGTTTCCCATGATCGGTGTCGTGGCGGTCTTCCTGCTGTTGCGCGGACACGATCTTCCCGGCGGAGGCTTCGTCGCCGGCGTCGCGATGGCGACCGCGTTCATCCTGCAGTACGTGGCTCGCGGCACGACCTGGGTGGAAGCTCGTCTGCACGTCATGCCGGTACGCTGGATGGGAATCGGGCTTCTGCTCGCTGGGTGCACGGGGGCCGCCGCCTGCGTTTTCGGATATCCATTCCTGACATCGTACTTTGCGTATGCCGAACTGCCGCTGATCGGCCGCGTCCCCACGGCGAGCGCATTCCTTTTCGACGTCGGCGTGTTCTCGCTCGTGATCGGCGCCACGGTTCTGATGCTCATCGCGATCGCGCATCAATCGCTGCGTCGCTACGCGGTTCCGCCTCAGAGCGGCCGAGGCGTGGCCAGTGAGCCATCGAGGGAGGAACTGGTCTGATGGAGTTCGTGCTGGCGATCGGTATCGGGACGCTTGCGGCGTCCGGCGTTTGGCTGATCCTCAGGCCGCGCACCTTTCAGGTTATCATCGGGCTGTCGTTGCTTTCCTACTCGGTCAATCTGTTCATCGTCGCCATGGGGCGAGTGCGGACGGGGGCTCCGGTGCTCATCGCAAAGGAGGCTGGAGATCCTGCGCGGTATGCCGATCCGCTCCCGCAGGCGCTGGTGCTGACTGCCATCGTCATCAGTTTCGCGACCACCGCGCTTTTCCTGGTGGTGCTGCTGGCATCCCGCGGCCTGGCGCGGACCGATCATGTCGACGGCCAGGAGCCGGAAGCGTGAGCGGCGTCTCGGGCCTCGTCATCGCGCCGATCATCCTGCCCCTGCTGGCAGGTGCCGGCATGCTGCTGCTGAATGGAGAGAAGCACCGGTCGATCGTCGCTGGTCTCAACGTCGGCGCAACCGTTGCCCTCGTTTGCATTGCCACGGTCCTGCTCGGAATCTCCGATGCCGGCACAAGGGACGTCTATCGTCTGGGAAATTGGCCTGCGCCGTTCGGAATTGTTCTCGTGCTCGATCGGCTGTCGGCTCTAATGCTGCTGCTGACCAATGTCCTCGCGCTGGCCTCAGTGGTGTACTCCCTTGCACGCTGGCACAGGGCAGGCGCGCATTTCCATCCGCTGTTTCAATTCCTGCTTATGGGCCTCAACGGCGCCTTCCTCACGGGCGATCTCTTCAACCTGTTCGTGTTCTTCGAGCTGTTGCTGGCGGCGTCATACGGCCTTCTGCTGCACGGATCCGGCCTTGCACGGGTGAAGGCGGGGCTGCATTACATCGTCGTGAACCTCGCCGCCTCGCTGCTGTTTCTGATCGGGGTCAGCCTGATCTACAGCGTGACCGGAACGCTCAACATGGCGGATCTCGCGGCGCGCGTGCCGGCGGTCGCCGCCGAGAGCCGCGGCTTGCTCGAAGCAGGTGCAGGCGTGCTGGCGGTGGCCTTCCTGCTCAAGGCGGGAATGTGGCCCCTGAACTTCTGGCTGCCGACCGCCTACGCAGCGGCAAGTCCGCCGGTGGCGTCGATCTTCGCGATCCTGACCAAGGTCGGCGTCTATGTGGTGCTGCGCCTGTCGCTCTTGCTTTTCGGCGAGGACGCCGGCGCATCGGCCGGCTTCGGCAGGGAGTTCTTGTTGTTGGCCGGCTTGGCGACGGTCCTGTTCGGAGCGGTCGGTGCACTGGCCTCACAGGACACCGCCCGACTCGGCGGCTTCTCGGTGCTTGTCTCCTCCGGAACGGTGCTCGCCGCCACGGGGATGGGACAGGTCGGCGTCACCAGCGGAGCGCTGTTCTACCTGGTCAGCTCGACGCTCGGCATCGGCGCGTTCTTCCTCCTCGTCGAGCTCATCGAGCGCGGCCGTGAACCTGGAGCGGACATGATCGCTGTCACGCGGGAGGCTTATGGCGAGGAGGTCGAGACAGACGAAGCCGAAGCGGACGTAGGCATCGCGATCGTGGCCACCATGGCATGGCTCGGCATCGCTTTCATCGGCTGTGCGCTGGTGATCGCCGGCCTGCCGCCGCTGTCCGGATTCATCGCCAAATTCGCGCTGCTCGCGGCGGCGCTGCATCCGGCCGATCAGCCGGGCGGAGCCATTCCCGGCAGCGGATGGACTCTGCTCGCGGTGCTGATCCTCTCGGGTTTCGCGACCTTGGTCGCGATGGCACGCGCGGGAATCCGCATCTTCTGGGCCTCGCCCGATCGCACTGTGCCGCGCGTGCGCGTGATCGAGATGGCCCCGATCATGTTCCTGCTGTTCATCTGTGCTGCGCAAACCGTCTGGGCCGGTCCCGTGATCCGCTTCATGCAGGCCGCGGCGCACTCCCTCCACACGCCGGCGGACTACATCAGCGACGTCCTGGACACCGGCTCTCGCAGCCGACAAACGGAGGGCAAATGACACGCTTGCTGCCCTTTCCGATCATCAGCTTCTGTCTGCTCGCTCTGTGGCTGCTGCTCAATCAAGCGATCACCTTCGGGCACATCCTGCTTGGCTGCATGATCGCACTCGTCGGCGGACGTATCCTGATCATCTTGGAATTGCCGCCCGTGCGGGTCAGGCGGCCCGGCATCATTCTGCGGCTGTTGCGAATGGTTGCGATGGACATCGTCCGCTCGAACTTGGCCGTGGGACGGATCGTTCTCGGTTTCGGGCGGCGACAGCGCAGATCGGGTTTTGTGGAGATTCCGCTCGACATCCGCGACCCCTACGGGCTGGCCTCGCTCGCCTGCATCATCACGTCGACCCCGGGGACGTTGTGGGTGAACTTCGATGCCCAGAGAGGGGCGCTGACCATCCACGTTCTGGACCTCGTCGATGAAGAGGAGTGGGCCCGCACCATCAAGGACCGTTACGAACGTCATCTGCTGGAGATATTCGAATGAGCCAGCTCATGCTGACCTACTCCCTGCTGGTCGCACAGGTGTTGCTGGGATTGGCGATCGGCTGCGGCGCTTTGCGCATCTTCCTTGGACCTCGCGCGCAGGATCGCGTTCTCGGTTTCGACACGTTGTCCGTCAACGCGATGTTGTTGCTTCTGACGGTCGGGATTCGAACCGGCGAGGCGCTCTATTTCGAGGCGGCCCTGGCCATGGCCCTGTTCGGTTTCGTCGGGACGGTTGCGCTCGCCAAGTTCCTCCTTCGCGGCGAGGTGATCGAATGAACGGCATCGAGCACTTGCCGCCTTGGGCGGCCGTCCTCACGGCGGTTTTCCTTTTGACCGGCGCTGCCGTCACGCTGATCGGCTCGCTGGGCCTTTTGCGGCTCGGTACGTTCTACGAGCGGGTCCATGCGCCGACGCTCGGAACGACGCTCGGCACCGTGTTCATCGCGGCCGCTTCGACGGTCTACTTCTCGGTGCTGCAGACCAGACCGGTGCTGCACGAAATCCTGATCATCGTCCTCGGCGTCGTGACCACTCCGATCGCGCTGACCGTTCTCGTCGGCGCAGCCCACTTTCGCGACACCGCGGAAGGGGCACAGCTGGGCGAACCCGCAGGCCGGGTGCAGCCCCACGCGAGGGTTCCGGGCGACGCTCCCACCGGCAAGGCCGGCTAAATGTCGCAATTGATCTGCCGCGGGGCATGCTTAGGTCCATTGTAGGCATGATGCTGGACCGCGTGCACATCGCCGCGACTTCAGCAGGCCGATCGTCGGCATGCGCCGGCGAACTGATCTTGCGGTGCCGCTCGAAGATCTGCGGCATTCCCAATAGAGGACATGATGACCAAAGTGCGACCAGACATTCAGGAGAACCGGCTGCAAATCGGCATGTGACCCGGGCGATGTGTATCGCCCGGGCGCGGCAACTCAACGATTCCAAGCAAGCCGGGAGTTCTTCATGTCTGTCTTTTTCGCACTGCTCGTCCTGACCTCGTGGATCCTGTTCATCTGGATCTGTGATCCGGACGGATTCCGCACAGCCTTTGCGCGCCGTCCGCCCCCGATACCGCATCATCCGGAAGGGTGATGCTGAAAGGTGCTTCGTCACCTCGCGCTCCCGCTCCTACGGTTTTCGACCGCGACACGCTGCTGCACTCCGGATCTCGGGGCCGCCTGTGCGTGGCCGCGTCATGAGCGGGCCTAAGCAATCAAATCGCCGCCTCGCCGAGACCGCCTCGGCTAGGTGGGCCAATACAAGGGTTCTGACATGATCATCGTCGCTGCGGCGGATTTTTCCACGCGTTCTCATCGCGCTCTGCGCCAGGCCGGGCTTATCGCTCGCGCCCGCCGTGCCGAGCTGCACCTCGTTCACGTCGTCGATGAAGACCTGCCCGCCGAGCTGGCCCGCATGGAAGAGCGCGAGGCTCAGCGCGTCCTGACAGAGCAGATCGGCTCGATGCCCGAGCTGCCCGACACGCGTTGCCATGCGACTGTGATCAGGGGGCACCCTTTCGATGGGATCTTGCGCGCGAGCGCCTCAGTCGGCGCCGATCTCATCGTCATGGGCGCCCATCGCAAGCAGTTTCTGCGCGACATCTTTACGGGGACCACCATCGAGCGCGTCATCCGCGGAGGAAAGTATCCCGTGCTGATGGTGAACAACGAAGCCCAGCGGCGCTACGAACGGGTTCTGGTGCCGGTCGACATGTCGGAGACATCGGCCGATGCGATCCGCTTCGGCCTGTCCGCTGGGCTTTTAGAAGACGGAGCGACGCTTCTTCACGCCTTCTCGCCGGTGGCGAAGAGACGATTGCTCAGCTCTGGTGCGAGCGCCGAGGTCATCAGTGGATATGTCGATAGCCAGCGTCACGGCGCGATGGAGGACATGAGCGCTTTTCTCGTGGCCAATGAGTTCGCCACCCAGCGATGGTCGCTCAGGGTCGACGAGGGCGCGCCCATGCAGGTGATCTCGCGCGCTTTAGCGGAAAAGCGGCCGGACATGCTCGTACTGGGTACTCACGGCCGATCTGGGTTGCTCCGAGCGTTGATTGGCAGCGTCACAGAAGAAGTGTTGCGGTCCGTGAACGTGGACGTTCTCGTCGTTCCTCCGACCGGCAGGCGCTCGCGCCAAGCGGTCGAAGCTGTCATCAGCCAGCAGCTTGCCGGTGGCGCTGTTGACGAAATGGACCAGGCAAGACCCGCCACACAGACGTGCGAAACTCCCCCTTGCGATCCGTCTGCCGATGCGAGGGCACCTGAATAGGAAGTTGCGGTCCATGATCTGGACCTTGCGCCTCCGCAGGACCGAGCGAGATTGCGGATCAATACGTAAGGCTCGGCTCGATCACGGCTTGACAACCTCGGATATCGAAAATGCGGCCCTGCGGATTCCGTCTCACTCTTTTATGTCCCGACGAGGGTGCCAGTTACACCGGAAATAGCAGCCCCATCACCAGGGCTGCAGTAGTGCGAATTTGGCGATGAACCCGGGCAGCGGCGGCAGCCCGGCGATGACCAGCGCGCACTTGCGCGCTGGGTGCCGCCATTCAGGCCAAATTTCACCGCGTGGCTGCACCAATACTGCTCGGAGGGGCGGGTCTTGTCACGCGCGTTTGTTGCGGTGACAGCCGCGCCAAGGCTCTAATTATGTTCGGCGCCGAGCGTTTGCACAAGATCAGCGACCTCGCGGCCGTTCGCTAACGGCACCAAGCCGATTTGCGCGACCAGCGATGCCGGCTCAGAGCTCAGCGCAGTGACGACGTCATCTTACTTGGCGCGCTGAGGCTCTGTGAGCCGACCGCTAGAGCGCAACTCATCCAAGGTCTTGCCATAGCAGTCGGTGACCGGCGGCCTGTTGGTGGGAACCGCTACGACGCCATTGGCATGGACCGTAATGCTTAGCCTTCTGTCGGCCGTGACATAAAGAGCATCGCCACTTTTGTCGACCCTGGAGAGATACCCAACTCGCCAACTCTGATCTGCTTGAGCGTAGCACAGGATAGTGGCCGGAAGATCGCGAAACACTGGCTCGGCCGCAGCTCCCGTCGCTAGGGTGACGAGAGCTGAAATTAGGACACCCGCCGGCCGTGTCGGTTGAGGTATGCCGGAGACATTTGCCATTACGCTCCTTTCGACTTTATCGCCGATGATTAGCATCAATAATAGAGAAAAGGACAGGTAGGCATCGGGGTCAATCCGTATCCGGTTCACCCTTTGTCGCACCGGCTGGTGACGAACGAATGGGTACAACGAGCTGCACCATCACGTGATGCTTGCCTTAATGTCCAATGCGCCGACCGACCCCTAAACATTCTGCATTGCACTCATCGGCCGCGCAGCTCCCCGATGATTTCTAGTCAGTTCTGTTGGGGAAATGCCCATGCGAATTGAGAGACAGACGATCGCTCCGGACCTGGCTCGCAACCAAGGACAGTTATGCTGCTTCGGTCTCCGCTTGAGGTACACCATTCGGCCGAGGAGCCTTCCGATAGTCCGATCAAGGCTGCCCCAAGCGGGCTCAGCACCGAAACCGCGTTTGGTTGGTTAGACCGGTCGCCTGGGAGCACAAGGACTATTCGCCTCTTGGCGCCGGCGATGTTGTCGCGTACTTCCACATGTGAGTTGACGGCCACAACATTTGGTGGAAGTTGATCATCAGGGACAATTGTCGCTCGCTCGATTTCCCTTAGTACGTTTGAAGCGGCGGCCGTCCCGCGACTATTCGCCAGGGCGGTAGTTGCAACGGCATACAGCTTCTCCCGATCGGCCTCTGAGATAGTGATCGGTGGAAGTGCTGCTTGGTGCTGATCATCAAAGATATTCATCTTCTCGGAGTCCTGTCCTATCCAGCTGCGCAATTTTCGCATCACGCGCGCGTTCTACAAGCGAAAAGATTTGCCCATCAGGATCAAAACAATTGATGTATTGAGCTCATCTTCGCGTTGGGACGATCCTCACAAAGGTCCGGACCAATAGGATATAGACGATCTATCGATCATGAAACTTGCACTCATACTCCAATAAAATTCGTTTGCGTGTTGCATCCATGCGCGAGAAACTGAGGTCGTCAGACGCCGTTGTTGAGTGCGCACGCCTGAAGAACGCATCGTTCGCTTGATGTTTCAGCTCACCTGGCGGTGCTGGAAGAAATGGGCCACCAATGCAAAGCCTTAGTCTTGGCCGGATCGCTCTTATCGTAGCTCTGGCCGCCTTGCTTATCCTGACGGGCGGGTGGGCGATGGCAGTATGGAACGCCCCTAGCGACGTCGTGATGGATAAGCACGGTTGGATCGCCTTGGGCCTCGGCACATTCTTTTCGCTTCTCGTGGGATGCGGCTTGATGGCACTAATGTTTTTCAGCAGTCGCAGCGGTCACGACGATGCGGCCGATCCCTTCAGGAAACGGCACGAGCCCAAAGACCGAGTGGATTGTCTCTGAGCGGGCTTCAAGCTGTCCAGTTCCAACTTCAGCCGAACAACTCATCAAGGGAGCGTCGTTCGCGCTTGACCGCCGTGCCCTCAACACGTCCGCACCTTCCGCGGGAGTGATGGCACCTCTCTCCTTCAGACCGAATTAACCTGACGCTGGTCGCGCTACGCTCGGACTTTACGGCGATCAGCAGGCTGCCCGGAGGTTCGTGCATGATCTATTCACCAAGCGATCCGTGAACAAGCGCGCCCGTCCTGATGCGTATGGGCAACCGCGATAAAACCGGTATTCATCTTCCTTACCGACGAAATTCGCTGTTCCGCTAGTTTGCCGTATTGAGTTCGCCCGCTGTTTATCTACAACGCTTCGCGCTTCGCCCCTCGTAAACTACCGTATGGACTACAACTCTTTGATCGTCGGGGAATGACAGACATGGCCTCGGCGGTAGACTTGCTGTTGGACGGGACTATCATCGCAAGCAGATAAACATTCCTATCACAGCTCGGCTTTTCGCTTGAGCCAGCGCTTCGCGGAGATCGGGCGAACCGTCGAACGACAGGAGATTCTTTCGATTACAGAGCGTAGCATCACCGCGTCCGTTCGAGAGCACCTTGTCCTGGCGAAATGCCGCATTTGACTTCGTGCAGCGAAAGCCTAGGTCTGTGTGTATGACATTGAGCTGTGCAAGAGTTCGTAGAGGCCTGCGTTACGCAGGTCATCTAATCGCGGGAAATTAGCCCCGAGCTCGGTGCCGTGCCACCGCGCTCGAGCTCGGGGCAGGTGGAGCAAAACGGATGCCCTACGGTGGCGAGCCGCAGATGCCTGGCGAGTTTTCCTTCCGAAGCCTGGCGCGTGCGCCCACTCCAATCCGATCAATCCGCTGGGAGACGCAGTAGGCCATGAACAGAGAACTCGCGTCACACACTCATGAGCAAATCGAGCGTTCTGCACGATCGACTCCATGATTTCCCCAACTCGCGGGCGAACTGCATAACATTGGTCCTGCCGGCGGTCCCACGGCAAGTGGAGACTAGGCAGCGCCAGCGCTAGGCGGCAACGATAGATCTGGGTCTGGCCACTGCTTGAAGTGCTAGTTGCAAGAACGGAGATGAAACATGACGTCAACACTGCCAAAGGCGACGATGAGCGTTGAGATCAAGCCGCCAATAACGCTTACAGCCAACGATTTCGAACGGCTTTCGCTACTCGTGCGAGTGGTAGAGAACAAGACGCCGGACGCAGCCTCTGTACTTGCGGATGAGCTTGCTCGCGCACACGTCCTTGCTGACGGTCGTCCTAAACAGACCGTTTGCATGGGCTCCGAGGTGCAGTTCCGCGACGACGCCACCGGGAGCGTTCAGGTGATGACGCTGGTTTATCCGGGCGATGCGGACATCTCCCTTCGAAGGATCTCGGTTTTGACACCCGTCGGCGCCGCCCTGATCGGTCTTAGCGCCGGAAACTCAATCACGTGGGAGACACGAACCGGCGAGCTTCGGCAATTGACCGTCCTTAGGGTCCGCGAGCCCCAGCTTGCTTGAGACCGCGTTGTTTCTTCCCGATAGAGTTATTGATGGCGAACACGCTACGAGAACGAGTTGACCGGGGGTCAGTCGCAAAATCGGTCCGATTGTCCGGGCTAGTGAATATTCGTCCGGGCTCGACACTCATGATTCCAACAGCTCAGGCCGGAGATCCGCATGTCTGTATTTGTAACGCTCGTAATTCTAACTTTGTGGGTATTGTTCGTCTGGTTCTCCGATCCCGACGGATTCCGGGAGGCCTTCGCTCGCCGGCGTCGATGGACAAGTCACGCCGACGAAGATAGGTGACCTGCGACGTGTTGAGCACTTCCCATCAGTATGTAGATCCGGTGGACGAACCTGAACGTGCCTTCCTCGAAAGCTTGATCCGCGAGGACTTTGAGCGCAGTCATCCCAGCGATACACTTGAAGACCTTCGGCGCAGGACCTCCTATTCGAGGCATGACAAAGGACTTCTTCGCGATTGGATGGCCTTAGCGGCAGTCCGAGCCAGGATTTCCGCAGGACGCACGCGAGCTAACGGCGCAGCCTGAACGTCTGCTCAGCCGATCGTGCTTTGGCAAAGAAATCGGCGTTGCCGAGGACACGTTCTCATAAATGAGGATCCTGTTCTGAACGTCGTTGCTGCGACCGATTTCTCGACCTGTTCGAACCGCGCGTTGCGGCAGGCCATCTAGCGCGCTCGGCGGTGATCAGCTGCATCTCGTCCATGTTGTGGATGACGATCAGCCAACAGACCTGGTCAGCATAGACGAGCGCGAGGCACGACGAGTGTTAACTGAGCAGATCGCTCTATGTCGGAGCTGCGAGAGTTTGGATGCAGTCCCATCGTGGTTAAAGACTGCCCGTTTGACGGATTCTGCGAGCAACTGCCGCAGCGGACGCGAACGTTCTGGTGGTTCCTCCCGCTAAGCTCTACACTCAGAACTGGCCCAGCATGCGCTGTGATAGACATTAGGTTCGTCAACGATCGTTTCGCAGACTAACCGTTGATTTGGCACCAATCAAAATGGACGGCTATCTCGGCGCCAATTGCATCGAATGGACGAGGACGGGTCACGCCACGCGGGACTTTTCCTCTTTCGGCGGACGGACCGAACACTACCTGCCCTTCCATGCAGCAAGCAGAACACCTAATCGCTTTGATCGACGCCCTAGTTTTAGCTCTATCAATTTCTTTGATGCGACCGGGCAACTATTTTCGCTTGTCCTTGATAGCAGAAGAAGGACACTGAGCAAGGAGGGGCGCGACGGCCATCGCAGGCTAGGCCAAGCAGAACTAGGCGAGGGCTCCGTGCGTCGAGCAAAGCATGCTTGTTCGCGTCCGCCGCAAAGCGGAATGACATCCGACTTACTTCGGATGATCTTTGATGAGGGTCCAGATGGAGAGCCGCACCACCGTCGCGCCATCGTCTAGATACGACGACTTCCTTTATGCAGTGATCTGCGAAGATCGCAATGGAACTCAGGTTAGCGTCATTTCCGCGTTGACACGATTGGATGTTGATCCTTGGGCGGAGGCAACCCGTCTTGAGACAATGAAGGAGACGGACGCAAAGGCGCGATTGATGGCGATGCTCGACCGAGCATCCGCACAGAATTGGAATTCCTCGCAGAAAGACGCGGTCGCGCGGCGGCTGATTGAGCTACTTCCCTCGCCCGAACGGGACTCTTTTCCGATCCGCGTTTCGGAGACCCACGGGCGAATGCTGTTCTGCCTTGTACTTTGGTGGGGCTTTCTGCTCGCAACCGCTGTATTCTCAAACTACAAGGACAAGGTGGACGAGGTCTCTGTTATTCACTCAGGAGCGACGGTCACTTCAAAGAGCGGACCCACCGACAGCGCGAGGAGCACTGCGGACTAGTTCTGCAGGCGCCTCTTTCGAAGCAAGCATGTGCTTATCCGATTCTGCAAGACGGACGCTGGCTGGCGACCGCCAGACGATTTGATGAGAATGAACGGCGCCGCGACAAGTGCCTATCGCAGTCCTTCGATTGGATCCTCTCTTTTTGGCTTACGCCATCCATCTCGAATCGTCATCGAAGGATTGGTCCATCAACGCTTGAGGGCGGACCACCGGAGCGACCAGAACTCGGCTCCGGTCGGGTGACGTTCTCGATTCTGATGATATCCATGTCTCCCGCGGCGAAGTATGGCATTTGGTCTCCCGTCCGAAGGCCGACCAGCGCCGCGCCTAAGCTCGACAGAACGGAGACTTGACTTGGATCGGAGGTGAGGTCTTCAGGCCAAACCAATTGAACCGTCCTTCGTCGAATACCACGATTGGTCCAGTACGTAACCCAAGATCCCATTGTCACAAGTGATTGAATCTGACGAGCGTCATCCGAGACGACGTTAGCACGTTTGATCTCAGCAAGCAGAAATGTTGCATTGTTCTCGCCTCGCTCCGCACTGAGGCACGCGAGCTTCTTAAGGCGCGGATGGTCGGACGCGGTCAAGGAGATGGAAGGTAGAGGCATCACCACACTCCTTTGTTGGGTAAGGCGAGGCGAGCTTCGGATGGAAGCTATCAAGCAGTCAATCTGATGAAGAGGAGCATCCGGACGGCATCGTGTTCTATCGTCCAGCCAGATGCTTGAGTGCGAACGTCCGCCGGCCGCTCAACGTTAGCGTCAATTTCGACCGCGTAGATCATGGTAAGTCAAATATAGGCCTTGGTGGCAACGCATCCATTGCGGCGAAAGCACGCACTAATTGGCTCGCGATCCGCTGCCGCCGCTGACGCCACTTTCATTCCTCTGGCGACATCGCGAGCGGCCGGCATGTCGTCGATAGGTCGAATTCCTCGGCATCATGCTCGCTGACGCTCCCCAACTGCCAATACTCCCTTGATCCGAGCCAGCTCGCACTATGCTGATCAAAGTTGTCGCGGAGCGTAACATCCGAGGCTTCCAGTGCGACAATTCGTTTTGGCGTTCAAAGCGGTTCGAGCGCAACTTCCCTGAACAACTTGCGGCGGCGATATGTTGTGCCGCAAAAAGGTCATGACGGTCCGCAGGCTTTAGCCGCTTCCCCGCTCCTTGTCGCTTAGCTTTGGCGCTGCTTGCCTGGGTCGACTGCGCGTGATTTTGGGTGGATCGCTCGCCGGAAAGGTCTGCTCCAACTGTCGATCCAACTCTTCGTCGAGTTCTCGCTTTTCGCGCTGCTCGCGCGTCTCACTTTCCCTTGGCATCACGAAATCTCCGCTTTTGGCGATCGCAAGCGATGTTCGGTCGCTCGCTCTCAATCAACACCAGCGGGGTCACAGTAGCCGCATTATAAATCAACTCCCAGCGAAATTGGTGGTGAACACTCAGTGAGCCTGATCTGGATGGGACCTTCTCATACGCTTTCAGTTCCCCGGTTGTGGAACAATCAAGATGGCGAAGCTGCGAGCGCATTGCATCAGTCAGTCCGTAGACTCGCGCTTTATAGCGGATGCACATTCACATTGAACGAGAAGGCGATTCCAGCACCAATCGCCTGCCGTTGGTCCCTTCGGCGTTATCCTCGTGCCGCTTGCGTTGACGTAAGGCTTGAAGAAGGACTCATCTGGGTGAGCAACACAGGTTGTGCTACATTGAAATGCCCCGGCTGCACATGAACGGAGATCGCTATGTTTGAGGGCTTCGATGCACTCCTGCTGGCCCGCATCCAGTTCGCTTTCACCGTATCGTTTCACTTTATCTTCCCGGCGTTCACTATCGGTCTGGCGAGCTATCTAGCTGTGCTCGAGGGGCTGTGGCTATGGAGCGGGCGCGCGATTTTTCTCGACCTTTTTCACTACTGGATCAAGATATTCGCACTTTCCTTCGCAATGGGCGTGGTTTCCGGTATTGTGCTAACATATCAATTCGGAACCAACTGGTCGGTCTTCTCCGACCGTGCGGGCCCCATCGTCGGGCCACTGATGGCGTACGAGGTGCTGACGGCCTTCTTCCTGGAGGCGGGCTTTCTTGGAATCATGCTATTCGGCATGACTCGGGTCGGTAAAGGGCTACACTTCGCGGCTACATTGGCGGTCGCTGCCGGCACGCTTTTTTCTGCGTTTTGGATAATAGCCGCCAATTCTTGGATGCAGACCCCAGTCGGACATTCAATCAGCAGCTCGGGGCAGTTCGTACCGACGGACTGGTGGCAAATCATCTTTAATCCATCCTTTCCGTACCGCCTCATTCATACTGTACTGGGCGCTTACCTCACCACCGCATTGGTCGTAGGCGCAGTGGGTGCTTGGCACCTCCTGCGGGCGCCGAACAATGCGGGTGCCCGGGTGATGTTCTCGATGGCGATGGGTATGGTTGTCAGCGTTGCTCCGATCCAAGCTGTTATGGGCGACTTTCATGGCCTCAACACTCTCAAGCATCAACCAACGAAGATTATGGCGATCGAAGGCCATTTTGAGAGCTATCCAGGTGGGGCGCCATTGTACCTCTTCGGCTTTCCCGACCGGGAGGCGGCAGCGGTGCGATACCCATTGGCCATTCCAAAGCTCGGCTCCCTCATTCTGCACCACAGTTCTACTGCGCCCATTGAGGGCTTGAAAACGGTTGCCCGCGAGGAGTGGCCGCCGGTGGGCATCGTCTTCTGGTCGTTTCGCGTCATGGTCGGCCTCGGGCTGTTGATGATAGCGCTCGGAGGCCTTGCGCTTCTCGCACGAATACGCGGCCGCCTTTACGAGTGGCGCATCCTTCTGCGTTTCGCGGTCGCAATGGGACCGGCCGGCTTCGTCGCGGTCATCGCCGGCTGGGTGACCACCGAGGTCGGACGGCAGCCTTATACCGTGTACCGGCTTCTCCGAACCGCCGAATCTGCATCACCGCTTGATGCACCCGCGGTTGCCTCCTCCTTGCTCGCATTCATTGTGGTTTATTTCGCCGTGTTCTCCGTAGGGGCCTGGTATATTCTGCGGTTGATGTCACATGCGCCTGCAATGGCCGAGCCCGGCCTGGAAAGCGGCGATGTGCCTATCCGAACTGCAGGCATAACGCCAGCTTCGGCGATAGACCCAGACCGCACCATCGGAGCAAAGAGGATTTGACCATGGATCTTGCGACGCTCTGGGCATTCATCCTCGCCTTTGCGATATTCACGTACGTCGTACTAGACGGGTTTGATCTTGGAATAGGAATTCTGTTTCCGTTTCTTCAGCCAGGACGCCACCGCGATCTGGCAATGAATTCGGTAGCTCCAGTATGGGATGGCAACGAGACGTGGCTGGTGCTGGGGGGCGGCGCACTTTTGGCCGCATTTCCACTTGCATATGCCATCATCATGCCCGCCCTCTATGCCCCCATCGTTGCAATGCTGCTCGCGCTGATCTTTCGCGGCGTCGCGTTTGAATTCCGTTGGCGCGACGTTCGTCATCAGAAGATCTGGGACTTCTCATTCGCGGGTGGTTCGATGCTGGCCGCTTTCGCGCAGGGTATCGCGCTAGGAGCGCTCCTGCAGGGCGTTGCTGTGGAGGGACGTCAGTATTCAGGCGGCTGGTGGGACTGGCTATCTCCCTTCAGCGTTCTAACTGGCGTTAGCCTCGTCGCTGGGTATGCCCTGCTTGGCTCGACGTGGCTGATTATGAAAACGGAAGGATCGCTGCAGGAACACGCTTTCCGGCATGCCCGGATATCCGGGATCGTAACGGTCATCTGCATTGGCGCCGTCAGTCTCGCCACTCCATTCCTCG
Source organism: Bradyrhizobium sp. 160 (assembly GCF_023073735.1). NCBI lineage: Bacteria > Pseudomonadati > Pseudomonadota > Alphaproteobacteria > Hyphomicrobiales > Nitrobacteraceae > Bradyrhizobium > Bradyrhizobium sp. 160. Next base: position 28,129 of record NZ_JADPKD010000067.1, read on the forward strand.
AAGAGGCATACTACGAACACTGGTTTGCTTGGCCGAATGTGCTATTCACCGCCCAGGTCCCGCTAGTCGTTGCCATCGTAACGGTAGCGCTCGCGGTGAGCCTGACACGAAGGTACGAACGCCTCCCCTTCGTCTTAGGGCTTTCATTGTTCGCACTAAGCATGGCGGGACTTGGCATAAGCATTCCTAGTCGGGTCAGTATCGATGACGCGGCTGCACCACGGTCCAGCCTCCTTTTCATGCTGATAGGAGCAGGCATTCTGATTCCAACAATCCTTGCTTACACTGCCTATTCGTACTGGACTTTTCGGGGCAAGGTGGATCACGAGGGCTACCATTGACCGACGATCCGTTTTGGAAGCGCTTGCTATGGTTCGTGATGTTATGGATGGCCGGTGTAACCACCGCGGCCACGCTTGGTTACGGGATCCGACTTTGGCTGAAGTGAAAAAGCTTCAGACGCGACACAAAAGATAGCTGTCCCAAATTTCGTGCTGAAACTTGAAAAAGGTTCTTCCGAACGTGGTAGTGCTCCGCAGATATCTTCGACCGACACTTTGGGAGCCTACCCGTCTCTCGGCGAAGCCGGAAGAGACCTCGGCGTTCGGATCTGTATCCCGTTGCAGCGCTCGTGGCCGCATCTATTGACGTCATTGGCGATTTGCCCAGCCTTTCCTAAAGCGTCTTGGCCCTGAGCGCAGCGGCACTAGTTTCGGCCTTCGCTTTAGGGCGATCAGGCATGGGTCCGCATTCGGCGACTGCTGGTCTGGACGCCAATGGACAACGCAAGGTCAGAGGCGGCAGTTTCCACGTTGACCTCGCAGTCGACGCAATGGCTTTTCGCGGAGCAGTAGGATGAGATAATCCTCCTTTAAGGCAACGCCGCGTTCCAGCCCTTCGTCAAGGCGATGCAGCGGAGGGGCATCCGCGTGTCGTTTCCAATGATTGCACCGCTCCGCCAATGGTTGCCGGCGAATTATGGAATTGCACAAGGTTCAGGCGACCAAGCGAGCCGACTCGAACTTCGGCGTTGAAGCCTATCCGGGTCTCTGGCCAACAATCGTAATCCACGATCTGCTTGCACACCACGCTGTGCCAAAAAATCGAAGTCGGTCCCGCGGATGTACTTGCCGGGTTGAAACTACAGTTTTCATTTGCGTTTCCTCTCGGTCGAAAGAGCCGAGTAACGGCACCGGTGAAGCTGAGCCCTCAAATTGATCACATTCGAACGCGGCCTTAGAGCAGGCCAGTCTGGTGACGTTGCTCAATGAGACAGCACGAGACGCTTGAATATGAAGCCAAGCCTTTGCCTGGAATTCAATACGTTTATCAGACGGCGGGCGGATGATGGCAGGCTCCTATTCGGAGCTTGCGGCCGCTAAGCGGAGATCAAACCAGCCGCTGAGGAGTCGGGCCGCCAGTGAAGTGCGCCCACTCCATGGGTCGGGCCATTCGCCACGCGCGTGACCACCCCCGACTTCCATCGAAAAGCGCGCGCAATCCGCCGGCGTAACAAACGTGTCGACACCCTCGAGAAACGCACTTTCAGTCCGACGCGAACTCCTGAAACATTTGATCAGCCGCCCAGATTGCAGCAGTTCAATGCGACATTAGGGTTGGAACATTGGCCGAACTGAGCATGTCGCGCGTCACCCCGCCTAAAATGAACTCGCGCAGCCGCGAATGACCATAGCCACCCATAACAATCAGATCTGCCGACTGTTGTGCCGCGTGAGAACGGATCCTGCGCGACACATCTTGCCCATTAGCAACAATATTCCCTACTTCGACAATTACATCATGTCGAGAAAGATGATGCGCTATGTGTGATCCGGCGATGCCGTCGTCTCGTTTCCCATTCGCTGCAACGGTTACCACTTCAACCCGTCTGGCCCTTGTCAGGAATGGCATCGCGTCGGCTATAGCGCGCGCGGCGTTGCGGCTGCCGTCCCAGCAAACAAGAATCCGATCGAACTTGACTTCGCCGTCCTGGAAACAGGGAACGATCAAGACCGGACGGCCGGATCCCAGCAAGGCCGCCTCGATCATCGCGTCTCCTGACCGTTCGTCCTCATCGTTAGCCTGAGGGAGGATCGTCAGATCGAACCTTCGCGCCGCGTACGCAAGGCGTTCAGGCAGGCTGACCGCTCCTGCACTTAGAACTATCGGCTCGGCGGAGAGGCCCTCCCGCTGGCATGTTTCCTCAAACCGGATTTTGGCGACTTCAGCGGCGGCTTCCATTTCTCGGCGATAATCCTCCAGAACAATCGCCGGAGCCCAATCAAACAACGCTCCAGCGAAGGCGGCGTCCTGCACAAATGCAACGCCAGTGAGGTGCGCATCGAACGTTTTGGCTAACGTTACGGCATAGTCCAGTGCGGGCGATGGCACATCGCGCGGCGGAATGGTCACCAGAACGTCCTTGATCACGTTACTCTCCACTTGTCTTCGCGTATGCGGCTTCGCATCTCGGCAGGGCCTGAAGCTCCCTCTTGCAAGGCCATTAGACAAACGAAATCTATTGACGCTTGATTGCATTTTTCACGTTGCATGAGTGGGACATGGTCTCGCCTTGTCCATCGCACTGGCGCGCGCTCTTGACTAACAGCTAAACGGTCGGCGGTTAGACGCAATGACAGGGCATCGTTGACTTGGGTTCGAGGAGTCTTCGACGCAAATTGCTCCTCGGAAAGGATCATTTGCAGCGCTCGTGAATCCTCTTATTCAATTCGGGGCAAGACCTCGAACTGATGAAACGGCGGCGGAGAAGATAACGTCCACTCCAGCGTGGTCGCGCCAAGTCCCCACGGATTGCCAGCAGCCTTCTCTTTCCGGACGAACGCCAAGATCATGCCAACGAAGAACGTGACCAATCCAGCTGCGGAGATATACGACCCGATCGACGCGATCTGGTTGAAGGCTGCAAATGCATCGGGATAATCTGCAATTCGTCTCGGCATTCCCGACAAGCCGAGGAAATGCATCGGAAAAAATGCCAAATTGACGCCGACGAATGTCAGCAAGAAGTGCAGATTGCCGAGAGCCTCCGAGTACATGTATCCGGTCATCTTCGGAAACCAGTAATACCAGCCCGCAAAGATGGCGAACACCGCGCCAAGCGACAGCACGTAATGGAAATGCGCAACAACGTAGTATGTATCCTGTAACGTCCTGTCGATGCCGGGATTGGCGAGTACAACACCGGTCACGCCACCGACCGTGAACACGAAGATGAAACCTATTGCCCACAGCATCGGCGTTCTAAACGTTATGGAGCCGCCCCACATGGTGGCTATCCACGAAAAGATCTTGATGCCGGTTGGAACAGCGATCACCATGCTGGCCAAAGCAAAATACGCTTGGGCGCTACTGGACATCCCGACGGTATACATATGATGGGCCCAGACTAGAAATCCGATAACCCCAATAGCAAGCAGTGCATAAACCATTCCTAGATAACCGAAGATCGGCTTTCGGCTGAATGTGGAAACGACGTGACTAATGATGCCGAAGCCCGGCAGGATCATTATGTAAACCTCGGGATGACCGAAGAACCAGAACAGATGTTGATACAATACCGGGTCTCCGCCGCCCTCGGGCGCAAAGAAGGTCGTTCCAAAATTGCGGTCAGTGAGAAGCATTGTGATGGCGCCGGCGAGTACAGGCAGCGACAGCAACAACAGGAACGCCGTCACGAGGACCGACCATACGAACAGCGGCATCTTATGCAAGGTCATGCCCGGCGCCCGCATATTGAAAATCGTGGTGATGAAATTTATCGAGCCGAGGATGGACGAGGCGCCCGCGAGATGCATGGACAGGATCACGAAATCGACGGCTGGCCCCGGGTGGCCAGAGGTCGACAATGGCGCGTAGAGCGTCCATCCAGTACCAGCTCCGTCCGAGCCAGGGGCACCTTCGACGAACATCGAGACTATAAGTAACGCAAACGACGACGGCAGCAGCCAAAATGATATGTTGTTCATGCGCGGAAACGCCATGTCCGGCGCGCCAATCATCAGCGGCACCATCCAGTTTCCGAATCCACCCATCATCGCCGGCATGAGCGTGAAGAAAATCATAATAAGGCCGTGGCCGGTCACGAATACGTTGTAGGTATGCGAATTCGTAAAAATCTGCAGGCCGGTCTGCTGCAATTCGATCCGAATCATAACTGAAATGAGTCCGCCGATCAGACCTGCGCAGATTGAGAGCACGAAGTACATCGTGCCGATGTCTTTGTGGTTGGTTGAGTAAAGGTAGCGGCGCCAGCCGCTTGGATATGCGTGATCTCTCTCGCGCGCGTCGGCAACTCTCGTCATGGTCGGATCACCAGCTCCAATCAAGCGGTTCACCCGCGACTGATACAAGGATCGAATGCTGCAATGGCGCTTCAGACGAACGATCTCAGCTCGATGTCCGTCACATCGGCTCCCACGGCAACCCTGCTGTCTCTGTCTCATCGAAGGATGCTCGCGACAAACGAATTTAATTGTCGTTTGAGTGCACGATTCCTGATCATCGGACCGGCGCGCTGCCATGTCCGCTACCTATTTACGAATCAACACCGATTGTGCCTTGGAAGAGCCTAAAGACATGTCTCAGCATCGCGCCAGAACACGCTTGGCTTCGCGGCATATAAAAGCGATGCTGCCCCTCGCGTCATCGGCGAACCGCACCTGATGCTCAGTCTAAACGAGCCGTTGCAGGTACCACGCAACGCGACTTCAGGCACGACCATAAACTGAAACAGTTCGCCTATGGATCATTGCGCCGGCAACCGGATGCGGTTGGCGTCAACGGCTGGTGATGATTGTTTGACAGCCGACAGTTCCGGCACAGACGATTCTTGCTCGGCCGTTCGCCTATCTCTATGATCGCCAAGACGGCTTGACGTATCTAGGGGTCACCACCGGATACATCTCACGAATCTTCCGGAACTCGCGCGCGATCTCTCCATGGCCGGCTGCATCGAGGAATTCGCAGAGAACGGTCTCAGCGTTCGCGTGCACATTGCAACCATCGCCGCCTAGTTGAAGTGACTTAAGTTTATTGATCGCGTCTTCTTTAGTCATCTCGATTTCCTGTTTAGGCAGGACCAGCCACTCTACCTGCCTTCCTCAGACTTGATACGTGTGTCCACGCGGCCGACATGAATCGGACAGACGCTAATCCGGACGGCTTTCCGTCCCGAGCTACGCCTCAAAGCCCGAGATAGGCACGTCGGACTTCAGGATCGCCTATGAGTTTTTCGCTAAATCCGCTGCGAACGATATGACCGGTTTCCATGACGTAACCTCGATCGGCAATCGACAGAGCCAGGTTGACGTCCTGTTCAACCAATAGAATCGTCACGCCCTCCCTGCGGATCGTCGCCAGCACCTCCATCAACTGCTCTACGATGACGGGCGCCAGTCCTAAACTCATCTCGTCGATCATGAGGAGGGTTGGAGCGGCCATCAATCCGCGAGCCATCGCGCACATCTGCTGTTCGCCTCCCGACAAGCTACCAGCGAGCTGACGGCGCCGCTCCGCCAGGCGCGGAAATAGTGCGTACATCTTGTCCAAGTCACGACCTATTGCAGCCTTGTCATCACGGATGAAAGCGCCCATCAACAGGTTGTCCCGTACGCTCATGCGGTCGAAGAGCTGACGACCTTCAGGAACCTGCACGAGGCCGGCTCTAAAAGCACCGTCGGACGTCATCGGCAAGAGGTCCCGGGCATTAAAGGTCATGCCGCCCTGGCAGGGAAGCACGCGCGAGAGCGCGCGCAGCAGAGTTGTCTTGCCCGCTCCGTTGCTGCCGACCAGCGCCACGACCTCGGCCGTGTAGATCTTCAGGGTTACATCCTGCAAGACCGGCATTCCGCCGTAGCCCGCACTTACTCCGCGCACGTCAAGCAGCGGGACCGCTGCCGGGTCCAATTTCATGCCCGCCTCTTGCCGAGATAGGCCTCGACGACCGTTTGGTTCGACAGAACGCGGCTCGGATCGCCCTCGGCGATCTTCACGCCATGATTCAGCACCAGCAGCCGATCCGACAGAGTCCTGATTGCCTTGATGACGTGCTCGATGACAAGGACGCTGATCCCCTCATCGCGAACTTTGCGGATCACTTCGATCACGTCTTCGATCTCGACCTGATTGAGACCCGCCATGACCTCATCGCACAGAAGAAGCTTCGGCTTCATTGCCAACGCCTTTGCCAGCTCGAGCCGCTTGCGGCCGGCCCCCCCCAATTCGTCGGCGCGCTGATCGATATTTTTGGCCAGTCCTACGAAATCCAACTGAGCGCGAGCCTGCTCGCGGGCTTTCGACATGTGGATCTGTCCGCCTCTCCGTCCGAACAGTGCCCCCACGGCGACGTTGTCCAGAACCGATAAACCGGGAAAGGGACGCATGATCTGGAAGGTTCGGCCTATCCCCAGTCTCGCACGGCGATATGCAGGCAAGCGGACAATGGACCTTCCTTCGAAGAGGACGTCGCCGGAGCTAGGAGCCAGCGTTCCGCTTATCAGGCTGACCAGCGTGGATTTGCCTGCACCGTTCGGACCGATCAGGCCGAGGATCTCGCCACGCAGCAGCATGAAGCTGACGTCGTCGACGGCGACCAGGCCCTCAAAGCGCCGCGTGACGTGGCTGATTTCGAGCATCGCCGTCATAGCTGGTGGCTCCGAATATTTTCGGCGAAGTAACGCCAGCCCGTGCTGCGAAAGCGCCGCAGCACGTCGGCCAGGCCCCGCGGCATCAAGACGACCGCGGCGACGACCACAACGCCGAAGAACAGGCCCGCGAGACTGGTGATCTCGCTCGACAGAAGCTCGGAGACCGCCGAAAGCGAAAGCGCCCCGACGACGGGGCCGAAAACCGTCCCGGGGCCGCCAAATACCGCCATGATGATCATCTTGACGTTCAGGCCGATATCGAATGCGCTTTCCGGGTCGATGAACGTAACCCAGTAGGCGTGAATGCCGCCCGCCAGCGCACTGAATACGCCCGAGATGGCGAAAGCCACGGTTTTGTAGAGGGTCGTATTGACACCCATCACCGCCGCGCCTTCCTCGTTTTCGCGGATAGCGATCAATCCAAAGCCGAAGCGGCTGCGCGTCAGCCAGTAGACGGTCAGCGTCGCGAGCACGAGCAGCAGCAGCGACAACTCGTAAAACAGCGGGTCGTTGTTGAGGGGCGGCAAGACGAGCCCGACGTTCCGCCCGGCCAGTTTCACGTTGGAGACGATCGCGGCCATGACCTGGGCGAGCGCCAGCGTCGCGATCGCGAAGTAGTGCCCCCTCAGCCGCAGCACCGGCATCCCGATGAGCACGGCAAACACGACCGCAAGCGCCGCGCCGAACAGGAGGCCGACCCCGAAAGGCAATTGCCACTGCGCCATCGCGATGGCCACGCCGTAGCTGCCGAGCCCGTAGAACACCGAATTGCCGAAGGAGGCATAGCCCGCATAGCCCCCAATGACGTTCCAGCCCTGCGCCAGAACCGCCAGAAGCAGGGCATTGATGCCGAACTGGATGAGCACGTCCGAACCGAACCACGGCACCGCCGCCAAGACGGCAAGCGCGGCCACAAGTAGCATGGTGCGTGCCATCTTCATGCCGCCTTCCCGAGCAGGCCGTTGGGGCGCACGATCAGCACCAACACCAGCACGCCGAAGCTTGCCACGTCGGAGAAAGTCGATCCGATATAGAGCGCGGTCAGCGACTCCAGGATTCCCAGGAACAAGCCGCCGACGATCACGCCGATCGGATTGTCCAGTCCGCCGACGATCGAGATGGCAAAGGATTTGGCCGTCAGCGCCGCGCCGATATATGGGTTGATTTGCGACACCGTTCCGTAGAGGCCTCCGGCGGCGCCAGCCAGCGCAATCCCGATTCCAAACGTCATGGCGTAGAGGTGTCGGGGCTCCACGCCGTAGAGCCGGGCCGCAACCAGATTTTGCGCGGTGGCGCGGATCGCACGTCCGAGCCGTGTGCGCAGCAAGAAGAGCCACATGCCGACCGTCAACACGATTGCAATGCCGAACGCCAGAAGACGCGACACCGGCAGCACCACCGTTCCCAAGGCGATGCTGTTGCCGGCAGAGGACGGGTTGATGGCGCGAAAGTCGGCTGAAAACGCCAACTGAGCCAAATAGGTGAGCACGACCTCGATCCCGAAGGTCACCAGCAGAGTGTTGAACATCGGGGCCCTGACGATCAGGTTCAAAAGACCCCGCTGCACGCCGTACCCTACCGCGAACATCACCACGGCAGTCAGCGGCAACCCCAGAAAGGGGTCGATGCCGGCATAAGTGTACAGGTACCAGGATACATAGCCGCCGAGCATGATGAACGCGCCATGCGCAAGGTTGACGATATTGAGCACGCCCCAGACCAGGGCGAGACCGAGCGCCATTACGGCGTACAAACCGCCTAAGAGTATTCCGTTGACCAACACTTGTGCGAGCAGGTCCACATCGTCCTCTTCTCTGCCGACCGCTCGTGCAATCGGCCTAACGCGCGTTCCAGGCCGGCATCGGATATCGTGGCTGCGCGATGTTGCCATTGACGCCGTAAATCGCGGCCAAGCCGTCGCCCTGGACCTGGATGACCGTCTGGGGGAGATCGATCTGGCCGTTCTCATTGAACGCAATCGGGCCATACAGGCTGTCGAACTTCACTTTCGAGAGTGCGTTCCGCACCTTCTCCGGGTCGATCGTGCCTGCCATTTCGACGGCCTGTACCAAAGCTTCCACGTCGGCGACGCCGGAGGCGGCATGATAATCCGGGTCATATCCGAACTTCGCCTTGTAGACGGCGGCAAACTGCGCGGCATCGCCGAACCAGCGGTCCTTCAGGTCTGTCGAAGGCAGCCAGGCCGTCATGCCAAAAGCGTAATCGGCATCCTTGCCCAACGCCTTGCGGAAATCCTCGCTCGGAACACCAACCGTGAAGGAATACATCTTCGGCGCGACCGCAAGGCTCTTCGCCTGCCGCACGAAATTCAGGATCTCGGTTTCGTGGCCGGCGACCAGCACCGCATCGATGTTCTTGCTCCTGATCTGCGACAAGAGAGAACTGAAATCCGTAGCGTTTGTGCTGTAGCGCTCATCCATGACTAACGTCAGACCTGCTTTTTTCAATTTCGGCCGAGTACCCTCCGCCACCGAAACGTCGAAAGCGTCGTCCGCATATAGCAGCGCGACGGATTTAGGCGCGGGATCAAGTCCCTTCAACATCTCTACTGTCGAACCAAAATAGTTGCTGGCCGGTGCAAGCGTTCCAAAGATGTACTTGAACTTGCGCGAGAAGATCTGGTCAGACGCACCGCCGCCCTGGACCATTGGAATCTTGTATTTCTCGGACACTGCGGAATCCGCTATTGCGAAATTGCTGGCGAATGGTCCCAGCAGAAAATCGACCTTGTCCTGAGAAACTAACTGAGTGTACTGGCGCACGCTGAGGTTCACGTCAGACTGATTGTCGTAAAGCTTGAGCGTGAGTTTGTGCGCTTCATTGCCGACCTTGACGCCGCCGAGGGCATTAATTCGATCGATCGCAAGTTGATAGGCGTCTCGATAGTAGCGGCCCGTGTTGGCCACGGGCCCCGTCAGCTGTACAGAGGCCCCTAGGACGATGTCCTTTGCAACGCCCCTGTCCGATGGCATCGTAAAGGCTGCAGCAACCAGCAAAAGAGCTGCGAGACCAGGGACTTTCAGTATAGCGTTCATCCCTTCCCCCGCGCCTTCAGTTGCCGAATCGGGGTGACGTTAATCGCCGGTTGATCAGGCTTTACCGCGATGAGGACGCTGCATGGCGGTTGATGCAAGATGGATTCGCCGACCGATCCATTCAACCAACGTGCAAGCGTCCCTTGGTCTCGGTGACCCACGACAATCAAGTTCGCGTTCATTTCTCTGGCGGACAGAATTATCTGTTCCGCTGGCTTGCCATACTTAATTTCGCTGGTTGCAGTGCATCCAGCGCGTCGCAAACGCCTTACGCCTTCGTCAAGCACTGACTGGAGTACAAAACGTTGATTGTCTGGAATGTAAGACATTGCCTCCACGATCAGCATGCTTTCGGTCGGGTCTATGATCGCAAGGAGATGAACGGTCGCCCCGCAAGCTGATGCCAACGTTTCGGCTTGGGCCAGAGCTTCGCGACCATCGGGTGAGCCGTCGAAGGCCAGGAGCAATTTTTGAAACATGGCGCAATCTCCCTGGTTGGTACGCTGCTCGGCTAGTGCATTGACTGCCAAGGTCTGAGGCGCCGCCTGCACCGGCCATTATGGAACACGTTCACGCACAGGCACTCGCCCGAAGCCGGCCGCCTGGAATGCGTCAGGCGCGAAGACGGGTGCATCCTCCAAGCCATCGGCGAACAGGTATTGGCTGTGGCTGCAGGCGTCCTTCATTGACAACTCGCGGCAGTAGCGACAACCGATCGCTGTCGAGACTCTCTGAATTAGTCAACAGCAACCGAGCGTCCACGACTTGCCTTAGCGTTCTGAGCATGGAAGTCACCAGCTCAAGTTTCCCCGATTCTTTTATCATCTCGGCCTCCGCCTATTCGCGCCTCGCCGATGCAACGATCGATACGCTAACGTTGTTAGCAACGTATGCCCGAGATCCTTTTTGACAAACGAAAAGTACCACCACTTAATATCGATATTTTTGATGTGAGGCCTCGCCGGGAAAATGAGCTGGCAATCAGGCCACGAGTGGACACTTCGTCAGCGCGGATGGCCGGCTTGACGTAGCCAGTGAGCTCAATGCCGATCAACGCGCTCGAGGATCAACGTGGCTGCGCACTCGAACAAGGCTGGCACAATGGCTCACGCCTGCCGGCCAATGGACCAACTGGACGTCAATGCGCAAGGAGAAGGCGGGCGAGACATCATGACTGACTTTTGGTCGGCGCCGTAGCTCTCTGCAGAGAAGCAGCTAGACGTCGGGCTGCGGAGCGAGCGGTGTGTGCGCGCCTTACGAAGATTTCATTTTCTGCGACTCTCTGACGCCGGGCCCCGTGTTTTCGGAACGGAGCGGGCAACCCGCTGTTGCTCCAACATCCTCAACAACACGGAGCCCGACATGACGCGACGCAGAACTTTCATCGTCGTTGCGGCCGCCGGGGCGATGCTCTCGTCCGCTGCTTCATCGACAATCGCCGCCCCCCTGATGCCGACAGCGACAACCGGTCCTGGGCCGAGCGTGCAGCAGATTCAGTATCGGCATTGGCACGGGCCGTACCGGCACCATCATTGGCACGGACCCCGCTACTACGGTAACGGCGCGGCCGTCCTGCGCGGGCTGGCCGCCGGCGCGATCGTCGGCAGCGCGATCGCAAATAGCCAAGCGCGTGCAAATGCCGACGCCTACTGCGCGCAGCGCTATCGCTCCTACGATCCGGGCTCAGGCACCTATCTGGGATACGATGGAGAGCGTCACCCCTGTCCCTGACGCGTTCTGATGATCCCGTCGAAAGTGCAGGCGGAGAAATGGAACCGGAGGACAGGACAGCCATTTTGGGTATCGGGTGTCCAAATGGCCAAGATTGAAGACTATGCGTTGCTCGGCGATTGCAAGACTGCAGCTCTGGTCGGGCGCGACGGTTCGATCGATTGGCTGAGTCTCCCCCGGTTCGATTCGGATAGCTGCTTCGCGAAGCTGCTCGGCGATGGGCAGAACGGCTACTAGAAACTGTCTCCGGCCGGCCGCTCTGCGGCCGAGCGGCGTTATCGCCCGGCACCCTGATCCTGGAAACAATCTTCGAGACTGACCAAGGCAGCGTCCGCATCAGCGATTTCATGCCGCCGAAAACCGACCTGTCGAAGGTCGTCAGATCAGTCGAAGGCATCAAGGGCAAGGTCGAGATGCACAGCGAGCTGGTGGCGCGCTTCGACTACGGGGCCGGCGTGCCATGGGTGAGCCGGCTTGAGGATGGCGCGGTCAGCATGGTCGTCGGGGAGTCGATGCTGATCCTCAGAACCGACGTGACCATGCGCGGCGAAGCGATGAAGACCGTCGGCTCCTTTTCAGTCACACCGGCCCCAGCGCGTGGCCTTCGTTCTCTCGCACCAAATTTCCTACCAGGATCCTGACACCCCGGAAGACCCCGCGGCCCTCCTGAAACAGGCGGAGCCCTCTGGCGCGACTGGTCCCGCCGCTGCAAGGCAGCGGGGCCGTATTCGGAGGCGGTTCTGCGATCCCTCATCACGCTGAAGGCGCTGACGTTCGGGCCGAGCGGCGGCATCGTTGCCGCGGCGACGAAGCCCCTCTCGGAGCAGATCGGGGGCCTAGAAACCGGGATTACCGCTTCTGCCGGGTTCGCGACCGGCACGCTGACGCTCTTGGCTCTCGGGGGAGCTGATTACTACGACGAGGCGCGCGCCTGGCGGGATTGGCTCGTCTGGGCTGTCGCGGGAAGTCCCAAGCAACTTCAGATCATGTACGTGGTCACCGGCGAGCGCCGCCTGACCGAATGGGAGATCCCGTGGCCGTCGGGCAATGAAAACTCGAAACCAGTCCGGATCGGAAACGTGGCGCAAACTCAGCTTCAGCTCGATGTCTGATGGACGCCTTGTACCAGGCTCGCCGCGGCGGACTCCGCGAGAACAAGCGGGCCTGGGCGATCCAATGCGCCTTGCTCGACCATCTCAAGCGTATCTGAAGAGAGCCGGATGAAGGCCTCTGGGAGGTTCGGGGCGGAGCAAAGCACTTCACCTTTTCGAAGATCATGGCGTGGGTCGCCTTCGATCGGGCGATCAAATCGGCCGCCGAATTCGACATGCATGGGCCGCTCAGGAGTGGGAGGCCGCAGCGCGCCGCGATCCACGAAGACGTATGCCGGCACGGCTACGATGAAGGGCGCCAGACGTTCGTCGAGGTCTACCGCGAACCGCAGCTCGATGCGAGCCTGCTGCTGGTACCGGCCGTCGGCTTCTTGCCGCCCGAGGATCCGCGCGTGATCGCGACCATCTACGCGATAGAACGCAAGCTGCTCGCGGACGGCTTGGTGCGGCGGTACGATACGGGTGCGACGAAGGACGGTCTCCCGCCCGGCGAAGTCATGTTCTTGGCTTGCAGTTTCTGGCTGGGCAGATGCGTATCATCTAATCGGCCGTGACGCAGATGCCAAGACGCTGTTCAAGCGGCTTCTTGCGCTCCGCAACGACGTCGGCCTGCTCTCCGAGGAGTACGACACCTCGCGGCGGCGCCTGGTCGGCAACTTTCCGCAGGCCTTCTCCCACATCGCGCTGTTCAACACCGCCCACAACCTCACGCACTGCGAAAAGCCGTCGGAGCACCGCGGCGGCAAAAAGGCCTTTCCGAATAAGGGCAAGGAAGGGCGGGCTCCGCTCAGAAGGTAGCGATGGTAGTGAACTCGACCGCCGCGACCGCTCCAGTCGGTCCTGGCGAGCGCTCGCGCCCACACGTACGCTTTCCGGTTGTGCTGGAGGGCCAGCCTGCGCTGGTGACGGGCGCAAACTCCGGATCGGCGGCGCGGTCGCGCTCGGACTGGCCGCTTCGGGCGCGCATGTTGTCGTCATTACGTCGTGGATCCCGCCGCGCCTGATAAGGTCGTCCATGAAATCGAGGCCGGTGGCCGGAAAGCGACGCGATTAATGCGGACGTCGGCAACGAGGAGGATGTCCGCTCGATGTTCGCTCGGGCGATTGATCATTTCGGGACGCTGCACATCGTGGTGAACAACGCTGGATTGCAGCGCGACGAACCCTTTCACGACATGACCATCGAGCAGTGGAATAGGATTCAGCGTCAATCTCACCGGCCAGTTCCTCTGTGCCCGGGAATCCGTCCGCGAGTTCAGAAGACGCGGTGCCGTGAAGGATATCTCGGCTGCCGCCGGCAAGCTGGTTTGCATGAGCTCCGTCCACCAGGAGATACCCTGGGCAAGCCACGCGAACTATGCGGCATCGCAAGGCGGCGTCATGCAAATGATGCGAAGCGTCGCGCAGGAAGTGGCTCCGCTCGCCATCCGCGTCAAGGGCGTGGCGCCGGGCATCATTCGGACGCCCATCAGTCGGCCCGCTTGGGAGACCAAAGAGGTCTACGAAAACCTGATGACGCTTGTGCCCTACAAGCGCATAGGCGAGCCCGAAGTGTTGCCCAGCAGTTGCTTGGCTTGTCTCCGATGCGGCCGACTACGTCACGGGCGCGCCCCTGTTCATCGACGGTGGCATGATGCTGTTCCCAGGGTTTGCGACCGGCGGTTAGGCAGCCGGCTAAGCGGCCGTGCTCGCAAAGAGGTGGGTCTAGCCACCGATCGGCCCGTCGCGCCTCAGTGCCGATCGTTAAGCTGCCTAGTCAGCGAGCCTTATGCGGCCTTTCGTGCAATGCGGATCTCGATTTTGCACCCGCTGCCTTACTCAGCACGTCAACGTTTGCGGTCGCATTCCGAACACGACACCCAGTTCTGCCATTGTAATGGCCGAAGGGCTTCAGCGACGTCATTTTGCATCAGAACTGCACTGATCATGCATTGAAATGACAATGAAATTCGTTTGCGAGATCCCATCTCTGATGAAATACAAGCCTTCAAACAAATGAGCAAAGCGGTACAGAATCGCCCAAGGAGGCTTCCATGTCACGGAACGTAGTACGACCGGTCACCGATCGTCGCGAGCTTTTAGCCGTCGGTGCCGCCATCGCAGCCCTCGTGCCACTCTCCGGAAGCGCATTCGCGGCAAGCAGACATTCTCACCGCGCGAAAAGAAGGGCTCGAACTGATAAAACGCTCGAGACCGCAGCGGTGCTGCGAGATCTCTGGGTCGGGCATATCTTCTGGGTAAGAGCGGTCTCACTCGCCACGATCGAGAAGCAGGACGATGTCGCAAAAACTGCCGAGCAACAAGCTGTGGCCAACGCCAAGTCCATAGCCGCAAGCATTGAACCATTTTACGGAGCGGGGGCCAAGGACGCCTTCTTCAAGCTCCTCGCGGGGCATTATAGTGCCGTAAAGGCCTATCTTGTGGCGACCGTCGCAAGCGACGCTCCCAAGCAAGGCACGGCAACTCAGACCCTCACGTCGAACGCCGAGGAGATTGCCACCTTCCTGAGCAAAGCAAATCCATATTTACCGAAAGACGCAGTGTACAATCTTCTTTTGGCGCACGGTGGTCATCACATCCAGCAGATCCAACAGTTGAAGGATCACAAGTACGATGCTGAGGCTCGAACTTGGGAAGAAATGAAAACCCACATCTATCAGATCGCCGATGCTACTGCCGACGCTTTAGCAAAGCAGTTTGCCGAGAAATTCTCCTGACCTTCGACACAGGCGACGAGCGTAGGAGTGAAATGCCGCTCGTCGCCGTGATCCTCCCTTGTTGCGATGAGAACTGAGAGCGTCCGAGGACATTAGACGTTCTGCTTGCAGACTTCGCTCGTTGGTACGACGATGCCCGAAACGCATCGCTTACAATCTCGGTTCGAGCAGGTCTGCTGCAAGCCGGGTGGTCGCCTTACCGATTACGATTTAGCAATACCGCCGATCCGCTTAGCGTGCGTGCGTTGCGCGTCCGCCCGGCGGAGGCGGCGTGGTTTGCCTAATCGAGAAGTCCATTTTGTCACTTTCTGCAGCGACGATCATGGTTTTATAGCCAGGCTTTGTTTTGCTTTTTGTCCCCGTTTCATCCCACGTGAGCCCTCATCGGAGCTGCTGCCAACAAATCAAACGCCCTGACTTCTCATTGTCGGATGAACATTCAACGAGTGTCAGGCGGCATGACATAGCGCGAATTGCGGTATTATAGCTCCTCCAAAGCCACCAACATTCTTGATGCAAAATGACAATAACTTTCGCTTGTAGAAATTAAGCGAATGACGCGTAGTTGCGCACGGCAGGCGATGAAATAGACAATCCAAAGGGTCAAAAGGCTGCAGATCTTCACCTCGTTCTCGCAGGGAAACGAAATCATGTCAAAATCTTGGTTACCCCAACAAGCGCACTCAGACGACACGATCCAACAATTCGCGCCAACTCCTCGCAAGATGAACGACGCCGACCCCGGATGTTTTGGCTATTGGTCCAAAGAGGAGATAATGAGTTTTCTCAAGCTGCTTCTTGATAGTGAACGCATCGGCATCACTGCATATGCGGCGATCGGGCGCGCGGCAGATTCGCATCTCGCAGACATTGCCTTTGAAGCCGAATTGGGTCAGGGGGCAATTTGCGTCCTCCTCAAAAAGGAACTCGTCGCCAGAGGAGGAGCTAACATCCTTCGTCGCAACACGACAATCGCTCTTCCGAGCACCGATTGCAGCCTCCGACGACGGATTGCTTTTGCAAGTCACAATCAGATTAAGTTGGCCGACATGCTCGAGGATGCCATCCTGAACATCTTCGATTCAAAACTCAATGCGAAGCTTATGTATTTGCTGTTGCTACATCGCAAACAAGTCGAGCAACTCGAAACGTTGGTCACCTAGCTCGATCAAGTTCCGCCCTCATAGTTCGCCCGATTCTTCCGCGTGGATTTGCAAAGACAATCGCTTCAAGCAATGGATCGAACGATCGACGCCGAAAAGATACACCAAATCGTGCAACCGCATGCATGAAGACGAGGGGGATTTCGTGATGACTGCAAAACACTCCCTCACACAGCGAGAAAAAAGAGAAATCGATCGCCAATTGGTGAGGAGCTGGAGGGTACATTTCCAGCAAGCGATCCACCCAAGATTACTCGCTAAGCAAGCTCGCTCGACCTCCCCGAGCGAACAAGGAGGGATGCTCCAGCACCTAAGGCTCAACGGAGGCAGACAATCCTATGAATATGAATTGTCGCAAGTCTCATTTGTCAGGCGCTGCTGATGGCGCGCACGATACCAGACCCCCCCTATAACGCCGCGACGGCGCGCCCTTCGCCAATTGGAGTACTTTTCTCGAAAAGTGGGAGCGTAGTATGACTGAACTATCTCGCCGCGAACCCCAGTATGACGCTTTCTTGTTCGCTTCGGTTTGCGAGACCGATGACATGACATTGAGCGTCGTGTCCCTACTCGCGCGTCAGAACGTCGATCCCTGGCAGGAGGCGTCCCGTCTGTCCCAGCTTTCTAGAGCTCAGGCAACAAACAGCCTTGCTGCCACGATTTGGAAGTCGGATAGCGCGCAATGGTCCCCGTCGGAGGCCAGCATAATAGCGGTTCGTCTGATCGATCTCCTGCCGTCACATGCTCGTCGCCGCCCTACCCCGCCCTGGGCGAACGACAGTAGCGGCAGATTGACGTTTTGGGTCGTCGCGGGAATCCTATTTATGTCAATCGCCATTTCGGGAAACAGCATGCAGCGGGAGATCAAGAACTCCGGCGCTCCCATCGAGGTAGTCAGCCAAGCCGCACAGAACGCAACTGTTGCACCATCATCGCGCGGGATGGAAACAGATTAATCGAGATACGGGAGGCGGATCGATGGAAAGGACGATTGCTGCGCAAAGCATCAAGTTGAAGCGGGCATACGATGCCGCTCTTCCCGGTGACGGCACTCGAATACTGATCGACCGACTTTGGCCCCGGGGTATCAGTAAAGGAGATGCTGCAATTGATCTTTGGGCCAAGGACATCGCACCGAGCACTGCCCTGCGGAGGTGGTTCGGGCACGACCCCGCTCGATGGCACGAGTTTCGACGCCGTTACTCTTTGGAGCTACGTCAGCACCGCGATCGGCTCGGCGAACTGCGCGCGCTCGCCCAAGGAAGACGGATTACACTCGTCTTTGCAGCGCATGATAGAGCTCATAACGATGCGGTCGTTCTGAGGGAGATCTTGCTCGGCCGAAGCATCCCATGAGCGTCTCGTCCTCGGTCGCGTTCCTACTACGGTGGCCGACCACATCTTCGCTGGACGAACGTCATCTATCGGATGACTTTTGTGTAAGTGGAGTTCGTCACCTTCTTGGGTTCGGAAGATGTTTGAAAAACGCGGTGGTGCAACAATCATGACGACTCCCAGCGAGATCGCGTTAAGCAACGGCCCTCCATCCTATTGACGGGTTCGGACCGGGAGCGCTTGTTCGCGTTGATTGGCTTCGCGCCGACGACAGAAGTTGCTTGCTTTCTTCACGAGGAGATCGAGCAGCGGATGTTGCGCCAGACGATATCGCTCCGAATTCGATCGTCAGGCTCGACTGTGACGTAAAATTCGTAAACCATCGAGATGCACGAGTTCGCAAAGCGCGGCTTGTCCTCCCTGAGGAGGCTCAAGACAGCCACTGCATTTCAGTGCTAAGTCCAGTTGGAATTGCGCTGATTGGTCTTGGGCCGGGACAGTCGATCCGATGGACCGAGCATGGAAAGGAGCGCAGCCTCGCGGTTCTTGAAGTGCAAGCGAAGAGGGTTGGCAACGGCGCGCTATGAAAACTGCAGTAATCGGAACCGAAGATATTGAGTATGGGGCATCGGATTTTCACGATCGGGCACTCGACGCGCTCCCTCCACGAGTTCGTGAGCCTGTTGAGACCGCAAGAGGTCAGGCTCGTCGTCGATGTTCGAAGCGTTCCACGTTCCCTTTCCAACCCGCAGTACAATGCCGCGCGCCTTGCTCGCGCGCTGTCCGAACTGGATATCGGCTATGAACATATCCCCGGCCTCGGGGGCCTCCGCGGCAAGAGACGAGACGTTGCGGCGACCGTAAATTCATTTTGGAAAAACCGTAGCTTTCACAATTTTGCGGACTATGCCATGAGCGACGAATTTCGGTGCGGCCTCGCCAAGCTGCGCAAACTTGGACATTGCACCACATCTGCAATAATGTGTGCTGAGGCAGTCTGGTGGCGGTGCCATCGAAGGATCATTGCCGACTATCTCATCACGGAGGGCGAGACAGTATTCCACATTTTGGCGAACAATCAGGTCGTGCAAGCATCTCTGACGCGAGGCGCTGTCCTACTGCCAGACGGCACGCTGCACTATCCTGCTTCGCCTTTTCCAAGAACAATATAGTTGCAGCAAAGCGTCGATTGAATTCCTTTGTCTGAGTTAGGCATCACGCCTACGCTCTCTCCTAACGCTTCTCTTCGATCTGGGCATCATCGGCAACGAGAGCGTTGCGGAGGCATCATGTCTACCAAGCAGAATGGCAGGCCTACAATCGCAACGGTCCTCCAGACCAAACTCCAGTATCTTGTCCCGGCGGTTCTTTTGCTCGCAGCCGCGATCCCACTTGGCGGCCTTTTGCTTGTGACTCGAGCACCTCTTCTCCTGGAATCAATGAGTGTAATCGCGATTGCGGTCTCAGCCATCGTCGCATTGGCCGCCTGGCGCTTGTCGTCCGATCGTCAGGGCCCCGGCATTACCATGTGGGATGCTTCGGGCGCGTTTGCGTTCATCGGATTTGCGGCTGGAATGTTGAGCGGGCCTCAACGAGTGCTCTGGCTCTGATCATTCTCATACTCGATCGTTGTGACAAATAAATTAGTTCAGACAGACCTGATCGCGCCTTCCTCATTCGGAAGTCAGAAGTCCAGGCCATGCTCCACTTCATTTCAAACGAGGTCATGGCACTTATTCAAATCGTTGTGATCGACTTGGTCTTGGCCAGTGACAACGCCATAGTCATCGGATTGGTCGCGGCGGAATTGCCGCTGCAGCAACGCACGAAAGCTGTGCTAGTCGGTATAATCGCGGCGACAATCCTGCGCATAACACTGGCTGCAGCAACCTCTCAATTGCTTCAGGTCGGAGGACTCGTGCTTGCGGGCGGCATTTTTTTGCTCTGGGTGAGCTGGAAGACGTTCCGAGAATTGCGGCTCACCGCTGAAAGGCAGGAAGACGCAATCGAAACAATGAGCAATATGGACGTCAACGATGACCGGACAATTGCCGGTCGTATTCCGCGCAAGTCCTTTGCTCAGGCTGCAAGTCAGATCATTGTTGCCGACGTATCAATGTCTCTCGAACGTGCTGGCTGTTGCAGGCGCCGCTCGAGAGCATCTCACCATTCTGATCATTGGACTTTGTCTATCAGTTGCCCTGATGGGCATTGCGGCGGGTTATATAGCCGGCTCCTGCACAGGCATCGATGGATCGCGTATGTGGGATTACTCGTCATCCTGTATGTCGCTGTCGATATGATCTGGCGCGGGATGAGCGAAGTGTTGCCGTTGATAAGTTAATCATGACGCTGTTGACGCCAGAAAACTCTCGAACCGCTCGCGCGGCGTGAGCTGAGCCATGCGCCGACATCGGATCTTCTGCTGGGATCACAGCTCCGCAGCTCAGATTATTCATCTGAATTGTCATGGCGCGTCGTCTGAGCGCATGATACCACCTTCGCTTTCCAGCCGACTTATCTGTTTCACGTCCTGGCGAGTGAATTTCGGACGCCGGCCCCATACTGGCATCCTCCTCGATAACAACGACCCCAAACCTTTCGAAAGCGCGGGTCACAGCTTCGGCATCGCTTTCTGAATTGAGCCATGCGCTGCCGCTCGCCTCCATCAGGGCTATCCTTTCGACCGGGATTCCAGCAACACCGGCAAAATCCTCCCGACTTATTCCCATTAGACGGCGCGCGGCGGCAATCAATCGCCCTGTCACCTTAGTCGTAGTGCCTCTCGATAAATTCTGAGAACTGTGGACGGAATCCGCCCTTCCATGTCGCATCTTAACGTCACCCCATTAACTCAGCTCGTTTTCTACGTGCTTGCGCAGACGGACAATCGGAGCTGCTACCCGGCGCATGGCCATCAGGCATAGTCCGAAACAGAGGCCACCCCGGCAATCGCCGTCGCGGATGAGGGTACATGCAGCAGGGACCTGCAGCCGCCACCGTCGAACCGGCCAGAGCAATGGGAGCGGCAGAATCGGCGCAGCACGGTTGAGATCTCAGCAACGAGTACATCACATGCCATCCTCCGCCAATTCTCGTCCCGCTACCTAGTCGCGCCGCCATGACAAGAGAAGTCAAACGTCAGCGCCTTTTGGGTGGCGGATCCTGCGGAAACGCCGCTTCGGTGGCGTCGAACAGAAGAACTGAGCCAGTCCCTGATCGCTCCGGGTGGAACCGCGACGGCGGGGAGTGCGACTCGGGTGAGCTTTCTCGAGCAGCGGCACTCGGTGACCTAATGCTGGTGCGTCTGCCTGTAACTGTGCTCATGCTTGTGCGTGCTCAATTGGGCATGAACGCGGGGACGGTCGAGACCTCCTTCGGAAAGCCAAGTTTCGGTGCTCATCGCGGCCCGTTCGATCAGCTCGCTGGTCTTCGAGAAATCGTACGGCGTTTCGGTCAGCGGACAAAGCGGCGGCACCACAAAATAGTCAATGCTATGATCGAGGCCCTGTAACTCGGTCATTAGCTGACGCCCGATCAGCAAGGTCAGTGCATGCAAGGCATTTGCGACGGCCCCGGCTGGCGGTTGCTCCAGAGCGCAGGCGTAGCCGGTAGGAAGAACGATCAGGCGCCTCGCGCCACTCGCAACCGCTACGGTGACCGGGGTGTTACTCGATATTGCCCCATCTGCAAGATAGAGGTCGTTGAAGTACACTGGCTCAAAAGCCGCCGGAATGGCGGCGCTCGCGATGATGGCTGGCGCTGCTGGACCGTCCGACATCACGACGGTCCGCCCCGTCAAGATGTCGGTCGCAACGATGTGCAGCGGGAGCTTTGCATCCTCAAGATTGCGGTAGCCGAGATTGTTGTCGACGAGCTGGCGCAGCGCATCCGACGAAACAAGGAAGTCCCTCCGATACAGAAAACCCATTATGGTCCGCCACGTCAGCGGAAATACATCGCTCCGGCGCAATCCACGCCAGATCGTATCCAGTCGTTGAATCCCTTCGACCGTTGGATTACCCGCATAATAGGCGCCATTTAGCGCGCCGACGCTTGAGCCAACGACCATGTCGGCGGCAATGCCACGACTCGTCAGCGAGTGCAGCATGCCGACGTGAATGGCACCCAAGCTGCCCCCACCTGCGAACACAAATGCGGTCCTTGATCGCTCGTGGCTGGGCACGAAGCTGGCTCCTAGGGTCGGAAAGGGTTCAACTGCGGCATTGCGCGGCCGCAAAGCCCCGGATTAGAAACATCTTTGCGCGACGCTCTCTAAGCTGAATGGCCTTGTAACGGCTTGAAGAGGCGCAGGGGACATGGCGGTGGTAACAGCCAGGCGGTGTCAGCGCATCTCGTTTCGCTCCATCGCTAGTTCGGCCTGTAGGCTGGCAAGGTCGCGGTAGATCGAAGCGACCGCAAGCACGCGGCCTTTGCTTTTGTATCTCAGTAGGCAGTCCCTTGCAGCGATGCTACCGTCGAGGGCAATCTCATCCCACGTCTCGGCGTGTCCGACGTAGTTGATCCTTACGTCGTAATGCGTACTCCAAAAAAACGGCACCGCGTCAAATGCCTCACGCTGTCCTAGCATGTTCCGAGCGGCGGTTTGCCCTTGACGCTCCGCCACTACCCAATGCTCAACCCGAATATTTTCGCCTGAATGCGGATCTGGCCAGCGCGCAATATCACCCGCCGCATAGATCCCGGCGACGCTGGTTTCAAGATAGGCGTTCACCCTAACTCCGCGCTCCAGCGAAAGACGAGCCCGTTCAGCTAGATCGAGTCGCGGACGCACGCCGACGCCGACGACCACAACGTCGGCCTCCAACACGCCACCGCTTTTCAGGATCGCGCGTTTGCCATCTATCTCGGCCACGGTATCACCTAGATGGAAGATAACGCCCTTCGCTTCGTGCAGCGCGCGTATGAACTCCGCCATATCGGGTCCAAGCACGCGCTCCATCGGCCGTTGCTCCGGCGCGACGACGTGGACCTCGACATCTCTTGCACACAATGCCGCCGCGACCTCAAGGCCGATGAAGCTGGCACCGATCACGATTGCGCGGCTTGTGGCGTTCAGAGACTCAATGATCCCCCGGCAATCCGCAAGCGATCGCAGCGTGTGGACGTGCGGTTGGTCAGCTCCCGGAATCGGCAGCTTCACCGGCTCCGCACCTGTCGCCAGCAGTAAACGGTCGAAAGGAATATCGTCGTCACCTGCGATAACGACGTTGCGTGCCTTGGTATCGATCGAGAGGACCTCTCTATTGAGCCGCAGATCGATACCGGCTTCAGCGTAGAAGCTGCCTGGCCCCAACGGCAGCCAATCCTCCGGCGCGCTGCCAGCGAGATATTCCTTTGACAGGTTCGGCCGATCGACTGGCGACACGGTATCGTTGCTCAGCATGACAATGCTGCCGCGAAACTCCTGCCGCCTCAACATCTCCGCTGCAGCGAAACCGGCCGCGCCGCCGCCGACGATCACGATCCGGTCCGGTGTATCAATGCGTACGTCACCACGCGCCTTCGGCTGTTCGCGCTGTCTCCGAACGAAGATGCGATCTCCCTCGTAATCGACTTGCCAGACCAAGAGCGGGGTGAGTGCCGGCGCGCGGGTTGCTTCGCCGGTCCGCAAATCGAAACAGGCATGGTGCCAGGGGCAGCGGACGCTCTCGCCGACCACGAGCCCTTCGGCCAAGGGTCCGTGATAGTGACTGCAATGGGCGTCGACGGCAAATACCTCCGGACCGGAACGCACTAGCAAAACATCCTGATCGCCTACATGACCGAGCAGGGTCTCGCTCGTGAACATGCTCAGCGCGATGCCTTGCGTAAGGTCTGGCCCACTTGGCTTAGCTCTTTCTTCCACCATGTTTCGCTCCTTCAAAGGCCGCCATCAAACGGCCATGCCGAGAAACTCCCGGCGTGTCAGGGTGCTGTCGCGGAAGCAGCCCAACATCCGGCTGGTGACCAGATCGGTGCCGGGCTTGTGCACGCCGCGGGCGGTCATGCAGTGATGCGTTGCCTTGATAATTACGCCAACGCCCCGCGGCTTAAGCACATCGTTTATGATGTTGGCGATTTGCGCCGTCATCCTCTCCTGAATCTGCAGGCGCTTGGCATATACGTCGATTACGCGGGCGAGCTTGGAGATCCCGACCACGCGCCCATCCGGGATATAGGCCACCCAGGCCCGGCCGATGATCGGCGCAATGTGGTGCTCGCAATGACTTTCGAAGCGAATGTCCCGCAGCACGATCATCTCGTCGTACCCATCGATCTCTTCGAAGGTCTTCTCCAGAATTTCGGCCGGATCCTGGCCATAGCCCGAGAAGAATTCCTCCAACGAACGGGTCACGCGAGCCGGCGTTTCGACCAGGCCGTCTCGGTCGGGATCTTCGCCGGTCCATCGGATGATGGTCCGTACCGCTGCCTCGACTTCCGATCGACTTGGCCTTTGGGTCTCCGGTTGCGGCACTCCTCGGTCCAGAATATGCACCTTTGGATTCATCGCCATTCCCTCTAAGGCAGTCGAAGCGAGGCCTTGGCTCACATGGTGGAGCCCATTGGATGGTCCGTGAGCACAAAGGTTCCCGAACTTACGTAGACTGACGAGCGGTGCAGAATGATGAGGTCATCTCGCAAGATGCCGGCAATCGATAAGCCGATCCTCTCACTCTTGCTTTCGGACCGCTGCTGTCGAGCGAGAGAGCTCCGGCCGCGAAACACCTTTGGACCTCATCAAAACTTCAACTGGCGTTAGACTCTGCCCATCGTGAGCCGAATGATCACTCCAGACAAACGAATTAGCCTGTCATTTGAGGACAACGTTCATGCTGCATGTTTGGCAATTGTCGCGGAAGTACACCAAGATCTCTTACAGATGCGTTCTGTGTGGCGCGGTGTAAGGACAGGCTGGCAGCTGCGCTCGACGGCTTGCTGGACCTAGTCGCCGTCCGCATTCTGCCCTTCGATACCGCCGCGCAATGCCAAACTCGCCGTCAAGGCGCGCGCAGAAGAGGCTTTCCCAGACCCGAGGGCTATCTCGCCGCGACGCGGCCGCGCATGGTTCGCCGTGATGCCGCGCGACTCGAGTGCGAGCAATGCCTGCCGGTCTGACGATGATCGATCCCTGGACGTGACCAGCTGATAGCGTCACCGTGACAGCAGAAACCGCGACGAATTGCTGATCGCGGTAACCGCTTCCGGTGCTCGCCGGCGGCCTCGACTTACAATCGCCCTCTGATTACGGCTTGATCGCGAGAATATCGCGCCGACCAGGATGAGCCGCATTCGAGATCCAAAGCGGCAAGACGAACCACATCGCAATGCGCAGGCGCGACCTTGAGAACGATATTGGCTGAGAGCCGCACCCATCGCCGAACGGCGGATGCGCTAGTTGTGGTATCACAATGCGAATCTCTTCGACTGCGCAACAGAAATGAGGTCTTTGATCATCTCGAGTTGAGGATAACTATAAAGGCAAGCGTCGGCTATTTTGCTTCCAATTTTGCGACCGCGCGCAACACGGTGAGCGCCGCACCCAATGTAGCAGCATCCACGTTCGTCGAGTGCGTGGCATAGACCGGGAAAGAGAAGTGAGGCGCACCAGGGACCAGATGGAGTTTCCCTGTTGCTAGATGAGGCTGAACCGCATGCATTCGGAAGTAGCCGGAACCACCCTCCCGCAGAACATAGTCAAGGGCCAGAGGACCCAGGTTGGCCACCATGCTGGGGGTCGTATCCGGAAAACTTACCGCGTGATGAAGCGAAAAATCCGGTCCCCATTCAACATGAACATATCCGGGATCATCTGCGCGATATGTTTCGGGGTCGGTTGTTACCAGTACGAGCTCTTCCTCGATTAACAGGTCGATCTCCAGACCAGGTCGATGCTGCGGCGCGTACATGATCGCGATATCCACCAGTCCGGCCGCTACGTGCGTGATTAGATCTTGAGGAACGTCAACGTGCACGCGAAGTGCAATGTCCGGGTGTGAGCGCCGCATCTTCCTGACCCACTCAAGCAGAAGCGGCTGCCACAAGCTGACCTCGCTTCCAACCGTCAAAACTGCGCGGTGTCCTTCAGGTACCGCGACCTGCTGTTTTGCGCGCTGCCACAATTGCACGAACGTCGGAGCGTAGCGGAGGAACTGTTCACCGGCCGGAGTGAGGCTTGCGCCTGCCTTATTGCGAACGAAAAGGGGGCGTCCGAGCTGCTGCTCAAGAAGGCGCACGCGTGCACTAACCGTGGTTTGTGCGACATGCAAACGGTCGGCGGCTTTGATGAAGCTCCCCGTGGAGACGATCTCTATAAAAGTTCTGGCGAGCTCGATGTCCATGGTTTCATAGCATAATCAATGAGGACAAATGTCAATGAAATTCATTTGTCTGCTCCACTGCTCAATGGGAGGGTAGCGCTCATGAACGAGCGGCGTGGGCTGACTAGCCGGTAACGTCAAACTTTCCCTCGTCACCAATGCGCGCAGTAAAGGTTAGCCGTCGGGACTGCCGAGGACGAAGAAGTTGAACCCAATGTCGACGCTGGTGCTTACGCTAATGTTTATCGCGGCCGGGTCAGCGCAAGGCCAGGATCCTGTGATCCCCTCTGTGGGCAGCCCGGACGCCGGTGCATTGGTCTTTAGGAAATGCATGGCCTGTCATCAGATTGGCCCTAACGCTCAAAATGGAATAGCGCCAGTGCTGAATGGAGTCGTTGGCCGGCCAGCTGGGCAATACCCAAACTATAGCTATTCATCGGCGAATAAGAACTCAGGCTTGGTGTGGGACGAGCGGACGTTAGCCGCTTATCTTCGCGCGCCGACCAAGGTCGTGCCTGGCACAAAGATGATCTTCTCTGGCCTGAAGAAAAGTCAGGAAATATCAGACGTCATCGCATACCTGAAGCAATTCGAAGCAGATGGCAAGCAGGTTAGCCGATGATCGATCCGCGTGGGAAGGGTCTCGCCATTTTTGCCGGTCCTTAACGGAAAGAACCAGCCATGGATCAGCAGCCAGACACGTTCCGCGAAGCGTCAGCGTGTTCACGACTGGGAACGATCTTCAGGAGGCAATCGGCGAGCTTCAAAATTCCGGATTCCACCGAACCGAACTAAGTTTACTCGCCAACGAGGAGGCGGTGAACGAAACGCTTAGCGGCGGCCTTGCGAGTAAACGAGCCGCCGGAGACGACCCAGCAGTGCCGCGAGCAACATATGTCTCTCGTGAGACCATTGGCGACGCTCAAGGTGGCATGTGGGTGGCCTCGTCGCGCCCACGCGTGGGAAAGTTATTGTCAAGTTGTCTCACCACCATTTCGATCTCGCACCCTTGAACGTTTCGGGGTCGAAATGAAAGAGCGTCTGATGGCTGAACCGCGGCATCGCCGGCTTCCGCTTGATCGACGGCATGCTGGCCTCCACAGTTCAGCAAATCGACAAAGGGCGTTGAGGCATTGGTCAAGCCAGTACACCCGAAGAGCCACGAGACGAGGAACGTGAGGCTGTCGCAACGGTTATCATAACAAGGCGAGAGGAAGGAAAAGATATGCGCGGAACAGCAATACTGGTGGTAGGCACTGCGCTTATTGGGGATGTCGCGCTTGCACAGACTTCATCTTCCAATTCTGATCCTACCAATAATCCGGCCGCCAACTCGGCCGCCAGTAACCCGACTACAGCTGCGCCCACCCAACCTCAGCCACAAGGTCATCCCGGGCCTATTGATACGACGTCCGGCGGTACGCCGGCATCGAGCCCCCAGGGGGATTCGCCGCCCGGAATGCAGCCCCGCCCCAACGATCGTAAAGAGGGCGTCACTCCGAAGAAATGACCGAGGGCAGTTCTGGGCGTCAAGTTCAGCAAAATCGATCATGGAGCCTGGTTGAGCTGTCTCCTCGGAGCCGCCGTCGCTCGCCTCACCCAGAAGCGCAGCGGGTGAGCGACTGCGGCGGAAGGGTGGCGCGCATCCCCTTGGTGGCCTGAGCAGGCCGCCTGGCGTAATGCCTCCTTTCTTGTATTCCTTGAGTAGATCCATGTTTAGGTAGCGATGTTCCTCGAAGCAGGCCTCGTGGCGCTCGGCGGCCAAGGCGCGCACTGGCCGCAAGCAGCTCTGGGCATTGGGCAAGATCCGCACCACGTAGGTCCGCGGTGAGCTTGGGGTATTTGCCACTCCATTTGGCGAGCCAGGCCGCCAGACGCGCCGCACCTCCGAGAGGTCGCGCCGATCGTACATCCAGCGCAACTCGAGCAGGCAATCGTCGTCGACCTTGCGCCGCACATAATCGAGCGCATTGCGCAGGAAGTGAACATAACCGCGCTGCCAGAACACACCGGTGAGAACGTCGGGACTGCATTCTTTAAGCGTATAGCCTTTCGGACACGGCGAACTCGACGTCATGCAGGCCACGAGCATTGAGCCCTTCCAAAAACTCTTTCCAGCTCGATCGGCTCTCCGGTTGGCGAGGTCGACCGCGAGCACTTGGACCGGCCTCCCAGTCGATGCCGATCGCGATCAGCACCGCGTGGCTGGCAATGATCCCATCTTCCCGGATCCGCTCGTAACGGGCGTGTAGGATCAGATAGGGGAAACGGCTCTCAGCTTGCGTTCGCAGGAGGCTTTCAGAGGCATCCAGCCGCTTGTTGATCGCGCTGATCGCAGACGCCGAGAAGGCTTGGCCGACCGGGTCTTCGATGACCTGCTTCCTTCCGGGTCGAGGCGCCCTGCACGTACAGCTCGGCCAAAGCCGCAACCAGCGCCTTCTCCGACGGCTGATAGGGCTCAAACATGGGCTCCCAGCATCTCCTGCACAACGGCCTGGATCAGTGGATTGAGGAACTTCTTATCCGACGCCAAAGCTGTTTGACGGCAGAGACATCCGTCCTAATCTTCGTCACGGTCATGGTCCCTTGCTCCTTCTAGAGGCTCGTCGCCCTCGATCTCTTCGCGGCTTTTCAACCGAGTAGTCGACGGCCGCAGTATTCGACGGCGTTGCGCTAGGACCTAGGGGACCGCAACGTTCTTCTCGCGGCTATTCCGCCGGAGTGGTGGCCGACTGCCGCTGCCTCTCGTTCGGTCCGGTTCGCGCCCGCTCTTCTTCAAGCCACAGATTGTGATGTTCCTTGGCCCAATTGACATCGACGGTGCCACTTCCCATCGCCTCGAACGCACCTTCCATACCCACTGTACCGATATAGATGTGCCCAATCATAGCAGCCACGAACAACACGGCGACGATGGCATGAGCAATCTGAGCGATCTGCATGCTGGCGACGTCGGTCCCATAGAATGGGAACATCAAGACATAGCCACTAGCAGCCACAGCGGTGCCACCGAGAACGACGATCCAATAGATCATCTTCTGACCAGCGTTGAACCGGTAGGCCGGCGGGTGATCATGACCGACGATGCCGCCGCCCCTCTTCAGCCATTCCACATCGACCCGATTGGGGATATTTCCCGCGATCCACATGAGAAATATCAAGAATACACCGATCGTGAATGGAAAGCTTAGATAGTTATGGGCATACTTTGCCGATTGCGACCAGGCTGTAAACGACTCCGGGCCGATGAGAGGCAACAGTAGCGGCTTGCCGAAGGTTACGTTGAGCCCCGAAAGGGCGAGAATAATGAAACAGGTGGCCGTCATCCAGTGCACGAACCGTTCGAAGCCATTGAACCGCACGACAGTACGGCCCGATCGTCCACTCTCGATCTTCACCATGCCGCGCCAGAGATAGAAGCCAACGAGTACGGCCAGAATACCGATGATGACGAGGCTCCCGATCCAGCGCAGCGTCACCTCGTGGAAATGGCGCCAATCTCTACCGGCAGGCTGCTCGATCGTGCAGGCCTTCTGATCAGGTATGGTACAGCGACCAGAGATACGATTCTGCTCTTGAAATAGTTGACCTTCCTTCACTGCGTTCGCCTGAGGGTTGACCGACGTTGGTTGCTGTGCGCTCGCGGACTGCGCGCCGAAAGCCATTAGGAGGATTGCCAGCGCTCCAACGATGACGCGGAATTTGGTGGCAACAACCATCATCTCATATCCTCCTGTGAGGCTCGTCTCGAACGCAACCAAGTCGTGACCGCCGCCCTAGGATCAAGATGCGACGGTCTCGCGATACGCGGTCTTCCAGCCCCAGGCGCCAGAGCCGTAACCGCGTTTCATCACGCGTTCCTTGTAGATCTGCGCGATGATCTCGCCATCACCGGCGAGCAGCGATTTTGTCGAGCACATCTCCGCGCACAGCGGCAGTTTGCCTTCGGCCAGCCGATTGGCGCCGTACTTCGCATACTCTTCCTTCGAGCCATCCGCTTCAGGGCCTCCGGCGCAGTAGGTGCACTTGTCCATCTTTCCGCGCGAACCGAAGTTGCCGACGCGAGGATATTGCGGCGCGCCGAACGGACAGGCGTAGAAGCAATAGCCACAGCCGATGCAGAGGTCCTTGGAATGCAAGACGACGCCATCTGCAGTGGTGACAAAGCAGTTCACCGGGCATACCGCCTGGCATGGCGCATCCGTGCAATGCATGCAGGCCATCGAGACGGACCTCTCGCCCGGTTTGCCGTCGTTGATGGTTACGACGCGCCGGCGGTTAATGCCCCACGGAACATCGTGCTCGTTCTTGCAAGCGGTCACGCAGGCGTTGCACTCGATGCAACGGTCGGCGTCGCAGAGGAATTTCATACGAGCCATGGCATCGCCTCCTTAGGCCGCACTGATCTGACACAAACTGACCTTGGGCTCCTGCATGCCGGTTGCGGGGTCATAGCCGTAGGTCATTATCGTGTTGGCGCTTTCGCCGAGCACGATCGGATCGGAGCCCTGCGGGTATCTCGATCGCAGATCCTCGCCGGCGAACCAGCCACCAAAATGGAAGGGCATCCAGGTCACGCCTTTGCCGACACGCTCGGTCACCAGCGCTCTCATCTTCGCCTTGGCGCTGTTCTCGGCTCCCGTGACCCAGACCCAACCCCCATCCTTGATTCCCCGTTCGGCCGCATCCGCGGGACTGATCTCGATAAACATGTCCTGCTGCAACTCGGCGAGCCACCTGTTGGAGCGGGTCTCCTCGCCGCCGCCTTCGTACTCGACCAGGCGACCTGACGAAACGATCAACGGGAACGCCTTGGCAATGCCTCTGTCGACCGCGCTCTTTTGTACCGAGAAGCCGATATTCGGCAGTCTGAACTGCTTCGCGTCAGGCAACGTCGGATATTGCGCGATCAAATCGACGCGCGGCGAATAAATCGGCTCGCGGTGCACCGGGATCGGATCCGGCAAATTCCAGGCGACCGTCCGTGCCTTGGCGTTGCCGTAAGGCGAGCAACCGTGCTTGATCGCGACGCGCTGGATGCCGCCAGAAAGATCAGTCGACCATGACACCGAGTCAATATTGCCGGGGTTGCCTGCGACTTTTTCGATGGTCGCCAGTTCCGCGGCCGTAAGATCCTTGTCCCAGCCCAATTTCCTGAAAACACCCATCGTGAATTCCGGATAGCCGTCCTTAATCTCCGAACCCGGCAGATATGAACCTTCGGCAAGCAGCGTCTGGCCGTTGCGCTCCACTCCAAAACGCGCACGGAATCCATTTCCGCCGTCCATGACGGCAGCGTCGCTGTTGTAGAGGATGGGGGAGCCGGGATGCCTGAGCTCCGGCGTGCCCCAACATGGCCAGGGCAGACCGTAGAAGTCGCCGCCGACCTCCGGATCGTCCTTGGGCGCGCGCAGCGTCACCAGATCGAACTTGTGCTGGTTCCTCATGTGCGCCTTCAGCCGCTCCGGCGATTGGCCGGTGTAGCCCGTGCTCCAGCTTCCCCGATTCATTTCGCGCAGGACGTCCTCGGGGACCGGACGGTCGCCTTCGACCTTGATGTTCTTGAACATTTGGTCGGCGAAGCCGAGCTTCTTCGCTGTTAGATACAGAACCTGGTAATCGTCCTTGGACTCGAAGCTGGGTTTGACGATCGGTTCACCCCACTGCAGCGAGCGATTGGACGCAACGCGCGAGCCGGAGGTTTCGAACTGGGTGCAAATCGGCAGCAGGTACATGTTATCCTTGCGCCCCGCCCCCACGGCGAGCGAAGCCCAGGTGGTGGGGTGCGGATCGGCGACGACCAGTAGATCGAGCTGCGGCAACGCCTTCATTGATTCTGGGATACGCGTGATGCTGTTGCTCGCGTGTCCTTGCACGAACATGCCTCGCACGTTGTCCTTCTGATCAACCTGATCCCTGGGCAGAAGGACGGCATCAAACCAGCGCGTCAGGGGAATGCCCGCAGTCTCCATCATCTTTTTTGAATCGAAGCGGGATACCAAATAGTCGTAGTCGACCTCCCAGACACGGCTCCAATGTTTCCATGCGCCTTCGCTGAGACCGTAATAAAACGGCGTCGTTACGGTATCGACACCAATGTCGGTCGCGCCCTGCACATTGTCATGGCCGCGGATAATGTTGGCGCCGGTCCCCGGCTTGCCGACGTTACCGGTGGCCAACAATAACATGCAGCTGGCGCGAACGTTCGCGGTACCGACTGTGTGATGAGTCTGGCCCATGGACCAGAGCAGGGTCGACGGCTTTTCGGTCGCAAACAATTTTGCAACGCGCTCGAGCTGCGCGCCGGGCACCCCGCTGACGCGTTCGACTTCTTCCGGATTCCACTTTTCAATTTCCTTGCGTGCATCTTCGAAACCGTGGACACGCTGTTTGATGAATTCCTTGTCTTCCCAGCCGTTCTTGAAGATGTGCCACATCATTCCCATCAAAACGGGAATATCGGTGCCGGGACGAATGCGGACATACTCGTTCGCATGAGCGGCGGTGCGCGTCAGCCGAGGATCGATGACGATGAAGTTCGCCCTGTTGAGCTCCTTGCCTTCAAGCATGTGCTGCAGCGAGACCGGGTGTGCCTCCGCTGGATTGCAGCCCATGAAAATCATGGTCTTGGTGTTGCGGATGTCATTGAAGCTGTTGGTCATCGCTCCGTAGCCCCAGGTGTTGGCTACACCGGTGACGGTGGTCGAATGACAGATACGCGCTTGATGGTCGTTGTTGTTGGTGCCCCAGAACGCGGCGATCTTTCGGAAGAGATACGCGCCTTCGTTGGAGAATTTCGCCGAGCCCATCCAGTAGAGTGATTCCGGCCCGGATTTTCGACGAATTTCCAGCATCTTGTTGCCGATCTCATCAATGGCCTGATCCCATTTGATGCGAGTCCACTCACCATTGACGAGTTTCATCGGGTACTTCAGCCGGCGCTCGCTGTGCACCAACTCACGGACCGAAGCGCCTTTGGCGCAATGCGAACCTCTGTTGATCGGGCTGTCCCAACTCGGCTCCTGGCCGATCCATACGCCGTTGGATACTTCCGCAGTAACCGTGCAGCCAACGGCGCAATGCGTACAGATGTTCTTGTGGATGGTGACCGCAGCGCCCGGTGCGGCCGGCGGACCGGCTTTCGCTTCGCGCACGCTCGTGAGCGGCAAGGCGCCCAAGGCAGCGAGACCAGTAGCGGCTAGGCCCGAGCGGCGCAAGAATGTGCGACGATCCAGATGCTTGTTCGAGCCACGGGCGAAGCCGGCGAGCGAGGCGCGGCGCTTTTCGCGTTCGGTTCTCTTGATCAGCACGGTCGCCTCCCTTAGCCCGGATATCGGTTGACGCGGTAATAGGCCTTCACGTGATCGCTGTTCTTGTAGCGCGACTTCCGTTTCTCATCGTTGCTCTCGCTATCGGCCTTCGCCTCTAGAGCAAGTGGCGGCGCGGCGGCGACCGCAACTCCGGCGCCAAGCGCACGAAGGAATCGACGACGTCCGAGCGAAATTTTGTCAATCGTCCGCATCACCACGTCCTCCTTATTCGCACTTCCGATCACGCGAGCAGCGTGAACGCTTCTGCCTCAGTCTCCATGAAGAGCCGACCGAGCGCACCCAAATGACGGTAGAACTCAGCTGCCTCGGCGCGCTCCAAATCAGCGAAAAAGCGACCGATCCAGGGGCCGAGATGCTTCTCGAAGAATTGCTGTTGCATTCTATCGGTTACCGGGAATTGATAGCTGACCATCCCGGCCATGATCTCGCAAAGCGTGGCAGCGTGGTCTTCCGGCTCCGTCTGTCCTTCGGCGCGTTCGACACCGTACGCACGGAGATCCTCGCGCAGCCGAGCCAGCGGACGCTCGTTGAGAAAACCTGTGAGATAGTATGAGCCATAGGGGAGCAGTTCACCGCGTCCAACGCCGATGAAGAGAGCGAAGTATTCGCGCGCGATCCGCTCCGCACTTGCGTTGCTCGCCGCCTGCGCAAGCGCGAGATGCGCGAGGCCAAGCGAGGTGGTATCACCGCTGAGGCTGGAAATCCGGGCGAGCATGGGTTCGTCCGGCGGATGGCTCAGCAACGTGGCGAGGAGTAGATATTCTTGAGCGCGGCTCGCATCGACGTCGTCGATCTTGGCGGGTTGTTCGCTACCCGTTTCGGGCCACAATATCTCGCCTGCTAGATCCATCACGGACTCAACCGACAACGGACGCTTCCGAGCATGAGATGAATTCGGTGTGGGAGAATGAGGCGCCACGATCAGCTCTGAGGGTGCGAGAGCACCACCAACGGCTCCCACACCTCCCCGACGCCTCGGATCATCGCTTTCATTTTCCTTCGTCGGTGCGCCGGAGTGGGCATGTACGACCATCTCGTTAGCCTCTCATCAAATGCGCAGTGCGCCTGTCCTGCAGCTGGCTCTGCAAAGCATCTTGCATGCTTGGCATGCGTAGCAATTCGACGCCGACGAGCGTCTCATCAAGAAACACATCGGACAATCGAATTTTATTGAGAATTGAGTACAGTTTCCTTGTTGTTAGAGAAGAACCGAGCTCCAATGCTAGAGCCTGCGGCTGTTCACGCGCGTTGCCCGGCAGGGGAGTGCCGGCGAACTATCGAAGACGCTGAAGATGCTCGTGAGCTCTTGATCCGGATCCGCTGAAGCTCTCAGATGCGCGGCTTGCGATCGCGGCCTGGCGACTATTGCCGCTCGCTCGGGGAGTGCGGGTTCACTCGCTGTCGAGTGTGTCCGTCCGCTTCTTCCGCAGCTGCGGCAAAGCGCCGCCATGACCTCGGCGCGAGATTTGCGAAAGACCTTCTGATGGTGGCAGCTCCGCTTGGGGAGCAACGTCTCTGCCGGGACGAGCCGATTCGTTCGAGACATCGATCTTTTCGAAGTCCGACACCCGAGCTTTGGGCGAAACGGATGCCAACGCTTCCGCATTGGTTGCGTGACGCCCGGCCGGACTGGATACGTCTGCCGACTCCGGCAAATCATCCGTCGACGCCGAGGTGACAGGTGGATGCACCGAAACGATATCGGTATCGGGTTCTTTCAAGAGCCGAGACAAAAGCCGTCGCGCGTCCTTCCCGTCGATTGGTCCGAAGCCAGCCATCGCGCCAGGTGCGTTGAAGTCCTCCGAGTTCTCCGACAGGCCCACGAAGTCGCGGATCGTAGGTTCTAATGTCCACACGCGACGAAGCGCCGCACGTGCCATGTCGTCAGGCACCTTCGCTTCGAGAAACGGACGGATATCGGATTCGACACCAATGGATTGAATTGCGGGCACACTCGCAGGATCGAATGGCAATCTGTTTTCGCCCGACGCAACAGAGGCGGACGCGGCTTCGGACGTCACATCATCAGAGATATCGATCTGTTTTGATTGCTTGCCCTGGTCCGTAGCCACGCCCCGCTTGCGACGCGACCACCGCGCCAGAAAATTCTGATCGTTACTCATCGCCGCTCCCGGGTTGCGGCCCGGGTCGTGCCAGCGCTTCCGGATCCGGACGATTGCGCTTGCGTTTCACGAAGACCCGCTCCACATGATGCTCGGCGACAAACGAAGCAATGGCATCTCGCACCGAGCCGGGCATCGGTACGGCTTCCACGATCCCCTGGCCCGGCTCTGTCAAAGCCTCCCCCTCAGCGGGATCCGCCGTGACGACGGCAATCTCATACGGGGGGGCCCCGGCGGTTGAGAGCAGCGCAACCCATACTGAGGGAGACGAGGAGGCAAGATTATTGCGGTAGTTTTCCGTTTCAGTGCGGTAAAGCTCCATCTCGGCCGCACCGGCGTAGAGGGTGACGGTCTCCTCCGCGCTCCCAAGCTGCGTCCACGGATCTACGTCCGGGATGCCGCCAAGCACGGCAATCGGGCCCCAGATATATTCGCTCCACTGCGAATTTGCCTTGGATCGTTCGACAACGATGCCGACGGGGATCCGCAGGAGCGGCGGCAGCCCGTTGACGCGGCAGCTTCCAGATTCGGGAGCGGAGGCTCGACCAGGATACTGAGATTCCATATCGCCACCTTTCCAAGCGTGACCACCAAGACGAGAACGACATCGTCGATTTCTCGGTTACAACGTTCGCATCCTTGGAATGTCAATCAATGGGATCTTGCTGGAATCTCGTTGCGAGCAGAGCGGCGGTCGATCGGTGACATTCCGACGATCCAACTCCGCGCGCCACCTCAAACACCCGCTGCCGTCCCAGGTTTCTTGACCCGGCCCTCTTCATCTTTCATTTCCTCGATTGCCAGAACCGAGTGGGCGTAAGCCGCTCCCGCTCGCATTTCAGCGGCGACCCAGATTGCCTCCATCAATTCTTCTTGCGAGGCGCCGTGCCGTAGTGCCGCCTTCGTATGGCCCTTGATACAGTAGGGGCACTGCGTGACATGGGCCACTGCGACGGCGATGATCTGCTTGACCTTGGCAGACAGTGCGCCGTCCGCGAAAACGGTTTGGCTGAAATTTTGGAACGCCACTTCAGCGCTCGGTGATAAGTCCCTGCGTCTTTGTGCGAGTTCCCGCGTGCTCGACTGAGATGCGATGTCCGGCATGTTTGTCTCCTGTTCCGGAGCGAACTATCCCCAAATGGGGTGGGACAAGCAAATTTGCAAAGGTGGGCTAGAGACTCGCATCCGAACAGCTAACGGACGCCCGGCGTGTCACGGTCGAGCCCCTTCGCCGCAAGGTCATCCAGATACGCCTGGAATAGCCGACTGGCATCTCGCCCTAGTTCATGCAAGAATGTCCAAGCAAATATTCCCGTCGTGTGCATGTCGTCGAAGCCAAGGCGTATCGCATAGTTGCCGACCGGATCGACTGAAAGAATTCCAACGTTTCGCTTGCCGCCGATCGTCTTGCGCTCGGACTCTGAATGACCCTGGACTTCGGCAGAGGGACTTGTCACGCGCAACAATTCGGCGGAAAGCTCGAACGATGCACCATCGTCAAACACAACAATTAACGTTCGCCGATCCTTCGCAAGGCGTATTTCAACGGGTCTAGGCGGATCAGTAATCGTCTGGCTCATATCGCAGCTCCGGCAACAGTCAGGACGGGCGAGCTTTTCGTAGCAGGCAAGGATGACAATTAACCTCTCTTGCGTTGCATCCTGCTCGCACTACCTTGTTGAAGTATCATCTCTGGAGGTAGCGTCATGAAGGCTTTTATTGCGGCAGTGATTTGCACGGCAGCGATCGGAGTTGGAGCGTTCTATGTCCTCCATGCGGAGCAGAAGACGGTCGATGTCGCGTTCTCGACGAGCGGCGCACGGGTCGGCGACCCCGGATACAATCTCGTCGGGATGAACTAGTTCAAGGCAAGTATGGCGCCGGCGCGAGCGGTTCGATTGTTTGACGTGATGTTCACCGAGAACCCTCGGGAGCGTGAAAACGCTTGAGGTGTTTTACACCGTTGAAATCGGTGGCGCTTCTCACGTCCGATGGGTTTTCATCAAACCGACAAGATCAACTTGGTCGGCGGATACCTCTTCGTCTTCGATCTCCAGGAAAGTGAAGGGGCGCGTATACGCATGCAGCCGATCGGCTCCCGGCGCTGACTGCCGCGGCTTTAATGTGCGGAACCGCTCCCGCAGTTCGCCATTCTCGATGCTTCGCTGGACAGCGAGCAGCGTCTGCGGCGAATGATCGCAGAGCGACGCTGCAAACGCGACCTCCTCTTCGGCCGCAATGAGAGCTGCCGAAAGATCTGGCGCGCCGAATTGGACCAGGAGGTGCGTGGCGAGTCGGTCAACAGCATCTTGCATTTCCGCTTCGGTGGCCTCGGTTACGACGGCGAGCGTCGACCAGCCGAGGCTTTCGATACCAAGGAAGCCCGAGCGCAGAGCTACCCTTTGTTTCTGGCCGAGAGCGGTTGGATCGTCGCAGTCCCCGAATACGAAGGCGCCTGACACCGCCCACTCACCTGGGCCAGCTGCGCGTTCAAACACAAAGTCATCCGAAGGGTCGAGCCTGATGGTGCGCGGAAGCTTCAGCATTCTATTCTCAAGCAGCTTTGGGGCTGCGAAGGCCGGGATCATACCACGCTACGCGCGCGAGCCCGTCAAGAAGGCTGACCCGATCCGCGGCGCCCATATCGAGCGGTGCGTTAACGAGAAGGTCGCCATTGCGATCGATGCTTCGCCGCTCGCCGGGTTTGCTCTTGGATAGACGGGCAAGATAGGCCCTGGCGACAGAATCAAAGCCAGTTTCGGTCCATTGATCGAAGCCAATCAGTAAATGTCGCGCAAAACTTCCTACGATTGCATCGGTGTGAAGCATCTCGAAACCTTCTCCCATCAGCGACACTGTGCTTGGCATCGCTCCGGACTCGATACTGAGATCAACCACGCGCAGCATGACGCCTAGCACCAGCCAGGCCGGCACGTCGGTTTCGGCGCAGTCTTTGGGCCAACCGAGACGCAGTCCCCCCAACAGTCCCTCAGAGAAGAAAATTGAATCGGGCCAGGTAAAAGTGACCTCCCGCTGGGGCGGACAATACGCCGCGATGGCGTCCGCGATCGCATTCATTCCGACAAACAGCGCACGCCGCGCCGATAGGAGTGGTTCGGAAGGTTCCAGCACGACGCCAAGTTCAACGAGATCGTAGCGCCCGACCGAGATCAGCGTTCCAGCGCCGGCTTGGGCCGCAATCGCGAGGCCATGAGCAAAGGCGTCACCACTCTCACGCAACAAGACGGAATTAAAACCGGGAGGCAGGTCGAGCACCCGCTCGGCCTCGTTGACTCGCAACATCATGCGATCCATCCTACTTGGTGCAAATTGATCGATAGTCGCAAACGTCGCGGCTCCATTGCAAAACGTCCTGTGGAGGTTATCTGGGCAGGTAAGATACCGCCGTCAAGCGCGAGGAAATGATGAGTGATACCACACCTCATCTGATGATCTGCACCTGCGAGAAGTCCATGCCGCTCGACGCTCAGGCAATTGGCCGCGGCTGTGCGGGCCAGATTGCTCAGGCGAACCAACTCTGCGGCCTCGAGATCGACCGGTTCAAGGCGGCGATCATTGATGGTGCATCTGTTACCGTCGCCTGCACCCAGGAAGCATCGTTGTTCCGCGAGATTGCCGAACATCTAGCTCCCTCATCAGCGCTTACCTTCGTCAATATTCGAGAAACCGCGGGGTGGTCGAAGGATGCGGCCGCGGCTGGTCCGAAGACCGCAGCGTTGATTGCGGCGGCAGCCGAAGACTGGTCACCGGTCGCGGCGGTGACGCTCGAGAGCAACGGCATCGCCCTGATCTACGGACGCGACGAAGTGGCGATCGAGGTGGCGCGCCGGCTCGCCGACCGCCTCGACATCACAGTGGTCCTTATTGAGCCTGCGGACGCGCCCCCTCCCCCCTCAAACGAGTTTCCGATCGTGAGGGGAAGGGTGCGCAATGGGCGTGGGCATCTTGGTCGATTCGAGCTCACGATCGACGACTATGCATTCCCTGCGCCTTCGTCGCGCCGCCGGCTGAAGTTCGGAGTTCCGCGAGATGGCGCAGTTTCGACCTGCGACCTCGTGCTGGATCTGAGCGGCGACCCGCCGATGTTTCCCGCCCACGAATTGCGGCCGGGCTATTTGCGAGCCGATCCCCGTGATCGCGCCGCGGTCGAAAAAGTGATCGCGGACGCCGGCCATCTAGTCGGCAGTTTCGACAAGCCGCGCTTCATCGAGTTTGACGACTCGCTCTGTGCCCATTCTCGCTCCGGAATTACAGGTTGTACCCGCTGCCTCGACCTGTGCCCCACTGGCGCGATCACTGCAAACGGCAACGCGGTGGCAATCGACCCCGCCATCTGCGCAGGCTGTGGGTCCTGCGCCGCGGCGTGCCCAACCGGAGCGGCATCCTATGCACTGCCGGCCGCAGATGCGCTGATCCGACGATTACGCACGCTGGTGCAAGTCTACCGCAAGGCTGGCGGCGTCAATGCCGTCGTGCTGCTTCACGATGCTGATCACGGCGCGCCGCTCATCGACGCGCTGGCACGTTTTGGCGACGGCCTGCCGGCGAACGTGCTTCCACTCCGGGTCAACGAAGTCACGCAGGTCGGGCCCGAGACGATCGCGGCGTCGTTCGCTTACGGCGCAGCCGGCGTCGCGTTGCTGACACGTGCACGGCCTCGTCACGATTCTGTTGGCCTGCGGCGGGTTGTCGAGACGTCGGAGACTATCGTCGCAGCGCTCGGCTTCGGTGATGGTCTGGTGCGCGTCATCGAGACCGATGACCCCGATCAACTCCGATCGACGCTGGATGCAGCGCCGGTTGGTGTTGCAAGCCAAAAGCCTGCAAGCTTTATTCCGCGTGGCGCCAAGCGTAGCCTGATCGAGACGGTCTTTCGCGAGCTGTATCTCGCGGCACCAGTGCCGGTCGATACCGTGGCCCTTGCGCCCCTTGCCCCGTTCGGGAGCGTGCTGCTAAATGATGAGAGCTGCACACTCTGTCACTCCTGTGTGGCCGCTTGCCCGACCAGCGCACTGTCGGACAATCCAGACCGGGCAATGCTCCTTTTCACCGAGAGCATCTGCATTCAATGTGGGCTGTGTGAGGCGACATGTCCAGAGGACGCCATAACACTGCAACCGCAACTGGATTTCCGTGCCTGGAACGCTCCGAAGCGGGTGTTGAAGGAAGAGGATCCGTTCCAATGCATCGCTTGTGGCAAGCCCTTCGGCACGAAAAGCACAATCGAACGCGTGGTCGCCAAACTTGAGCAAACACATTGGATGTTTGCCGGCGTCAATGCACGGCGGATTGATGTCGTGAAGATGTGCGAGCACTGCCGCGTCGAAGCCGTCGTCAACGAAAGTTTCGACCCTCACGCGGCGCCGCGCCCGCCGACCGTGACCACCGATGATTATTTGTGTCCCGAGGCGGGGAAGGACAATCCGACCAACAAGGCCTTCAAATAGGCTGCCGGTCCGTCAGGAGATTGGTATGTCCGTTACCGAGACCCAAGCAAGGGGACGCGCGACTCCGAAGCCAATCGGTATTCCAGGTATCAAACATATTGTTGCAGTCGCTTCCGGTAAGGGCGGTGTCGGAAAGTCTACGACGTCGTGCAACCTCGCGCTTGGATTCGCCGCGCAGGGGCTGAAGGTCGGCATACTCGATGCGGACATCTACGGACCTTCGCAACCAAAACTATTCGGATTGCGTGGCAAGCCGCGGCTGATCGGGGCGCGCACACTGGAGCCGATGGAGAGGTTCGGCGTGAAAGTCATGTCGGTCGGCTTTCTCGTCGAGGAAGCCCTCGCAATGATCTGGCGTGGGCCGATGGTCATATCGGCCATCACCCAGATGCTGGGCGAAGTCGCATGGGGAGATCTAGATGTGCTCGTCATCGATCTGCCGCCCGGCACCGGCGATGCGTCACTCACGATCGCACAACAGACGCCGCTCGCAGGCGCGGTGATCGTTTCGACGCCGCAGGACATTGCGTTAATCGATACAAGGCGCAGCATCGCAATGTTTCGGAAGGTCAATGTGCCATTGCTCGGCACTATCGAGAACATGTCGAGCTTTTGCTGTCCCGATTGTGGCCACGTATCGCCGATCTTTGGCCATGGCGGCGCACGGATCGAGGCCGAACGGATCGGTGTGCCCTTCCTGGGAGAGATACCCCTGGACATTCGAATTCGTATGACGTCGGATGAGGGGCGCCCGATCGTTGCAACGGAACCCGAGAGCGTCCACGCCAAGCTCTACATCGGGATCGCCCGTCACGTCTGGCTGGCGCTGTCGACAGGACGGGCCAATAAGCCCGCACCGCGTATCGTCATCGAATGAATATTGCGTGAGTCCACCGCTGGTGCCTGGCCGACCGGGCTGGCAACGGCCCGAACCTCGTGGCCGGAAACCTCAAATCGGTTCAACTTGTCGGTTCTGGATGTCGGATCGGCAGGCCGACCAGCAGGTTCTGCGGTTTCATATAGAGCATTTTATCAGGTGTCATCGCCAGGATCAGATAAACGGGCTCCGACCCGATGTTTTCGACTAACATCGTGCGGTCGTGGAACGTCAGCCGGTAGAGGCCGACGATGCTCGCTTCGCTCCTCGGGTCAAGCGAACCGGCATTCCACAAGGTGTCGCCAACTTGCGTCCCCACCGCGTCAAGACCAATATACCAACTAAATCTGACGTCGTGCAGTTCCGTCAGCGGCTCGATATCGACGTCGATCGCGAGCATATGCTTGATCCAGCTCACCATCACCTCACCGAGTTTTGCCAATCCGGACCGACCAGCGGTAAGGTCGAGCG
Source organism: Bradyrhizobium sp. 160 (assembly GCF_023073735.1). Taxonomy (NCBI): domain Bacteria; kingdom Pseudomonadati; phylum Pseudomonadota; class Alphaproteobacteria; order Hyphomicrobiales; family Nitrobacteraceae; genus Bradyrhizobium; species Bradyrhizobium sp. 160. Next base: position 70,499 of record NZ_JADPKD010000067.1, read on the forward strand.
CCATGTCAAAAGCATCGCTACGCTCCCAGTAAGTATGCGCAGACTCCTCAACCATGACGTCGATCGACGATTCCGCAGCGGACTCGAGCATGGCTATCAGCGGCGACAACGGTGCGCTTTCGGTACTGGCGATGGTCTCCTCATCGGCGGCGATCAACGCACCTTCACGTACCGTCAGCCGTTGCCGACGAAACAACAATTCAGCGGCTCGAAGCACAAATGGATCATTGCAACCGTCGAGCGCGTTGCGGAGGATCAGCTGAACCAGCTGGTTTAAAAACAGGGGTGGCGTCTTGCCGACGTCGCGACGGACAAGATCCAAGTAGGCAGCTTCCAGCGTTCTCTGCTGCAGAAGACGATCGCGAAAGCCGATGATGAGGCTCCAGTTCTCACGCGCGTCGGCGTCGAGCAGCGCTGCAATTTCTTCGTCTCTGACGCGGCGGCGCGGATCGGAAAGTACCGCGGCATACAAGGTCTGTTCAGCCAGACATGCCTCGGGCGGCGGAATCAGTTCCGGTCGCGCCAGATAAGCCTTCAAAAGGTCATCAGTTATGAGCAAGGCGCCACCGGCGTCTCTATCCGTCAAGTGGTGACCGCAAGAAAGCCAAAAGTCTTTCATTCACCCTCACGCGAAGATTGCGAGATCTGATCTCAATCATCGCGCCTTTGAACCTCAAATGCAATAATCTGGCTCGATGCACGCGTGCTGCGAAATCTCTAAGGATAACGCAGCAACTTACGCTCGATAACAATGCACTGAACTGGCAGCAAAATTCGTTTGTCTAACGTCATTGTTTGTCTAACGTCATTGGAAGATTGATCGTCGTCGTTCGCGATCGAGGCGGACGCTGATCGGTCGACATCGGCTCAATGAAATGAAGGTGGGTCTTGCGGCGACGTCAAATTGGGCCAGGGAGAGGATCGTGGCGAATGTCTCTTGTGTGCTCGCTGCCGCCCTCACCGGTCCGTTCCGGATCTCCTTCATGTCACATCTCGCTGCCGAAGCAGGTGACGGGCGCGCTCTGCTATCGAACGACGATGGCTTGCCAGCGTACCGCCGAACCGGAGAAGGGCCATCCTTGGTTCAGGCGGCGCTCGCTGAGCTTCCAGATCACGCCCGATCCGACGCCGCGTGAATGCGAGATCAACTCACCATGTCCGGCCAAGAGAGTACGCCGCTTTCGATGGCGCTCCGCAACCATTGCGTCACTTCGATTGTCGTCGGTGTCGCAATCGAAATCGAGAATGAACCCACGCCAAGGCTCGCCACTGACCTCGCCACCATTCTGGTCGCCGGCGAGGATGTCTGCGGCGGCGAAAAACAGGGCGGAGCGGTGCAGTCCTTCGTCGAACCGCAACGATCCGCGGGAGATGCCGCATTTACCGGCGCAGACACGTTCTGCCAAGCATTGAAGCGCGAGGGATGAACGACTTCGCACGATCGATCCGCGCCGCCGCCTCGCTGATCGGCGAGACCGATCCTGAGCTTCTCGACATTGTCGCTCTGTCGGTGCGCGTCAGCCTAACGGCCAGCATCGTCGCGCTCGCGATCGGCGCTCCCGTCGGCGCCTGGCTTGCAATCGCCCGCTTCCCGGGCCGGCAGGTGCTCATCGTCTTTGCCAACGCGCTACTCGGTTTGCCTCCCGTCGTGGTGGGTCTCGGGCTCTACCTATTTCTTTCGCGCTCGGGGCCCTTGGGAACTGCGGGGCTACTATTCACGCCTACTGCCATGGTGATCGCCCAAACGCTGCTTGGCGCGCCGATCGTGGTCGCGCTCGTGCACCGATCGTCCACATTGCTCTGGGCGGAGTACCGCGACCTCGCGCGTACCGACGGCTTGTCGGTCCTGCGCAGCGTCGCCTTGCTATTCGCACTCGGAAGACCATCGCTGCTGACAGCCTTCCTAGCCGCATTTGGGCGTGCCATCGCCGAGGTCGGCGCCATCATCATCGTGGGCGGCAACATACACGGTTTCACTCGCACGATGACGACCGCGATAGTGCTCGAAACCAGCAAGGGCGACCTTCCGCTGGCGCTTGGGCTGGGGTTGATCCTGCTGATGCTGAGCGTGGCTGTCTCGACCGTCGCGCTTCTGGTGGTCGGTTGCGCCGAAGAAAAGTAGCTGCTCGCCGCCGACCTTGCACGCGGCGGTGAACCGCTGCTCCTTCGGCACGATGATCCCGCGCTAGGCACTTTCGCCAGCTTCGCCAATGCGAACGGTAACGATGGTCTTTGACATACGCCCATCCATTCAACCGAAAAACTGTATTTAGGTGTCAGCATAATTCATTTGTCTAACGTTCATGCAGAAGAGATCCTATAGCCCACCAAGGTGACGCGGGATGGCGATAAGCAGCGACCAGCGAGAATTGATCACCCGCGCAAACCTCAACGCTGACGGAGCCCGGTACCAAATGTTGTTCCAGAAGACCAAGCGACCCCCACTCGACCGATACGAGCGTCTAGAACTCAACGTCAAGCCATCGGAACAGATGTTGTGAACGGGCCGCGCGACATCCGTCTGCTGTTGGCCGACGTAGACGGGACACTGGTTACCCGCGACAAGAAGCTCACCGAAGCGACAAAAACAGCAGCTGCGGAGCTGCATGATGCCGGCCTTGTGCTTGCCATCACCAGCGGGCGCCCCCCACGCGGAATGAGCATGCTTGTCGAACCGCTCAATCTGCAGGGACCGATTGCGGACTTCAACGGTGGCGTGTTCGTTAACCCCGATCTCTCCCTCATCGAGAGCCACACGATCGGTGGCGCGACAGCGAGGCAGACTCTCCAATTGATGCTCGACCATCATCTCGATGCTTGGATTTTCACTGCTGATGGCTGGTTCATCCGCGACAAGAACGCTCCTCATGTTGCACGGGAGACATCGACGATACAATTTGATGCGACAGTCGTGGCATCCTTTAGCAACGAACATTTGGCTCGGGCTGTGAAGATAGTTGGCGTCTCCGATGATCTTAAACTGGTGGCCGATTGCGAAGAATTGGCTCAACGAGCTCTGAGCAAGACTGCAAGTGCCGCTCGTTCTCAGCCCTACTATCTTGATGTGACTCACCCGAAGGCCAACAAGGGAATGGTCGTGATTACCTTGTCAAAATTCTTCGATATTGAGCCTCGCCAGATTGCCGCGATCGGGGACATGCCGAATGATGTATTCATGTTTCGCGAGAGCGGATTTTCCATTGCGATGGGGAATTCCAGCGATGAGGTGAACTCTCAAGCAAACGCGGTTACGGATAGCAATGAGAATGATGGTTTCGCCAAGGCGGTGCGGAAGCTCATTTTGCGGCGGGGGGTCTTTTGAAATGGCGGTTGACATTGGCGCACAGCTATCAACGGCGATGCCGCAAAGCAGGCTTCGAGCTAACGGAAGGAATAGGCGGGGATGGGTGTGGTTGGGCTGCCTCGCAACGGCAAATGGCCGAGAGTGATGTGCGCAGGAAACGCCGTCCAGAATGTCTTCGCCTCGGAGGCCGACATCGCATGCCGAGCACTCGCGCAACCGTCGCCGTGGACTGGACGTAAAAGCCTCGGCCAACCGGCCCGTAGGCTTTTACGACTAGTTCAGCCTGACCGAGAGGCGGCTGCCGCCGCCATTACCCAACCGACTTGTGCGCTCTAGGCTCGCGCTGGCTTTGCGTACAAAGAAACGCGATTGATCCTGGTCCGTATTTCCCCCAGGTCGACAAACGAAGTCGCCTGCCGCCGCAGCTCGTCGGCGACAATGGACGGCTGAGTGCTAATAGTGGATGCTACCGTCACACGGATACCGCGACGCTGCATCGCTTGCACCAAGTAGCGAAAGTCGCCGTCGCCAGAGAAGAGGACCATCTCATCGATATGGGCAGAAAGCTCCATAGCGTCGACCGTCAACTCGACCGCCATGCTGCCCTTGACCCTGCGGCGGCCGGACGCGTCCACGAAATCCTTGGTCGGTTTGGTGACGACAGTGTAGCCATTATAGTCCAGCCAATCGATCAACTGGCGGATTGGAGAGGATTCATCCTGAGTAACCACTGTATAATAAAAAGCCCTAAGCAGCGTTCCGCGGCTCTGGAATTCACTGAGTAGACGCTTGTAGTCGATGTCGAACCCTAACGTTTTCGAGGTTAGGTGAAGGCTGGCACCATCAATGAAGAGTGCGATCGTGTCACGGGAAATGGACATCGAAAACTACCTCACGTTAGTATTCCAGCTTTCAACAAGAGTGCTCATTCGCCGAAATTGAACGGTGGCAAGCGCGGTTCATGTAACATCATCGGAGCGGCAGATCGGCCCAAATGCCGCAGGGTGCTTTCATCTGTTTGTACGAAAACGTACACTTGGGCGCACACAGATGAATCATGGCCATTAACGTACGCTCGATGCCAGACAAGATTCGCAACAGATTGCTGCGTTTACTTCCAGGTGACGAACTCGACCACGTTCTATCGCTGTCAGAAGAGGTGCCTCTCACGAAACGCCAAGTGCTCCACCGATACGGCGTTCGCATGCAGCACATCTATTTTGTGGAGACTGGGCTTGTCGCGGTCGGGGCCAAGGTGGGCCCTCAAAAATTCGTCGAGGTATGGCTGACCGGCTCAGAAGGATTCGTCGGAGCTCCCCTCGCATTGACGCGTAACGCGCAGCCGTTGCACCGCCGTAGTGTGCTTGTTTCAGGTGCAGCATATCGGTTGGGGGTGGACCAGTTCCGGCGTGCCCTTGCTGACTTGCCACACTTTCGCATTGTGGTGCACACCTATGTCGGGTCCGTGTTCGTTCAGACGGTTCAATCGGGCGCATGCAATAGCGCTCATCAGCTGAAACAGCGCCTCTCGCGATGGCTTCTGCTTGCACGTGATGCTCTTCAATCTGAGGACGTCCCGCTCACCCACCAGGTGTTGTCGCAGCTTCTCGGAGTTCGTCGTGCGGGAGTGACGGATTGCTTGGTTCTACTCAGGAGGGAGGGACTCATCGAAATGAAGCGGGCTCACATCCTCATTCGGGATGCACCCAGACTGGCACAGATCTCTTGTTCTTGCTGGCGCCTGATCAAACGGGAGTACGAGCGCCAACTTGGCGGCGGCGTCTTCTGTGCATAGATCCGATAGGTGTGCATAGATCCGATAGGAGGGCTTCGTTTAATATTCGGGAAGACCATCTCGATCGGCTCGCTATGGGAGACACGGTGAGCATGATGCGGAGCGACATCGACGGCACGATTAAGGGCGTCATCACCGAGCTGCGACCGCTTGGCGCCTTTGCCACCTGGTAGGCCCAGCGCGTAGTTGGTGACCATGTCGAATACCCTTCGGCTGTGTCTGGACATGGAGCAGCCGGCGGCAGACTTCGAGCCGGGCAAGATCGTGTGGATCATGGCCGCTTCGCGGCCGATCGTCGAGCTCGAGGAAGTGCCCTCTTCGCCAACGGAGCCAGCTCCCCTGGAGCATGAATCGCGCGAAGCGAAACGCGCGGAAATACCGAGTGGGGAAGCTGAAGCAACAACCAGCGAAAGCGAAACGCCGCCGGATCCGGCGAGCGACGACCGCCAAGAGACAGAGCCCGCTAAAGTTTACGCGCGTGGTCCATCCGGTGCGCAGCAAAGGATGCGGAGCCGAGGCCTTTGACGAGCAACGCAAAGGCCGACCCAAGCGCGGTGGGCTACCCCCGCTCGAGACCGATCCTACGATGTCGGCTACCGCGGAACCTTACGGAGCATGGTCGATCAGTCGTGGCGATCGAAGGTCCGATCTATCTTGACGTTCTCGTCGATCGGATCGCGCGGGCGCACGGTTTCATGAGATCGGGCGAGGTCCAGAAGATCGTGATGGCATCGCTAGGCCGGCGAACGGTTCCGACGAACGAAGGAGCCTGCCAGATCGTCTGGCCGCACGATGCCGTCGTCGGCGACAAAGCGCCCTACAGAGGACCGGAGGGACGCGACCATAGTGACATCCGCTCCCCGAACTGGCCGGCCTGGCCGCAGCGCTCCGAAACGGCGGATTGGATGATATCGAAGACGTCATCCGCGGAATGCAGGAGCCCTTCCGCCTCGGTCGCCTTGCCGCATCCACTCGGGATCGTTTCGAGGCAGCTGCGTCGGCGTGGACGTGTCCTGGCTGCGGGCGACAGCCGGGTCTCTGACATCGGCCTACCGCCGTCGGCCTTAGCGGCGATCTGCGAGGCGCGGATGCCGGGGGCGTCCCCCACCGACACTATCGGCCTTAGATAGGTCTGGAGACAGCCTTTTCTCCGACGGGATGGCCATCCGTTGGCTCGACGGGTACTGACTGTATAAGCGCCGAACTTTGACCCCCGTCGGCTTCCAACGTTGACCCCACACCTGATTAACATTCCGGTGATGGTTCAAGCGTTTCGGCAGTGTTGGCTGGGGTCAACCTTCGGCGCCGATCGGGGGTCAAACCGTGCGCCGAATAACACGCAAGCTCTTGATTTTAGGAACAATACCTTGATGGCGCGCTTGCCCGCGTGGAGGATTGCACTGGAATGGCGCGTTCGAGCCCAGTCATATTGATCGTCGAAGACGAATTCCTACTGCGGATGGATTCCGTCGAGGTGCTCGAACACGCAGGCTTTGAGGTCATTTCGGCGAATATTGCCGAGGACGCCATCGCCATTCTCTCGGCCCGCTCCGACATCCACGTTGTCTTCACCGATATTCAAATGCCGGGTTCGATGGACGGGTTGAAGCTTGCCCAGTTCGTCCGCGACCGTTGGCCGCCGATCAAGATCGTCGCGACCTCCGGTCACGTCCACATCCAAGATACCGATTTGCCGGCCGGCAGCGTGTTTCTGCATAAGCCGTACCGTGGCGCCCAAGTCGTCGCGGTTCTGCGGGAACTGACCGGAACTACCTGATCGATCACTCGTCAGGTAATCCGGCTCTTAATCGGGAAGAGCGTAGATTCGCCTTCACCCGTGAGGCAAGCCAGCTAAACGGCGCAAGGGAATACAAGGTGGTTCATGTCGAAAGTGCTTCAACGAAACAACGTGCATATTCAAGGTGCCGGCGCAAAAGCGATGATGTTTGCTCATGGCTTCGGCTGCGACCAGAACATGTGGCGCTTCGTGGCTCCGGCCTTCGAAGCCGACTTTCGGACAGTCCTGTTCGACCACGTCGGTGCCGGGGGTTCGGATCTAAGCGCGTACGACAGAGCCAAATATTCCAGCCTCGAAGGCTACGCGACCGACGTTGTGGAGATCGCCCGCGAGCTGGAGTTTTCGGACGCCGTGTTCGTCGGCCATTCCGTGAGCAGCATGATCGGCGTGATCGCCGCCGAAAAGGCGCCCGGAATGTTCGGGCCCCTCGCCCCGCTATATTGATGATGCAGGATACACCGGTGGTTTCAGCGCAAAGCAGATCGAAGAGCTGCTGGAATTTCTGGAGTCCAACCACATGGGCTGGTCCGCGCAGATGGCGCCAATGATCATGGGCAATCCGGACCGCCCCGAGCTGGGCAAGGAGCTGACCAACAGCTTCTGCCGAACCGATCCTGACATCGCCAAGGCATTCGCTCGCGTGACCTTCACTTCGGACAACCGCGAAGACCTTGCCCGTGTTGCCGTGCCAACCCTCGTTCTTCAGTGCAGCGAGGACATTATCGCCAGCCAGAATGTTGGCGACTTCGTCAACGCACCATCCCGAACAGCCGGATGATCGTTCTCAGGGCCACGGGGCATTGTCCGAACCTCAGCGCACCGGAAGAAGTGGTGTCCGCCATGCGAACCTTTGTGTGACCGGCATGGTCTCCCTCGACTTCACCGACATGGTCGAGAACGCCCCTTGCGGTTACGTTTCGCTGTCGCCTGACGGCCGGATGGAGTACGTGAATCGAACTTTGACCGGCTGGAGCGGTCATACCGCCGACCAAATGATCGGAAAGCGCTTCAGCGACTTTCTGACGATGGCTGGGCGCATCTACTATGAAACTCACATCGCGCCGCTCCTACGAATGCAGGGTTCGTTCGATGAATTTGCCGTCGACGTCATCAAGGCGGACGGGCAGCGGCTCCAGATGATCGCTAACGCAACTGAGCGTCGGGACACGGACGGCAAGCCTCTTTCGATCCGCCTAGCGCTCAGCAGAGCAACTGATCGTCGCCGCTATGAACAGGAGCTTCTTCGAGCCCGCGAGGCAGCCAGAACAGGCGAAAGATCTGCCGAGGTCAATTTGCAGCGAGAGCACGAAACGTCAGAGCTCCGAGAGCAGTTCATCGCGGTTCTCGGCCATGACCTGCGTAATCCCCTCGCTTCGATCAGTGCCGGGGTACGTATCCTCGACAGGACCGTCCAGACCGAGAAAGAGCGGCAGGTTATTGCCATGATGCAGACCACTGTCATGCGAATGGCAGGACTGATCGATGACGTGCTTGATTTGGCTCGTGGACGGCTTGGCGGTGGAATTCGGTTGAACCTCGATTTCGGAAAGCCGCTGGAGCCGGTGCTCATGGGCGTCGTGGACGAACTAAGACTGGCCTCGCCAGGTCGGATCATTCAGGCCGAATTCAATATCGAGCGGCCCGTGAACTGTGATGGCCAACGGCTTGGACAGATGCTGTCCAACCTCGTCGGGAACGCCCTCACGCACGGATCTTCGAGCAAGCCCGTGATTGTTCACGCAGAAACAAGGGAGCGCGTATTCGAGCTCTGGGTCTCCAACGCCGGCCAGCCGATCCCACAAGCCGCGATGGACAAGCTGTTCGAGCCCTTTTTCCGCGGGAATGCTCATGCCAGCCGCCAGGGGCTCGGACTGGGTCTCTACATCGCTTCGCAGATTGCAAAAGCTCACGGCGGCGAATTGACCGTCAGCTCGACGAGTGAAGAAACCAAGTTCACGTTCACTATGCCGCTTTCGGCGGAGGCGTGAACTACTTCTCTCGGGGAAGATAGCCGTTGGTGGGTAACTACCTATTTTGTGGAGGACGAGGTTCCTTTTCCGCTAGGTTTCCTGCATGGTCCGGCATGGCAAAAATAAAAGTGAACTTCAAACCGGTTCGCAAATCTGAGGGCGATTGGACTATCATCGCCGAGTATCCAGGCGCAGAGCCTCGAGAAATCACCGGCTTCACGAGCAAAGCCGATATTGATGGCTGGCTGAATGGAGAGCGTCGGATTGCCTGGCTCCGATCACAAGGCTACGCGAAGTAACTTGATGGCGCCTTCCTCAACGATCATGCCCGTGGCAGGATGCTGGCGCGCGTCGAATATCCAGCTAGTCAGCGTCGCGGTCATGCCGAGCGCGACCTTGTCGTCGGCCTCAGGCAGCGAGAATTTCGCAAGATAAGTGCGCGTGGCCGGATCGGCGGTCGGCGCGATCTCGCGCAGCTTCGCGACATACTTCTTGTCCGGCTCCGACCAAAGGGTGACGCTGGCGACGCCCGGCTTGGCACGTCCAACCAGCGTCTCAGGGATCGCGACGACCGCTTCCTTCTCGGCAAAGCGGGCGACACGGATCGAAGCCTGGCCCGCGGCGACCACCTGGCCGGGCTCGATCAGCGTTGCGGTGACGACGCCCCGGGCGTCGGCAACAAGCGTCGCGTAGGAAAGCGAATTCTTGGTCAGCTCGACCGAGCGCTCGGCCCGGTTCAGACGCGCCCTCGCCTCGTCGGCGGTGGCACGGCTCGAATCCGTCTCGGCATCGGTGGTCCACCCCTTGGCCTTCAGATCCTTGGCGCGCTGCTCGGCGGCGGCAGCCTGGGCCAGCACGCCGGTCGCAGCGGTCAGCTCGGCGACGGATTCTTCGGCCTGCAGCTTCAGATCGACCTCGTCGATGGTGGCGAGCGGCTGGCCGATTTCGACGGTCTGCCCGACCTCAACGAGGCGTTTTGCAACCTTGCCGGCAACGCGAAAGCCGAGGTCACTCTCGATCCGGGGCCTGATGGTGCCGAGGAAGCTACGCTCCGGCGTCTCGGCATCATAATGCGCGGTTGCGACCAGAACCGGCCGCGGTGGCTCGGCCTTCTCAGCGACGATGTCATTGCACCCGGCCAGCGAAGCCGCCATCAGGGCCAGCGACACGCCTGCCAACAGCCTGGAATAGGGAGCGGCCTCGATAAGCCGGTGACTCATATCAGCATCCATCTCTTCTGCGTACCCTAACCGACTGGCCAACTAACTAACTCTATGGCTAATCTTTGCCGCGTTTGTCCGACGGTATAAGCCGCACTTCGAAAAGCTGACGAGCGACTGAAAAGAAACGCGCGCGGAGTCATGCGCAATCAAGATCCTGGGCCCCGCGCGTACACGCCAAGAGCCAGCAGGGAAAACGCGCTCATCACGACGCCCAGCGCCAACATTGCTTCATGTGACACTGCGGCAGCAAGCCATACGCCGATCGCGGCGATCATCATCTGCAAGAAACCCAGCAGCGCCGAGGCGGCGCCGGCCTTCTCCCCGAATGGAGAAAGCGCCCGCGCAGTGGCCAGTGGAATGACAACACCCGCGCCGAGAAGAAAAACGCACATCGCACCCAGAAAAGGCAGGAAAGTCGCGCTGATTATCGAGATGAGCAGGATCGCAAGGTTGCTGGCGGCCGTCGCGCACAAACCGGCCCGGATCGGGCCATCGAGCCCGTAGCGTGGTGCCAATCTTGTTGCAAGCATACCCCCGGCGGACACGATGAAGACGGTGCCGACGAAAAAGAGGCCTAGCTGGATCGGCGTGAAGTGCAGCGCTTCGATGAATAGGCGCGGTGCCGCCGAAAACATTGAGAACATGCACCCTATGATGAGGCTCGAGGTGGTCGCGGGGATAGCGAAGCGACCGTCGCCAATCAGGCCGGCATAGGTCCTGCCGATGGCAACTGGGTTGAGCGGGGTGCGGATCGAATTGTGGGTTTCGCCGAGAACGATGCCGTAGGCAACGGCGCTGACGGCAGCAAAGGCCGCGACCAGCGCGAATTCTGCGCGCCAGCCCAGACTCTGGTCGAGTGCGCCGCCAAGCAGTGGCGAGAACCCGGCAGCAGCGGACATCACGATCATGATGAGCGCCATCGCGCGTGCCAGCGCTGCGCCGCTGAATATGTCGCGGGCGATGGCGCGAGACAGCACTGCCGTCGCGCAAGCACCTGTTGCCTGCACGACGCGGCCGACAAGGAGATTAGGCAGGTCGGTTGCCAGACCGCACCAGACGCTGCCCGCGAAGAACACGGCAAATCCGATCAGGACCGGCCAACGTCTTCCGTAGCGATCCGAAAGCGGTCCGACCAGGAGCTGGCCCAATCCGAACACCGCAAGATAGACGGTGATGGCGGACGTGACCGCCGCACTCGTGACATTCAATGAGATCGCAATGTGCGGCAGAGACGGCAGCAAGATGTTGGTCGCCAGCGTTCCCATCGCGGTTAGGACGGAAAGGACGGCGATGGGCAGGGGGCTGGAGGTGGGAATGTCCCGCGGCGCGGTGTTGATCAGGTCAGCCATGGGACCCTTCGCGTGTTAGGTTGATAGGTAGATCAAGGATTACGGTGACAGTGCACTTAACTGTCGTTGTGACTATCGTTCGACCCGTGAAGCGGGTGGCTGATCGATTGAGTGCACTGTCACCCGCCCCCTCGGGCAGCTCGGCGCTGCTGGCGTCGGCCACCCGGAACAGGACCGGCGTATCCTGTGGCGCAAGCGCGCGCGCTCGGGCGATCAGCGGTTCGGATATGTCCACGCCCAGCAGTTGGCCTCCCGCGCCGAAGCGGGCGGCCAGAGCGAGACTCGACGCGCCCGCGCCGCAGCCGACGTCCAGCACGCGCTCGTCCGTCGCGGGCGCCGAACACCGCCAGCCTGGCGTCGAGCCGGGCCTGGTGGGCTGGCCAGCGCTCCGCGCTTTGGCCATTCCAGTTGGTGACCTGATCCGCATTTCGCTCTGCCATGCCATATCCTTGTTCTGATACGTTCTTAACCAAGCGATCCGATGCCAAAGCGCGCATCGTCTCCAGCGATCCCGTCTCCACCAGCGAAAAGGCGCCAGACCTGCGTGTGATCGTCTCATGCGTTGAGATCGGTGCCGCCTGGCGCCGGACTTCGAAGGACAACCGCGCCCGCGGCAACCGGAGAAGGGAATCTGTGCTCCGATGGCGGCATCACACGAATGATCCGCGTTAACTCACGATTGGTCCCGCCGCAGCTTCATCCAAACCGGCACGAGCTTGGATAGCGAGGCTTCGTTCTGCAGCCTGCGAGTCGAAGTATTCCTCAATCGAATAAACCTTGCCCCATCGCAACTTGAAGACGTGGACGCCCCTGTTCACATACGAGCTTTGGCCGTCAAGTAGCCTCGCGTTGGCCCGCCACTTGACGAACACTGTGGTATTCCATGGCCAACCCGTCACCTCGACCTGCTCAATATCTATGTGAAGCTTCGGGAAAACACGGCCCATGCGCTCGAACCACTGCTTCACCGATCGCTTTCCATGTCGCTCACCCCCCAACGCATGATCTCCGGCAACCCAGTGATACGCGTTTGGTGTTAGGCCCTTTGCAGCATCATCCCAACGCTGGTTGTTGACATGATCGAAGCTCCTGCGGATCTCCTTTTTGACAATTAGACTGTAGACCATTGATGCACCCTGTTGTTGGATAGCCGACGGCTCTGCAAGACGGATGGATACTTTCCAGATACTGAAAGCTGCTCCGGGTAACGACGCGATCTGTTGGGAAAGCTGGCTGACGGGCGACCACGCAGACGGCAGCGGCGCAATAGTCAGAGCCGTCGGCCAACCTCGGCCTTGTGGCGGCGGTAGTCGTCGCCGAACTTCGCTTCGAGATAGCGCTCCTCGCGGGCGATCACCTGCGTCTGGATCGCGATCAGCACCAATGGGAGCAAGGCGAAGGCGATCGGCCGGTCGAAGCCAATCGCAAGGCCGGCATAGATAAGCGCCATTCCTAGATACATGGGATTGCGGGTCCACCGATAAGGACCGGTCGTTGCGATGAGGGTCGTTGGCTGCGACGGCGGGACGTTTGTGCCCAGCCGCCGGAACAGCCCCGCCGCAAAAGCCGGGGACGGCGACCTTTTGGAACAGGTGCGGGCTGGCTACGACCGATGACGGATATGCCGGAAGTTTCGCGAGGAACTCGGGATCAGTGAAGGCGGCGCGGACCGTCTCGGTGGATTCCCACACCACATAGTTCAGGTAAGTCGGGCTATCGCCGATCGCTCGGTGCAGTTGCATGGAAATGAAGCCCGGTTGCTTCGTTATGATCTCGGCAGCCGCCTTGAAAGCGTCCAGGAAGCCCGCTTCGTCGGCGGAATCGAGTGTGAAGAAGTTGATGAGCACGACAGGCGCGGCCGCGATACCGAGTACGGAAATTTCTCGTCTAGAGGTTTGAATGGTTTTATGGCGGCCAGCGATGGCGCCGGAGACACTTTCGGCCCGGGCATTGACCAGCTTGATCGTGGGATAGCGCGCCAGCTGCTGCCGCGCCTCGGCCAGGATGTCCAGCGGTGGTTTGTGATCGTGGCCGAGCAGGCCATGCGAGTGGCCGGCGAAGCGGATGCGTGGCAGGCCGGTATCGAGAACGGTGACCTTGCGGCGGGCACGGCCGAGCTGCAGGGCGCCGGCGAGACCGGCAAAGCTGCCGCCAATGATGATGACGTCATCCATGGGGATAAGCTCCGTGTTGGGGATGGAGGGGGACGCGTTAGGCTTGGCGGTGGCCTGAGCGCGCGCGAGGCCGATGGTGGAAAGCGCAGCCAACTTCAGTAGGGCTCGTCGTTGCATGGAAGTCACCGTGGGCTTGCACATTTCAGATACTCCATGGTATCGTAATGCAAGAATTAGGATACTGTCAAGGACTGTAATTGTCGTGCCCGAAAATATCCAGCGCCGGCGCGGCCGGCCCGCCAACGAGGCGCTTGGCCAAACGATCCTCGATGCCGCGAGCGAACTCTTTGTGGAATTGGGTTTTCAAGCGACGACCTTGGACAAGCTCACCCAGCGGGCGAAGATATCCAAGCTCAGCATCTACAGGCATTTCGAGAACAAGGAGGCGCTGTTCAGCGCGGCCATCGCGGCCGGCTGCCATCAATTGTTTGCACCACAGATCCTTCTTGAAGGCGTCGACGGTTCGGCCGAAGACCAGCTCATGGCGGTGGGATCATCCCTGCTTCGCACGCTGTTGAAGCCGGAGGTCCGCAATGTCGAAGCCATGATCATGGCCGACACGACAAATCAAAAGTCGTTAAGCAAGCTCCATTACGAAGCCCGCCCCGCCCATATCACCGCCCAAATCGAGGCCCTGTTGCGTCAGTTGCACGTAAAGGCGGTTCTGAACGTGCCCGATCCTCGCCGGTCCGCCCACTTTTTTGCCGCGCTTTTCAAAGGATCCGATCTCCTGATGATCGCACGCTTCGATCAGGCGAGAGCAGAGGACGACAACGAAATCGAATCCTATTGCCGGTCGGCCGTCGCCATGTTCATCGCTGCGCACCGTGGCAACGACCAATTGGCGGACATTCGCGTGGCCCAAGGTCAAAAGACAAAATTTGAATCGTGCGTGACCGATGTGGTCAACCGCGACCGGTTTGAAAATCATGGAGGCTGAAGAGCTTTCGATTGGTAGCAAGATCGCGGAAAAATACGCCGTTGAACTATCGGTTGCGATACCCGTCCGCACGATGATCCCCGCGCGCCGACCCGCTCGGGAAAATGGCTCCGCAAAATAATGTGTATGTGTGTGTGTCGCCGGCACACTCGGTCTGTCTTGATGCGCGGGACCGGTTTTCGGCATCGCACCGCCAAGCTGAACAGCCACCGGCTCGAGACGAAGCTTACGGAGGACGACGAGTAGGCGAGGAAGGGCCGGCCGCTCGGACTTGTACTCCGGGCAGGCCTCGCCCGGTCCGGAGAAGATCGAGGCCGGTGGCGTGGTGCGCGGCACCGGCAGCCGACGCTCGATCGAGCCCGCGGGACGCGAGCCGCCTCATTTCGCGTCGTACCGCTCGGCAAGCAGCAGCCGACGCCGTGTGAAGGGGTCTGCTTTCTCGGCAATGACCCGAACCCGCCGTGCGAGACTTGGTAGAATTCGAGCTCCATGACGCACCCCCGCAACATCACTGCGGCCCAGCGCTGTGACACTGCGGAAATAGTCATGGATCGCGGGCGTGTTCTTCAAGGTGCCCACTGCGAAATCCGTCTCGATCGCGCCGGGCGCGACAAGGGTCTCGTGTCAGGGAGCGTCGATTGACCGCAGCTGGAAGGTCGGCGTCTGGCCCTTCTTGGAAGGATCCATGAGATAGCCAATTTGGCCTTCCGCTACCCAAAGCTTGTCGCCGACGCGCGCGACGCCTGTTGGCCCAGCGAATTCCTTGATCGTTTCGATTTGGGCCCGATCCCCGACGATCGTGACCTTGGAAAGCGGACCGGCGCCTTCAACCATCACGAATCCGGTCTTGTCTGCCCTAAGACCGTCCGGGAACTTGATTGGGCGTGACGTCTCAAGCTTCGTGACTGCACCAGCGACTCCCGATTTGGATTCGATGCGGAAGAGCTCGCCGCTTTGGAAAGTGTTGACGTACAAAGCTCCATCTGGTCCGAACGCAATCCCATCAAGGCCGCCCTTCAGCTTGTCGTCCTGAACCCAGAGGTCCAGCTCGGAAGATTCCTTCTTCAAGCGGAGGATCTGTGGCTGCAGGGTATTCGTGACGTAGAGCGCGCCGTCCGGCCCAATCGCGAGATCGTTACAGATCGAGGGCCTCGCCGGCAGTTGGGCGCTGATTTTTCCCTCTCGGTTTTGAGGTCAAACCCCTTAACGAACGAGCCTTCGATCGTGTTTGGACCTTTGACGCCGAGTGGGGTGGCATCGTTCGAACATACCCAAAGAAGCCCTGACGTCTCGTCGGCGAGAACGCCGAACGTCGATCGCGTATCGAATGTCCCCGGCTTGATCCAGGCTTCGGCCTCGGAGGCGCCCGGCTTGACGCGCGCGATTCCGCCGTTCGTCAAGCTGCTGGCAAAGAGCGTTCCATCCGTTGTCGCTGCCAGACTTTCCGGGAACGGCGATCCCGATAGGATCACGGTCTGCGATCGGGCCTCACTCGCAACCGAGGCCGCGACTAGGCCTACCACCGCTGCGATGACCAGGTAGGACAGGTTTTGAAACAGGTCTGATTTGTTAGCGCACATGCGTTCCTCCAAGCTGATTATGTGGTCGACGTCACTTCTGAGGGATGTTGAGTCACTCAACCCAAGATTTTCGGCTTGCGTGAAGGGAAGACGGTGGTGCTCGGGCAAGCACCGCAAGTGGGCGATGGAGCTCAACCCATCAAGCGAAATTGATGCTCTTGTTGAGAGGCAATTCGCGTACCCGCTTCCCGGTGAGAGCAAAGATCGCATTGGCGAGAGCCGGGGCCGCCGGCGGGACGGGGGGTTCACCAATTCCTCGAACGTCCCCACCAAGCTCCAATCCTTTGACGATGATTTCGGGTGCCTGATGGAATCTCATGGCCTCGAACAGATGAAAATTGGTCTGGACCGGCGCAAAGTTTTCGTAGGTCAGCTCGCAGTTCATGGCATGGCCCAAGGCCCAGATGATGCCACCCCGCACCTGCGCTTCGAAATTGACGGGGTCTAGAATGCGCCCGACATCGCAAACGGCATAGACCTTGTCGATCTTGATACCTTGCGGCGCGTAGCTCACCTCGACGACTTGAGCCATTGGCACGCCGAAGGACAAAGTCAGTGCCACGCCGCGAGCTCGTCGATCATCGATTCGCGGGCCTTTCCAGGCGGAAATATCACGCAAAGTATGCAGCACCTTCTTGGACGGCTCATGATTGCAGAGACGAATGAGCTCTGTCATCGGATCCGCGCCCGCGGCATTGATCAACTCGTCCAGGAAGGAAGCATGGTGGAAGCCATTGGCGGACGCTCCAACCGATCGCCACGGGCTGACTGGCACCATTTCCTTCGCCTTGTAACCCGTCACGCGAAAGTTCGGTATGGCGAAAGGTTGGTCCCAAATACCGTTGACGCTTGAAACATCGGGGCCGGGAGGAACGGGCGCCTGCAACCGATTGAACCAGGAGGCGCCCATCGATTGTCCAGCCACATCGATGCTCATGCTCTCGACCATGCCATCGCGAACCGTTCCCTTGGCGCGTGAGAGCTGGATCGGGCGCGGATAGTCGTGCCCCATGTTCTCTTCACGGCTCCAGGTCATCTTGACCGGGACGCCTTCCATGGCCATTGCGAGTTCGATCGCCTGCAACGCATAGGTGTCGTCGAGTCGTGCCCCGAAGCTGCCGCCCATCGGTTGGGCGTGCACGTGGATCTTCTCCTCCGGTAGTTTAGTCAGCCTTGCCGCATGCCCCTGGAGGAAGACCGGGATCTGCGTTCCCGTCCAGATGTCGAGCCGCTCTTTCGTGTAGAGTACAACCGCATTCATAGGCTCCAGCGGCGCGTGGGCCAGATATGGAGTCCGATACTCCGCCTCGATCGGTTTGGATGAGCCGGCTAAAGCCTTCTCGACGTCTCCGTCATTGCGAAGCCGGCTGTCCTGCAGGTCTTTGGAGAATGAATTCTCCAGCACCTTCCACATTCCAGCCGAGTCGGCCGGATAGGGAGGATCGTTCCATTCGATCTTGACAGCAGCCGCAGCCTGAAAGGCTCTCCAGGTGTTATCGGCAATGACGCCCACACCGTCCCTGATCGGGACGATCTTTTTGACGCCTCTCATCTTCTCCGCGCCGGAGGCATCATATCGTTTGATTGTGCCTCCCATGCCGGGGTTGGCGCGGACGGTAGCGTACACGACCCGGTCCGGACGAATATCGATCCCATACTGTTGCGTACCGGTAGACTTGGCGACGATATCGATCCGGCGCATCTTCTTGCCGATGTAGCGCCACTCCTGTTCCGGCCGGAGCGTGACATCGGTCACCGGCGCAAGCTGCGCTGCCTCAGCCGCCAGCTCCGCATAAGTGAGGGACTTGCCATCGGGCAAGATGACCTGACCGTCCCTGGTCTTCAGTTGCGATCGGGGCACTCCGGACCTTCGCGCCGCCGCTTCCTTCAAAGTCTCGCGCGCGACGGCGCCGGCCATGCGAAGTTTTTGGTAGCCGTCGGGTACGGTGGACGAACCTCCCGTGATCTGCATGCCGAGAACGCGGCTCAACACTTCGCCGCCTCCCCGCGCCCCACGCGCCATCATGCCATCGTCGATCGTAGAGAACGGCAGGCTATCGTCCATCACCCGGCTGTTGAAATAGGCCGTATCTGGTGGACCGGGATCAATGCGAACCTTGTGTGGATCCACGTCAAGCTCTTCGGCAATCAGATGAGCTTGGATGGAATATGAGCCTTGGCCCTTGTCGGCGCGCGGAGTGATGAGCGTGACGCCCTTTGCGTCGACGCGGACATAAGGTGTGATCGCGGCTTCCCCCGCCTTGAGGCCCTTGAGCAGGGGATTGGGAGGATCCTGGTGCAATCGGTAATAGCCGAAGGCGACGCCACCGGCGATCGCAGCGGAGCCGATCAGGAACGTGCGTCTTGCAATCGTCTTGAGCCGGGCCACGCTATTTCCCCTTCATCATCTGGGCTGCAGTTTTGACGGCGCTGTGGATGCGCGTGTAAGTCCCGCATCGACAAAGATTTCCGTCCATGGCTTCGGCGATTTCGGCGTCCGAGGGATCGGGGGTTTTGGACAGCAGGGCCGCTGCAGTCATCATTTGACCGGACTGACAATAACCGCACTGCGCGACCTGGTGCTCGATCCAGGCCTGCTGAACCACATGCAGGTTTGCCGGAGTCCCCAGGCCCTCGATTGTCCTGATGTTGCCGCGGACCTCGCCAGCGTTGATCGAGCAGGAGCGAACCGCGGCACCGTCGATATGAACGGTGCACGCACCGCAAAGGCCCGCACCGCAACCATACTTCGGTCCCGAGATACCCAGCTCGTCTCGCAGCACCCAAAGGAGCGGCATTTCTGGTTCGACATCCAGATCGTAGCGCTTACTGTTGACGGTCAACTGCATTGCGAATGCTCCTGTAGTTGCGAACAACGACACCTGCCCGCCTGTCGAAGCAGAAGGCCCCGCAGGCGGCAGCTGCGGAATAGTCAGAGCCAGCGCCGAACCTCGGCCTTGTAGCGGCGGTAGTCGTCGCCGAACTTCGCTTCGAGATAGCGCTCCTCGCGCGCGATCACCTGCGTCTGGATCGCGATCAGCACCAACGGGAGCAAGGCGAGAGCGATCGGCCCGTCGAAGCCGATCGCAAGGCCGGCATAGACGAGCGCCATGCCGAGATACATGGGATTGCGGGTCCACCGATAAGGGCCGGTCGTTGCGATGAGGGTCGTTGGCTGCGACGGCGGCACGTTGGTGCCCAGCCGCCGGAACAGCCCCGCCGCCGCAAGCATCATCGCCGCGCCGGCAACGAACAGCAGCGCGCCCGTCCCGGCCAGCAACCGCCAGTCGATGCCGAAAGAGCGCAAGGTGACGAACCGCTCCGCCGCCAGCCCCAACAGCAGCGCGCCCAGATAGACGAAGGGCGGCGGGAAGCGCACACCCGCGCTGTCCGGTTCGACGGCCATGCTCATCTCAACCTATGCGCTCAAGCCAGCATCGACTGCTGGGCGAAGATGCCCGCCATCGCGCCCTGCCATGTTGCCTGGGTGACCGAGGGCAAGAACGGCGCGGTGAGGTCGCCGGCGGCGTAGATGCCGGGCATGCTGGTTTGGCGGCGCTCGTCGACCTTGAGGGCGATGCCGACGGGCGTATCCACCGTGGCGAGGCCCAGTGATTTATGCAGGCTTGCGGACGGCTTGTTGCACGGATGGGCGAACAGGATGTCGACCGCGACAGTGCGACCGGTATCGAGATTGACGGTGGCGATATGACCCTTGTGATGGGCGATCTCGACGATCCGGCCACCGACGACAGGTATGTTGCGGCGCGCCAGATCGGCCCGGATATCAGGCGGAATGTCGTGACCATCGGCGAAGAGCGTCAACCTGTCGGTCCAATCGTGGAACAGCCTGACCTGATTGTGCGACTGCGGGCCGGACCAGACGAGGCCCCAATGCTGGCCGGCGACTTCAAAGCCGTCGCAATAGGGGCAGGGCACGATGGACGTGCCCCAGCCTTCGGCAAAGCCCGGAACATCAGGAATCTGGTCGACGACGCCATAGCTCAAAATCAGGCGCCGCGCCGCAAAGCTTTCGCCATCGGACGTGAGAACCTTGAAATCGTCGATGGCGCCGGAGACGCTTTCGGCCCGGGCACTGACCAGCTTGATCGTGGGATAACGCGCCAGCTGCTGCCGCGCCTCGACCAGGATGTCCAGTGGCGGCTTGTGATCGTGGCCGAGCAGGCCATGCGAGTGGCCGGCGAAGCGGTTGCGCGGCAGGCCGGTATCGAAAACGGTGATCTTGCGGCGGGCACGGCCGAGCTGCAGCGCGCCGGCGAGACCGGCAAAGCTGCCGCCGATGATGATGACGTCATCCATGGTGACGGGCTCCATTTGGAGGACAGGTTGAAACCTGCCCATTGGCTTGCACATTTCAGACACTAGATGGTATCGTAATGCAACAATTAGGATACTGTCAAGTACTGGAATTGTCGTGACCGAAAACAGCCAGGGCCGACGCGGCCGGCCCGCCAACGAGGCGCTTGGCCAAACGATACTCGACGCCGCGCGCGAGCTCTTTGTGGAATTGGGTTTTCAAGCGACGACATTGGACAAGGTCGCCCAGCGGGCGAAGATATCCAAGCTCAGCATCTATCGGCACTTCGAGAATAAGGAGGCGCTGTTCAGCGCGGCCATCGCGGCCGGCTGCCATCAGTTGTTTGCACCACAGGCGCTTCTTGAAGGCGTCGACGGTTCGGTCGAAGATCAGCTCATGGCGGTGGGATCATCACTGCTTCGCACGCTGTTGAGTCCGGACGTTCGCAGTGTCGAAGCCATGGTCATGGCCGACAAGACGAATCAAAACGCGCTGAGCAAGCTCCATTACGAAGCCGGCCCCGCCCATGTCATCGCCCAAATCGAGGCGCTGTTGCGTCAGTTGCACGCGAAGGCGGTTCTGAACGTGCCCGATCCTCTCCGGTCCGCCCGCTTGTTTGCCGCGCTTTTCAAAGGATCCGATCTCCTGATGATCGCACGCTTCGATCAGGCGAGAGCAGAGGACGACAGCGAAATCGAATCCTATTGCCGGTCGGCCGTCGCCATGTTCATCGCCGCGCACGGTGGCAACGACCGCCCTTCGGCATCGGCTTTCGGCCCGTCGGGACGAAGATAGATACGGGCGCTCAGGACGAGGCAGCGCCCGCGCCCGCCGCGCCCGTCGGTACGGCCAGACATGTCCACGATGTCGTAAAGGCCGCCTGCGCCGCCGACCATGGCCAGTCCACTTCCTTCAAAGATGTGCGCCACCTTGATGACCACGGAACGGCCGAGCCTTGTCGTGAGGGTGACGTAGGCATACTTCGCCAACTGTTTCTCTCCAAACGACAAAGAGCTAAAGACCACTGCAATGCTCATTTTTGCAAGCACTGCCGGAGCGCATCGTGATGAAGTTCGATAATCAAGTTCAAAATCATGTGTGCCTGCCGAAGGCACTGGGCCGCCATTGGTGGAGACGGACACTCCGGTGCGTCGCCGTCTTTGAGGCAGCTCTCGAGCAATCCGCTCGATCAAGAAAACGGTACGCCCCTTTTTGTTCGAGCACCCAGTGAATAACTTCCGTTCGGGGAAACTTATCGTGATGCTCACGGAGGCCTTATCGAAATGGCAGGAGCAACAATCTTCGCGTGCAACACTGGTGGTCGTTCTCCGAGGAACTACTGCGCAAGGCTTTCGTTGTGCAGGTTCTTGCTGACAGAAAAGGAACACGATCATGGACCGCGAACACGTGAAGGGCGCTGCCGATAAGGCAAAAGGCGCCATCAAAGAAGGTGCCGGCAAGCTCAGTGGTGACAAGGACATGGAAGCCGAAGGCAAGATTGATAAGGCCAAGGGATCAGCCCACAACACTGCGGGAGACGTGAAGGACGCAGCGCGGGACGCTGCTGACGCCCTGAAGAAATAATCAGAAGAGGGAAGACTAAAATACTAGCCGCCTCTGGGCGGCTTTTTTTCTTTCCGACTGACCGGTCTGGCGCGGTGTAGGCGGCGCTTTAGCTGACGGGCTTCTGAAACAAACGCCGCTTGAAAGAGCGGCCCGTCCTCGCCGCGCACTCCAATTGCTAGGGGGCAGCACCGCAAGACACCAACTTCGTCATGTGTGAAACAAATCATTATGGAAGCAGCGAGGAAAGCGGATCGTGAAAGCTGAGCTTGTGGCGCGTGGCCTTCGTTTTGCTCGATCATTCAACCACACAGAAGCGAGGGCCGATTAGGGGCTGACAGTCCGCTCAGGGTCAGCATCGGGCCTCTCATCCGTCCATCCGTCGAATTGGACGCAAGTACGTCTCCAATCGTCCGAAAGCGGACGCAGGATCGGAAGCGCTCCGGGCTGAAAATGACCAGCCTCACGAGTTGAGGAGGTCAACATGACCGATATCCTGAGCACTACTCCTGCCGTCTCGAGACACACTCCGTGGAATAAGGGAAAGATCGTCGGGGCGAAGCCGCCGCTCCGTCCGGAGCACGTCTGGTCAATTCGAACCAAGCTCCAAGTCGATGGCCGCTTGCGCGATCTGGCGCTGTTGAACGTCGCCATCGATAGTAAGCTGCGCGGCTGCGACGTCGTAGCTTTGAAAGTCGATGACGTTGCGCCGGGCGTTTGCGGCCGACCGGGCGACCGTCCGACAGAAGAAGACCGGCCGACCAGTCAAATTTGAATTAACGGAATCCACCCGTCAGGCGATCGATGACTACCTGCGGACGACCGGCAAGAAGTCAGGCGAATACCTGTTCACTGGCCAGCGGCGGACCGGACACATGACGACCCGCCAGTATGCCCGCCTCCTATCTCACTGGATCGCTGACATTGGACTGACCCGAACCTGTTCGTGACGCATTCCATTCGCCGGACCAAGGCAACTTTGATTTACCGTCGAACCGGTAATCTGCGAGCCGTGCAGCTCCTTCTGGGGCACACCAAGATCGAGAGTACCGTCCGATATCTCGGCATCGAGGTCGACGACGCCCTCGCGATAGCAGAACAAGTTGACGTCTGACTTCGGGGGCAGAGCAGACGCGCTCTGCTCTGCCCTCACAGACGGCTCCGGGCCCAAATCCGGACATTCCTGGGAGCCGCAGCCGTGTGGGTTGTGGCGGCGGACTTACTGACGCGGGGCCGGTCAGTGACGCTGACTCATCACGTTGCCGCCACCAGGCGTCGTAACCAAGCTGAGACATTGTGGCTGTTTCTCGGGCGCGTCAGGTCACATAGAATGCAGTTGCCGTTGAGGCGGAGCGGTGCCGAATCGTCGTTCAAGGCGAACGGTCATCGCTAGTGCCATCGGCAGGCTCGCGCTCTAGAGACCGACCCCTTTTTCGGGTTCGCACGAAGATTCACTCTCCGCGAAAAGCGCGCATCGCTTCTGCGGCGGCTCGTTGCTGTAACCACAGGAGAAAAGCGATGGATAAGATCGATCGAAGGTCAGCATTGGGAATCGGGTTGGCAGTGGCTTCGGCGGCCATGATGAAGCCAGCCACCGCTCAAACCGCAGGCTACAAGGATTCGACGCCGTGGCCGGGTGTCGTCGTGCGTGCTTATGAAGGCGAGACACCATCCATCATCCCCGGTTTTAAGACCGTCTCAATGCGCGATGTCATTATGCAGCCGGGATCGAAGACTATGGGTCCCCCGATGGAAAATGCCATGATCTGCCATATCACTGAAGGTGAGATGCGGCTCGAGCAGGATGGAAAGACCTTTACGGCCAAGAAGAACTTTGTCTGGACCTGCAACAAGGACACAAAAGAGCAGGCGTTCAACGATGGGAACGTGGTCGCAATCATGCGGATCACGGACCTGAAGGCTTAAGCCTCGTCTCTTCCTAAGAGACCCATTGCGGGTGCGGATGGCGTACTCGACGAGGCGCCATCCGCGCGCAATATAGACGGCCAATGGGTTGCCATTGAGCACACAGGCTGCCCTGAAAGATGCGAGAAGGCGCCGCCGCCGAGAATCTTATTTAAGGTCAAGCTGACGGCCGCGCCTTGAGCCACCTGTTACAACGGCAGCTTCGGGTCAAAATGCGAAGAACTCAACCTGAGCAGATCTTGTTCGCCATGCCTCAATAAGCGGACCTCGTGGAGCAACGCCGCCACTTCGCCGAAGGGCCAACAGCAGACTCACGCATCGCAGAAACTCCCATTGCTATTCAATCACCTCGTCGGCGCGCGCAAGTAGCGTTGGAGGAACGGTGAGGTCGAGTGCCTTGGCCGTCCTGACGTTGATCACTAATTCGAATTTGGTCGGCTGCTCAACTGGCAGATCGGAAGGCTTAGTGCCTTTAAGAATCTTATCGACGTATCCGCCTGCACGACGCCAAAGTCTGGGAAATCAGGACTGTATGAAATTAATCCGCCGCCAGTAGCGTACTGTCGGCCGAGGTACATCGGTGGGATGCGATGCTTGGCTGCCAGTTCAGTAGTTCGCATGCTGTTGCGACTGATCAAGGCATCGCCGAAAACGATCATTGCATCCACGTGCTGAGACGCAGCCGAGGCAAAGGCGATGTCTAACTCCTCCGCAGTTGTCGCCTCTACTACGGGCGGAGCAATTCCGAGTTTTCGGGTAGTTTGAGGCAGCTCTTCAGCTATTACTCTCTTGTGGATTGGATTGCTTTGGATTAGCCAGGACCCGGCGCAGGCCGCAGCGAGTCTCAATCGCTGCGGCCCTTTTCGTCTAGCCCGCCGGCGGGAACCGGCGGGCCATAGAGCTTCACAATAGTCCCGTGCCTGATCGCCGCGCCATCGAGGGATCGACGCTGCCAAGGATGGTTCGTCGTCGTACTCGTTGTCCACGGTATAGCCGGCGCTCCAGCTGGTTTGATGGTCGGCCGGTCGCACTGCAGCACCGAACTTCAGCACCGAACTTCGGTCGGCAGTTCATGTTTCGGCTCAGTCACACCGGCGCCTACTCAGCTGTAAAAGATCAATGGCAAGCAGATGTAGGTCCAGCAGAACAGGATGGCCAAGCCGCCCAGGACTATGATGTCTTCAGTCATGTCGAATGCCGCCATTTTCCTGATATTGTCCGACGGAATTTGCGAAGACAACCTGAGGACGTGCACAACAGCAGCGCGCCGGAGCACGTAGGCCGCGAGCCGCCCCTCCCTGCATAATGCGGTGTCGCACGAAAAAACCGGCCTACCGAGCTTAGGCGCCCCACCCTTCACGACTTATTTTGACCACTTGGCAGCTGACAGTCAGTGTGATTGCGGCCGAGCGCTCGTAGCCATAGCAGGAGCAGACGTTGTTTTGGACAAGCTAGAGCCCAAATCGGCGCCCCGCTCAATCCTCAAGCATACGCCCACATTGGTCCTGGCCCAACGGGGCCCAGTCCTGGTGGGGAGCGAGGGTGAACTGGAAGACGGCCCCCCGAGGCTTATTCCTCGTCACCCACAACCGTCCGCCATGAGCTGCGATGATCGACCGACAAATGGCCAAGCCCATCCCTAAGCCGTGCGATTTGGTCGTGTAGAACGCTTCGAAAACGCGTTCTTCACTCGTCGGGTCGAGCCCCGGGCCCGAGTCTCTCACGGAGACGCGTACATCGCCCGCAACATCCCTTTCCGTGCTGATCTGCAGCTCCCGCGAGCCGTCCTCAACGCTGTTCACGGCGTCGATGGCATTGAGGATCAGATTCAGGAGCACCTGCTGCAGCTGAATGCGCTCACCTTCGATCTGCGGCAGGTCCTCCGCCAGTTGCATCCGCAGCGAAATCTTATGCCTCACCGCCTCGCTTCGGACCATGGCGACGACGTCCAGCACGGCTTCGTTGAGGTCGAGGCGGCTTCTGGGTACCGGCGCTTTCCTGACCATAGCACGGATACGGTGGACGATCTCGCCAGCTCGTCGGCTATCTGCGACAATGTGCTCGAGGGACTCGCGGGCCTTGTTCAGATTGGGCGGGTTAGCGCGCAGCCAGTTCAAGGCGGCGTCCGCATTGGTGAGCACAGCCGAGATCGGCTGATTGACCTCATGGGCAATCGAGGCCGTCAGCTGCCCAATCGTCGCGACACGACTGACATGAGCGAGTTCGACCTGGGTCTTTTGCCGTTCAATGACAGCCTTCTTGAAAATTTCGATCGCACCCGCCATCGCGCCGATTTCGTCACGCCGATCAATCCCGGGCACGTCGATGCTAGTGTCGCCCTTGGCGAGTGCGGTCATGGCGCCGGTCATTCGGGTGATCGGCGTCGCGATAGCGCGCGTGAGTAAAATGCCCATCAACACCGCGATCAGGAGCGAGGCTGCGGCGCCCAGCGCGGTCGCCGTGTATGCAGTGGCGTACGCCTGCTTCTGCACGGCGTCGCGCCTTGCCAACAGATCGCGCTCAGCCTTCTCGATTTCGTTCGCCTTGGCGCGGATGGCGTCCATCGCAGCCTTGCCGGTCGACCCCTCCAGCGTGCGTGCGTCCTCGCGCGTCTCGGGGGTCGCCATCAGCGCGATCTCGCGCTCGGCGGTCTCGATGCGCCACGTGGACGCCAGCTCGTTCAACTCATCGAGCCGGTTTTGCTGGTCTTGGTTATCCGAAGTCTGTGCTTTTAATTTCCGGATCGCCGCACTGAAGTTGTCGCCACCCCTGCGATACGGCTCCAAGAATTTCTCGTCGCCACTGAGCAAATAGCCGCGCAGACTCGTTTCTTGATCAAGCGCTGCGGCCACCGCCATCTCTAGCGTGTCCAACACGTCAGTGGTATGGACACGCCAGTTTTTGGCCTCTTCGATCACGCCAAGTCTGTCATATACGATTGCGCCACTCACAAATATGACGGCTATCACGGCTGCAAACGCGGCCATCAATTTGTGCAAGATCAGCAAATTCGCGAAAGGGGACACAGTGACCCTCAAGGCCGAAATCAGCGGCCGAACAGCTGGCTAACTCAAGATTGCTCCCAAGCGGTGGCATTCGCAAGAATTTGGCATGGGACGTGATAGGGGCAAAGCAGCGCAGCCTTCCCCTGAGTGGAGCATACAGCATCTCGTCGGACAACTGGGAAACTAGGCATGCGGTGCCGTCGGACACAACAGGCCCTCATATCGATGCGACCTTCATGATCTCCAATGTTCCGCGCCAGATCATCTCAACTGCCACATAGAGAATGACGGCCAGTCCGACGTAAGCGAGCCATCGATGCGTTTGCAGAAGGCCGGCAATGAAAGAAGCGGCCAGGCCCATCATCGCGATGGAAAGCCCCAAGCCGAAAATCAAGACCACGGGATGGTCGCGTGCCGCCCCTGCGACCGCAAGGACATTGTCGAGAGACATGGAAGCGTCGGCCACGATAATCTGCCAACTCGCTTGGAAGAGCGTTTTGCGGGGTTTGCTTTCTGCAATGGCCCCTATGTTCCCTTTCCAAACAGTGGACCCTGCGGGAGACGTGCGCAACTCTCGCAACATTTTCCAACATACCCATAGCAACAGGATCCCGCCAGCGAGCAGAAGGCCGACGATCTGCAGGATTTGCGTGGCTATCCCCGCTAAGAGAAGACGCAATATCGTCGCGGCGACGATCCCGATCAAAATGGCCTTGGCTCGTTGCGCTTGAGGAAGTCCCGCTGCAGCAAGGCCGATGACGATGGCGTTATCACCAGCGAGCACAAGATCAATCAGAACGACCTGCACGAGTGCGCTAAGAACATCCGTATGAAGATGGTCTATCAAGGGTTATGGTCCCAGGTTCGGCTCCGAGCGAGGCGCGTATTTATCTGCCAGCTCGACCCATACAAGTTACCTCCAAAGCCCTTATACAGATCCAGTTCTAGTCCATCGCGGCTCGATCGCTAAGGTAACTATCTCCGGCAGCGGCGTCCGAATGTGGTCCGGAGTCTGCCCGAAAAGCAGTGCTACTTGATCTGGCTCGCCAAAAATCGCTGCGGCGCAACCGATCATTGTGAACGCACCTGCGATATCCCAGAGAGAAATTTTGCTCACCGTTGCAGTCCCTGACTTTGCCAGGGCCAAGAGCGCGGTGATCATCGCGTCCGAGAAAAACAGAAGACTCAGCGCTGGTAAGACGAGTTGCGAGTCCAGCAAGAATATTATCAAAAGGGCCGGAGCCGCGACCAGCATGCTCAACAGCACGAAGATGCAGAATGTTTCTCGCCAAGGAGCATTCCAACTTGCATGAGAAGCGATCATTGCCTCCTGCATACGAGCATCTTATAAGGGCCACTTACTTTGCGGAACGACCTTGTTCCAGTTGGCTGTTCTTTTGAGTCTTGCAGCTAATGTTTTTTGGTCCTACTGCGCCGCCCCTCAATCAGCGTAAGAACGCCAGCGATCATTACGGCAACGACGACGATGGCTGCCAGCCCCTCCACCGAGGCCAGGGACTCAAACCACTTGATCCAAAGCTCAATCATGTGCTGGCCCCTCTGAAGAGCGCACCCACGATCGATAAAATCCTCTCTAAAGACGACCACCGCAATCAGAAAGACAATGCTACGCATTGTCGCGCGCGTTTTAACCGCGCGGCAAGATGACCGCGAGCCGTTTAGCACGCACACACCCCTCCTTCTATTGGAACGTGCCCTGACGGCGCGAGTGCAGGTGGGTGGTTCGACGCCCTCAAAACGGAGAAATTCGGTAGCGTTGCGGCCTGATCACCCACAGGACGCGCGCCCGTCAAAGCATCGCCGGCGACGGCTCGGCCCGGTTGTCCAGGTGGCCGCTGCATCGCTGTTCGCTACGCTAATGTCCTTACCTGATGCCGACCACCGAAGAGAAAGCCGCCGGGCACGTCGGACACCTCCAAGCTCGGAGATCGCGCATGCCGCCGCCGGAACCTCGCTCTAAAGCCGGGTCTGCTCGCCACCCCTTGTGCGGTATCGCCTTTTCGCAAATACGGCTGATGAGCGAGGAAACTTTTGCGGGCCGGTGCGTTCGTTGTCGTGCAAAGTGCGCGCTGCGATGGGGAGGACTGCTATGCGAACCACGATCGTTGCGATGCTTGTAGCTGTTGGAATTACGTTAGCCTTGCCGGGGCTGGCCCAGCAGCCGACGGCACCGAACCCGCAGATGCAGGAGGAGGCGGACAAGGGCATCAAGACCCGCCAGTCCGGCGAGTCAGGCTATGTCGGCGAGCAGGAAAAGCCAGGTGCTTCTGCTCATCCTCCTGGAAAGAGTGACACTGCTGCGCCGACAACCGGCCCAACCAGTGGCACCTCCATGCGGACCCCCAAGTAGCGGCGAAAAGCAGCGGTGAGCTGAGCCTCGCCGAGGCGCGCGCGACCCGCGCCTGGCGTGTAGTCCCTTGCTCTTGCGTCTCGCTCGAGAAGCCACACGTGCCTGACTTCGAGGCTCTACAGTGGGGATAGAGACGGACCAATGCGAAGTCCGAAGCAAACGCGACGGTCGCTTTTTTCGCCATGCTCGGAGCGTTTCTAACGGCGAGGAGGTTCGCTGCGGCGCAGAAAGACCAGCCCGGCAGCAGCGATCGGCCGAGGAAAGGCGACCTTCTTGTGGTCTCAGAGCGTGACCGCGCCGGCGGCATCATCGTGCCCGACGACATGAGGCTCGGTGAGGCGCCGCTGCATGCCTGGCCAAAGGACCCAAAGACTTCGGTTGTCCGCAACGGCTCGCGGCTCAACGAAATCCTCCTCATAAGGCTTGATCCCGGGGACATGGATGAGGAGACCCGCTCGCGCTCCGCGGAGGGCATTGTAGCCTATTCGGCGATCTGTACTCATGCCGGATGTTCTGTCACCGGCTGGCTGAAGTCGGACGTAGGCGACAACGACGTTCTCAAGTGTTTTTGTCACAATTCCGAGTTCAATCCCCGGGAAAGCGCGCAGGTCGTGTTCGGGCCCGCGCCTCGACGTCTGGCGGCATTGCCGCTGGCAATAGCCGACGGCTCGCTCACCATCGCTGCAACATTCGTTGGAAAGGTAGGTGCTCAACAAGCAGGGTGACGAGTAGTCGCATCGGATTCCCGTGCCACAGCTGTTCGCATTATTTATGGTCGGCAAGAGAAAGAGCTTAGGGAGATGGCGTCCATGACCAAAAGGCAATGGCTAGTCAGGTTGTGTTGCGTGCACGACCTTTTTCTCGACCGCCTCATTCGGTGGTCCGATCGAAAATTACAGTCCAGTGACACAAGCCAGGCTGGAAAATCCGGAACCTAGTAACTGGATGCTGTACCGACGCACCTACGACGGGCAGGGCTACAGTCCGCTCGAGCAGATCAACACTTCAAACGTCAAGAATCTCAAGCCGGTGTGGACTTTCTCCACTGGCGTGATCGAGGGCCACGAGGCGCCACCGATCGTTAACAACGGGGTGATGTTCGTCACCACCCCTATGGGACAGGTAATCGCCCTGAACGCCAAGACCGGCGAAGAGTATTGGCGCTACAAGCGCCAGCTACCGGATGATTTGTTCCAGCTGCATCCGACCAATCGCGGCGTCGGTCTGTGGCAGGACAAGCTCTATCTGGCCACAACCGATGATCACGTGGTTGCCCTCGATGCGAAGACCGGCAAGGTGGTCTGGGACACCAAAGTCCAGGACTATAAGAAAGGTCAGTATCTCACCCTGATGCCTCTCGTCATCGACGGTAAAGTCATCGTCGGCGGCTCTGGCGGTGAGCTCGGCGTCCGTGGTTACGTCGTGGCCTTTAACGCAGATAACGGCAAGGAGCTGTGGCGCACCTTCACCATTCCAGCGCCCGGTGAACCCGGCAGCGAAACGTGGACGGGCGACGACTGGAAGACCGGCGGCGGATCGGCTTGGATGACCGGCAATTACGACAAGGACACCAGGACCATCTACTGGGGCATTGGCAATGCTGCGCCGTGGCCGGGGGACGCACACCCGGGTGACAATCTCTATACGAGCTCCGTGCTCGGCCTCGATCCCGATACCGGTAGGATCAAGACACATTTCCAGTACCATCAGAACGACTCCTGGGACTGGGACGAAGTAGAGGCGCCGATACTGGTCGACCTGCAAAGAGATGGCCGCACGGTCAAGAGCCTGATCCATCCGGGCCGCAACGCCATCTTCTGGATCTTGGAGCGTAAGCCGGACAAGATCAGCTACGTAGCCGGCTGGCCCTATGTTCATACAGACGTCTGGAAAGGCATCGAGCCCGAGACCGGCAAGCCGATTGTCGACCCTGCGCACAAGCCGGTGATCGGCAAGCGGGTCGAGTTCTGCCCGTCACTGTGGGGCGGCAAGGACTGGCCTTGGGCGGCCTACAGCCAGAGGACCAAGTACGTCTATGTGCCGGCCAACGAGAACACCTGCGGCGGCTTCACCGGCGAGAAGGTTGCGCCGAAGCCTGGCGAACTATGGCTTGCCACCAAGCCTGAGGACATCGGTCTGACGCTCCGTCCCGGCGCCACACACATTGGCGAATTGCAGGCTTGGGATCCCGCAACCGGCAAGAAAGTCTGGTCTCACAACTTCCCGAAATCGCAACTGTTCGGTTCGGTACTGGCGACCGCGGGCGATCTCGTCTTTGTCGGCGGGACCAACGATCGCAACTTCCGCGCTTTCGATGCGAAGAGCGGCGAACTCTTGTGGGAGCTGAAGACCAACTCAGGCATCATGGGTATGCCGGTATCCTATGAGGTGGATGGCACCCAGTATATCGCGATCCAGTCCGGCTGGGGCGTCGACGCGCAACGCATCCAGGATGCGCTCGCCACCCAGAACGTCGGGGTTGAAAACAACGTGCCGCAAGGCGGGGTGGTCTGGGTATTCGCTGTGCAGAAATAGCCGCGCCACGACGCGATGAGCGGCGGACAGAAGCGTCCGTCGCTTCCGTGGCGCGCAGCCACTTTGCGGAGCCGGAATGGGCAAGCGGTATGATGGAAGCTTGATTGCATGGCCCACAGGCGAGCGAAGCGCATTCTTTAGCTCGACCGTTTGCGTTTACGAGGTCCAAACGGCGCGCGTGACGAGTTCATCCTCGTAGCCACCGCCCAAAACCTTCGAAAGATGGCCAAGCTGATCCCGATGCCCAGGCCGAGGCTCGCATAGGGGTCAGTAAGAGCAGTTCCGGCCACGTCGCGAGGAGCTATTACAACGAAATACTGCCGGCCTTCTTCAACGGAATCGGCCACGAGCGGAAGCACACCGTTGAGTAATAGGATCTTCGCCTTTCGGTTCTGAAGCGATCAGATCAAAGAGAATGGTGCGACGTTGGGACAGCGTGAACGTCAGATTACATCGCTTGCGCTGCTACCAGTTTAAGCGTTGAATTCTTGCAATAATACCCGCCGCAGGCCATGCAACGGCGGCGGAGTTGTTCGAGCAATCATTCGGTTCTGCAAAGCCTGCGCGCTCTTTCGAGCGCAGCGCTGATTTGGGCCCGCGGCACAAAAACTAAGCCAGCAAACCGGCTCAACACCATGGAACCCTTTCTCGACGAGAATTTGTGACCGCGACCGCGATGTCGTCCGCAGCGTTCGTCGCCGCCCCGTATGTACGCGGCGCGCACGCTGCCGGTAACCTGTCGATTGGTTTCTGGGATCATTGGGTGCCAGGCGCAAACAAGGCTTCGACTGATCTCGTTAATGAATGGGCTGAAAGGGAAAGGGTCCAGGTTCAGATCGACTACATCACGAGCCAAGGCAATAAGCTCTCCTGACCATCTCGGCCGAGGCGCAAGCCAAATCCGGGCACGACATCCTGGCCATGCCAGCTTGGAACCCGCACGCAAATAGCCATCTGCTTGAGCCTGCAAACGATATCATGAAGGGGAGTATCGAGCAGAATGGCAAGGTCAACGAGGCTGTCCACTATCTCGGCCAAGCTGGCGGCAAGTGGCTCGGGGTTCCTGCCTGTGTCGGCAGCCAGATCCAGGCGCCCTGCTCCCGGATCGACCTGATGAGGAAGTACGCTAACATTGACGTACAGGAAATGTATCCGCCCGGAAGTCCGCCAAAAGCCGACAACTGGACGATGGACACGTTCCTGAAGGCGGCGGAAGCTTGCCACAAGGGCGGATTTCCCTTTGGCATCGGACTAGGCCAGACCACCGACAGCATGGTTGCAGCCGGCACAATCTTCCAGTCGTTCGGCGCGCAGCTCGTCGACGCAAAGGGTAACCTCACCGTCAAGACCGACGAGGTTCGGCAAACGCTCGAATATTACAAGAAGCTGATCGCTTTCCTGCCGCCGGACGTAGGGGCGTGGGACGACGCCTCCAACAACAAATGGCTGATTGCCGGCAGGGGCGCGCTGATCATGAACCCGCCCAGCGCCTGGGCTGTTGCCAGGCGCGACGCACCGCAGATTGCCGAACAATGCTGGACACACGGCTTCCCGGCGGGACCAAAGGGCCGCTTCGCTTCCTACCTGCCTTTTTTCTGGACCATTTGGGCATTCTCGAAGCGCAAGGAAGCCGCCAAGAGCCTGCTCGCGCATCTCTCGCAGCCATCATCGATTGAGAAGCTGGTGGTCGCGAGCGGCGGCTATGATCTGCCGGCCTATGAGAAGTTCACGACCCTAAAGGTTTGGGCGGAAGCGGAGCCACCGAAGGGCACGCTCTATCATTACCCCAATCCCTATAACCATCAGACGCTGTCGATCGCGGCCTCGCCGGCCCCGCCAAGAGTCGCACACCAAATCAACGTGCAGGCGACGCTGACGAAGATGTGCCTACGCTACGCGGGGGGCGAGGCGATGGAGAAGACCCTCGCCTGGGCGGAAGGTGAGTGCGAAGGCTTCCTGCGAACCTGACGATGGGAGGCGGCGGCGAGTCGGTCCACTTAGCGACTCGAAAGTGGCCAAACGCGCACCTCATGTGCGCAACCGTCCGCACGTCGATCAAAATCCGACTCGGCTTCGGGTCCAACAACGGACGTAGACGTTTCACCCGATTACCGTGTCGGCGAACGAGAAGCGCCGCGCGGGATCGTATGCTCAGCGCCCTTCTGTGAGGGGCCCCACGGGCTCGCTCCGGCGTTGGTCCTTGGATACCAGCGCTTTGCGAGACAAAAAACGTGGTTCTCGCTATGGGGTGGAGTAAACTGAGTTTCTCATTCTGGTGGGGCGGCTTGACCGCCGGCGCAGGCTGGCGCGGTGGCTGCTATACCCGGTGAGTGCGGCCTAGTGTGCGTGTGAACGCCATGGATATCTCTGCCTGGCTGCGCGGCCTCGGCCTGGAACGCTATCGGCAGGCATTCCGGGAAAACGCGATCGATGAGGCAAGCCTCCCCAAGCTGACCGCCGAGGACCTCAGAGACCTCGGCGTGACGGCGGTCGGCCATCGCCGCATTCTCCTCGATGCGATCGCCGCATTGCGAACCGAAAAGTTTCGCGACATGACCGAACATTCGGTCGAGCCTGACCGCCCGGGCGGCAAGGCTTCCGAAGCCGAGCGCCGTCAGCTCACGGTGATGTTCGCCGACCTCGTCGGTTCCACCGCATTGTCGGCGCGGCTCGATCCGGAGGAGTTGCGCGACATCATCGGCCGCTATCACCGATGTTGCGCCGAGGTAATCACCAGCTCCGGTGGCTTTGTTGCGAAGTATCTCGGTGACGGCGTGCTGGCCTATTTCGGTTACCCGCAGGCGCATGAGGAGGACGCCGAACGAGCGGTGCGTGCGGGCCTCACCTTGATCGAAGGCGTGGCCAAACTCGATGCGGGCCAGGCGAACTCGTTGCAGGTGCGCGTCGGTATCGCCACGGGCCTCGTCGTCGTCGGTGATCCGCTTGGTGAGGGCGCCGCCCAGGAACAGGCGGTCATTGGTGAGACCCCTAATCTCGCGGCACGGCTTCAGGGGCTTGCCGAACCGAACACGGTTGTCATCGCCGACAACACGCGCCGCCTGCTTGGCGGCCTGTTTGACTATCGCGATCTCGGCACATTGCCGGTCGCGGGAATTGACCATCCTGTTCATGTCTGGCGGGTCTTGGGCGCGAGCCTGGTCGCCAGTCGTTTCGAGGCCCTACGCGCCGTCAGCACGCCGTTGATCGGTCGCGAGGAAGAGATCGCATTGTTGACTCGCCGCTGGGAGCAGGCAAAGGCCGGCGACGGGTCCGTCGTCCTGATCGTCGGCGAGCCGGGCATCGGCAAGTCGCGCATCGCACAAACCCTGCTGGCGCAGTTGGGCGAAGAGCCGCACGTACGGTTGCGTTTCTTCTGCTCGCCACATCACCAGCACAGTGCGCTTTATCCCAGCATCGCCCAGCTCGAGCAGGCGGCCGGATTTCGACGGGAGGATACAGCCGAGACCCGCTTGGATAAGCTTGTGACTGTGCTGGCTCTGGCAAACAGGGAGCTGAGCGAAGCCGTCCCTCTATTGGCGGACCTACTGTCGATTCCGACCGGTCACCGCTACCCACCGCTCAATCTTACGCCGCAAAAGCGCAAAGCAAAAACGCTTCAGGTGCAGGTAGCGCAGGTCGAAGGACTCGCGGCGCGGCAGCCGTTACTGATGCTATGGGAAGACGTCCATTGGAGCGATCCCACCACGCTGGAGTCGCTGGATCTACTGATCGACCGGGCCGCGACGCTGCGCGTCCTGATGATTCTCACATTTCGACCCGAGTTCACGCCGCCCTGGGCCGGCCGTCCGCATGTGACATTGCTCAGTCTCAACCGCTTGCCCCCTCGCCACCGCGCCCAGATGATCGCGCACGTAAGCGGCGGCAACACACTGCCCAAGGAGATCGCCGATCAGATCACTGATCGTACGGATGGCGTGCCGTTGTTTATCGAGGAGCTGACCAAGTCTGTCGTCGAAAGCGGATGGATGACCGATGGCGGAGACCAAGTGGCCATCCCAACGACGCTCCAGGCCTCGCTTCTGGCGCGGCTCGATCGATTGGCGCCAACTCGAGAAGTGGCACAGATCGCAGCGACGCTGGGGCGGCAGTTTTCCCACGAACTTATCAGTGCCGTGGCCGACATGTCGCCAGCGCGGCTGGAGGGCGCCTTGGAGCAGCTCATACGCGCGGAGCTGGTTTTCCGGCGCGGGATACCGCCTGACGCCACATACACCTTCAAGCACGCACTGGTGCAGGACGCCGCCTATAGCACCCTGCTACGCAGCCGACGACAGGAGTTGCATGGCCGTATCGCCACCACGCTGGAACGCCGGTTTCCGGAGGTTGTAGCGGCTCAGCCTGAGCTTTTGGCTCAGCATTGTGCCGTAGCCGGCCTCGTGGAAAAAGCAATCGAGTATTGGGACATGGCTGGGCGTTTGGCGGTCCAACGTTCGACGATGGCCGAGGCCGCGGCGCACTTTGGCAAGGCGCTGAACTTGCTGACCAGCCTGCCGAAAAATCCGCAGCGACGGTCCAGCGAACTTTCTCTTCAGCTCGCGCTCGCGGGGGCCCTAACCGCGGCCAAGGGATGGGCATCGCCTCAGGCCGGCGAGGCGTATGCCCGAGCCCGCGAGCTATGCCGTGAAGCCCCGGAGGGGCCGCAGCTTGCGAGAGCCTGGGCCGGCGCCCACTCGTTCTTGCACAATCGCGCGGAGATCTGCGCCGCCCATCAGTTGGCGGACGAGTTGGCGGTGCTTTCAGAACACCGAAATGATCGCGATGCCAAGCTGATCGCACACCGGTGTCTGGGCGTCAGCCATTTCTTTCGCGCCGAATTCGATCGTGCGCTCCACCATCTGAGGCAATGGCCCCACTTCTATAGTGAGGCTGAGCACCGACCTCCAAAACTGACACCCCACGACGTCCGCGTTACCTGCGAGAGCTTCGTCGCCTGGACACTTCTGGTGCTGGGACAACCGGATCAGGCGCTGGCGCAAAGCCGACGCGCGCTGGCTTGGGCGCGCGAGCTGTCGCAGCCCTATACGTTGGCGTTCGCTCTGCACGTCAATTGTACCTTCCACCAACTTCGCGGCGACGGGCCGATCCTTGAGGAACGAGCCGAGGAACTCGTGACCCTTGCCACCGAGCATGGTTTTCCTCACTTCGTGGGATCAGGAACCTGCTTCCGAGGATGGGCCATGCTCGAGCTAGGAGGATCTATCGAGGCTGCCATCAGCAGGATGCAGTGGGGTCTGGCAACGAAGCGGACGACGGGTGCCGAGATCAAGGTGCCCTACTATCTTGGTCTTCTGGCGGAAGCGCACAGGCGAGCGAACCGAAGCGCCGACGCGGTGAGCTTATTAGATGAAGCTCTTGAGCTGGTGAAGCGGACCGACGAGCGATGGTATCAGGCGGAGCTGTATCGCCTCATGGCGGATGCGCTGATTGCCAGGTCCGATCGACACGATGCCGAACGCTGGCTGTACCACGCGCTTGAAACGGCGCAGAAACAGGGCGCGAGGTTCTGGGAATTGCGCGCCGCCACCAGCGCGGCCCGCCTCTGGCGCGATCAAAGCATGCACACCGAAGCCCGTAACCTACTGGCGCCGGTCTACGGCTGTTTCACCGAGGGGTTCGATACCACGGACGTCAAAGAGGCCGCCGCCCTGCTTGCCGAGTTGGCCTAGAAAAGTACGGAGGTCTGCGACTTCTGCTCCGGGGCCAACAGCGCCGGTTTGTTAGGCGCCGTGTCACTTCCGGTCTCCCCCATCAGCAGATCATATCTGGGCCAAACCGAACTTCGCCACCGGGCCGATTCTGTTGAAAAAGGCGGCTGTTGCGACGCAGAGATATCAGTGATTCAGTCTGTCTAATTGGCAGGACTGAAGATCATGATGGGCATCGGTGCGCGTTCCAGCCGATCGTGATCACCGATTCCAGACCATCGTGATCACCCATTCCAGAGCATCGTGATCACCATTTCCAGCCGATCGTGATCGCTATTTCCAGCGACCGCGATCGGGGGCAACCAGGAGGCGCGCACCGCTGACAGTCTGCAACCCGGGTAGCTTGGTCTTTTGCCTAACCGCAGAGGATCGAGATGCCGACCGAGAGACTGTCCATGCGCCACATTCGTGAAGTTCTACGCCTGCACTACAGCGTCGGCATGTCGCAACGCGCCGTTGCCCGCAGCCTGGGCTTGGCCCAGGGCACGGTCGGCAAGTACCTCAACCGAACCCGCCGCGCCGGCCTGACCTGGCCGTTGCCGCCGGAGCTGGATGACGATGTCCGGCTCGAGAACCGCCTGTATCCGCCACCATCCGATCGGCCCAGCGACGAGCGCCCGCATCCGGATTGGGCGCTCGTGCATCGCGAGCTGCGGCGGAGGAACGTTACGCTGATGCTGTTGTGGGAGGAGTATTGCGACGCAAGCTCCGACAGCTTCAGCTATGCGTGGTTCTGCGAACGCTACAAGGAATGGGCTGGCCGCCTCAAGCCGACGCTGCGCCAGGTCCATGTCGCCGGCGAGAAGCTGTTCGTCGACTATTCCGGCCACACCATGGAGGTGGTTGACGGGCTCAGCGGCGAGGTGCGCAGCATGCAGATCTTCGTCGCCGTGCTCGGCGCCGCGAACTACACCTATGCCGAAGCCAGCTTCAGCCAGAGCCTGCCGGACTGGATCGCCTCGCACGTTCGGGCATTCTCCTATTTCGGTGGCGTGGCCCGGCAGACGGTGAGCGACAATCTGAAGGCCGGCATCACCCGGGCTTGCTTTGATAGGAGCCGGGCAGACTGGCGGGTAGTCATGTGCCCAGTTCGCCGCCTGCCAATGAACAGGTATTCGCCTGGTTTTCTGCCGGTCGCCCGCAAGTAGTCGTCGATCGCCTGACGGGTCGATTCCGTCAGTTCAAATTTGACCGGTCGGCCGATCTTCTTCTGTCGGACGCTCGCGCGGTCGGCTGCATATCCGCCCGGGCAACGTCATCCACTTTCAACGCTACCACGTCGCAGCCGCGAAGCTTACTATCTATGGCAACGTTGAACAGCGCCAGATCTCGCATCCGGCCTTCGACCTGGAGCTTGGTTCGGATCGACCAGACATGCTTGGGACGGAGGGGTGGCTTCGCGCCGACGATCTTTCCTTTATTCCACGGGGTGCGTTTCGAAGCGGCAGGGATAGCGCTCAGAGCATCGGTCATGGTGACCTCCTCAATCGTGAGGCTGGTCATTTTCCGCCTGGAACCCTTCCGATCCTGCGTCCGCCTTCAGACGATTGGAAACGTACTTGCGTGCAATTCGAGCGATGGAAGGGCCGAAACCCAAGGCGGACATTCCGAGCGCTGTTGCGAGCGTCGAAGCGCGCTTAGCGCATCGATGTCGGCTTATGCTGTTCGGCTAGTAGTACTTGCCGCGGCTCCACTGAGAGCCTCAACGGAACCAGGAACAATGTCCAGGCGATCTGATTGGAACGTCGTACGTCCAAACCAGGATAGCTTCCGGGGAGGCGTCTTTTTCAGGAAGGAGCCAGCAATGGATGACGAACGGAAATCATCAAAAGCGGGGGAACGGGCCGCTGAAGGCTTGCGCGACGCGACTGCTAAGGAAGAAGCGAAAAACGAGAGCAAGACGGGACACGACCTGGCCAAGGGCGCTGATCGCTTCGAAGAACGCTCTAAAAGCTCCGATGGAAGAAGCGCAAAAGAGAAACAAAAGGGGTGAATGAATACAGCAGACCTCGCGCTTTCCGTTGAGGACCCAACCGGGACCGGTACTTGGCTGAGATGGCCATCTGCCCAGCTGCCGTTGGCGAGGCTCTCTGAGATCCGCCACCGGCCCATCAGCGAAGTTGCGGTCCAGGTCATTGAGGTCTGCTTGGCAAGGCATGGCGGACCAGATTTGCTCACGTCGAGTTCTTCGCATTTTGGCCCATCGCAACCGTTCGGGCGGTGCCTAGTCATGTCCGAAGTTAAGGGGAGACCGGACCTGACTGCCCGCGGTCGAAGCCGGCGCTGTTGACCCTGAGCGGTCATTGTCGAGGGTCACACTACTGGACTCGGTTAGCTTTAAGGAGTTCTAATATGTGTCTTGCTCCACATTAGCGTGGGAGGAACTCACATGAAGAAGCTCTTGTTCATAGCGGGCTTAGTGGTGTTCTCACTCCCGGCGGCAGCGCAAAACACGCCGATGCGGGTCACCCCTGATGCACTTGCGTGGAAGGAGAACCCGGCCTTCCCCAAAGGTGTCCAGCTCGCAACACTGGTGGGCGACCCAACAAAAGCGGGGGAGGTGGTTGTCATGCGTATCAAATTCCCCCGAATTTTCAGATGCCGCCGCACACTCATCCCTATTCCGAGGTCGTGACCATCATAAGTGGCGATATCGGGACCAGTCACGGCGATACCTTTGAGAAGAAAGGCGAGTTGTTAAAGCCGGGCTCATTGTGGGTATATCCGGCAAAGCACTCTCACTACGCCTGGACCGGAAATGAAGAGGCCGTTCTCCAAGTCCAGTTTGTCGGTCCTGGAGGCATCGATTACATCAACCCGGCCGACGATCCGCGCAAGAAGTAATGTAGCCACTCAGCTCGCTGGCTGCTTTGACCCGAATGTACGTCTCGCGGTAGAGCAGCCGATCAAATTCGAGCTGGAAATCAGAACGAAGACGGCCAAGGCGGCCCCACCTTGCCGCCCTCGTTACTCGTTCGTGCGGACAAGGTGATCCAATGATGTGGGCGAATGTCTGTTCTTGGCCCCTTCGGCGACCTCGGGAGACGTCCGCTTTCCCGCCGCTGTTAGGGGTTGAGCGGACATCAGGGGGCAGCTGCTTAATGAGTACACAGCCTTCTGTAATGGGGCCCGATGATGTCAAGTCTCCCGAGTGAACGTCACGCCGCCGAGCTCATGCTTCTGTCCGTGGTCAACGCCTGGCCGCCACATCATGCTGTCAGAGGGAGCGGTGAGCCCATCTAGATACGCGTGGTTCGTCAGATGACGACCACTGGCCGTGTAACGGCTTCACCGGATCCACCGTCCCGGCGACGGGACTTCGGGCACCGTGCGCACCGTCTCGTCGCCGGCCAACGTGATTCTGCCTGTGATGTCCTTTTCCCCCGATTGATATTTCTTGGCGTAAGCCCGAACAGCGCGCCTGCTGCCTTCGATTTTACGATGCGATGAGGGTCATCAATCGCCGATTTGTAGGTAACGGCCACCAGCGGGCGAACGCCCGGTACCGTCATAAGCCGGCGACCTCGGCGAGGACGTGACGCGGACGCTGGAGGTGGTGCCGCGCCAATGGAAGGTGCTCGAGACGGTCCGGGAGAAGTTCTCCTGCCGCGACTGCGAGAAGATCAGCCAGGCGCCGGCGCCGTTCCATGCTATCGCCCGGGGATGGTCTGGTCCGAGCCTCTTGGCCATGATCATGTTTGAGAAGTTCGGCCAGCATCAGCCGCTGAACCACCAGGCGGAGCGCTACGCTCTGGAAGGCGTGCCGATCGCACTGTCAACCATAGCGGACGCCGTGGGATCAGTCTGTGCGTCGCTGGATCCCCTGCTGCGCCTGGTCGAAGCCCATGTCATGGCGGCCGAGCGCCTTCATGCCGATGATACGACAGTGCCAGTGCTGCCCAGGGGCAAGACCGATACGGCACGATGCTGGATCTACGTCCGGGACGACCGGCCGTTTAGCGGTGCGGGTCCGCTGGCGGCGATGTTCTACTACTCGCGTGATCGCAAGGGCGAGCATCCCCAGGCGCATCTGGCCCGATATGCCGGCATCCTGCGGGCCGACGCCTATGACGGGTACAACCAGCTCTATCTGGGGGGACGCCACCCTGGACCGATCCGCGAAGCGGCGTGTTGGGTCCATGCGCGGCGCCCGTTCTTCGCCATGGCCGATGTCGAAGAGAATGCGCGTCGCAAGGCCACCGCCAAGAAGGAGATCCCGCTCTCGCCCATCGCGGTCGAGGTCGTGCGGCGGATCGATGCGCTGTTCGAGATCGAACGCTCCATCAATGGCAGGAGTGCCGAGGAACGCGTTCAGGTTCGGCAGACGCTGAGCCGACCTCTGGTCGAGGACCTTCAGGTCTATATGCGGGAGCAGCTCGCCAAGCTGTCCCATGGGCACGACCTGGCTAAGGCGTTCAACTATATCCTGAAGCGCTGGGCGAGCTTCACCCTATTCCTCGAGGACGGCCGCGTGTGCCTCTCCAACAATGCCGCCGAGCGAGGATTAAGAGGTATAGCTCTCGGACGAAAATCCTGGTTGTTCTGCGGTTCTGATCGTGGCGGACGGCGCGCAGCTTCCATGTACAGCTTGATCGTCACGGCCAACATGAACGGCGTCGATCCGCAGGCCTGGCTCACCGATATCCTTGCCCGCATCGCCGACCACCCAGCTCATCGGCTCGAAGAGCTTCTGCCCTGGAATTGGACGCCGGGACAGCGATTGCTGCGCAGGCGGCGTGATCTGCGAGCTGATGACGCTGCTGAGTGACGACTAACCCGCCTGTGGCCTACGCCGGATGCTTACTTTCCAATGCTCCGCATTGGGAACGATTGACGGCGAGTGCTGCTCTAGGTCGCGGAGCCGGGCGATGCGGCTCTTTAGGCGCGCTGGCAATTCCGGCTCTGGTCTCAGATACGCGTGCAGTCTGTCGCCGATTTCTCGAACGATGGCGCGGCTGTGTACACGGTCAATGTCGATGTTGCTTCGCATAACGGGAACTTCCGCTGATAAAACCCTCCCCGGCAGGCCGTATCGCCCGGCGCTACCCTGAACCTCAATCAAGGCTGGGCAGACGATTTCTGAAAAAAAGCCGGAGACCGCCGCTTTTGGCTATCTTGCGCGAGCGCTTGTATTGAGAACAGCGGGTCGTTGAGGACCTTTGGCTATCCGCGACATGCGCCGGCGGCGGTCTCACCTATTCAATGCCCGGCAGGAGCATTCGTTCCCGTTCCAGCGCGACGCCCACTAGCGTTCCTACAGAACGATCTCAGGTCGTGACGTCTATCCGGAGGAAGGAGATAAGCAGCGACTTTTATAGCTGAGCGAGCGTTGTGCTACGTCCGCAAAGGATCACGACGATCTTTCCGACTCGAACCGCAGAGTTCGACGTTTTGCGCTGCCGTGCCCGAACAACCTGCAGTTCAGTTTGCTGAAATTATGAGGCTCAGCGGGCCCGGCCTAGTCCCGCACAGGTGCCGAGACGATCCGCTGACATGGAAGGCACTTGTACAGCCTGCCGATCGCCAATTGCGCGCAAAGCTCCCACCGGCATCATTTCGCGGGTGCAATTCTCGCAGGCGGGAGGTGGCAGGAGGTTGCTGTCGGTAGGACGTGTACCCGTAAACCAAGCGCGTGATGCGACAAAGGTAGTATGCGCTGCGATAGAGACCCATGCGTCAAGTGGCAGGAGAGTAGACCACGGCAGCTAGTGGGACATATTTTCAAAGGTTTTCATCGCGGCAACAACATTCTTTCCGAGGTAAGGTTTTGCGATGAAAAGCGCGTTTGCCGGAATTTCAAGTGGCCTCAACTTCCCGGAAGTTATGATGATATGCACCGGAGGCCATCTGTCCCGGACAGCAGCGGCGAGCTTCAGCCCGTTGATGGAACCCGGCATTTCGATGTCTGTAAATAGCAAATGGATGTCTTTGAGGGCTTCCAGAATGGCGATGGCATGATCAGCGTTTTGTGCGACGACCACGGTAAACCCAGCCTCTTGGAGGTCTCCCGCCACAAGATCCCTGATTAGAACTTCATCCTCAACGA
This sequence comes from Bradyrhizobium sp. 160, assembly GCF_023073735.1. Taxonomy (NCBI): domain Bacteria; kingdom Pseudomonadati; phylum Pseudomonadota; class Alphaproteobacteria; order Hyphomicrobiales; family Nitrobacteraceae; genus Bradyrhizobium; species Bradyrhizobium sp. 160. The sequence goes on from NZ_JADPKD010000067.1 coordinate 114,122, forward strand.
CTAAAACTGTGGCCATTTGACCTCTTCGGTGGTCTTTGGGGCCACGAATGCTAAGTAAAGCGGCGCACAATGGTTCCTGAGTTCGTTTCCAAAAAGCCATTTGGATAGCCCCATAAAGGCGTAGGGGTCCCGCCCCGTCAGTGAAACAGCCCGCGCTATGTCCATCGCACTACAGACGTGCCGCCTGAATGAGCGTAAGAAGGAGACATTGCTGGCCACGATACTAGGCGTCAGTGACTGAGAGTTGAAATGCTCCCGCCTTACTGCGCGAGAGCTTTCAATGATCGAATCAAACCGTATCCTCGGCGCCTTGTCTGCTGCCGACCTCGAAGTCCTCAAGCCGCACCTCCGGCCTGTCAAACTTGAGCACCAGCGCATTTTGTTTGATACCGGCGATCCGGTACCTGTCGTATACTTCCCGCTGACCTGCGTGGTGTCATTAGTCGTGCCCCTGTCAACGGGACAGTCAGTCGAGGCCGCAATGGTCGGCCGAGATGGCGTTGTCGGAGCGGGAGCCGCGCTCGACGGGAAAATATCCCTGAACCGCGCAATCATTCAGCTGCCTGGCAACGCTTTGGAGTGTAACGCCAAGGCATTAGAGACCGCGGCATTTCAAAGCCGCGCTTTGATCGCCATGCTCGTTCGGCATGAACAGACCGTATTCGCACAAGCTCAGCAGTCGACGGCATGTATGGCCGCACATGACACTCAAGCCCGGCTTTGCCGCTGGATGCTCCGGGCTCGTGATCTAGCTGAAAGCGACACCCTGCCATTCACCCAAGAATTTCTGGCGGAAATGCTGGGCAGGAACAGAACCAGCGTCAGCCCGGTCGCGCATACGCTGCAACAAGCCGGGATGATCAGGTACACGCGAGGGCGCATCGAAATCCTCAACGTTGAGGGGCTGAGGGAAAGCGCCTGCGAATGCTACGAAGCGGTTCGATTGAATTACGATAAGCTACTTTAATGAGGGTCCGAGCCATACCTCGGCTCAAGCCTGATTACGAACCGAGCGAGACTCCAAAGCTCGCGGGGGCTCCGTCAATCAACTGCTTTGCCCATACAATCGAGTCGTCGTCATTTTCGCACGAAAAGACCCGGCATGCCACGAATTGCCCGTCGTTGCCGACTGTGTAAAGCCGACGATCAGTCATTTATCGCGGTGGGCGCAAACCTGGTGACGTGAGCCATTCGTTGATATGAACTGCGACGTCGGTCTGGCGCGCTCGTTTCATAAGAGCGTCCTTCTCCCGACCAGGCGGCATCCCCCGGGCTTGCTCTTTAAGTTGCGCAGCCGACTTGGCCAGTCGCTCATCGAAGGTCATGGTATGCTTGATCCGTCTTCGCTTCTGCAGCATGGCTATGTCCTCCTCGCAGCAAAAGTTAACGGCGTTTCACCTGCTGCGTCTGTCTCAGGGGCTACATAAGAGAAACGGGCTTCGTCGGTCAGTTGATATAAGCTCCGCAGCGCCCTGGCGTGATCTCCCTGTCGCGCGCCATGGAAAACTGCCCCCTCAGCGTCACGAGGAATTGCCCCCTCCTCGGATAGCTGGGGAGAGAGTGAATGAAGCAGGAACGAATCACTGAAGGCTCGTCGTGGATTGATCCACGGGGGCAGGTGATGAAGACGCCGGATGACGGGCGGAGATGTTGCCCCTGAGGGCGTGCGGGTGGGGTCTGAAGCGGATTGCGCGACAGCTGGGCTGCGGCCATCACACGGTGAAGGGCTACGTGGTGGCGGGCGGGGTGAAGGCGTTCAAGTCGCCTGAGCGGCCGAAGCGTCTCGACGGCCTTGAGGGTTGGCTGCGCGAGAGGCTCGTTCGGCATCGCGGCAATGCCGACGTGGTGCGCCAGGACCTGTTGGCCGAGAAAGGCGTGACAGTCAGCCGGCGGACGCTGCAACGCGCCGTGCAGCCCTATCGCCAGGCGCTGAAGGCGGAGGGCCGCCTGAGCAGGACGCCAGGCTTCGCCGTCGTCGCGGCGACGATTTCGGGATCGTCGTTTCCTTCGCCAAACCCTGGTAGAACAGGTTGCTGTCGGCGCCCCACGCCTCCAGAGCCGCCTTCATCGATGGCGCTGCGATGGCCTGGTCGAAGAAGCCCAGCGAGGTTTGGTATGTCTTCAGTTTTCTCGGCATCGCGCCCGGGAGGTAGCTGCAACCACCTTAGTTATAACCGAGCCCGTGCACCGACGTCTTGCCCCAGGTTGCGGCTTCCAAGATCCGGTAGATCTGTTCGTGAACCAACGATCGCACTTTCCGTTGTGCTGCATCCGAGTGGCCACGATTGAGCGCATAAGGCAACCATGAGGACCAGCTCGCGCCAGCATCCCGATTCAATCAGCGAGAGGGACCTGACCCACCTCGAGTCGCTGATCCGCGAGGATTTCGAGCGATGCCATCCTGGCGAGACTCTGGAGGATCTCAAGCGGCGCGCGTTCTTTTCGAAGGAGGACAGAGGCCTGCTGCGGGACTGGATGGCGGTGGCGGCGGCTCGCGCCGCGGCCGCATGCGCGGCAAAGGAAGTCCCCAGACTAGGCCGTGACCCATAAATCGGCCGGGCGGCCGGCTCGCCAGAGTCCGCTTTACCCCGAACAGCGGTTGAAATCCGCAACTCAGTGAAATGACGCGATGGGCCAGTCTCGGACCTTGGCACTTCGCATTTGCGACGGCTCTACGCCAGTGAAGCCGACGTGTTCAGCTTGCCGACCGAAGGCCGAAAAGCGCCACCTGAAGAGGTGAGCCTGACAGCATCGTCAAGTTTGGACCCTCGCTTGTTGTGCGCCGCGATCCCATGGCAGTGTTGGCATGCGAACAGCATAGGCCCCATCGCCCAGCAACGCCTGCACGACGAGCATGACGGACCAGACGAGCGGAAGTTCCCAGCCAGCGTCGGTGAAGTAGAATCCTTTGCGAACGGCCCAGAACTGCGTCGCCCCGATCATCAAAGGCAGCGCATATAGGCTGACGTATCGGGTGTAGATGCCGAGGAGAAGCAGAACGGCACCAGCAAACTCGGCACTAAGGGTATAGTACAGGGCCCAGTCGGAGTATCCCGCGGTTTGCAGCGCGGTCCACCAAACTGATAGGCCTCTTGTCGCGACCTTCCAGTAAAGATGAGCAATGAAAAGCCCCGCGAGACAAAGCCGGAGCAACAGCGCGGCATAGGGTGCAGTGCGGATATCGATCATGAATCCCTCCCTTGCACGTGTTCGAAAATGATAGTCTCGGTTTGACGCCTCCTTTGAACCTAAATTCAGCACCCATGCGCACGCGGCTAAGCCACTGCCTTTGCCTCGACCGCTTGGGCGCCCGCTCAAGATGACAATCCACCACGAAGGCGAGGTTAGCGCACGGATCTGTAGCTTGCTACCGAATGTCCTCAACGGGGTCATGTGCAGACTTCAATGCACCCAGTTTGGATGTTCGATCTGCTTGCAACAACGGAAGTCGCCCCTATTTGGATCATCTCGTCCCAACGGGCGAGCATCTTTCTGCGAGGGTCATTCGGGCAACCCGGCTCGCCGCAAACCTTCTTCGTATCGCGAAAAGTCTTCGGCACGCCAAGGTGCCAGCAGCTCTTTGAGATTGGAAATACGTAGCGCGGGATTGAGTTGCCGCAGCCGAGCCATTAGCTTGCGTGCTTGCTCCGACCGTCCGGCCATTGCATTGCTCGCGGCGGCGATGCGTAATCCAGGTTGATAGCCCGGACTGTCCTGCAATGCCATTGCCGCCCACGATGCCGCTTCGTCATAGCGGCCGAGGAAGAAATGTGCATGCGCGGTCCCGCTTCGCATTCTTAACAGCGACGGATCAAGTGGGCTCAGGCGCATGGCACGCGCGAAGCGCTCGATCCCCGCTTCCGGCTCGCCGAGCCAATTTTTTACCCAGCCGCCGAAACTCCATGCCTCGGCCAGGTTGGAATTGAGCACAAGCGCACGATCGATTAAGCCGGCCCCTGCCTCGAGATCGCGAACGACATACGCTAATGCATACCCGCTGGCGGCGAGCGCGATCGCGTCATCCTTGCCCAACTCAACCGCCCGTTGGGCGAGCCTCGTCACTTCGGCAATCTCGTTCGCAGTGACTGAAATCCAGCCATTGACTTTGGCAATAGCATAGCAATGGGCGGCACGACCGTAGGCGGACGCAAAATCCGAGTCGAGCTCGATCGCGCTGTTGAACAGGCGCAATGCCTCGTCGTTCGCCTGCGGACTTGCAAACTGATAAAGCCTATCCAAACCGCGTAAATAGAGGGCATAGGCGTCGAGACTCTCGGTCGGCTTGCGCTTGGCACGCTCGATTTCGGCTTTTTCCACCGCTGGCGCGATCGCCCCGACCACACTCTCGGTCACCTGGTCCTGCAGATCGAAGATGTCGCCGATCCCGCCATCAAACCGGTCTGCCCAAAGATGTGCCCCGGTGGAGGTATCGACGAGCTGTCGCACCCGGTTTGCCGCTTTGCGAACGCTGCCTTCCAGCACGTAGCGCACCCCAAGCTCGCGCCCGACTTGCTTCACATCGACGAGGCGCCCCTTGTATGTGAAACTCGAGTTGCGGGCGATGACGAACAGCGCCTTGAAATGAGACAGCGCCGTGATGATGTCCTCGGCCATTCCATCGGCAAAGTAGTCCTGTTCCGGATCGGAGCTCAGGTTGGTGAAGGGGAGAACGGCGATCGAGGGTTTATTCGGCAGAGCAAGGGTTTCAGAAACAGGCCAGCGGTTCGGCACGGCTGGCACGGCGCGACCGTATGGGACGCGCCAGACCCGTATCGGTTCGGCGATATTCTTCAAGGACTGCGAACCCAAATCCTCAAACGTTACATCTACCTTGCCACGAATTTGCCGGCGAGCGTCGTCCGAGATACTGATGCCGCCCGGCTCTGCAATCCCTTCGAGACGCACTGCAATATTGACCCCGTCACCAAAGATATCGTTCTCTTCGATAATGATATCACCGACGTGAATGCCGATGCGGAGCTCGATCCGCTTGTCCTGCGGCACGTCAATATTTTGTTCGGCCATGCCGCGCTGAATTTCGTCGGCACATCGGACCGCGTCGACTACGCTGGCGAACTCGGCGATAGCGCCGTCCCCGGTATTCTTGACGACACGACCGTGATGCTGCGCGATCTTGGGATCGAAAAGCGTCCTTCTAAGCGCTTTCAGTCGCGCCAGCGTGCCTTCTTCGTCTATCCCTATCAAGCGGCAAGAGCCTGCGACATCCGCCGCCAGAATAGCTGCTAGTCGTCTCTCTACGTGCTCGCTGCTCAAGATGCTCCCCCGTAACTGGGGAAATCGAATGGTTATATAGCACGATTGTGGGTCGATGTCCGGCTACGCCCAAGTCCGAAATGGGTCAAAGGCTACCCCAGTCACCGTTCATGCCGTCGTCGGGTTTCTTCGGACCTCAGTGCGCTTGGCTCACGTATTGAATGTTAGTTAGGCAGGAATTCCGGCCAACCGCAGCCCCTCACGCAAGCGCATTTCGTCCTCAGGACGCCGCAGATTAGAGGCATCCGCGAGCCAGTTCACATAGACCTCCGGACCCGCCGCAGGATCACCACGCCAGAGCCCACGAACTGATTGGAGAAACCGTCCCGCACACTGACTCGCCTGCTCGGTTCGCCCCAGGTGGCCGCAACCCGCCGCGCACCACGCAAGATCCTGGGGATGCTGCAAAGGATTCGCTCTGGTACTCTCTTCGAGGATTGCCGCAGCCTCCTCATAGCGCCCGAGAAGAAAGAGGATCCGCGATCGGTAATAGCTGTACCACCCGGGGTGGAGTGGGTTGATACGTCTGGCGAACTCGGCGGCTTCGAGGCCACGCCCAGGATGGCCCAGACACGCCTGGACCGATGCCCAAGTAATTTGAACCATAGCGTCGTTCGGGTTGAGGGTCCGCGCCAAATCGAGATGGCGCGCAGCGCGGTCAAACTCGCGCCAGGTCAGGTCAATCTCGTCGTTCAGCACCTTTGGGAGCAATTGCACTTGGCGCTCCGACTGAAGAACAGCGAGGCACATCCACCAAATGCCCAAGATATTGGTTTTGATCCTGCCTCTGTAAGAACTGTATTGCTAACTGCGTTACGTTCGGCGGGTGTAACGATCCTCCATGAGGCAGCCGGGGGGACCGAAGAGCCGCCGTGGTCCTAAACGCGAAACGTAGGGCAGAAGCTTCCAATGTCTTAGTTGGGTCAAACCGCGAAGAACTCAGGCTGGGCAAATCCGGTCCACTCTGCCGCGATCAGCGGACCTCCCTCAGACCCGGCGCAACTTCGCAGACGGGCCAAAATCGGAAGTTCGACCTTTAAAGTGTGGCCAGCAACGATCCATTAATCGTGACCACTCGCCTCACGTTCCCTGTGGGACTGTCGTCTAAGTTGTGATTGGCGTGCCGTGGCTGGACGCTTCTGGTAGAATGAAGAGGCCGCCAACTGAGGCCGCATATGGAGGGCTTGAACGTGCCGCACTGGCTCCCCGCTCTCATCTGTTTTGCTGTGCTCGCGGCGTTCATCGGCTATGCGTTCCGTCAAGGAATGAAGGTGTCTCCAGATGGGAACAATACCAATACCGGGCCAAGCCCAAATGACTACCCACCCGGTCCTTTTTGAAATTCAGTTTCATCCGCGCGAACAGCAGGGCGGAGTGCAGGTCAGTGCCGCAAACGCGCATCATGTACATCGAGAATAAATCCGCATCGCTGAATGGACCGGCGCGGATCGGCCGCGTCACCTTCTCAAAAACGGGTAAATCCATCAGCTATGGGGGGCGCACTTTCCAAAGCCTGAAAGGTAGTGGGTTCAAGGCAAACTTCTTCGAAGTTGACACTAGAGACAGATTTTGGATTTCAGGCCCGCGAAGATGGCAAAGACCGCCTCTACGCTGAAAGCTCCGCACCTGTCGAAATCGACCCTGACGTCGCGGAGGAATACTGGCGTGTCATTAGGGGAAAGCACTCCGAGTGATTTCCACGAACATCGCCGTTACTTCTGCTGTGGGTCACAACGCGAAGAACTCAAGCTGAGCAAATCTAGTCCGCTGGAGCGGTGCGTTCCTCAAGGACTCGGAGATGGCTTTGTACACGAATTATTCCGACATTCGTAGCCGCATAAGCGAAGAGCCTTCATGGTTCGATGAGTCCGCAGTCCCTCGCTATGGACCTTTCAAGCCAGACGCGGTCGCAAATTTTTATGCCCGTGAGGCCGCTCTGGTTCTCGCTGCATGTCAACGCTGTGGTCATCATTTTCGATTGGCGATTTCACAGCCCTATTTCGAGAAGGATCCGGATGTGGCAACTGCCATCTGTCACCGGAGTTTGCACTATGGCGATCCCCCTAACATCGGTTGCTGTGAGGCGGGGCCATCGACGACAGTCGTAGAACTCGAGGTCTTGGAGTACTGGTGGCGCAGATTGGGCTATGACTGGAAACGAGAGGCTTCATTCGAGGTCGGCGTTGTTTCCGAAGTAATGAGCGACGACTACCGGTACGAGGCCTACTACGATGTGGATCGCAACCCCGAATTTCCCTTGTCGTTTGGCTCCATACCGAAGGAGCCAAAGGGGGCGCAATTTGAGGAGCTTGTGACGGAATTGTTGACGCGATATCCAGCGGCGCCCCGCGAAGCGGTCGAAGTTGCCCTGCGTTCCGTCTGGACGGAGCGCATGTTTTCACGACGATGTTCTCAACTTGCTGAAGACGCGCTTGCTGGATTTCAGTGGCCTGCTGCTACGCCAGACCGGGACGGCGCTTGAAGTCCGCTTCGCGTCAATCGCGTCGGTTTAGTCACCCCGCGTTGGCTTCTGGTCGGACCTGATGAGCGGACATCTTTAGTGCTCATCGCAAGGTCCCAAACGGGCCGCAACCCGACTCTCACGCACCGCAGCAAGCGAGACCATATTCTTTGAGGAATCCGCCCGTGCTAACCTCGAAGTGCGGACAAGGAGAGACACATGGCTCGTTCAGTAACGCGTCGTGCCTTGCTTACGACAGCCTCTTTGGTTGCCTTTGACGCCGTGGTGCACGCCGAGCGATCGCAGCCATGGCGGGTTGGGCTGGTTACCTCCGGACAAGGCGACAGGATCATCGGCTGGTTCAGAGAAGCTTTGGAAGCCAAGGGATATCGGGAGGGAAAGGACCTCGTATTCGAGCTGCGCGAAGCCAAGGGACACTACGCGCTGTTACCGCATTTAGTTGAGGAACTCGTTGCACTAAAGCCGGACATCATAATTGCCGAAGCGACGCCTGCGATTGCAGCTGCACAACGAGCGACCTCGACAATTCCGATCATCATGGCGCCATCCACCGATCCGATCGGCTCTGGCTTCGTCAGAAGTTTTGCCAAGCCCGGCGGTAACATCACTGGCGTTGCGAATATGTTCGGTGATCTCACAGCGAAGACCCTCGACATCATTCGCCTTCTGTTTCCCAAGGTGCGGAAAATCGGTGTACTCACTTCAAACAACCCGACGCATCCGGCGTTGGCTGACGTAGCGGTCAGGTCGGCGGACGTCATCGGCATTTCAGCCCAACGGTTCGTTGCGCCAAACCCCGAGGACGTCGAAAAGGCGTTCGCCGACATGCAGGCTGCGGAGTGCGAGATCGTCTACGTACTTGCGGACCCGCCGCGGCGGTCATTGCCATCAATCGCACTTAAGTACCGCCTGCCGACAGTATATCAGGTCACCAATTACCCAGACTTGGGTGGGTTGATGGCTTATGGGCCGGATATCAAGGCTCTATTTGTTCTAGCGGCCGATTACGTGGACCGCATCCTAAAAGGTGCGAATGCAGCGGACTTGCCAGTTGAGCAACCGACGAAGTTTCAGTTCGTGATCAATCTCCAAACGGCCAAAGCGTTGCATTTGGCCGTCCCGGAGCAAGTGCTCCTATTGGCAGACAGAGTGATCGAGTAGATTGAAACCGAAAGTCCGCTTCGGTCAAAACGCGAAGAACTCAGGTTGAGCAAATCTGGCCCGCTCTGGACTCAACAAGCGGACTTCCGGCCGCCGAGGCGCAGCTTCGCAAGTGGGCCAGGAGCCGACTATTGCACCGCAAGTGCGGTGGATGCCGTGGTGTTAGTTCTCTTGGCACGCCTTTATTCAGGTATGTTGATTCGATTGATAAAAGCTTGCGCGATCGCTTGATGCTCGGGTTTTCGATACCGAAGATACATTTCCCTCAACAAGGTTTTGCGCAAACTCGGGTACAGCTCGACAATTCGTCCGCAAGTCCTATTCGCGCCGTCCACGTCGCCGTTCAGCAACGCTACGTCATATAGCCTCAGCAAGCCATGAACGTCGGTCGGATTGAGCGACAAGAGCTTTCCCGCCCAATCAGCTTGCTCGGTTGGCGATCCGCTGATCAAAGCAGCAGTGAGGTGGCCTCGCAAGGCTCCAACGATGTTCACCTTGTCCAATGGACTTAGCCGGATAGCCTGGTCCAACGCATCACGAGCACCGAGCAGGTCACCCAACAAAGCGCTGAGGTAGCCATTGATGGCCCAGGCTTGGAGATGATTGGGATTGAGCTGCAGGGACCGATCGGCCAGCGCGACTCCTCGCTCCACCTCATCGTTCATGTTCCCGACGATGTAAGCGGCTAGACCCAGAACCGCGTCATCACTCGGCGCGAGCTCAAGCGCGCGATTGGTAAGCTGAATCGCTTGCGCGCGCTCTTGCTCGGAGTAGCGCTGCAAATAATTCCAATATCGATTGTGCACACAAAACGCGGCCTGAACATATGGCGCAGCAAAGATTGCATCGAGTTTAAAAGCCGTTTCGAACTCGACCTGTGCCAGTTTGTTCGTTTCGAGAGTTCGTCGATGGTTCAAGGCCAAGCCGCGCAAGAAGTGGTCGTAGCTATCCCAGCTGTCCAAGGGCTTTCGAACCACCTGGTCGGCATCCGCGAGGATTAATTGGGGCGCAATCTGGCTCACGACCCGAGCAGCGACCGTATCTTGCAGTTCAAAGACATCCTCAATGGATCCGTCGAATTTGTCAGCCCAAAGATGCGATCCTGTGGCAGCCTCGACGAGTTGGCCTGTGATGCGTACCGGTTCGCGGCCTTTCTCACGCTACCTTCCAGAACGTATCTGATCCCTAGTTCGCGACCGACCTTGCGGACGTCGATTGCCTCGCCCTTGTAGGTGAACGACGAGTTGCGGGCGATAACGAATAGCGACCTGAATCGCGACAGTGCAGTAATGATGTCCTCGACGATACCGTCAGCAAGGTATTCTTGTTCGGGATCGCCCGACATGTTCTGAAATGGCAAAACTGCAATGGAAGGCTTGTCAGGAAGCGGCAGCGACTGAGGTTTGCTTGCAGTCGCTGCGGCCGCCGGAGCGGCTCCACTAGTAAGCTGAGCCCGCCAAGCGGGCATGGGCTCGCTGATGTTTTTTAGGGACTGCAACCCAAGATCACTCCACGTGACCTCGATCTTGCCCCGGATCTGGCGATAGGTATCGCCAGAAATGCAAACGCCCCCCGGATCGGCAATTCCTTCTAGCCGAGCGGCAATGTTTACACCGTCGCCATAGATGTCGTTGTCGTCGACGATAACGTCACCGACATGGATACCAATGCGAAAATCGATACGTTGGTCCTGTGGGACAGAAGCATCCCGCTCAGCCATGCCGCGCTGGACTTCAACGGCACTGCGAACCGCATCCAGAGCGCTGGCAAACTCGACCAGTATGCCATCGCCGGTGGTTTTAACGATCCGACCGCGATGTTTGGCAATGGTTAGGTCAACCAGTTCCCGTCGGATTGCCTTGAGCCGGGCGAGCGTGCCTTCCTCATCTGCACCCATGAGGCGGCTATACCCCGCGACATCCGCCGCCAGCACCGCCGCCAATCGCCGCTCTACCCTGTCGCCCGCTAAAATTGCCCCCCGGGGAACCAACCCTAGATAGCCTCATCAAAGCATGGCACGTGGTCTCGGGGCTAGAGCCAATGTCCGGGATGGGTCAATTGCGAAGAAATTACGTTGAGCAAATCTGGTTCGCTCTAGCACAATGAGCGGACCTCCGTAGACGAGGCGCAACGTGCGCTGATGGGCCATTGGACTAAACCGCTCGCGCTCTGGGCTAACGTTAGACACGGGCCACAAACGGACTCATGCAGTGCAGCGGCAACCACCCATTTGATCAACCTTGTCGGCCAATGATCAGCACACATCGCGGACTGCGATGGTGAAGTCGCGCTGGTTCACGTTGTCCAATCAGCGTGGTTGAGCAGTCCCCGCGCTTGGGATGCCCCAGCTCGATCACAGGCCGAGAGGGGTTGCCCCCAAGAGGTTGGATCTTCAAGTCTTGAAGAAAGTCGCAACATAGAACAGGCCAGCCAAAACGATGGTGGTACCGATGACTGTTAAGGCGGCCTGTCTGGTTGAAACGTCGCGCATGTCAACGCCTCCTTCAGTTGGACACGCCTAGCACCGTCAACGACCGCTTGTTGTGCCCCGGGGTTTGAAACTCAATGGTTTGGCCAACCGACAGGCCGATCAACGCAGCTCCGACCGGCGTAAGAACCGAGACGCGCTTTAGCGTTATGTCCGCTTCGTGGGGATAAACCAAGACTACGTCCCGGACCTCACCGGACTTGTCATCGCAGTACCGGACCTTCGAGCCCATGCGGACTACGCCGGGAAGATCGGAATTGTCCGCCACCACGTTTGCACGCTCTATCTCCTGTGCAAGGAAATGGGCCACGCGCGGGAAGAGCACCGCGCTCGAACTGGCCAGAGCGTTGAGACGCCGCGCCTCATCCTCCATCACTGTGATGGGCGGCAGTATCATCTCAGGTCTGCCTTTGCGATTGGTCTTGCTCATCACCTTCTCTCCTTTCCTAAGCGGCTGATGGTCCTGGATCATTGTCATCAAAGAGCTTCTTGCCCTTGACCCCTGGATTGCTAGACAGAACCCTGACAACATCGTTCGGATCACCTCGGCTGACACGTTCGACCTTGACGACGTTGGTGCGCCCAGCGGTGAGGAAGGGGATTTCGCTTCCGACCTTCAGCCCGACCAACGCTGCGCCCAACGGCGACATCACGGGGATTTGGGTTCGTTCGGACGTGTAGTCTTCGGGGTACACCAGTTGCCTTGTCTCGCGGGGGAAGCCCCAGGTGATCCAGAACGTCACCCACGAACCCATGGTGACGATGCTGTCCAATCTGGCTGCGCGATCAGGGACGACTTCCGCACGGTTGAGCTCACCCAACAAAAAACGTGCGTCCACGTTGCCCTGATCCGCGCCCGTCTGCGCGAGCCGTTGCAAGCGACGATGGTCGGACGCCGGAAGAGTGACGTTTGGGAAAAAGGGGTTGTTCACGACATGCCTCCTTGTTCGGGGCTACTCCTCGCGGGAGCGCCACACACCAAATCTGTTTGATGAAGGAAGGGGGTAATCCGGACGGCAGCAACTACCGTCCGGCTAAGCTCCTGCTTGGAGCCGTCCGGCGTGCAAGCAATGCCGCGCAATGCGCGGATCGATGTCGAGGACGTGGATCATGTCGCGGCCATCATAGGATCTTCCGCTGTCCCCGTAACGCGACTAAAGAGCACACACGTAGCAAGAGAGTTATAAGGATTGTCAACGTCCGTATGGGTCAAACTCCGCCTTCGCGGCTCGCATCATGCTGTTCGGCTCACTTCCGGACAAAATTGGCCGGTTGGACTGCTGCGATCTGCTTCCGCTCTACACTCGACAGCCGACACCAAGGCTTAGATCCCGTTGGACAGCAATGGGCCCACAAGCGGACCTCATAGGAGTGTCAACCTGATGGCAACCATAGGCGAGAGAGACGCGAATACGAACACGTTAACAAGCATAGATTGCTACCCCGTCTCGCGATAAGCTTGCCTATGGATGGGTTCTCAATGAGCAGCAGTTGCATCGCTGCGCTACTTTTGATGACGATCGCTTTGCTGGTGGTCGCAATGATGCTCGAGTCCTATTGGGATTGTCGCCTCCAGAAACGGGATCCATGACAGAATGCATGCCCGGCCGTCCAGGACCGACAGGACTTTATTGAATAGACGGATTAGAGCAGCGTGGATGCATTGACGGATGGCAGTCTACACACCCGCACGTCTCACGCGAAGTCTAGTCGTCGCAGATGATCGCCTGCAATGGATGATGACATCGACGATAGTGGCGATTAGCCGGTTCTGGCTTCCTCAGGGAAGAGTGACGCCTCTCGGGCCGGTGCAGCGCAACCCCGCTTTGGGTCAATAGCGCCGATTGAGTCGCGCCGTGTCGCTCCGGTGTGCCCCGATCAGCAAACGTGCCTGAGCCAAATCGAACTTCGCCACGGGGCCAAGAGCAGAAGGTGTGCGCTAACGACTAAAGCCGCCTCGCGGGCCAAACACAGGTTGCGTTTCCATCTTCTTTATTGTTGGCAAGGTACTCAGCCATTTTTGCGCTGAGCGAAACCAGAACTGATCGGCCGGAATCAATTGGTCGCGCTGTTTGATGGCGCCGACGCGCATGCTTAGGACTTTTGCGCCTTCGCCGATGGGCGCCGAATAGATTGGTGTACCGCAATCAGGACAGAACGTCTGCTCTCGCTTATTTCCGCTCTCCCCGGTTTTGACGTGTCAATCGGCGTTCGACTGGGACCCCCTATCGGCATCCAAAAAAAGGGGCTCTGACGCAAATTCGATGACGGCGACGCGGATCATGCTACACCGAGCAATCGTGCTTCGAGAAGTCAATTTTCGGCGCGCCCATACGGTCCTGATCCCTGGTGAGCGGATAACCCGGAACGGTTGGCGTCGTTGTTCGGAGTTAGAAACCCCTTCTACATACACACTTTCCAACTCCGCACGATATCTTAGCTTGGCAGCACGACGGGGTGTTCGTGAGGCCTCTCACTCTCTTTCAGTCTGTCCTACTGCTCTACAAAAGGGGCGCCCGATGCGGCGGCCCTCCTTCTCAATGCAATGCGGTGACAGTGCACTTTAATGATCACCGCCAATCAGCAAGATCACCAAGGCCGCCACCAACCAAAGACGGCCTCGGATGTTGTATGGCCAGGCCGTTAGTACCAACGGCGATGGTGGCCTCTGCCCCCGCCATAGTGATGACCGCGGCCGCCAGGCCCCATGTGACCGTTGCCATTCCATGACCTCCACGCACGAGCATGAGCGGACTGTCGGAGCCGGCAACCAGCGTGTCCGCCACCACTCGGGGCATGGCGGAAGCAGGTAGCGTTGACATCGCCGCGACTGCGCAGGCGGCCACACCGATCAACACCAGACGTTTCATGTTGGGGCTTCTCCAGGAGCCGCGTGATCGCGGCTACAATTGTGAATGCTTCCGCAGACCATTTAAGTTCCTGCCCCGGAAGATAGCAACTCGCTATCGCCCTTCGGGACGCTCCGCTCGATATCAAGTCACTATCTTCCGCGGCTGGCGTTGACGATGGCGCTGACGGTGCCGCTCCCGAGATGCACGCCGAGCTGAGGAAACAACCAGCTGCCGACAAACGCGCCCAGGATTCCGACAATGATGTCACCGACGATCCCAAAGCCGGTCCCGCGGACGATCTGGCCCGCCAACCAGCCGGCGACGAGACCTACGAATAGGATGATCAAAAGGCTTTCGCTCGACATGTTCATTTTGTTACCTCAATCGCTTGGTTCGAATGGCTGCTGATCTGCGCAATCTGGTCCGATGAAGTCGTAAGATGTTGCGGTGCTTGTACCCGCGGACAGTGCCATTGTTGACGCCGCAGCGATCCAGACGGGCTACGAAAGTTCTGTCCGCTCGGAGCTCCCTAATCGAACAGGCGCCATGACCTAGAGTTCCCTCGATACAACTTATATTTGAATCGACCCGATCTCTTCCGGACCGGCGCAGGCCGTTGAAACCTCTGTCATCGACAAACAACGGTATACTCGCAGACCTTTCGACGAGCTTGGCACTTGATCGCCATTAAACCAGAAATTGAAACGGAACCATCGCCGGTCGGAGCCGTTCACTCCCCATGGCTGACGTTCGTCGGCATCATATTCAAATGAATTGGACAAGATCAGATGAGACATACTTTGAGGACTTCTGTCGCCGTTGTGGCTCTGTTTGCTGCGACCGGTCTTGCGATGGCTCAAGGCGCCAATCAGGGCGCAGCAAAGGGTTCGGAGTCCCCCGCTGCCGTTTCGCCGAAAGCTGAAACCGTAGCACCGATGAATGCACCCGCAGCAAAGGGCCCCCCCACCGCTGCACCCCACGGCTCGCCGGCAGAAGGAATGCCGCAGCATGCACAGGGCGCGCCTGATGCAAAGCACCTCGGCGACGCAAAGGCCGATGGCAAGCCGAAGGCCGCAGAAGGAATGGCCCCGGCTACCGCTTCGAAGGACGTGAAGAATTCGCCTCACGAGACGAAGCCGACCGCGGACAGCAAGACGACTGGCGTGACGAAGGCCGATGGGATGACAAAGGCGCCCGATTCAGCCACCACATCGAAGGACCTGAAGACCCCGACCACCGAGAGCAAGCCTTCGGCGCCCGAAGGCAAGACCACCGGCAATGCCGCGACCACGGCGGTCGCCGCGCCTCCGGCCGAAAAGCGTAGCCAGATCACTTCGGCTATCAAACAGGAGAAGGTCGAGGAAGTCACCAACGTGAACTTCAACCTGTCGATCGGCACCGCCGTTCCGGCAGGCGTCCGTTATCATGCGATACCGAGCCGCATCGTCGAGATTTATCCGGAATGGCGCGGATACGAGTTCATTCTGGTGCACGGCAGGTACGTTATCCTTCGTCCGCACACCCACGAGATCGTCTACATCATCGAAGGTTAAGTCCAGTCCGACCGGTCAGGCGCAAACCCAAAGGGCGGCCCAGCAGCCGCCCTTTTCCGTAGGCGCATGCCATTTGCACTAAACACCGCTCGAGCAAGGCGATGTAGGAGCTTCGGTCTTTTACATTCAAAAAGACAAAGTGAAGCTAACGGTCGTATTCGAGCAGGAGGCGGTCGTCGCAATTCTCGAGCCCGGCCAATTCTTTGGCGAAGGATGCATGAATGGTCAAGGCACTCGCAAGGACCGTTTTAGAGCTCGCTATTCGCGGGACGCAAGCGTAGGGTCGCAGTATCACCGTCCTTCCCACGGCTTCCACCGGTGACTGAGGGTCACGAGCGCTCCCGCCAAACCAGGAGCCACGTGCATGCCTCGATTTCGTCTGGCCGACTGGGTCGTGCCGCCGGTGATCGTCCCGTTGTTTCTACTGCTCCTGGTGGCAGCTGCGGTTCTTCTACGTGGATAGAGCGCCGCAACTGCAATTTCTGATTAGCGGGCGTGATCAAAGTGGCCACATCAGCTTGGGCCGCGCCACGACGGCGGCTGCTTTGAAGAAGGCGCGGGAGCTGCTGCAGGAAGGCTATTTCGACGTCCGGATATGCACGCCGCAAGGCCGGATTCTGCTCTCGGAAGAGTTCGACCAGTTCGAAGCATGAGGAGAGGCTGGTGCGTCGTCAAACGGCGCGCCCAGAACCCCGTTGCACGAGAATGCCTCGCGGAGGGCGGGCGGGGCGGCAACCGGGCCGGCACGAGGAGAGATCACGGGGCGTTCGGTGTGAACGCCGCCGGGAGAGGTAGCTTGATGAAACTGCTCTCTGTTGTATTGGCGCTCGGCACATTCACGCAGGCCGCGATCGCTGGCGAAACCGACTGCCGGGAGATCGAAAGCACGAGCGGGCGATTGGCCTGTTACGATGCCGCGTTTCCGCCGCAAACGAAGAAGCCAAGTCCTGAGCAAAAGGACGCATCACGTGCTGCTTACACAGACCCGTTCATTGCGGAAGAAGCCCGAACCGCTGCGAAACTGAAGAATATTTGTCGCGGTTGCTGAGCTGTATGACAGGGAGTGCGCGCGAGCCTGAGGACGGTCGAACAAGACCTCGCGATGCACAGCTATGCAGGCGAGGCGTTCGTTTGCAGCCACGTGTTGTCGCGATCGATATTGAGGAACCGCCATGGTCCGCGAAACAACGTACGTCGTGCAGGCGTTCAACGCCGGCAAAGGTGGAAATCTGAAAGCCGACGCTCCCATCGTCTGCAAGTCGCAAAGCGGCGCACTGCGGACGGCAGAGAGACTGGCATTGAGCAAACTCGCCGTCGTTGCTTTTTCGTCCACCGGCGATCCCGAGATGGGTGACTACGATGATGAGCCCACGGTCTTCTTCCGGAAGGGCGAGCTTCCGGCCGGCTTCGACTGAGTCTTTGGGTTGCGCTCGAGCAGATATTGGCACAGGAGCACAGATGAACGAGCGACTTGAAACATTGAAGAAGGCGCGTGATCGCATGCTCGAGGACAGGGACACGCATGCGAAGGTGCTGGCTGCTCCCTTTGATCGTGAAAAGGCGGAGCGAGCCCGGAACAAATTCGTAGAGCTTCAAATGCTGATCGATGCCCTGGATCGCGCAATCAGCGCAGAAAATCCTGCCTCGGCATAAGGCGGAAGCTCCTGAAGGCGGGGCTGGCGGACATTTTTCCCGGAACCGTAGTCGCATGCCGACGGCCGCAGGACGTCGAGGCTGAGCAGCGTGATCTCGTCCACGCGAGTGCCTGAGACGGCTCGATTTTTCGGTCAGCTGGCGCGGCCAGCATCGGCTCCCTGAAGGGGGCGACGGTCCGCTTAGCGAACAGGGATGTCAGCGTGCGGCGCTGCACCTCCGGCTTCGTCCAACGCTCAATGCCCCTGATGCGAACCTTTCTGGCGCGTGCTCAGACCAATGGATAACCGAGATTTTGCTAGTGCCCTCTCGGGGCTGGAGAAGCGCCGTCCGTCGTTATTTCAAACGGGCGGCGTACTTTTTTGAGGGCCTAATCTGCCGCCGCACCTGAGCGCTAGATTAGGATGAACGGTCATCGCGCTTTAGGTTGTTGTTTGAGCATGATCTTTTCGGAAAGCCGCTACGCACCTTCAGGATCATGCTCAAACCTTTGGATCCGAAGCGGACTTGGCCCGGAGCCGCATTATACGTCGGCTGTCGCCAATTGGACCATGGATGTGCCCCTGCGATGCCGGCTCAAGCCGCCTCCGGTACGAAATGGTTTGCCCGCTCCATCAGGACATTGCTTGCAGCAGGGCCGCGATCTTGATCGTGGCAAAGTTGGAATAAGTGTCGGAGACGGCGTAGGGCAGAATAATTTGATCACGGTGCCGCATCGCCCCACAGGTGTAGACCACATTGGGAACGTAGCCCTCTCGGTCGGAGGCCTCCGGATGCAGCAAAGGTTCGCAGGCACGGCCTAGCACCCTGGAGGGGTCCTTCTTGTCGAGCAAGGCAGCGCCGATCGAATACTTTCGAACCGGGCCAACGCCGTGCGTGAGCAACAGCCAGCCTTCATCGAGTTCGATCGGTGATCCGCAGTTTCCGATCTGCACAAATTCCCAGGGAAACTGCGGCTTCAGGATGGCTTGACCGCCGTCCCATTGGTGCAGATCGTCTGAATAGATCAAATAGAGGTTCTCGTTGTCCTGGCGGGCGATCATGGCGTATTTGCCGTCAACCTTGCGGGGGAACAACGCCATCCCCTTGTTGCGCGCCGCGGCCCCTTGCAACGGGGACATCCGAAATGACAAGAAGTCGCGCGTTTCGATCAACTCCGACCGTATCGCTCTGCCCGTATAAGCGGTGAACGTCGCGTAATATGTCTTGCGATCACCATCGATGAATTCGACGAAACGGGCGTCTTCGATGCCTTTAGATTGTGAATCCGTGACAGGAAATATCACGCGTTCACTGATGTCTTGTTCTTCTTTGAATGTGATTTCAACCGTTTCGCCTGAGGATCCGGGTATGCGAGGTCCGACTCGGGGGCTGGAGGCCAGTCGCGCGGTTGGATCGACCGCCAGGCTGCCGTCGGCTGCGATGGTGCCGGTGCGAAATGTCAGTGAAGATACGTGCCCTTCGCCAACGGCCCGGAGACTGAGAACAAAGCGCAGGCCGTCTTTCGGCGCACCCGACTGGTCGGGATGCGGTACGATGCTGGGATTGAACAGGGCAGACGCCTCGAACGAATATTCGTTCAGGAAATAAGCCCCAATCAACTGGCGCTGAATGGTCGAAAAAGTGCCGTGAGCCGCCAACGCCCGTTCCATCTCATCGGCGCGGAACTCGAACGTTTCTAGCAGGTTGCGATGCCTGCCCTGAAAGTTCACCAATACGTCTGCCAACAGGCTGGCGGTGACTCCCGGGTCAAGGGCCAAAACGCGTTCGACGATATGGTTGGCGCGCGTCTTGTCGGTCGGGTTGAGATCGCGCGGCTCTGTTGCCGGCTTGAACGGGCGAACGATCACACGCGTAGGGTCGGGGCGCAGATGGAGCGCTTGCCGATGCAGGAAACTGGCTTGCGACAAGATGTCCTCGGGTCGTTGGAGAGGTCAGTGAACTCAGACGCCGATGACGCGAAGCGTCGCCGGCGGCGTCACGCTGACATTGACGCGCGCGAGCTGACGAATATCGGCAAGACCGAGCAGATAGGATACGACGGATTCGCCGCCGCGGTTTTCGTTGGCGCGGTCGGGGTGCAATCCATCCCGGCAACTGCCGGTCTCGGGGTCGACGAGCGCGATCGACAAATCGTTATGACCAAGAAACCAGGCGAAAACGTTGCTCGCGATCGCTTTCCACTCGGCATCACCTTCCGCACGCCAGGCAGTCAGGCAAGCTGCGATCGTTGCCGTTGCCTCTACCGGCTGCTGGTCGAACGCGCGAGGCGCTTGGCGCGGCTCACCGAAGCCGGCAGTGCCAATGGGGCGGAAATGTCCGGTCGAAGCCGTTTGCTGCGTCATCAGCCAACGCAAGGATCGCAATCCGGCAGCGAGGTATTCGGGGGCTTGCGTGGCCATGCCCGTAAGAATCAGGGCTTGCGACAGGCGCGCATTGTCATATGCCAAGCTCTCCTCGAACCACGTCCAGTCCGGCGTCTCGACGGAAGCGAACGCCGCCATCAACCTATCGGCCAGAGCATGCCGGATCTCCCGGGCGCGCGCATCATCGCGAATAGCGGCGCAATAGCCGTCCAGACCCAGCAGGGTGAACGCCAACGCGCGAGGCGAACCAAAGGCCTCGACGACGGGGAGTGCCTCGGCAAACAAGCCGGCAGCCCATCGGCGTCGCGACGGGCTTGCATCCCTGCGTGCGCACTCACCCAGCGCCCATAGTGTTCGCCCATGACTGTCCTCGGAGCCCCGGTCTTCGAGCCAGCTTCGATTGAAGCCCATGAAATTGCGAAACCGTCTTGTGTCGGGATTCCACGCATGCTGAACGAACGCGGCAAAACGGGCCGTCAACCCTTCGGACAGACGCGTCTCGCCGGGATTGTTGAGGGCGCACGCCAGCAGCAAGGCACGGGCATTGTCATCCACGCAATAGCCGTGAGCCCGATCTGGCACCGAATGGACAGCGTGCTGGAACAGGCCGGTATCGTCGCACATCGAGAGAAAGTGATCCAGTTGCATATCAGATGCCGCCGGGCTGTGCGCGACCGCGACCGGCCCGGTACGTGCCGCTACCTTGAGCCAGTCACCATGACGCGCATTCTCGAATGTAGCTATATAACGCTCGGCCGTGCGCTCCCATGTCATCGATCGGCTGATGGCGTAGGCGCGCTCGCGCATCGCCTGCCGGCGAGGGGCATCGGTGAGCAATTGCGCGATTTCCTTGCCGACTGCGACCGCGTTGCCGAAGGGAACAATCACGCCGCGGCCGTCGCCCAGCAACTCAAGCGCATGCCAATACGGAGTCGAAACGACCGGCTTGCCCAAACCAAAGCTGTAGGCCAGCGTCCCCGACGTCATCTGCGCTTCATTGAGATAGGGCGTAACGTAGACGTCGCTCATGGAAATGAATTCCAGCAACGTCGCCTGATCGACGAATTGGTCGAGGAACACGACGTGGTCGTCGATGCCAAGCTCGCGCACGCGCGTCATCAGACTCTCGCGATACGCTTCGCCCTGGTCGCGCACGAGATTGGGATGCGTCGCCCCGAGCACGACATAGACCGCGTCCGCGCGACGTTCCAGGATCAGAGGCATCGCGTCAATCATGACCTCAATGCCCTTGCTGGGGGACAGCAGCCCAAACGTCAGAATGACGGACCGACCGCTGAATCCGAGCTTTGCCTTGGCTGCGTCAGGTTCGGCGAACGGAAAATCGGGGATGCCGTGGGCAATAACCTCGATCTTGTCGTCCGGCACGCGATAGACGCTACGCAACATCTCGCGTCCCTTGTTCGCCATCACGACGATCTTCGAAGACGCCTCGACAAGGCGCTCCATCACCGCACGCTGGGCGGCGGTTGGCTTGGCCAGAACCGTGTGCAGCGTCGTGATGACGGGCATGCTGAGGCCCGAAAGCAGTTCAAGGATGTGAGCGCCGGCTTCACCGCCGAAGATCCCGAATTCATGTTGCAAGCAAACGACGTCGAACCGGCCCGCGTTCAGGAAGGCCGCGGCACGGACATAATCTTCAACGGTGTCATCCTTGATCTGCAAGGCGACGGAGGCGGGATAATCATAGGCCTGTCCGTGGTCGTTCATTGCAATGATGCTGACCTCCATGTCCGGGCGCGAATCCGAAATCGCCCTTTCCAGATCGGTCGTAAACGTCGCGATGCCGCAACGGCGAGGCAGCGAATTGCCGATGACGGCGATGCGGCGAAGCGGTGTCAAGTTCGCGCCTCGACGCTGCCCGCAAATTGCCGAACTGAATGCGTGGCTGGATGAGTAGGCTTGACCGGCTGCTCACCGAGACTCTGCAACAGAGAATCGATCGGGCGGCTGGCGGGATACGCAATCAGCGCGCTCAGACCATTGTGGCCAACCTCGATGCTGTTGCGGCCGCCACCAATGAAGATGGCTTCCCCGATCGATGCCGCGGTCAAACCAACTGCAGCGTGTCCGTCGAGTATGAGCATCCAGGTCTCCGGTTCAGCAAGCAGCGCCCAGCTTGAACCTTCGGGAAGTTCAACGCGCTCAAGCACGAAATGCTTGCTCGCGAGGAGAAGGGTCCGATTAGCGGTAACGGCCGTCGGTTTGCCTTGCGTTGGAAGCGGCCATGGATGGGCAACGGCGACGCCATTGTCTTCGTGCAACTCACGCTGCCGACCATAGTCGAACAGGCGGAATGTTGCGTCGCTGCGTTGCTGAATTTCTGCGAGCACGATGCCGGCGCCGATGGCGTGGATGGTGCCGGCCGGGATATAGATGACATCACCTGCGGCAACCGATCGCCAGTGAAGGAGTTCGGCGATCGAACCGTCCTGGATCGTTGTGCGCAATTGCTGCGCCGTTACCTGATGTTTTAATCCAGCGCCGATCTGCGCGTCGGGCTGAGCCGAGAGGATGTACCATGCCTCGCTCTTGCCGTTCGGCATACCCATCGCGCGCGCGAACGTGTCGTCTGGATGAACCTGGATGGATAAGGGTTCGCTGGTGAACAACAACTTGAGCAGCAAGGTGGGCGTGGGCGCGTTCTCGTCGGCGCGCTCGAACCACAACTCGCCGACGGCACCACGAGACCCGTCAATATTGCTCCAGGGTCTGAGATCGCCGACGCCCCAGGGCTTGTGGACGATCCGCACGGCGGCATGTTCGATGGGCATAGGTGATCCTGACCCCTGACGCACACGTGCTGGCGACGTGCCGTTGATCGATTTCGTCGATAGGATTTGGCGTGGCTAAGGCGTCGCGCATCCGGATAGGCGCTCAAGGCGCTCGGATACTGAGTTCCTAAGTGGCTACTCCACCGCTCGATTACAACCTCCCGCAGGGCGCTTTGCTCCAGTAGCGTCGGTCTCGTTAGCTGCACACCGTTCTCACAGCCCATTCAAGGGCCAAAAAATGCCTGGCTTCCAGAATAGAAAGCCGCACGCGGACCGCAAGGTTCGAGTCGGGCCGCAACAGTAATGAGCACTTCGTGAATTGAAGTCTCTCCCGGTCCACGCAGCGGGCACATGGTGCATTACGCCGCGGACGCTGAGATGCAGATCATTTCCGTTTGGCGGCCGACGGAGGATTGATTTCCGCGATCCGCCGCAGGCAATCGGCCTCCGACTCGTGAGGACCGGACACAAATGTTCCACTGACTTTGATCGAATACCATCCAGACACCACGCCCAGCCGAACGGATTCTTCCAACTTGACGTGCCGCGGTGAGAGATTTTGCATAAGCTGCTTTCTGTTGAGAACCCGACATAGGCTCCTATTCTTCGTCACCGGCTCGTGCCAGCTCGGCTCTCGCCGTCGAGCGGCGAGAGTGCCGAGGCGACCAGAGTCGGGGCGCGCATATCGGTCGGCGCCAGATTCGCGCAAAGGTCGGGCACGTAGTGCGCGTTTGTCGCCGTCTCGGGCTTATGATGACGAGAACCGCGAGATCGACCAGAGTCTCGCGACGAGACCCGCTCGCATCGTCGCATTGCGCATCCGCGAGCGACAGCGCGGACGCACAAGAGTAAGTCGTTGTTCGGCCTCTAACGCACCGTGCGCGCTTTCCCGACAAATAGCTATCGGTTTCTCACGCAGACACGCTCGCTGCCGAATATCGCTCCGGCAATGCCTTGTATGTCGCTCGCGCGGACATAGTTGCAGAAGGTTGGCAGTCTCGAGATTCGACTGCGAGGGCTGAAAATAGAACAGAGGGCACTATGAAATTTCGTCCGCTCCATGACCGAGTGGTGGTCAAGCGCATCGACGCCGAAGCAAAGAGCAAGGGCGGCATCATCATTCCGGACAATGCAAAGGAAAAACCCTCTCAGGGCGAGATCATGGCCGTGGGTGCGGGAGGCCGCGACGAAGCGGGGAAGCTCATCCCCATCGACATCAAGGTCGGCGACCGCGTGCTGTTCGGCAAATGGTCCGGCACCGAAGTCGTGCTCAATGGCGAAGACCTCCTGATCATGAAGGAGAGCGATATCATGGGCGTGCTCGAAGTCAGCGAGTCCAAGAAGAAGGCGGCGTAATCTGCCGTTGTCCGATCCCGTCCTGAGTAGCCGGCGCAGTCGGCCTCTCGCAGGACGAGGTTCAAGCCTACCTGATGATCTCATTGCCCAGACGTCCTTCGGGACAGTCGCATGAGCATCCGTTCCCAAGGGGATCATAATGTCCGCCAAAGAAGTGAAATTCGGCGTCGACGCGCGCGACCGCATGCTGCGCGGCGTCGACATTCTCGCCAACGCCGTCAGGGTGACGCTCGGCCCGAAGGGCCGCAACGTCGTGCTCGACAAGTCGTTCGGCGCTCCCCGTATCACCAAGGACGGCGTCACCGTCGCCAAGGAGATCGAACTTGAGGACAAGTTCGAGAACATGGGTGCACAGATGGTGCGCGAAGTCGCCTCCAAGTCCGCTGACGCGGCCGGCGACGGTACCACGACCGCCACTGTTCTGGCGGCCGCGATTGTCCGCGAGGGCGCAAAGTCGGTTGCGGCTGGCATGAATCCAATGGACCTCAAGCGCGGCATCGACCTCGCGGTGGAAGCCGTGGTCGCCGACCTCGTCAAGAACTCCAAGAAGGTGACGTCGAACGAGGAAATCGCCCAGGTCGGCACCATCTCCTCGAATGGGGACTCCGAGATCGGAAAGTTCCTGGCCGATGCCATGAAGAAGGTCGGCAACGAGGGCGTGATCACCGTCGAGGAAGCCAAGTCGTTGGAGACCGAACTTGAGGTGGTCGAAGGCATGCAGTTCGATCACGGCTACATCTCGCCTTACTTCATCACCAACGCCGACAAGATGCGCGTGGAAATGGATGATGCCTACGTCCTCATCAACGAAAAGAAGCTGTCGCAGCTCAACGAGCTGCTCCCGCTGCTCGAAGCGGTCGTACAGAGCGGGAAGCCATTGGTTATAATCGCTGAGGATGTGGAGGGCGAAGCGCTTGCCACCCTGGTCGTGAACCGTCTGCGCGGCGGCCTCAAGGTCGCGGCCGTCAAGGCTCCCGGCTTCGGCGATCGCCGCAAGGCCATGCTGCAGGATATCGCGGTCCTGACCGGCGGCCAGGCGATCTCGGAAGATCTCGGTATCAAGATGGAGAACGTGACGCTTGCAATGCTGGGTCGCGCCAAGAAGGTGATGATCGACAAGGAGAACACCACGATCGTCAGTGGCGCCGGCAAGAAGGCGGACATCGAGGCGCGCGTCAATCAAATCAAGGCGCAAATCGAGGAGACCACCTCGGTCGCGAGAAGCTGCAGGAGCGTCTCGCCAAGCTCGCGGGCGGCGTCGCGGTCATCCGCGTTGGCGGCGCGACCGAGGTCGAGGTGAAGGAGCGCAAGGATCGCGTTGATGACGCGATGCATGCGACCCGTGCGGCCGTCGAAGAGGGCATCGTACCCGGTGGCGGCGTCGCCCTGCTCCGTGCTTCCGAGCAGCTCAAGGGCCTGCGGGCCAAGAACGACGACCAGAAGACCGGCGTCGAGATCGTGCGCAAGGCACTGTCCTACCCCGCTCGCCAGATCGCGATCAACGCCGGCGAAGACGGCTCGGTGATCGTCGGCAAGATCCTGCAGAGCAAGACATACGCCTACGGGTTCGACTCTCAGACAGGCGAGTACGTCAATTTAATCTCGAAGGGTATCATCGATCCGACAAAGGTGGTGCGTGTGGCCATCCAGAACGCCGCGTCTGTTGCGGCGCTCCTGATCACCACCGAAGCGATGGTTGCCGAAATCCCAAAGAACACCGCGGCTGGCGGCATGCCTCCTGGCGGGGGCGGCATGGACTTCTAAGTTCACCCTCAGCCTTATAACGGAGGCCCGGCAGCAATGCCCGGGCCTTTGCTGCATTGATTGGTCGACTTTCATTCGCCTCGGGGACGCCCGGACGCCATAAGAGCGAGGTGCCGAAAGCTTCAACGTGACTTCGGCAAGGTCTACCCGTGCAGAAGTTCGTGCGAGATTACTTCTTCTTCGCTTTGGGTTGTTTCTTTGGCACCGGGCCCGCCGCGGCTTCCCGTGCCAGCCGCTCTGCCTTCAGCCGCTCTCGATTCGCGAGCGCGTGCTCGGACATCGCCTTCTCCGCCTCGACGTGGCGGAAGGCCTTGCGTGCTTCACGCTCCGCTTTACTGATTGGTTTGGTCGGTTCGTATTCACCAACTGATTTTGTCATCTTTTCCGATCTGATGCTTCGCTCGAATGGGTCAATTCTTGCTTTTGAGCTCGGCATCTCTCGCCAGGCGCTCGGCCCTGAGACGTTTATGGTTTTCCTGAAACTCTGGATCGGCGTGGCTGTCGGCTATCGTTTGCCGCGCCCCAACGGGGTTTCGCGCCTTTCGGTCCGCTTCGTCAGCGACCTGTTGCTCGGCGGAGCGCTTCCGTTGGGTCATTGCCAGATCCTTGCACCCAAGATTGATACAGGGGTACCCAAATCATTGGCTACCCAAATCATTCGTGGGGCCTGTGATAGGTCGCCCACGCCGCGATTTAAAGGCTGCAGTGCCTGGACGCCATTGTGGCACAGCATGCTCCACGCTAGAGCAGCGGATACCGTATCAAGAGCAAGTCGGAGAATATCGAGCGAATCGTAACGGAAGATCAACTGTCGTACTCTCAGTGATCTAGCTAGCACTACTTTGGCAGAATCTATTTGCGCCAGTGTTTTTCAAGGATTTGTTTTCGGCAGTATGGACACCGTTGAGACGGCGGCCGAAGGATGAGATCGACGATGGCGTGACGTACGGCGGGCATGGTTGGCTGAGGCGGAGGCCCGTTGATTCTTTTTTTCCGCCCCGCGTGTGCGAGGCGACGATGCTGCGAGCGCGCTTCAAACGAGACACGTCGCTTGTCCAACTGTCAGGCAGAAAGAGACGTAACGCGACCATCACTGGCACTTCGCCGCGCGCAAGCGTCAAAGACACCAGCGTTTGGCAATTTGCCGTTTTGCCAAGAGCCGACGCGTATTGAGCCGCAACACCAACCGAGCGTTCGCCCTTCTTCGGCAGTGACGTGTCATCAATAACGAGCACCGCATCGCTACCGCCGACAAGTCGGTCCGCCTGGTTGAGCAGCTCCGTCTCCAGCGGCGTCGCGTCCCAGACACCGTCCGCAATGAAATGGTGCAGCTGGTCGTACTTGCCCGCGGCAAGGCGCTCCGCCATCGGCTGAACGCTCTTGCGGTCGCCAGGACCGATCAGTCCCGCAACATACAGAGGACACATCCGCTGCCGAGTCTTATGACCCAGCCGGTCCAAAAACGGCATCAGCCAGCGTTCAAGTTCGTCTTCCCATCCCGCCATGGTCAGCCCTCCAAGAGCCGACCACCCATGAATCATTCAAAATTGATTCGGGAATCCTATAAAGCACGGCAAAACCAACAATCTGCCAAAGTAGTGCTAGCACTACTTTGGCAGAATTGGTTTGTGCTGCAGTTTTGCACGGATACGTCTTCTGCAGTAGGGGCATCGCTGCGATCGCTGCCGTAGGATGAGATCGACGATGGCGTGACGTACTGCGGGCATGGTTGGCTGAGGCGGAGGCCCGTTGATTCTTTTTTTTCCGCCCCCGTTGTGCGAGGCGACGGTATTGCAAGAAGGCGTAGGCGATCATGGTCATTAGTCCGTGACGATGAAGACCTTGCCATGATCGCCCTTCGAAGTGATCAAGTCCAAGCTCCTCTTTCAACTGCTGATGCGCCTGCTCGCAGATCCATCGTGCTTTTATGGTGGCGGCCAGTGTGCGCAGATCCGTCGACGCAGGCAGGTTGGCCAGATAGTATTTTTTCTCCCCTGAGGCACGTTGCTCGCCAATGAGCCAGGCTTCGTCGCCCGGGAGATGCTGTTGACCCTTATCCCATATCCGCTGCGGAGGTCCGTCGGCGGTGCGGACACGGACAGCAGCAAATCGGGCTTTCAGTCGACCTTTCGTC
This sequence comes from Bradyrhizobium sp. 160, assembly GCF_023073735.1. Lineage (NCBI taxonomy): Bacteria > Pseudomonadati > Pseudomonadota > Alphaproteobacteria > Hyphomicrobiales > Nitrobacteraceae > Bradyrhizobium > Bradyrhizobium sp. 160. The sequence goes on from NZ_JADPKD010000067.1 coordinate 141,997, forward strand.
CGGCTGCGCCCCTCACGTTTTTCCACCTGGCGCTCGCCAGCATTTGTTCTGCCGCAATCGACAAAATATCTGGTACGTGGTGCTTCCGGGGTTTCCCGCGGACTTTGGTAATCGGCCAAATGAGCTTCACATTGACCGGATACACCTTGAGATGCCGAGGGATGCCGACGGCCCAAGCCAGCCCGCGCTCTGTCAACCCTTGTCGAAACGGTGCGCTGAGCCCGTATCCCGCATCCGCCAGTACACATCCAAAGCGCACGTTAGCTGCCATCGCGCGGTCAATCTCGGCCAAAGCAATTTCCGGCTTGGACCGTGCCGTTCGATGTTCGACCGGCACACGAGCGCGCTTTAGACGAGACAGGTCGCTAGTCCAGCTGTCAGGCAGAAAGAGACGCAAAGCGATCATCACCGGCACTTCACCTCGCGCAAGCGTCAAAGACACCAGCGTTTGGCAATTTGCCGTTTTGCCGAGAGCCGACGCGTATTGAGCCGCAACACCAACCGACCGTTCACCTTTCTTCGGCAGTGAGGTGTCATCAATGACCAGCACCGCACCTTGCCGCCGACAAGCCCGTCGGCCTGGTTGAGCAACTCAGATTCCAGCGATGACTCGTCCCAGACACCATCGGCGATGAAATGGTGCAGCTGATCGTAGTTGCCGGTTGCGAGGCGTTCTGCCATCGGCTGAACGCTCTTGCGATCGCCAGGACCGATCAATCCCGCAACGTAAAGGGGACACATCCGCTGCCGGGTCTTATGACCCAACCGCTGCAAGAACGGCTTCAGCCAGCCTTCGAGTTCGTCTTCCCATTCCGCCATGGTCAGCCCTCCAAGAGCCGACCACCCATGAATCATTGAAAAATCGATTCGGGAATCCTAAAAATTCAGAGGAATCCGACAATCTGCCAAAGTAGTGCTAGGCTGCGTACTCATAAAATCTGCTGCTAAGAGTAGGCGCGAGTGATGCGGCTAAAGCAATGTCTGCTTTGCCCATATTGGGAGCGACTCCGTGCGGCAGCGCGATAGTCCGCGATGGGTCCCAGTAGCGGAGATGGGCAGGCCACAGAAAGAGGCCGCCACCTGAGCCGGCCTTACTGTAATCGCATAACCTCGAAAGAATACCTCGCTTGCAACACGGGGCCGCTACCATCGCGAACGACGATCATTCACGAGCGGTTGGATTACCCATGGTCGCTCGCACGTCGTCTCTCAGCATGTCAGCGAGCGCATATGCCGCCTCGTTTTGGACGTCGTCCATGGTTGAGAGTTCCATTCCTTCTTCGTCCGGGGCCAGTCCGTCAGTACTAAGCATATCGAAAAAATATAGGGACATCGCTGCGCTCCAGTTGAGGCGGGAGCGCACGAATCTCTCGGCCATCGACGCCTGTTGTTGCTGTGTCGGTGGTAGACGCCCAATAGCTTGGGATTGACGATGTTCCTATTCCGGGGGCCTGAGACCGGAAGATTGCAGTCATTCGCTCAGGTGCGAGCCCGTCTCGGCTTGGCGGGCCTTGCGTAGAAGGGCTTCACGGTCGGCGCCAGGTGGAAGAGATCTCGCCTTCTCTCGTAAGCGCTTTGCTTCTTCAGAAAGGCGTTCTTCAAGGGACAAAATTTGCTTCACGCGGCGACGCTGCATAACAACCTCCCTCGCGCCTGCGGGTCCTAACCCCGCATGGTTCAGCGGCGATCCCAAAACGCGATCAAGTTCTCGTCTGTTCCTGACTGAATACAAATCAAAATTAGACCACTGTGAACTTCGCAGCGGCCGCGGGCCTCGGAAGCATGGCCCCGGGCCAACGGAGCTGCTCTCGTTGGGACAGTCACACGAGAGATTAAGACAGTGACACTTACCGAAGCGAGTCCCTTCGAAGCTGGTATGCATTGGTCGCTATCGGCGGGGACTTTCGTTGTGCTGAATAACTCTCTCACAGACGGTGCCGGCAGTACTGCGTTCTATGGCGTGACTCGAACTTCTACGGACATCCCGGCAAAAGCGCCGGTATTACCGACGAAGCTGCCGGACACCGGAATTGTCTGCCGGATGTCGCGCGCGACCGCGATCGGAATCAAGTTGAAGCCGCCGAGGCTGCGGTTCGTCGGGTCGAAAGTGATCCATCCGGCTCCCGGGACAAAGACCTCTGCCCATGCATGGGTCGATCCTGCGTCGCTAGATCCGAGGCTTCGTTGTTCTGGATTGTAAAGATAGCCGGAGACGATCCTGGCCCCGAACCCGAGCACGCGTGCTGCTTCAGTGAACAGCACCGCGAAATCCCGGCAAGACCCCCAGCCGCGATTTAGCGTTTCCACTGGCGTCTGCGTACCCTCATCATCACGGCTCTGGTACCGGACAGCTTCGGAAACGCCGACGCTCAGGTCCTTTAGCAGCGACAGCGTGTCGGTCTGACTTCCTCGAACGAACCTTTGTGCCCAGTTTCCCAGGATTCCCTCCGAGTCCGTGAACTGGGGGAGAGCCAAGGCGCCGAGATCGGTCCATTCGCCATCAGAATAGCGGAATGGGTACGACATGGCCGAGACGGCGATGTCGAACACAGGCCACGCAACCGCGTCGAGCTGAAGCTCCGCGACGCTGGCGATCACCAGATTGGCGGCTGTCATCTGAAACGTCGCCGTTGCGATCGTATTGCCAAACACGTCGTGTGCCCAGGTCAGGTCCGCATGTGGCGTTATCGTGACGTTGCTCGAAATCAAACGAAGCTCGCGGCTTTCGCGCGGACGAAGCATCAGGCGGTGCGGCATCAGGCGCACCTGTTCGTTGAATCGATAAGTCGTCGTGTGAAGGACCTTCAGCGCAATCAACGAAAGCTCCAATCAAGGGCAGGATTGCACCAGAGTAGAAGGTGCAAATGTCGATCCAGATGGCACCCCTCAGAGGGGTCTGCGTTCCAGGCATTGTGCTTCTGCTGCCGCGCTCCAAGCTCCCGCGGCCGAGGCAGGGCCAACGTTTGCTGACCACCACACTCGCTGGTCCGAAATTCAGCGGGTGTTCGCGTCAGCTGCGCTGTCTATCGAAATGCCTGAGCATTTCGGCGGCATTTCCGAGGATCATTGCCTCTTGCATCTTTCCTGCGCATTCCGCTCCAGGTGGCATGTTGCGGGCCCTGTCGAGGGCAGCCGTTGCTTTGAGGTTCAGCCTCAAAGTTAGCGACGGCTGAGTTAGCTCCGCCGGATCGAGCGACTTGTCGGCCGGAGCCGACGGCGTGGGCCTGGCGAGGTGAACTACCATTGAACGATCATCGCAGAGACGATCAGCAGCACAAAAAAGATCGGTAGCAGCACCGGGGGGACGAGCCACTCATGAATACTGAACGCGGAAGTTCTTGACATATTGACCGGCTCTTGGTCGCGGCGGGAGCGCGATGCTCTCAGTCACCGATGATAGCCGAGGGGCGCGCGGTGATATCAGCAATATGGCGTTTCATCCTCAGAATAGCTAGGCCAGCGCAACAATTGAGGTGATCGGGCTGCGGGGTGTCGCGCGGCCGGAATTTCTGAATGCGCTCAATTCCAGCCGCTTCACGATTGTGTCGTTTGCCATGTCGCTCGAGGATCCGAATCGGGATAGCGGGAGTCTCGCGACTCTCCCCTCCCACACCACCGTACATACGGGTCCGTATACGGCGGTTCACCGGATTGAGCGCGAACGGTTTGTTTTGCGTCCGCGCCAGAGGTTCAAGATGGTGGACTCCGTCGCGTCGGCTTCGGCTCCTTTGAGCGGCGCCGTCCGGGCTTCACCCCTTCCCGCCGCTCCCAAGGCCAGTGACCTGGATTTCCGCCGCTTGGCCGGCTCGAGGTTTCCACATCCAAACGTCTTTCCAGCGTTCGGGCCTTCAGCGAAACTCGTTCCGCCTACTATGCCGTCTGCTGACTTCTCCGTCACGATCACGAACCTTGCGGCCCGCTCAGTCCGGTCTCCCGGACACGCCGGAGATCTCCCGAGGTAAGTTCGACCGCCTTCCCTGCACGCGCGCCGGATTTACCACCCCAGCCCTTGATGACTGTGGACTTTGCGACCCTTGACTCGCTCGTCCGGCTGGGTAGGCCTCGTTATCCGGTTCTTGTCCATCGGGCCGCAGGTTTGCTCCACGCTTCCTTCAGACCCCATCTCGCGATGACGCCCTTGCGCTTCACTAACCCTTCGCCGCCATCAGGCTGGGTAAAGGACTTCCACCTCCAAGCTGTCGAACATGCTCGCACACCAAGCGAAGGCCGCGGATTGCGCCGCGGCCTTTTGCGTTCGTCTCCTTAGTCTCTCAGTACCGGTCGGTACCGATTCCGACGCTTACGCCGGGAGCGCGGAAGCCGATGCCGCCACCGTCGTCATAGTGGCGCCGCTCAATGTAGCGCTCGCGAGGTGCATATCCGTAGGCATCGCTTCTTTCGCGGATGATAACATGTCGTTCGCCACGCTCGCGCCAGCAGCGACCGTCTTCGTTGCAGACCATCCGCACGTTTTGAATATTGCTCTCTGGCGGAATGGAAACCCCGCGGGCAAGCGGGGCAGCTGATGCAGCCGTCACGAGAAGCGTAGTTGCTGCGGCAGCCAAAGCGCCGGTAAAAATCTTCATGTCATATCTCCAAAGGGGAAAGAGAATTGTGTCAGTGAGCCAATAGGCTCGCGGCACGATGGTTCCCCCTGACCAGGAATAGTTGTCAGCGGGGCCGATCTGTTCGCAGACGCCCGAGGCAGGTCGACCTGGCAGAACTTCAGGGACACGATCGCGGGCTGAACGACCGCGCCGATCAAGATGATGTGCTCTGTGTCGCACAGCCAGTGGCCAGAAAGGGCTCGGTTGGCAAGAGCATCGCAGGCACCTTCCGCGAAATCACACGGGCCTGGTCGCCGTCAAAGATCGTCCTGACTAGCGTGCGCCCAAGCCACCGGCGCCGGCATTCAGATCCTCAGCCCCACCGGCCTTCTCGCAGGACACGCTTTTCGCGGGCTCCGGCATCAGCCTCGGCGACAGCCTGGATAAAAGGTTGAAGTCATGGAACAAATTCTCGTTCTGGTTGTTGTCAGAGTAATCCCCGAAAGCAGAGGGATTGAAGACGAAAAAGTCAGCAGTCAAAAATGATCAAGTCATTGTCATCACTGGCAATTTTCATGCTCCTCGGAGCCTTGGTGATCGCTTCGCCGGGTTTTGCTCCCAAAGTGCAAGCGGATGGAAGTCACGGCGCTGGCCAAAGCCGATCGGCTTGAAGGACGAGCCGTTGTCTCGAATTGCTCAACACAGGTCTGGCCGGAATTCGCCACTTCCTGTCTGCGACACGCAGGCTCTGGAGCGAAAATCGAAGAAGCTCGGCTTGTGACTGCCCGTCGATAGCCAGGCCCTGTTTGACCGTTGCCCTGAGCGATGAGCTTCGTTCAGCTTATTCGCCCCAATCAGTTCGAGTCAGAACACGCCTCATAGCGTTGAGATGAGAACTGCTCGGGCGCTGCGAATTAGCTCGCTATCCTTTATCGAAAAGCGCAGCAATGGCCGAACCGTGGCGACCGTCGGTCGCCGGGCAATCGGTCTATCGGCGTTCGCAAGCAGGGAGCTCTATCACCTCCCTCAGAGAAAGTGAGGTCGCCATGTCGAAGGATTCAACTCAGGTGCCGAACGTTCTCATCGTGGAAGACGAGATGATCCTGCGCATGCGTGCAGTCGACATCGTGGAGGATGCCGGATTCTGTCCCGTCGAGGCTGTCAATGCCGACGAGGCAATCTCGATTCTCGAATCCCGCTCGGACATCGCGCTGCTGCTCACCGATATTCAAATGCCCGGCAGCATCGACGGCCTAAAACTCGCTCATGCAGTGCACGAGCGCTGGCCCTCGATAAAGATCATATTGGTTTCCGGCCAAGTGAAGCCGTCAGAGGCGGAACGGCCAGCCAATAGCCGGTTCTTCGGCAAACCGCTCGGTGTCGAGCAAATGATAGCCGAGTTGCAGGCCATGGTCGGCGCAGGTGCGCTGAAGATTGTTCCGGCCGCAAGCGACTGGACGGCGGATGAGGCGTTTCCCGCCAAGGTTGATCCCTCATCACAATCGGCACAGGAAGCATTCCTGTCGGCCGAAAACAACAGCCTGCGCTTGCTGCTCGAACAAGCCGAGATAGATGCGCGGACCCTGATGATCCAAGCTGGGATCGACGCCGAGCAGCGAAGCGCCGCCGACAAACTGCAGAAGCTGATCCTTGGGGAGCTTCATCATCGCGTCAAGAATACACTCGCGATGGTTAGCGCGATCGCATCCCAGAGCTTTCGCGGAGCGCCGAGCATCGAGCACGGACAGAAGGCAATGGAGGGTAGGCTGCTTGCACTGGGGCGGGCGCATGATCTGCTGATGCAGGTAAGTTGGGCTGATGCGAGCCTTACTCACACACTGAGCAGTGCGACCGAGCCTTACGACAGTCCCGGAGACAGACGCTTTCATTTTAATGGACCGGATATCAGGATTACCTCCGTTGCTGTCATCGCCCTTGCAATGACGTTCAATGAGCTGTGCACCAACACGACTAAATTCGGAGCGCTGTCCGTGTCCTCAGGCCGCGTCGAGATTTCATGGGGAATCGACGAGTTGACGCAGAGACTTCGCCTTGTCTGGACAGAACGGGGAGGTCCCACGGTCGAGCCGCCAACGCGGCGAAGCTTCGGTACCCGGATGATGGGGTCTCTCGGCCAGCAATTGTCCGGTCAGGTGGGCCTCGCCTATGAACCGCACGGCTTCATTTACTCGTTGGATGTGCCGCTTAGCTCGGTCGCGGTGTCCGGTTGAAGACTGTCGCTGCAGCTCCGAAAGGCTTCATGGTTTCCGCACACAGCAAGAACTGGCGGTGTGCTCATTTATCCTGCCAACGCTTTGGCATGTCATTTCGACCTGCGCTGACTCACGTCTGATAACTTCTTTGATAAGCTTGTGGTTCTCCAACGGGAATCAACGCCATGCGAGCCGGAATTCGAATTTCGTCGCTTGTGCCGAGTGGGTTCGTTGTTGAGAGTGTAAGTGATTCATCTGGCTTGATTATTTTAGCCGTCCGATCCGAAGTCGAAATGGCCGAGTGCCCCTTGTGCGGCTCGAGATCGCGACGAATCCATAGCCGATACGACAGGCAAGTCGCGGATTTGCCCTGTGCCGGCAAACAAATACGCCTTCGCGTGATTACGCGACGGTTTGTTTGCGAGATACCTCATTGTCGGCGGCGGATTTTCGCTGAACGATTCGGGGACAACGTTCTGCCCACCCGGTCGCGCCGGACGGCACGGCTGGAATGCATCGTTCACCATTTAGGGTTGGCACTCGGCGGCAGACCAGCAGCGAGCCTTGCCAGGCGGCTGATGCTGCCGGTCAGCCACGATACGTTGCTTCGGGTCATACGACGGCGGGCAGCCCGACGAACCGATCCTCTGAGCGTCGTCGGCGTCGACGATTGGGCCTTTCGACGCAATCGCCACTACGGAACGATTGTCTGCGATCTCGAGCGGCGGCGGATTGTAACCCTGCTTCCAGATCGCGAGGTCGCTACAGTTCGAGTATGGCTCGCTGATCATCAGGAGGTCAGGATCGTATCGCGCGACCGTGGCGGCGGTTACGGCAAGGCCTCGGCAAAGGCGCTCCCTGACGCGACAGGTCGCCGACCGTTGGCACCTGATGGAAAACGCCAGTGCGGCCTTCCTCGACGCGGTGCGCAAGTCCATGCGCGCAATCCGGAGCGCCATTGGCTCGACGACAATCACCCCAGAGTTGCTCACTTCGGCGGAAAAACTACGATACGAGAGCTATCTGCGACGCCAGGATACGACTACGGCAATCCTGGCGCTCGCCAGGGACGGCGTTTCGATCAAGCAAATTGCCCGCCGCCTGGGTCATAGTCGCAATCTCGTTCGCCAGACGTTGCGGGGTGGGCGAGCCGACGTGTTCCAAACGCGAGCGTGTTCGCTCGACGCACGTTATCTGCTCCTTGAGAGCCTGTGGAGCAGTGGCTGTCGCAACGGCGCCGAACTCTGGCGTCGTTTGCAGGCGCAAGGGTTCCGGGGATCCCTGCGTTCGGTCGGCGAGTGGACATCACGTCGACGTCGGTCGGAAGCGGTCAGCAAACAACAGCTGCAAAGGGTGCCCTCCGCCAGATCTATCGCTCGTCTTATGACGATTAAGCGAGATTGCATCACCAAGGCTGATGCCGCGGTCGTTGCCGCAATCGAGGCTGGTGTGCCGTCCCTTCTTGAGGCCCGCACGCTCATCGACCAGTTCCACGATATGATCCGGAAAAAGGACGAGGCCAAACTCGATTCCTGGATCGCGAACGCAAAAGCAAGCCTCGTCTCATCCTTCGCGACAGGAGTCCTCAAGGACACCGCTGCTGTGCGCGCGGCAATCACGCACCCTTGGTCAAACGGCCAAGTCGAAGGGCAGATTACGAAACTCAAACTCGTCAAACGGCAAATGTATGGGCGCGCGAAAATTGACCTTCTCGAAGCACGGTTGCTCGGTGCAGCATGATCCGCGTCGCCGTCATCGAATTTGCGTCAGAGCCCCGATTTGGATGCCGATCACCCCGAAAACGGGGTCCTTATTCCATGCCGAAACACAGATCTTCCAAAAGAGGCTATTTTGTTACGTGACGCATGCGACCCTTGCTTCGGTCGCGCGGACTTTGCTCCTCCGTCCCAGCCTGCGTCTCATCCCCCACATTCCGACGTAACCTCACCGAGAAAGACGGGAGACGATCACATGGCTAACGCCCAATGCCTTTGCGGCGCTCTTTCACTGAAGTTGCGAGAAACGTCAAAGTTGATTGTCGCTTGTCACTGTCTCGCCTGCCAGCGACGAACCGGTTCGCCATTCGGCCTCGGCGTTTTCCATCCGATTGACACCGTCGAGATCTCGGGAACAGCTACGGAGTTCATTCACGTCGGCGAGAGCGGCGGTAAGGTGCGATGCTATTTTTGTCCTACATGCGGCTCGACGGTCTATTGGAGGCCCGACGTCTTGCCATCTCTAATCGGCGTCGCAGTTGGCGCGCTCGGCGACCCTGGCTTTCCGGGTCCCACCCTTTCGATATTCGAGCGGTCGAAGCATCACTGGGTCCATGTTGATGAGGCAGTCGAGCATTTCCAAGAAAGCGGGCGGCAGAAATCGTGACGGCCGGCCTTCCTTCAGAAGCGGACGCTCGGTCCGACACGCCGATTCGGCTGCATCGGGTCAAAGTGCGAACAACTCACGTTGAGCACATCTGGACCGTTCTGCTGTGATGAGCGGACCTTCGTCAAACCCGGCGCAACTTCGCAGACGGGCCAAAAGCTGACTTCCATGACCCGCACTAGGTCCAGCGGGTGAGGCCACGACACCTGATCAAGCTAGGTCGCCGAGCAGACGATAGGCCGGCGAGCCGTACACCGCAGCTACGGTTTGGTGTAGAATGCCCGCAGAGGGACCGCCATGGCCAATCCTGAGCAGGGTCGCATCGAGCGCCGATTAGCCGCCATCCTGACCGCCGACATCGCCGGTTACAGCCGGCTGATGGGCGCCGACGAGTCCGGCACCGCGCGGGTGCTCCGTGAACATCGGCAGGCAATCGATCCCATCGTGGCGAGCCATGGAGGTCGCATCGTCAAGAGCATGGGGGACGGTCTCCTCGTGGAGTTTCCTTCCATTGTGGCCGCGGTCGAGTGCGCCGTCGCGGTTCAGAATGTCATGGCGGAACGGAACGTTGACGTTCCGCAGGATCGGCGGATGCTATTCCGAATTGGTATCAACCTTGGCGACGTGCTGATCGATGGCGACGATATCCTTGGTGATGGCGTCAATATCGCCGCCCGTCTCGAAGGCATTGCAGAGCCGGGTGGCATCTACATCTCCCACGCCGCGTATCAGCAGGTGTGCGACAAGTTAGATATGATGTTCGAGGATATAGGCGAGCAACAGCTAAAGAATATCGCACGTCCTGTGAGAGTGTACCGAGTGCAGCGCGTCGGTGCGGCAGCAAGATCACTATCGGCATTGCCGCCTCCAGAGAAGTCGTCCATCGCCGTACTTCCATTCCAGAACATGAGCGGTGATCCCGCGCAGGACTATTTTTCCGATGGGATTACCGAAGACATCATTACCGAGTTGTCGCGGTTCCGATCGTTGTTCGTGGTCGCCCGCAACTCATCGTTCTCGCTGCGCGGCAAGAAAGTCGACGTCATTGAAGTCGGCCGCCGGCTCGGTGTTCGATATGTGGTTGAAGGCAGTGTTCGCAAAGCCGAGAAACAGATACGAGTGACCGTCCAGCTCCTTGATGCAGCGAGTGGCAAACACCTCTGGGGCGAGCGCTATGACCGCAAGCTTGAGGATATCTTCATCGTCCAGGATGAGATCACCCGAACCGTTGTCGCGACCTTGCCGGGCCGGCTCGAGAACGCCGACCGCGATCTCGCCAAGCGCAAGCAAACTTCGAACATCACGGCATACGATCTGGTCTTGCTCGGAAACGAGCGGTGGCGGCGGCTGACGCGGAAAGACCTGGCGGAGGCGCTGGATCATTTCCGCAGCGCTGTCGCGCTCGACCCATATTATGCGCGCGCCCATGCGAACGTGGCCTGGACCCATGTCTGCAACGTGTTTCTGGAGGCGGAGGATGCATCCTCGTTGGACGAGGCGCTGCGACATGTCCAGATAGCGCTTGACATCGACGACAGCGATGCCTGGTCTCATGGTGTCTTCGGACAGTTGCTGTTCCTGCTCAAGAGGGATGACGAGGCTGAAATCCACCTCAAGCGCGCGCTCGCCTTCAATCCTAACGACGCGGATGTCGCCGCCGTCTTCGCCAATATTCTCGTCTACTGGGGAAGGTGGCGAGAGGCGCTAACGTGGATCGACACAGCCAAGCGTCTCAACCCACTACCGCCCAATCTCTACCATTGGTACCACGCGCTTGCTCTCTATTCCGCACGCGAATATACGCAAGCGATTGGAGCGCTTAGGGAGATGCGGTCCCTCGACCGCTGGTCGCATGGGCTCTTGGCCGCCTGCTATGCGCAGATCGAACGGCGCGACGAAGCCCGGTCCGAACTAGATGCGTTTATCGGCGAATGGGAGCGCGAATTGAGTGCGCGGGGCGAAGTGCTGCCGCGGTCCCATCTCGATCTTGCGCTGTCGCGGGCCGATAGATACCGGAATCCTTCGGACCGCGAACACTTTCTTGAGGGTTTGAGGAAGGCGGGTTTGACGGGTTGATTGTTCCTCCTAAACATGGCGAGCCGAAAAGTTCGCCAAGCCGGCCGACGAGGTGATGGCACCACGTCTCTTATAGGTCAAACTGCGAAGAACTCCGGTTGAGCAAATCCCGTCCGCTCGGCCACCATGAGCCGACCTCAGTGCTCGACGAGTTGACTTCGCTAATGGGCCAGGAGCTGCCCCTTCTTGATGGTGAAAGCTCAACATCGTGCCCGTCCTTGATAAGTTCGACTCGGAGCCAGGGCGGTCCGGGCACAACCGGCACGCTAGAGGAGGCGACGTATGGGCATCCCCGTCATAGAACAGGTCAAAATACAGGCTCAGGTCTTAGTTCCTCTCGTCCAGGCCCTTCAGGCGGAATTGGGCAAGGAACGCGCGAACGCACTTGTCCGCAAGGCTCTAGGCGACGTTTATCGCCGCCTCGGCGAACAGTGGTGGCGCGCGAAAGAATCCACGCACGTGGGAGAGAACACGGCGTTGGCGTTTGCCTCGTTCGCCGAAGGCGACGCCGTTGAATACAACGTTCGCGCGCAATCGCAAGATACCTATGAGATCGATGTCACTGGATGCCGGTACGCACAGTTCTACAAGGAGTTGGGTGAGCCTGAGCTTGGATTCTTGCTGGTCTGCAGCTCGGACTTCCCGTTCGCCGAGGGTTTTGGCCCCGACATAAAGCTCACCCGCACACAGACCATCATGCAGGGCGCGAGCCACTGCGATTTTCGCTACAGGCGACAGAAAGACTGATTGTCGCATTCGGGTCAAAGTGCGAACAACTCACGTCGAGCAAATCTGGACCGCTCTGCTGTGATGAGCGGACCTCTGTCAAACCCGGCGCAACTTCGCAGACGGGCCAATTGCAGAAGTGATCAGCTTCATTGTAGGTTTAGATGACTCCCGCTCGGCGCATTCGATCCAGATGGATAAAAGAAAGAAATTTCTATCCGACTTGGCTGATCGCCTACTTCTGACCGCGCCGATCGGACTGCCCGGTCGCCATCGACGGCATCGACGGGGCAGGAAAGACCACATTCGCTGATGAACTCGGAAACCTCGGCGTCTAAGGGGCGGCCTGTCATTCGAGCATCCGTAGACGGTTTTCATAACCCCAAGGCGGTCAGACATAGGCGTGGGCGACACTTTCCGGAAGGCTTTTTCGAGGACTCCTACGATTACTCGGCGTTGAAGCAATATCTGCTGGACCCGCTAGGCCCCGGGAGTTCTCGGATATATCGTCGAGCCTTCTTCGATCATGTGACCGACGACATCGTACCTGCCATCGATCTGGAGGCACTGCCGTCATCCATTTTGCTGATAGACGGCATCTTTCTGCATCGGCCCGAACTGCTCACCTATTGGGATGCTTCAGTCTTCCTCCGAACGGACTTTTCGGTGTCCGCTTCGCGGTGCGCCTCGCGCGATGGCTCGTCGCCTGACCCTGCGGCTCCATCGAACCGACGCTTCGTTGAGGGACAGCGGCTCTATCTTCGGAACTGCCAACCGGAAGCGAAGGCCACCTTGGGGCGGCTTCCAGGGGCGCGCGAACCCAAGGGTGCAGCAGATGAGTGAGGTGACGTATTTCGTCGCTCTGCCCTTCGTTTCTCCGACGAGGGCATCGCCGCCGGCGAGCGGCTGAGTGCCTGAGCGCCAACACCGCGGTCATGCGGGCGGAAGCCCTGTCCTGCAAGCCGGGCCATGCCGGCGCCCTCGCCTTCTCGCGAACCGGCGACCCGTCCAGCGGCGACTTCAGCGACGCCAGGCTGATCCGGAAGTTCGGCGAGGTACCGGATGACCTCAGCTCGCTATGAGCGCGGAGCTGGATCATTCCTCTGTTGAGGTGGCGGCGTCTCCTGGAACGAGGAGGCTGAGCGCGGTTTCGATCTCGCCAGCAGCCGTTCGATTTCCTGGCGTTCGTTCGGGCCCGGATCTCGGCACCTACAAACGAGTTGGTGCGACGACGAACTTGCCAGCCTGGTATTTGACCACAGGCGTTCTAATTCGGAAGCACGCAGGCCCATGCGGGCGCTCGCCCGGCACCGGCCCCACCAATCCCTTACACATGGCGGGGCCGCCTGCGTACCGGGACACCGGGGCTGAAGATGGGCTCGGAGGCCGCCAGATGTTACGACCGCCAACCGAGAATGACGATTGCTCGAAAGAGGCACTCCCTGTGGCAGGTTTTGAGACTTTTTGACCGTTTGAACCCCTCCGGTCTCGCTCACTTCGGGAACGGCGACGCAGTTGAGCCGTTCGACATGCGTTGCGAGCGTCATCCCAAGTGAGCGGCCAGTGAGCGTACTTCTCGTCGAGGACGACCCCCTGATCCGTGAATTCGTGGTCGAAGCGCTCCGCGATGCGGGCTACCACGTGATCCACGCGAGCACTGGGGAAGAGGCGCTGGACTGGTGCAAGCGCCACGTCGCCGACGTGCTGGTCACCGACGTCAGGCTGCCCGGAAACATCGACGGCTGGCAGATCGCGGAGCGCTGCCGCGAAAGCGATCCGGAGCTCCCGGTGGTCTACGCCACGGGCTACTCGCCCGCTGCACCTCGGCCCGTGCCGGGCAGCCGCATCGTGAAGAAGCCGTTCCATCCCGACGAGGTCGTCCGCATTGTGAGGGAGCTCGGCGGACAGAAAGGGATGCCGCCGAACTAGGAGCATTCCCGGATCAACGGCCGGGCTTCCGCATCACTTGCGATCGGGCTCCTTGGCCGGCGGCCCGCTCTTGTTTCCCGGCAGACCTTTGATGTTGGAAGTGTCCTGCTGCTGGACGGTCGGATTCTGCTGGTTCGAGCTCGAGCTGGCGCCGACGGTCTCTCCCGGCTTGACGGCTGGACCACTCTTGTTACCCGGCTGACCGGCGATGCTGGCACCCGAGTTCTGCGCGCTCGGAGCGCCGGAGACGTCCGGCTTCGTGGTCTGGGCAAGTGCGACGGGAGCGGAAAGCGCCAGAGCAAAGACCAGCGCGCTCGCAATGGACCTCATGGTGAATCCTCCTCTTAAAAGAATTCGGAACGCGGGTTGCCGCTGCCTTCACCTCGAACGTCGCATGGGCTCGCGCGTTCCTGCCAATGGCGGCGAGGCCGTTCTTTCTTGCGCTGTGTCAGCCCTCGGCATCGCCCTGGGATCTGGATGGATGCCGCCTGCTTGAGCCTCTTCTCTCTGCTGCGACCGCCTTGGCGCGCGCCTCGCAGCGGGCACGCAGCTCCTCCAATTCGTCGGCGGAGAGATGCTCGATGCCGACAAATGAATTCTGGACACTTCCAGTTCGGATGAGCTCATCCAGCTTGACCTGGATCGCGGCGCTGTCCCGGTTCTGCGAGTTCTGGATCAGGAAGACCATCAGAAAGGTCACGATGGTCGTGCCTGTGTTGATGACGAGCTGCCAAGTGTCCGAGAAGTGGAAAAGCGGTCCAGTGATCGCCCAAATCACAACTACTGCGCAGGCCAGGATGAAGGTCGATGCCCGGCCAGCTGCCTGCGAGGCCTTGTTTGCGATGGACGCGAACCACCGCCGCGGGTGCTGCTCGCTTTGCTGATGGCGCATGCAGTCCTCCTTCTATCGAATCATTGCCAAACGCCTGAACAGCCGCCGCTCACGGCACGAGCGGAGACGCGGGCGTGCCGAGGTGTTCGGAGACGGGGCCTGGCGGCGAGAGGCCGCCGACAGTAGGTCTCGTAGGCTCCCGTCCGAGGTGAAGCGCTCTTCGAACCGCGCCCGGACCTCGCGCCGGTCGATCCGTGCCAGCTCTTTCACCGCGCGGCCCGCCTCCGCTTCGTTCTCGACGATGAAGCCGGTCACTCCTTCGTCGACGACCTCGGGTACCCGATAGGCGATCACGGGCGTCCCACATGCCCTCGCCTCGATCATCACCAGGCCGAACGGCTCGGGCCATTTGATCGGAAACAGCAGTGCCGCAGCGGCCGACAGAAACGGCTGCTTGCCGCGTTCGTCCACCTCGCCGACGAGCTCGACCCGAGCGCCGTCGATCTCCGGCTGGATGTGCTTCGTGAAGTAGGCGGTTTCTCCGCGAGGCACCTTCGCCGCGATCCGCAGCGGCATGCCGGCCGCCCGCGCGATCCGCATGGCGTCCTCGGGCCCCTTGTCCGGCGTGAGCCGCCCGAGGAAGGCGAGGTACGACCCGGGAGCGTAGGACGGCCGATACAGGCCGGCCGGCAAGCCGTGATGCACCGTCCCGCGCCAGTTCGCGTCCTTGAGCGGAGCGCGCTGTTTGTCGGAAATGGAGACGAAGCACGCCTCGCGAAACTGCCGAACCACCTCGCCGATGCCAGGCAGGTCGAGACGCCCGTGCAGGGTGGTGAGGAACGGGGTTCCGGCCCGGCTGAGTGCGGGCATGTGCAGCCAGTCGATATCTGCATGAATAACGTCGAACTCGCGGGCGCGACGCGAGACCGCTTCGATCAGGAGCGTGCAGGTCATGTTCGGGTCGACGCGCGGGCCCCCGAGGCCTACGGTATTGTCCCGGATAGACCGCTGCGGCAGCGCCGGCCAAGATGCCTACATTGCCTACTTAAGCTGTAATTGCGTTCGCCCGGCGGTTCATGACCGCCCGGGCTTTCGCGCGCCCGACGGCCAGTCAGGAGGCTTCGGATTTCCGGAGCCGCTCCAATTGCCGGCGCAGGGCGATCGGCAATTCCGGCTCTTCCTTGATGATCGAACGCAGCCGCTCGCCGATTTCCCGGACGATTGTCAGGCTGTGCCTCCGATCGATGTCGATGGCATTGCGCATCGGTCGACCCTCTTGCCTGATACAACCTCCGCGGAGGTCGGCGGTTTCAGCGACCTCGGCGCCGTCGAGAGCGGATCAGCTATGAGTCCACTTTTATACATTTCGTGAACAAATCCCGCCTTCGGGCATGAATCCGCGGCGCTGGGCGGTAGCCGTGGGGTTCCATAGTTGGTCGACAGGCAATATTTGACGCGTCAGGCGACGACGCTCCTGAAGTTTGCCAAGGCAACGAGAAGTCCGGAAGTTTCGGCGGCCTTGGTCGAAAAGGCGGCCGACCTGAAATCCAAGGCCGATGAATCGGCTGCGGGGCATCAATCTCAATCCTTGCCGCGTTCTGGGCAGCGTTAGCTGCCTGCGGCGAAGGTCCCGCGTGTCAGCCACTCACGTCATTTGCCAGTGCGGCGCACTCTACGAACGGAGCGAGCAGCCGCCAGGTCCGCCCGATGCCGACGCCTTTGCTGTGCGATCTGCGGCCACACGCTGGAGGTCTTCATGGACCTGCCGCGTCCCAACTAACGATTGATGTCCGCGCCATCGCGAAACCCGGCGCCGAGGCGTTAGGCGGTGTACTCATTGTTTTTGAGGATAGGCGTCGTGCCCGTTGGCTCCATGCCCGTGGTCTGGATTATGACCTCACCTCACTGCTTGAGCGAACCTCCGTGCTTGGCATGGGCCTGCGTGATCTCCGCCCCCATGAGTATGATCTGCGAGGTGTAGTAGACCCAGATCAGCACGACGAGATCGAGGCGGCCGCACCATAGGTCGACTCCAGTCCTTGCTTGCCGATGTAGAAGCCGATCGCAGCCTTTCCCACTTCGAAGAACAACGCGGTCAGGAGCGCGCCCAGCCAGACATCGCGCCAGCCGACCGAGACGTCTGGCAGCCACTTGAACATCATCGCGAAGAGCACCGTCACCGCGGCGAACGAGACCACCAGGCTGACGACATGGAGAACGCCCTCCGGCATGTACGGGGCGACGAACTTGCCCGTCGCGGCCAGTGCCGCGGTCACCAGCAGCGAGACGAGCAGAAGAAAGCCCAGCGCGAGGACGGCGGCGAACGACAGCACGAGCTGCGGGCGAAATGCCAGATCCCGCCCTCCTCCGATTCCTCCACCTCCCAGACGACGTTGAGCGCATCCTTGAGCTGCACGACGACGCCGATCGCGGCGAACAGCAGGGCGCCGATGCCGAGGATCGTCGCCAGAGCGCCCTCCGCGGGGCGGCTGGCTCCCGCCAGCATCGACTCGATTGCCTTCGCGCCGGTCTCCGACCATGCCCTTCAAGGAGGAAGTGACCTGGGAGGTGACCGCCTCGTGGCCGAAGAAGAGGCCTGCGACTGCGATCGCGATCACGATGATGGGGCCCAAGGAGAACACCGAGTAGTATGCGAGGGCCGCGCCCTGGCGGGCATCCTTGTGGCTCGACCAGTTGGTCGCCGCCTCTTTCGCCACCGTCCACCACATCGCCGTCCGGACCGCCAAGTCTGCTCCACGGTCTACAAGGACGACCAAGATGCCAGGTTCCTGCGGCCGCGCATGGACGGTAATGATCTCGACCAGGCACTCCCCAAAGTCGATCTGCAGCTGTCGGCCCGGCGGCGTCTCGAACCGCGTCGTCGCCAGAGCCTCCGCCTTCAGCGCCTGGCGATAGGGCTGCACGGCGCGTTGCAGCGTCCGCCGGCTGACTGTTACGCCTTTCTCGGCCAACAGGTCCTGGCGCACCACGTCGGCATTGCCGCGATGCCGAAATGAGCCTCTCGCGCAGCCAACCCTCAAGGCCGTCGAGACGCTTCGGCCGCTCAGGCGACTTGAACGCCTTCACCCCGCCCGCCACCACGTAGCCCTTCACCGTGTGATGGCTGCAGCCCAGCTGTCGCGCAATCCGCTTCAGACCCCACCCGCACGCCCTCAGGCGCAACATCTCCGCCACGTCATCCGGCGTCTTCATCACCTGCCCCCGTGGATCAATCCACGACGAGCCTTCAGTGATTCGTTCCTGCTTCATTCACTCTCTCCCCAGCTATCTGAGGAGGGGGCAATTCCTCGTGACGCTGAGGGGGCAGTTTTCCATGGCGCGCGACACCCCCGCCGGACCTCCTGGATGCGGCCTACCGCAGCGACCTCACGCATCTCATGGTCCCCGCCCCCGACGAAGGCCACGGCCCGCTGCGGCCCGCAGACCTCTGGGTCTACGGCCACACGCACGAGTCTTTTGACGGTCTGATCGGCGACACGCGGGTGGTCAGCAATGCAAAGGGCTACGGCCCGAATCACTGGCAGGCCACCTGGGACAATCCGCGGTTCGATCCGCACTACGTCATCGAAATCTGAGGGAGGGCAGCCATGACCTATGCCCACGACCACTCGAATCACATCGATGCGACGTGCCGCCCTGCCCTGCCTTTGGTTTCGAGTGTCTCGTTAAAAGAAATCCGGCCGCCATGGGGCCTGACCTGTTCGTTTCGGCTAAGGCCACGACGGCCGTCTCTGCGCGACATCAGGCGCTTCGAGACGCACTGGTCCAGTCGTCGCTGGATCCGGCGGTTCGGTCGATCAGCTACGTCGCGTCGGCGGTTGTTGCGTCCGAACCGATAGAACTCGACGCCGTCGTGCTGCAGCGGGACGACGGCCGGTATTGCTTGATTTCGTTCCGGCGCGGAAAATCCGCGATATCGAGGACGAAGGCCTCGCCCTGATCGCCTTCTCGGGCGGGCCGATCCGAGAGAGCAGGACTGACGAAGAGAAAGTAATGTGCAATCTGTACTCCATGATGAAAAATGTCGACGCTATCCGTCGCCTGTTCGGCGCCCTCAACAGCCGCGTTGGCAACTTGCCGTCGATGCCGGGCATCTTTCCGGACTATCCCGCGCCAATCGTACGCAACGCGGCCGACGGACGCGAGATCGCGATGGCGCGATGGGGCATGCCGTCCTCGCAGCAGCGCTGATGGACGCGACGAAGAAGCGCGCGCAGAAGCTCGGAGCCAAAGGTAAGACCGTCGACTTCAAGGCACTGCTCCGGATGGAGCCGGATTCTGGCGCCACCAACATCCGCAACGTGAACAGCGCGCATTGGAAGCGCTGGCTTGGTCCGGAGCACCGCTGCCTGGTGCCCTTCACCTCGTTCAGCGAGTACGACGCCATCGACGGCAAGAAGGTCCCGGTCTGGTTCCCCCCGATGAGGGCCGGCCGCTGCTCGCGTTTGGAAGGCTCTGGACCAATTGGACGTCCGTAAGGAAGGCCAACGAGGGCGAGGTCGCAGCCGATATCTACGCGGACCTCACGACGGAGCCGAACGCCGAGGTGAGGCGCGTGCATCCGAAGGCGATGCCCGTGATCCTGACGATGCGGAGGAGTACGACACCTGGCTGCGTGCCCCGTGGGATGAGGCCAAGGCGCTGCAGCGGCCCCTGCCGGACGGCGCTCTGAAGATCGTTGCCACCGGCGAGAAGGAAGACCCTGCGCTGGCCGCGTAGGCACTTTCCATAATCGAAGGAACAGGTGGACAAGCGCCAGCTACCTCGATTTCGAATCCCAGCCCTGTGCTAACCGCCCGGAACGGACAGGGGATGGAAGGATTCGTCCGGCAGGAGCGGTTTCGATGCTGATGACGAGGGAAAGGCGACCGGCGATCCGGACGCTGCGCGGCTGGGCCGTCTCAGTGCTGCAGGAAGCCGGCGCCATACGGGAGTGCGAGGAGCACGGCTGGATGCAGGACCGCGCCGACCCGCATGCCCGCGAGCGCGCGTTCGACATCGCCCGCCGTGACCCGCCGCCGGGCACCTCGCCGGAGGAAGCCATCACCGATGTTCGCGATGTCCTGGACTCGATCGGCGACACCTGCCCGGAGTGCCCCTCCGAGGCCGCCTAGACCGCCTCTTCCCTCCTCAGCCGCTCGCGACCGATCGGCGCCCGCAGGCGAGCGAGTTCGATCCACGCCACCGCAGCGCTGATCCATCTCTGCCGTTCGGCTCCATTGGCTTCGGCGACAAGCTTCATCGCTGCAAACGCTTCGCGCTCAGGGTCGTACTCGATGTCCATGGGGCAGAAATATAATCGCAGATCGTAAACATCACGAATCGATGCGGCCGTAGGAATCCGGGGCTGGCCAAGAACGCTGGGCCATGGTCCTAAGCCTCAGGAAGCGCCACGCCCGTCAGCTCGGCCAATTTTTCGATGAGCTGCTCCTGAAAATCGGGATCGGCGGCCTCGCTGGCCGGCTGCTCCTGCCGCAGGTGATGCCGGTAGCGGCCGCTGACCTTCGCGGCAGGCTCGTCGCTCACGGCCAGCCAGCTCTGGGTCCGTTGGCCCGTCTCGTGGTCCACCGGCGCGCCGGGGCCGCCCATCTTCGTGCGCACCCAACCGGGATCGACCACATTGCTCAAGACCTGAGGCCACCGTCGCGCAAGCGCGAAGGCCAACGCGACGACCTGCAGCTTGCTTTCCGCATAGGCCTTTCGCGGATCCCAAGTGCGCTTCGTCCAGTCGAGATCGTCCAGCGAGCCCTGTCCACCGCGATGCAGGCCGCTGCTGAGGTAGACCAGCCGACCGGGACGCTGAATCAGCGCCGTCAGCATGTACGGGGCCAGGGTGTTCACCGCCAGCGTGAAGGCATGGCTTTCGGGCGTAGCGCCGCGACTGCGCTCGGTGTAGACGCCAGCGTTGTGGATGATCGCATCCATTCGTCGGATAGCGTTGACCTGATCCGCGATGCGCCTGGTCTCGGCGGCGCTGCGGAGATCGCCAATGACGATCCCGACGGCCCGCGACGCGAGATCGCCGACGGGCGCAGCGCGATCTGCCGATCGAGCGTGCAGCACCACTTGATGACCGTCGTCAAGAAGCGACTGGGCCGCTGCGCGACCGAGCCCGTGGTGCTGCCGGTGATGAAGACACACGCCATTTATCCTCCTCCCACCCTAAGTCACAACTCAACCGGTCAGCGTGACAGGCCAGCCGAGGTCGCTCGGGAACTGGTTCGCGGACACGCTGGGCGGAACGCGGTGACCAGCACGAGACCCATGCCGACCCGTTGCGCTTCGGTGCCTCAGACGCGCAACGCAGGCCTTGAAGCGCCGGCCTTTCCATCCATATACCATCCATAGAGATGGTAATCGGATGGAAGATCCATGACCAGCACGTCCACGAAATACGACCAAAGCCATCTGACACCGAAAAAATCACGATCAACCTTGTTTCGTCGATTTGGGTCAGGTCGATTTGATGGTGCAGGAAGGATTCTACTCCAACCGCACCGATTTCATCCGAACCGCAATCCGCAACCAGCTCGAACGTCACGCCGACGTAGTCAAGCAGTCCGCGGCCCGAAAGAGCCTGGACCTCGGCTTGCGGAATTACAGCCGCGATGATCTCGAGGCGGCGCGGCGGGCGGGCGAGATGCTGCACATCAATGTTTTGGGCCTCGCCAGCATCGCCCAAGACGTCACCCCCGAACTCGCTCGCGCCACGATTGCCTCGGTCTGCGTACTGGGAGCTCTGCACGCCAGTCCCGCCGTCAAATCCGCTCTCGCCGACAGAATGAGGTAGGCCATGCTGAAATTGGACATCGTTCGCGAAGCCACACGCCTCACGCACTCAGGCCATCTCGTCGAGGCCACCGCGCTGCTCCAACGCATGCTTCGGGGTGAGAACGCACCGGACGTCACTGCCCCCACCCCACACCGCTCCACCGCGACAAAAAGAGAGCCGCCGACCATCGACGCCAAGGCACATGCCGCGGAGACGAGCGGTCCGCGTCGCACGGTTCGTCCCCCGGTGGATTTCACCAAGAACCTCCCGGGGCTCGGCCTCGGAGGATCGCTGAGGCACGCCCCGCCGTGCCTGGGAGACATCGTGCCGGACGGCGCCAAGTTCGTCGAAGGCAGCTACGGTAACGCCGCGGGAAGCCGCGCCTACCGGCTCTTCATCCCCAGCGGCTATCATGGACAGGCCCTTCCGCTGGTGATCATGCTGCACGGCTGTACGCAGTCGCCGGAGGACTTCGCCGCCGGCACGCGGATGAACTTCATCGCCGAAGAGCACACCTGCTTCGTGGCCTATCCCGCGCAGCGGGCCGAAGCGAACCAGGCGAAATGCTGGAATTGGTTTCGTCCGGCCGACCAGCAACGCGGCGGCGGCGAACCCTCGCTCATCGCGGGCATCACCCGCCAGATCATGCGCGACCATGCGATCGACCCGCAACGCGTCTATGTCGCCGGACTGTCGGCCGGGGCCGCGGCCGCAGCCGTGATGGGATCGACGTACCGCGATCTGTACGCAGCGATCGGCATACACTCCGGACTAGCCTGCGGGGCCGCCACGGACCTGCCCTCCGCGCTGATCGCGATGAAGCAAGGCGGCGGGTCCGAGGCAATGCCGGGCGACGGACCGTCCATTCCGACGATCGTCTTCCACGGCGACCGCGACACCACGGTGCATTCGAAAAACGGCGGTCGAATTGTCCGGCAGTCCATCGCCGCGACGAGCACGACGGTGAAGGTTCATCGCGGACGGGTACCGGGAGGGCATGCCTACACCCGCACAGTCCATATCGATGCCGGCGGACGCGGAATCCTCGAGCACTGGGAAATCCATGGAGCCGGACACGCATGGTCGGGAGGCAGCCCCGCCGGCTCCTACACCGATCCGGACGGACCGGATGCAACGAGGGAAATGCTGCGTTTCTTCCTTGAGCATTCGCTCCCACAGGGTCGGAGTTAGAGGTGGGCGTTTTCATCCGGTGATGGGAAGCAGACATCATCGGGATGCCGGTGAGAGTGACGCCGCCCCGCTCGATTCTGCATGGGCAAGGCGGCGCCTTCGCTGACGCTCCCGGCGTCGGCGCGACGGCCTGCCTCCGCCAACTCGGCGACGCGCTGGGGGTCTTAGTCTGCATCGAATGAAAAGGTGGGCAGCAGTCATCCCAATCCGGTCTCGAGCCTCGATCAGCGAGCCCGGCTGACGCTAACCGGTGCGGATACGATGTCTACTCCGATCAGGTCTTGTGCTGCTGTTTTGCCGCCGCCTCGCGAGCCAGCCGCTCCGCCTTTAACCGCTCCCGATTGGCATGGAACGCTTGTTGGGCACGTTCATGCTCCGACACTGCTACCTTGGCGTCCGCGTCTCTGAAAACCTTGCGAGCTTCCCGTTCGGCCGCGGTCGGCATCCTCCGGCCCGATGTGCGATTGCTCATTGCTCCCTCCTCTGGGCACAAACGGTCCTTGCGCGATAGAGCGCATCTGGACCGCCAACCTAGGTGTAGGCTTTCCTCCGGCTTGGGCTTTGGGGGATTTGGTGCCAGAGGCAGGGAGTCGACTCCCGACGATGCCGTTGGTTCCGGGGATTGTCCGGTTCGTCAACGTCACTGACGGAAATTCCCGGGATTGTTGTTCCGCGAACAATTGGATCGAGTGGAGCCACAACCGCGAAGGCCGTGGCGGGACACAATGATCCGTCGCAGAACCAACGATGGTTGGCGCTCGGCGCATGTATGACGGCTGCGTTAGCGGCGTCACGGCGCGCGAAATCGGAAGCTCGAGGTCAATGGCGCGCCAAAGCCGCCATCGCCCTGCGGGACATGTAAACTTACCGCGTCATCAAGGACGAACACGGCCAGGTGCAGCACGAGCGACGACGCTATCGTCCTGCTGCTGCATGCGATCATTGATTGTCTAGCGATCGGAAGAGGGAGCCAAAGACGTCGATCCAACAGAGGAGTTATCCTATGAAATTGGCTCAAGCATCAGCATTAGTAATTTGTCTGCTCGCCACCGCTCCGCGCGTATCGCTCGCCGCAGACGCCAAGAGCGATGTCGAGAAAGCGTATGCCGCGTGGGACGCCGCATTCAACAAGCAGGACGCGAAGGCCGTTACAGCAAACTATCGCGACCGCCAAGCTGATGCCGCCGACCCACCAGGTCGCGTCAGGTCCGGCGGAAATCGAGAAGTTCTGGGCCGCGCTCTTTGCGAGCGGCGTGACGGGTCACAAGCTGGAGATGATCGATGCCGGCGGAGACGACAAAATCGTGTTCGGCACGGCCAAGTGGAGCGCTACCGGCAAGGACAAGGACGGCAAGCCGGCGCCCTTCAGCGGTCTCGCAATGCACGTATTCGAGCGACAGGCGGACGGCTCGTTGAAGCTCAGGCTTCAGACCTTCAACTGAGCTGTTGATCTACTGAACTGACTACCGGGAGGCGGATCGCTGTGATCCTCCTCCCCTTCGACGCCGGTGAAACACGTAGTCACGGAGATGATGATGATGCGGAGTTTGGCGCTGGTGATTGCATTCACGATCGCGTCCATGGTCCCTGCGGCGGCGCAGAAGGCCGAAATTGAGGCGACCAACGCGAAATTGATCGAATTCTTCAACAAAGGCGATTTCGCTGGAATCGCGTCACTCTACTCCCCGATGCGACCGCATTGCCGCCTGGTTCTGCAATGGTCCGTGGCGCAACGGCCATCGAGGCAATGTGGAAAGGCATGGCGGAACAGGTTGGCGATCTGAAACTGACGACCGTTGAGGTCAAACCGCTCGGCGCCTCCGCCGCACGCGAGATCGGGACCTATAGCCTGAAGACCAAGGGCTCGACGCCGCAAGAGGCATCGGGGAATATGTGGTGGTCTGGGAAAAAGTCGGAAACGACTGGAAGCTCGGTACTGATATTTGGAACGACGGTAAGTAGGCCATCGATAGCTCGCCTTGGGGCCCGACACCAGACCTACTCAGGCCGACTTACGCTGCGGCTTGGTGGCGGGCTTTTTCGCCGCCGTTTCCTTCGCCGGCTTCTTGCCTTCGATCGGCATCAGCATCTCCTTCTGGCCGGCGGAAACCTTCTTGGTCTTCTTGGCGGGCTTCTTGGGCGCCTTTGCCTCGGCCCCAGCACCGCCGACGCTCCGCCGCAGCGCTTCCATAAGATCGACGACATTGGTTGAGGCGGGCCGCTCCTTCGGCGTGATCGGCTTGCCCGCCCGCTTCTGGTTGATGAGTTCGATCAGGGCGTCTCGTACTGGTCCTCGAACTTCTCCGGCTCGAACCGTCCGGATTTCTTTTCGACGATGTGCCTAGCCAGATCCAGCATGTCTTTCGTTGACGTCCTGAATGTCGTCGAAATACTCCTGCGGATCCCGGACTTCGTAAGGATAGCGGAGCAGCGTCCCGACCAGACCCTTGTCCATCGGCTCGAGCGCGATGATGTGCTCGCGGTTGGTCAGCACGACCCTGCCGATCGCAACCTTGTCCATCTCGCGGATGGTCTCGCGGATCACCGCGAAGGCGTCGTGCCCGACCTTGCCGTCGGGCCTGAGATAATAGGGGCGGATCAGGTAGCGCGGGTCGATCTCGGACCTGTCGACGAACTCGTCGATCTCGATGGTGCGCGTGGATTCCAGCGCGACGTTCTCCAGCTCCTCCTTGGAGACCTCGATGAAGGTCTCCTTGTCCAAGGCGTAGCCCTTGACGATGTCCTCGTTCGGCACCTCTTCGCCGGTGTCGGCGTCGACCTTGAGGTATCTGATGCGGTGACCGGTCGCCCGGTTGAGCTGGTTGAACGAGATCTTCTCGGACTCGGAGGTGGCGGGATAGAGCGCCACCGGACAGGTGACCAGGGACAGACGCAGGAAACCTTTCCAGTTGGCGCGCGGGGCCATGTACGCGGTACTCCGAACGAGGGCGGCTCGGATTCAAGACGAATGGCAGGCTCCGGTTCCGACATCACCGCCTCTCGCAAGGACGATTTCAGGGAGAGCATTGGCCGCTGCGGGCGGGGGCGAATTCGCGATCCGTTCCTGCAGGCTTGTTTTCCTTGATTTGCCGCAAGCGGCCGCAGCCGGCCTGTCCGCCGCCGAGCGAATTCGATCGACGGCGTGGGGGCTTGCCTTCCGGCCGGCCCTTGACTCCAAACGAACAAACAGAGAACATTCGGTATGCCCGTCGCACCCGAACCTGCCGTGCCCGCCGAGGGCGACCTCGAGCTTGCCGCCGACCAGGCCATCCAGATCTGCGGCGGCGAGGCGCGGGAGGCGGTGAAAGCGCTGATCGTCGCGAACAGCTTTCTCGAGGCGGAGATCGAAGAGCTCCGGACGAAAGTGTCGACAGGCTACGCGCGCGGCCGGCTTGCGCGCAAACGTAAGGACGAGACCGACGTCTGAAGTGACCTACTATGTCGCTTTGCCGGTCGTCCCTTCCGACGACGGCATCGCACCGGGCGAGGCGACGGAAAGCTTCAGCGCCAATGCCGCGTGATGCGGGCCGAGGCGCTTTCGCGCCGGGGTACGTCGGCGCCATCGCGTTCGGCCGCAGCGGAGATCCCTTGCCGGTGGTGGTGCTTGGCGCTATGCCGCAGTATGTGCCACCCGTGCATGCGACCAAAGGGCCCCTAGGTGCAGTTCCTGTTTGCCGATTACGTACTCGACCTTAATCGGCGGGAGCTCACCCGCGGCTCGGCCGTAATTGCAATTGGCCCAAGGGTGTTCGACCTGCTGGTCTACCTGGTGCAAGCCCGCGATCGCGTCGTCACCAGGGATGAACTGCTGGCCACCGTGTGGAGCGGGCGCATCGTCTCTGAATCAACGCTCACCAGCCATATCAACGCGGTGCGCAAAGCTATCGGCGATAGCGGCCAGGAACAGCGCCTGATCCGAACGATCGCCCGCAAGGGCCTCCGGTTCGTGGCCGAGGTCGAGGCAAGAAGCCTCGATAGCGCCATCATCGGAAACGCGGAGCAGGATAACTCGAATGAGCGCCACGAGCCGTCTCTCCCTGACAAGCCCTCGGTTGCCGTCCTGCCGTTTCAGAACCTGAGCGGTGATCCCGAGCAGGAGTACTTCGCCGATGGTGTCGTTGAGGACATCATCCTGGCCTTGTCGCGGATACGCTGGCTGTTCGTTATCGCTCGGAATTCGAGCTTCACATACAAGGGCAGAGCCGTGGATGTCCGACAGGTGGGGCGCGAATTGGGCGTGCGATATGTGCTTGAAGGCAGCGTGCGCAAGGTGGCGACAAGGGTGCGCATCACCGGGCAACTCATTGATGCGACCAATGGCGTGCATCTCTGGGCCGAGCGTTTCGAAGGCACCCTCGACGACATCTTTGAGCTGCAGGACACGGTCGCCGCAGGCGTCGTTAGTGCGATCGCGCCGCAGCTTGAGCTTGCCGAAATCGAGCGTGCGAGCCGAAAGCCGACCGAAAGCCTCCATGCCTATGACTATTACTTGCGTGGATTGACCAAGTTTCACCTTGCGAGCAGGGCCGGCCTCGATGAGGCATTGCCGCTATTCTACAAGGCGATCGAGCTCGATCCGGAGTTCGCCTCCGCGTATGGAATGGCGGCGTGGTGCTACTACTGGCGCAAGATGAATCGTTGGCTCGACGATCGCGAGGCAGACGGCAACGAGGCTGCGCGATTGTGCCGACACGCCGTGACGCTGGGAAAGAATGACGCGGTCGCTCTGACCAGAGGCGGCCACGCATGGCCTCATTTTGGCGGTGACCTCGAAAGTTGCGTCACCTATGTCGATAGGGCCATGGTGCTCAATCCCAATCTCTCGACGATCTGGTACCTCGGCGGGTACCAGCGAATTTCCCTTGGCAGACATGATAGTGCGATCGAATATTTCACGCGTGCCATGCGCCTCAGTCCGCTGGATCCGGAGACATTTCAAATGCAGACCGGAATCGCAATGGGGCATTTGTATTCCGGACGATTTGATGCGGCTGTCGCCTGTTTAGAGATGGCATGGCGGGAGGTACCGAACGTGCTGCGGGTAGCGGCCTTTATGGCCGCAAGCCATGCGCTGGCAGGGCGGGAGGAAGAAGCGCGACAAGCCATGCACCACGTGCGTCGGCTCGATCCCACGCTACGCATTAGCAAGCTCGATGACTGGCTGCTGGTCCAACCGAAGGATTTCGCGGTAGCCGCGGAAGGCCTGCGAAGGGCGGGACTGCCGGAGTAACAGCACCGCTTGCTCCTGCTTCTACCCTCCGAAAGATCAGAAGATCGGAAAGCCGCGGTCCAACCGGGATGCGTCCAAATCGTCTTTGAGCTCTCGCCTGCCGGCGTCGGACAATAATCTTCAAATGAAATTGGCGCTTCCGCGCGCCGCTTGGACAAATTTCCAAGGTAAATCCAACCGTAATCCAACATCGCTGCAAGGCTTTTCGGCCAGCTTGGACGCAATCTCCCCTCGCTTTCACAAGCAAGGCCATTGGTGGCCTGAAAGTCGAGGGAAAGTCATGAAAATTGTCATTATTGGCGGTACCGGGCTCATCGGAACGAAGCTCGCGAGCAAGCTCCGTCAGAAAGGCCACGAGGTGATCGCGGCATCTCCCAGTACGGGTGTCAACACGATCACCGGCGAAGGTCTCGACACGGCGCTTTCGGGCGCCGAGATTGTCGTCGATGTTGCAAATTCGCCCTCCTTCGAGGACCGCGCGGTTCTGAAATTCTTCGAAACGTCAGGCCGCAATCTTCTCGCCGCCGAGGCCGCCGCCTCAATACGCCATCATGTCGCGCTGTCCGTTGTCGGGGTCGACCGCCTTTCGGAAAACGGTTACTTCCGCGCCAAGCTGGTGCAGGAAAGCCTGATCAAGGCCTCGACGATTTCCTACACGATCCTGCGCGCGACCCAGTTCTTCGAGTTCGTCGGCGGGATCATCGATTCTTCTGCTGATGGACAAATCGTCAGGCTGTCGCCTGCCCTGTTTCAGCCCGTGGCTTCGGACGACGTCGCCGCCGCCCTGGCCGACGTCACGCTCGGCGTTCCGGTCAACGGCATCGTTGAGCTGGCCGGACCGGAACCGTTCAGTCTCGATGACTTCGCCCGCCAATATCTGACCGCGACAAAGGACCCGCGCAAGGTCGTCGCCGACATCCATGCTCGCTATTTCGGAGCAGAACTGGACGATCGGTCTCTCACGCCGGGCCAGAATCCCCGGCTCGGCGCCGTGCGTTTCGAGGACTGGCTGGCCGGGCTCCGCCAGTGACGGCCACGACCAAGGCCCACAAATCGATACTCACGACGCTGGCGCATCGCGAGCAAGACAGGGCCCGCGCGTCTGCTTGCCGTTTCGTCGTGGATAGCGACGAAAAGAACCAGACCATTCCGGATCATGACGACTAGCGGGAGCTTGCTCGTCATGCGTGCCCGGCCTCCCTAACACGAGCACAGAACCATGAGTAAGCCGATCTTGCGCGACTCTTCGAACAATCCGCCGGCTGCGCCTGAGGCGCGCCAGATCGACGTGCCGAGCGCCGATGGGCGTGCTGCCGACGTGGAGATGGCACGCGTTCTTCATACCCAACCAGTCCGCATGGCTCTGGACGGGTCCGGCGCCGCGATCGCCCACTGGAAGCATGAACCATTGCACGATGTCGTCGAGCCGATGACCGACCACGTCATCATGGCCTACAACGGCTCGGTGCAGCGCATGGAGCGGCGGACAGGAAGCTCGGTTGCGATCGGGACGTTTCGCCCAGGAGTCATCATCATCATTCCGGAAGGATCAAGCTCCCGATGGGATATTCCGAAACCTGTCGACGTCGTTCAGCTCTATCTTCCGCACACAATGCTTGAGCGCGCTGCCGGCGAAGCCAGCACCGTCACATCGACCGATCTACTGGAGCGAACGGCACATCCCGACCCCTTCACATCCCGATTACTCCTGAGCGCGACCGATGTCCTGGAGAGCAACGAGACCCTGGATCGGCTGTTCAGGCATCAACTGACAGAACTCCTGGCGACGCGCCTGCTGGCTGCACATACCAGCTCGCCGGCCACGATCCAGCCGGCCATGGGCGGGCTGTCGCCGAAGGTGCTGCTGCGCGCCATCGAACGCCTGCGCTCGGACAGCGATGCTGATGTGTCTCTTGCTGCCTTGGCGTCCGATGCCGGGCTGTCGCGCTTCCATTTCTGCCGTGCCTTCAAGGAAAGTACAGGGCTTTCGCCACATGCGTGGCTGCGCCAGCACCGGCTCGAGCAGGCCGTGAACATGCTGCGCGACACGGATGAATCCGTTGTCTCGGTCGCAGCGGCACTTGGCTACGCCTCCCAAACCGCGTTTGCCGCCGCATTCCGCAAGCAGACCGGCAAATCACCCAGCGAATGGCGAGGGCGTCGGCGATAACAGCAACGATCTGTCGGTAACGAAGTGCTCTCAATGGCGAGGACAATTCATGAGCTGCAATCCACTCATACACGATCTTTCACGGGAGAATCAGCCAGACGTTTCCGAGGCGCACCAGCGCGATTTGCCAATGGCCGATGGGCGTCCTGCCGATGTGGAGATGGCGCGCGTACTCAAGACGGCTCCCCTCAGCATTGCTTCCGATCCGTCCAACGGCGCGATCGCCCATTGGAAGCATGATGCCTTGCACGACATCGTCGCGCCCATGACGGATCACGTCATCATGGCCTACCCGACCGGCTTGCAGCGGCTAGAGCGCCGCTCGGGAAGATCTGTCGCGATCGGAACCGCGCGTTCCGGAGTTGTGACGATCATTCCGGCCGGCTCAAGCGCCCGATGGGATATTCCCGGCCCCGTCGACGTCGTTCAGCTCTATCTTCCCCCCACAACTCTGCAACGGATTGCCGACGAAGCCGATATGGCAGCTCCCAGCGATCTGCTGGAAAGGACGGGACATCCCGACCTCACGACGTCCCGATTGCTCATGAGCGCGGCCGATGTGATTGAAGGCAGCGCGGCACTGGACGCTTTGTTCAGGCAGCAACTGACGGATCTTCTCGCCACCCGCATCCTCGCGGCGCACACCGGCTCGCCAGCCACGTTCCAGCCGATCATGGGTGGCCTCTCGCCGGCCGTACTGCGCCGCACGATCGAACGCCTGCGTTCTGACAGTGATGCCGACGTCTCCCTCGCGGCACTGGCTTCGGACGCCGGCCTGTCGCGCTTCCATTTCTGCCGTGCCTTCAAGGAAAGTACAGGGCTTTCGCCACATGCCTGGCTGCGCCAGCACCGGCTCGAGCAGGCCATGATCATGCTGCGCGATACCGACGAGCCAATCGTCTCGATTGCAGCGGCGCTTGGCTACGCCTCCCAAACCGCGTTCGCCGCGGCATTCCGGAAGTTGACCGGCGAAACCCCGAGCGACTGGCGGCGACGCAGGCGTTAGCAGCAATCGCGCGACAGATACGGCAATCACTCTGGGGCAGTCGGGGGTTTGGTCCGCTAGATCAGGATCATCACGGTGCCAATGCCAACAGGAGACAAACAATGACCTGGAATAACCTGGTCGCCCCACATGCCATCACCTCACGCCGCAGGGTTGTCGCAAGTGCCCTGATGTATGGGCTTTCATTGACGGTTCGCTTCACATCACCCGTGCGTGAGACCGCGGAAGTTCCACCACAAGCGATCGTGAACGACGCCGCCCAAATCATCCGCATGGCCTCGCCCTCCAGACCCGCTCCCGCGTATCTCGGCTGGCCGGTGGCTTCGGGCTGCCGGACGGCACGATAGCAGCAATCCCTCTGCAATCCCCTCAATCGCTCTGGCGCAACGAGAGACATGGGTCCCTCGAAATCGCAGGGCCCGCGCCAACTGAACGAAGGCGAATAATGACCCGGAACAATTCCCCTAGCCGGCTTGCGAGCATGTCGCGGCGGAAGGTGCTCGCGACCACGCTGATGTACGCGATGTCGCTAACCGTTCGCTCCACCTCGGCGACCGGCGAAGAAGCAAAAGTTTCGACAACCCCCGTTCAACGGATCGATCCCATGACCTCAATCACCACCAAAGACGGCGTACAGATTTTCTACAAGGACTGGGGACCGGAATCCGCCCAGCCCATCGTGTTTCACCACGGCTGGCCGCTGAGCTCCGACGACTGGGAGACCCAGATGCTCTTCTTCGTCGGCAAGGGCTATCGTGTCATCGCCCATGACCGTCGTGGTCACGGTCGCTCGAGCCAGGTGAGCGACGGCCACGACATGGACCACTACGCAGCCGACGTCTCGGCCGTCGTCGAGCATCTCGACCTTCGCGATGCCATTCACGTCGGCCATTCCACTGGCGGCGGCGAAGCCGCGCGCTACGTGGCGCGTCATGGCAGAGACCGAGCGGCCAAGCTGGTACTGATTGGCGCCGTGCCGCCGCTGATGCTGAAGACGGAAGCCAATCCCAATGGCTTGCCCATTGAAGTGTTCGATGGTCTGCGCCAGCAGCTCGCCGCAAACAGGGCACAGTTCTATCTCGATTTCGCGAGCGGTCCATTCTACGGCTACAACCGCCCGGGGGCCAAGGCATCGCAGGCGGTCATCTGGAATTGGTGGCGCCAGGGCATGATGGGCAGCGCCAAGGCGCACTACGACTGCATCAAAGCGTTCTCGGAGACTGACTTTAGCGAGGACCTGAAGAGGATCACCGTGCCTACGCTCATCGTGCATGGTGATGACGATCAGATCGTACCCGTTGCCGACTCTGCAGTCCTGTCGGCGAAGCTGCTGAAGCGCAGCACTCTCAAAATCCACGAGAAGCTGCCGCACGGCATGTGCACGACTCATGCCGATCTCGTCAACGTCGAACTGCTTACCTTCATCGCGACCTAGCGTCTTCGCTTTTCGTTTTTGCATCAGAGTAGCTCAAACCACAGGAGTAGATTACATGCGACTGGTCATCATAGGCGCCGGCTTTGCCGGCATGTACGCTGCACTTTCCGCTGCTCGCCTGCGCGACATCCAGGGTGTTTCGCCCGAAGATCTCGAGATCGCGCTGGTTGCGCCACAGCCGACGCTGGTGGTTCGCCCGCGGCTCTACGAGCCGAAGCCCGAAACATTGACGGCGCCTCTGCTCGACGTGCTCAAGGCGATCGACGTTACCTACGTGCAAGGCAGCGTCGAAACCGTCGACACCAAATCCCGCACGGTGGGCATTGTCGCCGCCAAAGGTTCGAAGAAGACCCTGTCCTATGACAGGCTGGTCGTGGCGACCGGCAGCCGGCTGTTCCGCCCGAATATTCCTGGCCTTGCCGAACACGGCTTCAGCGTTGACTCACTCGATGATGCGATCGCCCTCGACAAGCATCTGCACAGCCTGGCGAAGCGGCCGGCGAAGAACGGGCGCGACACGGTCGTCGTGGCCGGTGGCGGTTTCACCGGCATCGAAGCAGCGACCGAGATGCCCACACGGCTTCGTGCGATCCTCGGGAAGGACGCCAAGACACGCGTCATCATCGTCGATCGCAACAAGGCGATCGCTCCCGACATGGGCGAAGGCCCGCGCCCTGTCATCGAAGAAGCTTTGCGCAAGGTCGGCGTGGAAACGCGGCTCGGCGCCGGCGTCGCGTCGCTCGATGAATCCGGCGTCACGCTTTCCAGTGGCGAGCACATCGAAGCCGAGACCGTGATCTGGGCGGCCGGCATTCGCGCCGCGCCGTTGACGCAGCAGATCCCGGCCGAGCGCGACAGTTTCGGCCGCCTGCTGGTCGATCGCGATCTACGCGTGCCGTCGGTGCCCGGCGTCTTTGCCACCGGCGATGCCGCACGCGCGGCATGCGACGATATCGGCAACTACGCGCTGATGTCGTGCCAGCACGCCACGCGTTTGGGCGCCTTTGCCGGCTACAATGCCGTGGCCGAACTGCTGGGCATTCGTACCAAGCCCTACCACCAGAAAGCCTACGTCACCTGTCTCGATCTCGGCGAGGCCGGCGCACTGTTCACGCGCGGCTGGGAGCGCAAGGTCGAGATGGTCGGCGACGTCGCCAAGAAGACCAAGCAGCAAATCAACACCGTCTGGATCTACCCGCCGCGCGCCGAGCGCGCCGCGGCGCTCGCGTCGGCTGATCCGGAGCGCGTGACCAACCTCTAGACGCCCCAAGCGATGGCGGCCGCGCTCCCCTGGCTGCGCGGCCTACTCAACCAAGACCAGCCAGGACCTTTCACCATGAAGCAGGAGACAAAACCATGAAGCATGAAACAAACATGAGCCTCGACAACACCTCACACTCCCCTACACGTGGCCCCGACGAATTAGTTCCGTCGCGCTACGCGGTGCGGGTCGGGGACATTGAAGTGTTGGTGGTCAGCGATGGCGTGCTGTTGCTGCCGGGCGCGATGTTAGCCCACAACGCCGAACCGGCGGTGCGGGCGGCCTGGCTGAAAGAAAATTTTCTGCCGCCGGACGCGTTCGATTGGGCGCTGAACGTGGTCGTGGTGCGCAGCGGCGGCAAGACCATTCTCATCGACGCCGGGATGGGGATGGAGTTTCCTGATCTGGAGCGGTCCGGACATGTGATCCATCGCCTGAAGGCCGCCGGAGTCGATCTCGCATCAGTTACCGACGTGGTGCTTACCCATATGCATATGGATCATGTCGGCGGGCTGCTCATCGACGGGGTGAAGCAGCAACTGCGTCCGGATCTGCGGATCCACGTGGCGGCCGCCGAGGTCAAGTTCTGGGAAGCGCCCGACTTCTCCCGCGTCTCCATGCCGCCGGGATTCCCGGACGCGCTTCGACAGACGGCCAAGAAGTTCGTGAAGGAGTATGGCAAGCAGTTGCGAACGTTCGAGGAAGAAGTTGAGGTGGCGCCGGGGGTGGTCGTCACTCGCACCGGCGGCCACACCCCCGGGCATAGCGTTGTGCGCGTGACGTCCGGCGGCGACCGGCTGACGTTCGCCGGGGACCTCGTGTTCCAGGTCGGGTTCGAACATCCCGAATGGTACAACGGCTTCGAACACGACCCCGAGGAGGCGGCCCGCGTTCGTATCAATCTTTTGCGGGAGCTGGCGGCGACCGGCGGGCTGCTGGTGGCCACTCACATGCCGTTCCCGTCCATCGGCCATGTGGCCGTCGCCGGCGACGCCTTTCGTTGGGTTCCGGCCATCTGGGACTACTAACCGCTTGTTGGGTTAAGGCCGAACCAGAGCGCGTATGAATTCGCGCCCTGGTTCAAATACCTTGCAACCACTGAGCCGCCGAACCGAAGCGGTCGCTTAATGCCCGCTTTGCCTAACTCCAACTTTACAGTTGAGTCGAACGAACATGCAGAACGAAAAGGTCATGATCATAACGGGCGGAAGCTCCGGCATCGGTCGGGCGGCCGCGCTTCGTTTCGCCAACCAAGGCGACAAGGTGCTCATCACCGGCCGCCGCGCCGGCCCCGTCGAGCAAACGGTGGCGGAGCACAAGAATATCGCGGGCATCGTTGCGAATACCGCCTCTGCTGAAGACGCCAAGCGGACCATCGCCACGGCGGTCGACAACTGGGGCCGAGTGGATGCGCTCGTCAACAACGCCGGCGCGGGCGCCATCCTTCCGATATCCGATGCGACAGCCGATCGGATCACAGACATCTTTTCCGTCAATGTGCTCGGTCCGAGCCTGCTGGCCCGCGCCGCCCTTCCTCACCTGAAGGCGACGCAGGGCACCATCATCAACATCTCCTCGACCTTCGGTCACCGGCCGGCAGCGGGACTATCCCATTATGCCGCCAGCAAGGCGGCGCTGGAACACCTGACCCGCTGCTGGGCGCTCGAACTCGCGCCGCTCGGAATAAGGGTTAATGCCGTCGCAGCCGGACCCACGGAATCCGGCGCCTTGACCGGGATGATGGGGCTGTCTGCGAAACAGGCAGCAGCCGTCAAGGAAGACGAGCGCGCACGGATTCCGCTCGGGCGGCGCGGCGTTCCCGAAGATATCGCGGAATGGATTGTCCAGCTTGCGGGCCCCGCCTCGCAATGGCTGACGGGCCAAGTTCTCGCCGTCGACGGCGGCTTGGGACTGGCTTAGTTTCCGAGCCGCCCAACCGCATCCGCCGAGCTTCTCCTGACCCGCATGCGAGCGAAGATCGATGATCTTTGCCGCGAGCGAGACGTCCTGTGGAACAGCACCGCGGTTTTGGCCACACGCGAAGTTGAGATGGCTCAAGCGAACGCGCCCGACGGGGATAGAGTTGATCTCGTACCGAGTGGCATGAGCGCGCTCAGGTGCTGTTACGGTTGCGAAGCCCGGACTCCTAGGCACTCCGGGCTTTGCTTCATCGTCGGGTACAACGACTGCGACCAAGGAGCAGGCTCCGGAGAGCGGCTCCGGCGGCTTCTTTGGAAGGAACGTCGGCAGCGCGGGTCGACCGCGGACCATCGGCCTCGGCGACAAACAGAAGCCGGGGCTGATTACCGTTTGGGCTGTTTCGCCGGCACCGCCCGGGCCATCCGCCCACTTGCTGACGGCCGGATCGTACAGAAGATCGGCGTCGCAGTGCGCGCAAGACGTAGCTCCGGCAGCCTTCGACGACATCGTCTGACGCAACGCTCATGGCTTGCCCCAGGGCGGAAGGCTTCCTACCTGAAATCATCGAATTCCGCGCACGCCAGCTTGGTATCGCCCGTCGCGCCGGCGCAAGTGCATCGCGAAGAGTTGCGGGCGCAAGCTATTCCCGCGCCCGGGGGAGAGCCGCCTCCAGCTTCGTCTTCTGCTTTTCCCAGCGGGTCTCGTCGGCTTGCGGGCGTCCGTCCAGAGCGACACGCTAGTCCTCGATCGCGCCCGTCCGCGGCCCGCCGGACATCGGGACAAAAATGCACTGGCGAGGCGACGGAATGCTTGAGCCCCAACGCCGCTGTGATGCGGGCGGAGGCGCTTTCGCGCAAGCCGGGGGAATGTAGGCGCCATCGCATTCAGCCGCAGCGGAGATCCGGCGATCGGAGAGTTCGGCGACGCTAAGCTGATCCGGAAGTTCGGCGAGGTGCCGGACGATCTCAGCGCGCTCTGACGGGCGGCGACTTCGCTTCAGTCGTCGCTCGGACCGGCGGCATCTCTCGGCTCTAGCAAGTTCAGCGCAGTCTCGATCTGGGCGAGCAATACCTGGATTTCCTCCCGCTCGTTGGGCCCAGGATCGCTTTCCAGTCGCTCCAGGAGCGCCTGCTTCCGCGCGAGCAGCTTTGCGACCGTCGACATCGCGCCTCCCTATGCTTTGCATCTACAAAGAAGTTGGTGCGCCCGCGACGAACTTGCCAGTCTCGGCTCTGCGAGGCCCGGGCCGATTTCTTCGGGGCACTATTTCGCCGGCGGCCGCAGGGGGCCGTCGACCCACTTGCGGGTGGCGGGATTGTGCAGCGGATCGTCGTCGCAATCGGGGCAGACGTAGCGCTCCCCGCCTTTGGCGGCCTCGTCGCGGACGAGCTTCATCGGCCGCCCGCAGTGAGGGCACGGCTTCCGGATAAGGTGCAGCATCGACATCTGGCTTCCCCCGCCGCGTTCAGCCTAGTGCCGTTTGCCGGGCGGGCACAAGCGACGTCTTGACGCGAATCGCGCCCCGCACTCAAATCCAGCTTTCAGTGATGTTGCGGGGTAGCGTCATGGAAGAGTTCTACAGGGGCTTCGCGCAGCGTGCGCGCGACCTGGCGGAGAAGGCCGATCCGTTCACCCGCCGGCGGCTGCTCGATCTGGCCAAGAGATACGACGCCAAGAGCAAACCTCTCGCGAGCGCCCGGCCGTCGCCACCACCTCGCAGTCCTCCCGCCACATACCTCGCCAGATCCGGCGAAGCATGACGAAGGGCGGCTCGGCAGAGGTCAAGTGCGACGCCTGCAACGGCTCGGGGCGGCAGCCGGCGCGCGAGACCGCGCCCGGCCGCAGGATCTTCCCGGGCCGCTGCGCGAAGTGCGGCGGCAAGGGGCGCGTACCGAAGGCCAAGTGAAATTTCTCCCGGCCACTCTCCGCTGCTTCTGCCGTGCACGGCGCAGCGCCGCCTCCAGTTTCGTCTTCAGCTTCTCCCAGCGGCCCTCCTCGGCTTGCGCGCGTTCGTCCAGAGCGGCGCGCTCGGCCTCGATAGCCTCCGCCTTTTCCTCGTGCTCACACCGGGCCTTGTCCAGCGCGTCTTGCGCCTTGGCGACCGCTTGCTCGCGCCGTTCGCGCTGCTTCGCCCGGGCCGCCTCCTCCTTGCGACGCTCGGCCTCACGCCGCTTCTGCTCCCGCTCGAACTTCAGCGCCGCCTTGCGGGCCTGCTTGTCGCTGATCTTGGAAGGGGCGGATGCACACATTGAGTTCGGCACTTCGGCGACAGATCGGCCCAAGCCAAAACTGGGCCCTCTGGTCGAAGATCGGGCCTACGGCGCGATGTTGGGTCTCTCCGTTGGAGACGCCCTCGGCGTGCCGCTGGAATTCTCCGAGCGGGATTCCCTGCCGCACGTGTCCGAGATGATCGGCGGCGGCCCATTCGGGCTCAAGCCGGGAGAATGGACCGACGACACCAGCATGGCTCTGTGTCTCGCCGATTCGCTGATCGCCCAAAATGCGCTCGACGAGATCGACTTGCTGAATCGTTTCGCGCGGTGGTGGAAGCAAGGCGAGAACAGCGTCAACGGTCATTGCTTCGACATCGGGATCACCACGCGGCAAGCTCTGGATCGCTTTGTCCGGCTCGGGACCCCGGCCGGGAGCGGACCCCACGACAAGAATCACGCGGGGAACGGCTCGCTGATGCGATTGGCACCGGTTGCGATCTTTGCTGCATCGGATGTGACTGAAGCCGTGCGTCTGGCGCATCGCCAGAGCATGACAACCCATGCCAACGCTCTGGCGGCAAAGGCCTGCGAATTCTTTGCGACCCTACTGGTCGAGGCCATGCGGGGCTTGGACAAGAACACGGTGCTGCGATCGAGGTTCTGGTTCAGCCACGACGAACTCAACGGAATGGCCTCCGGCAATTGGGTCGGCAAGACACGCGATGAGATATCTTCCACCGGATACGTGATCGCGACACTGGAGGCTGCGCTCTGGTGCGTGCACCGCACGTCCTCCTTTGAGGAGGCCGTGATCCTCGCGGTCAATTTGGGTCACGACTCCGATACCGTGGCCGCCGTCACCGGCCAGCTCGCCGGCGCCCTCTACGGCCGCGCCGGCATCCCGCAGCGCTGGCTCGAAAAGCTTGCCTGTCGAAAGCAGATCGAGGATCGCGTGGCGTCCCTGCTGCGCGCCAGGAAGCAAGCTCGCAAGACGAAAGCCCAACCAGGTCGAGAAGAAGCACATCACCTACGCGCAGGTCGTCGAGCTCTATCTCGGCAGCGGCGGCAGTCCGTCGAACGAGTACCTGGTGAAGTATTCCCACGGCCCAGCAGAAAACCCGAGCGGCACTTTGGATCCTGGACAGAAGGTGGCGGTGAAAGATGGCATGCGCTTTAGGGTTGCCGGAACTGGCGAGTCGTAACCCCTTCGTCAGGGACCTGGAGGAGCTCGGTTACCACCTCGACTTCGTCGGCGGCTACTTCGTCATCTACCGTCTGCCCTACCTCGACGAGGAGGGCAGGCTGAAGTACGGCGACTTGGCCAGCACCCTCGACCTTAATGGAGCGGTGATCGATCCGCCGACCAACAACCACCAGGTCTGGTGGCGGGCACCCGCCCGTTCGACCAGCAGAAGCGGCAGATCAGGCTCGGCGGTGGCGTCCATCAAGTGATGGTAGCACCGGATCTGATCACCGACCAGTCGTTCTCGTTCAAGCTGCAGGAGAGCGGTACGAACCGAGACTACCGCTCGTTCGAGGAGAAGGTGCAGACCTATCTCCACGCGATCACAGCTCCGGCGATGGCGGCGTATCCGGAGGCGACGCCGTTTGGCGGCATAGCGGTGAAGGCCGCGGCCCAGGGTAGCCCGCTGCGCATTCCCGACATGATGTCCTCGAGGTATCACATGAACGACGTCTCCTCCCTGCTGCGCGGCAAGCGCGTCGCCATCGTCGGGCTGGGTGGGACCGGCTCCTACATCCTCGATTTCGTCGCGCGAACGCATCTGGATCGCATCGCGCTCTTCGACGACGACAAGGTGCACGTCCATACGATCTTCCGGATTCCGGGATTCATCGTTGATGCGATCGGCAGCCTCAAGGTGGACGCGCTGGCGCGGCAGTACGGCAACTGGCATTCGGGCCTCGAGCCGGTGCCCGAGCGCATAACCTTGGCGAACATCGACCGCCTGGCCGGGTTCGATTTCGTGTTCGTGTCGGTCGACGACGGTCCAGCACGCAAGCTGATCGTCGATTGGCTGAGCGCGCGGGGAATTCCCTACGTCGACTGCGGCATGGGGCTGGACTGGTCTCTGGCGGGTCTGAGCGGGTTCGTCCGCATCACCGGCACCGATCGCAAGGCCTACGACGACAACGTCGGAAGCGCGCGGCTGCCCATCGAGAACGCCAAGGAGAACGAGTATCGCAAGCAGGCGCAGATCACGGAGTTGAACGCGATGAACGCCATCATGGCCGTGATCAGGTTCAAGCAGCATTTCAAGCTGCTCGATCGTCTCGACGAGGCGACGTCGTACATCTTCGATACAGCGACGATGGAGATGGAATAGAACGTATGATCAGCTTCTCATACCGGGCCGTCGAACGCCTGCCCAAGCAACTCGAACAGGGCGTCCTCTATCACTCTCCCGAATTCGAGGTCGCGGCGCTTTCCTGCGCCTGCGGTTGCGGACATCGCGTCATGCTCCTGGTGCCCGACAGTCATCAGGTGTCGCAGCAGAACGGTTTCGCGACCGTACAGCCGTCGATCTCGGTCTGCGACGCGCCCTGCAAGTCCCACTACATCATCACGTCCGGCGAGGTGCAGTGGCTCGCCTCCTTCTCAGACGCCATGGCCTCCGCGACGATGCGCGGGCAGATCGCCCGGCATGTCGGCCGCGAAGCCAGGCTGCAGACTTGGACGAGTTGGATCCGCATGATCGCAGCGAGGGCGTTCGGACGGCTCAGGCAGGTGTTGCGAATGTGATACGTGAGGCACGCGATCCCGGGTCGCGTACTCCGCAGGCCCCGCTCACGAAGACTGTAGTTCTCCGTCAGCGATGCAGATTATTGCTGACGGCGCAGATCGCCCGTGGCAGTGTTTTTTTGGGGATCACGGTGCTCCACCGTGGTGCTCCCCCGCTAAAATCCGGCGGTTCAGGAAGAGCCTGATTTTGAAGGACTTTTCCCCTGCTAAAATTCAGTGGCGGAGAGAGTGGGACTCGATCCCGTCCAGAGTGAGTGACGGGGCAAAGAAACGTCCACGCCGACTGCCTTGTGATCAAGCAGCGTACTGCCGGCAGTGATCGGGCATTTGGCAAGCACGTAGCCGACTTCACGCTCGATCGGTCGCATTTCAAAACAGTGGTACGCAGCGTGGTACAAGTACTGCGCAGAGTAGAAGGTTAAGTCCTAACCTATTGAAATTGCTGGTAGCGGGGGAGGGACTCGAACCCCCGACCCCAGGATTATGATTCCCGTGCTCTAACCAGCTGAGCTACCCCGCCACAGGGATCGCGGCGGCGCATAAGGCCGATCTCGCGAACGCGCGGCATATAAGGAAGGGGGCAGCGGGAAGTCAATCCGCGTTTGCTAAAAGCTTCGGCGCGCCAAGGCGCTCGAGGTGGAAAAGCGGTCGATTTCGCCGCCGGAATTGCCCTGCTTAACGCGCCAGACCGGCGGAGAGTCCCCTCACCCGGAATCCGCGCTTTTTGTGCGGATTCCAGCCTCTCCCCGCAGGCGGGGGAGAGGCGAAGAATCGGCCTATTTCGGCCTCACGTTCGGGTCGCCGCCAGGGCTGCCGGGGGGTGGGATCACCGGGGTGTTGCCGCCGGTGTCGGGCGCTGGGGCATGCATCTCGGGGTCAATGCCGGAGGGCGGGCAGAGCACGCCCTCGGATTTGGCCAGCTTGTCGCCGAGCGGTTCCCGGGACTGGCCCGTGGTCGTGCCGTCAGCCGGACGGTTCGGGCGGTCCTGCGGTGTACAATTGGCCGCATGTTGCGGGGATGGCGGCGCGGTCTGTTGTGGCGGCGTCGCCGGGGCGGGCGGGGCCTGCGCGATCGCGCTGCCAGAGGCGGCGATGAGGAGGCCCGCTAGGATGATGTTTGATGTCGTGCGCATGGGAAGGAAACGCGCGTCTCGCGCGCCCCGTTCCCTGCCCGCACGATCACGATTTGCGGTAGCGGATCAGCGAAAAATGTCCCATCGGCGGCATGGGGCGGCGCTCGGCAAGCGTGACGCCGCCGTGCCTTGCGGCCCAGTTGACGAGGCGGGCCCACGGGAATTCCGGGCGCCAGCCGAGGCGGCGGGCGACGGGGGCGAAGGCGAGTTCGAACAGCTTTCGCGGGCCGCTCTCGGCGCCGATGTGGTTGACGAGGATCAGTTCGCCCCCGGGCTTCAAGACACGCACGAATTCGTCGAGCGTGCCTTCGGGATCAGGCACGGCGGTGATGACATATTGCGCAACCACCGCGTCGAAGAAATTTTCGGGGAAGGCGAGATTCTTCGCGTCCATCACCGAGAGCACTTCGACATTGGAAAGCCTGAGCGCACGCACGCGCGCCTGCGCCTTGCGCAGCATCGGCTCGGAGATGTCGACGCCGCAGATTTTCGTGGTGCGCGCATAATCCGAGAGCGACAGGCCGGTGCCGACGCCGACGTCGAGGATGCGGCCGCCGATGCGGTCGGCCTCCGCGATAGTCGACTGCCGTCCGGCGTCGAACACCTTGCCGAACACGAGATCATAGACCGGCGCCCAGCGGCCATAGGCCTTCTCGACCCCGGCCCGCGAGATGTCTGCTGCCATGCCCCTCTGCCCCGGATGCTTAAAACGAAAAGAGTCTTGGTTGAAGAGGTGAAGGCCGCGGGCTCAGTCCACCACTCCCACAAGCAGAGATCGGATCGCATCGGAAGATGCGATCCGGGTGAGGGATTGCGGTCTCAATCACAGCCGCGGCCCCTCACCCGGATTGCACTGGACGATGCTTCGCATGGCCAGCAGCAATCCGACTTCTCCCCTCCGGGGAGAGGTGAACCCAGACCGACCGTTGTGCTTGATATCGTCATCCGTCAGCCGCGGACCGCCTCAGCAAGCGGCCTTGCCGTGCTGCTCGCAAGCTTCGCCGCGGCACTCTGAATAAAACCGCCGCCGAGCACGCGCGCCTGTCCGCTAGGGGCGTCGTAGAACACGCAGGCCTGGCCCGGCGAGACGCCCTCCTCGCCGGCGACGAGCTCGACCTCGTAATGGCCATTGCCGCCGCGCAGCCACGCCGGCTGGGGGCTGCGGGTCGAGCGCACGCGCACGAACATTTCGAGGCCGCCGCCGATGGCGCCGTCGATGTCGCCATCGCCGATCCAGTTGACGTCGCGCAGCACGATGCGGTGCATCTTCAGGGCATCGCGCGGACCGACCACGACGCGGCGGTTTGCGGCATCCAGCCGCACCACGAACAGCGGCGCGGTCGCCGCGATGCCGAGGCCGCGGCGCTGGCCGACGGTGAAATTGGCGATGCCGTTGTGCTGGCCGAGCACGCGTCCATCGAGATCGACAATGTCGCCGGGGTCCATCGCGTTCGGCCGCAGCCGGGTGATGATGTCGGTGTAGCGCCCGGTCGGCACGAAGCAGATGTCCTGGCTGTCGTGCTTGTCGGCGACCGCGAGCCCAAACCGGCGCGCGAGCTCGCGCGTCTGCGGCTTGGTCATGTCGCCGAGCGGAAAGCGCAGGAAGCCGAGCTGCTCGCGCGTGGTCGCGAATAGGAAATAGCTCTGGTCGCGGTCGCTGTCGGCTGCGCAGACCAGCGCGCGTGAGCCGTCATTGAGGCGGCGCGAGGCGACGTAGTGGCCGGTGGCGAGCGCGGTGGCGCCCAGTTCGCGCGCGGTCTTCAGGAGATCGCGGAACTTGACCGAGCGGTTGCACTCGATGCACGGCACCGGCGTCTCGCCGAGCGCGTAAGAGTCGGCAAAGTTGTCGATGACGGATTCGCGAAAACGGTCCTCGTAGTCGAGCACG
Source organism: Bradyrhizobium sp. 160 (assembly GCF_023073735.1). NCBI lineage: Bacteria > Pseudomonadati > Pseudomonadota > Alphaproteobacteria > Hyphomicrobiales > Nitrobacteraceae > Bradyrhizobium > Bradyrhizobium sp. 160. Next base: position 185,703 of record NZ_JADPKD010000067.1, read on the forward strand.
TAATGGGGAATGCCGAGCTTGGCGGCGACGTCGCGGGCGTCGTGGATGTCCTGGCCGGCGCAGCAGGCGCCCTTGCGATGGGTCGCGGCACCATGATCATAGAGCTGGAGCGTGATGCCGACCACGTCGTAACCCTCAGCCTTGAGCAACGCAGCCGTCGTCGAGGAATCGACGCCGCCCGACATGGCAACGACGACCCTGGTATCCTCAGGACGGCCTTCGAGATCCAGACTGTTGAGCATCGGCCTTAGATTCTGACGGCAGCGCGCGGCGCATCCGCGATTTCTTGCTTCTCGCGGGACATCGGCGATCCCCGGGAACTTCAGTTCCCGAAAGGCACGAGGGCCCCGGTCGAAAGCGGCTGAGAGTGACCTCTTTAATATAGGCCGCATTCCGGTGAAGCAATCACGCGGGCGGCCAGCTGAGGGCAATTCTTGCCGGGCAGGCAGAAATGACGGAGTCGCGGCAGGCGCGCGGCGGCCGCACCGAGACATCAAATCATTGATTTTATTGCCGAAACACTCAGGAAGGGACCCTGGCCCGCTCCTTGCTACCCCCATGCCATAGAAGTTTCCAAGGGGTCGCCTGTGGTTGGTCGGACGTTAGATGTCGTGGCAAGCGTGCAAGTCCAAAGCGCGCAGCAGAAGCCTGCCCGGTCGCAAGCCGCGAAAGACACGTCCGCGGCCGATTCCTTCGGCTCACTGGTCGACAGCAACACCCAGGCGATCAGCAACAATACAGGCTCGCAGGCGCAGGACACCGTGCCGCGCCGGAGCGACTCTGCTTCGTCGCCCTCCTCGGACAGAAATGCGCGCGACACCTCGTCCGCAAACGAGCCCTCGCAGAGCAGGGCGAGTGACGGCGCTGACGCGTCGGCGCCCGCCAAGACCGATGACGAGAACGACAAGACGAGCGACACGATGACCGATCCGGCCAAGGACGCCGGCAAGACCAAGGACAAGGCGGAGGCCTCCGACGCCAAATCGGCGGACACGTCCGACGAGACCAGGGGGGACAAGACCGACGGCACCGACACTCTTACCGCCGCCGTCGATGCGGGTAGCGCCGCAACGACCGATGCGAGCCCGATCGCCGTGCCCGATCCGAACGCGATCGTCGTTGCCGCCCCGGTCGTGCCAGTCGATCCGGCTGCGAACCAGACCACCAACTCCGCCTCCCCCCTGACCATCGCCGCCGCCGGCCTCGCCGCCAGCGCCTCCACCGCAGCACAGATCCAGGGCGCCAAGACCGACATCGCCACCGCGGGCGACAAGAGCGCCAAGACCGCGAGCGCCAAGGTCGATGCGGACACCACGACCACGCTCGGCGAGACCGCAACCGCCACGAGCGAAGCCACCGCGACCGATGCGAAAGCCAATGGCGGCCTGATCGCCGTGGACCAGGGCACGCCGAAGACCTCGTTCAAGGCCGCGGCCACGGCGCAGGGCCAGACCGACATCTCCAATATCGGCCAGGGCACCGGCAAGGCAAACGCCGCCACGCCGCCAGCAGCGGGCGCAGCGACCCTCGACGCCGCCGCGCATCCGCAGGCCGCCAAGGCGCAGGCAGATGACGGAACGGCTGACGCCAGGGCAGTCGGCACCGAGCGCACCGCTGATGCGACATCCGGCGCGTCCGCCACGCACGCTCATGCGGGGCCGCAGGCGACTGTCGCCCCGACGGATACCAGCGCACAAGTCACCTCCGCGGTGCAGGCGCCGCTGACCAATACCACCTCGGCTGCGACCGCCTCGACCGCGACGCTCACCGCGACCTCGGCAAGCCACACGGCGGTGCCGATCAGCGGCGTCCCGATCGAGATCGCGGCTGCGATACGCGCCGGCAAGTCGCGGTTCGACATCAGCCTCGATCCGATCGATCTCGGCAGGATCGACGTCCGTATCAATGTCGACCGCAACGGCCAGGTCACCTCGCATCTCACCGTGGAAAAGCCGGAGACGCTGCAAATGCTGCGTCAGGATGCGCCGCAACTGCAGCGCGCGCTCGACGATGCCGGCTTCAAGACCGGCAGCAACGGGTTGTCCTTCAGCCTGCGCGACCAGAATTCATCTAACCAGAACTCCGGCCAGGACAACGACAATGGCGGCAATACCCGCCGGTTGATCATCAGTGAGGACGAAACCGTTGCAGCAGTGCCCGTCGGGCGCAGCTACGGCCGCACGCTCGGATCGAGCAGCGGCGTCGACATCAGAGTGTAAGGAGTATTCGACATGGCCACCACGAATGCCGCCACCGCCCCTTCCGTCGTCTCCGGGACGACCGACATCCCGAAATCCTCGTCAAGCTCGAGCCTGGGCTCGTCCACCGGCGCGACGCTCGCCGGCAATTTCCAGACGTTCCTGACGCTGCTGACGACGCAGCTGCAGAACCAGAACCCGCTCGATCCGCTCGACACCAACCAGTTCACCCAGCAGCTGGTGCAGTTCGCCGGCGTCGAGCAGCAGCTCAAGACCAACGATTCGCTGGCCCAGCTCGTCACCCTCCAGCAGACCACGCAGGCAACCCAGGCGCTGGGCTTCGTCGGCAAGACCGCCCTGGTCGACGGCTCGACCGCGACCATGAAGAATTCATCGGCGACCTGGCATCTCAACGTGCCCTCCGATTCGACCGTCGACATCACCGTCGCAAATGCCAGCGGTCAGACCGTGTTCACCGGCAAATATACCGCCGCCGCCGGCACCGACATCCCCTTCACCTGGAACGGCATGGGCAATGACGGCACGCAATGGCCCGACGGCAAGTACACGATCTCGGCCACCGGCAAGGATGTAGCGAACAACACTGTCGGCATCGCCGCGCAGGTGCAGGGCACGGTATCCTCGGTCGACCTGACCCAGTCGCCGCCGCTGCTCACCATCGACGGCGCCAGCTACACCCTGAGCCAGGTCAAGAGCATCATCGCCACCGCCAGCAATTAACAGAGGTGCCGCTACACACTGGGTGTCGTTCCGGCGAAAGCCAGGACCTTGCCGCGTGATCCATCGATGAGGCCCTGGTAGCAGCACTGCAAAAGACTTTCTCATCAGGAGTCCTCGCCAATCTGCTGGGGTCGCGGCCTTCGCCGGAGGACAATTTGGGGCCTCCCAACACCGCGCGCAGGCCTCGTTCGTTAGTAAAGTATTTACGAAATGCTCCCTGACCGGCCTGGACGCCCCCGTCCCGCCCGCGGAGACGAGCGCGTTCCAGCCAGTTTCAACGAGAATTGTATTGAAGCCTTAGGCTTAGCGGATTTTTAAGCCGCGACGCGTAGGGTCATGGCGTGAGTTCAGTGGTTGAGAGTTTGTGAGTACGCCATGACAGAACCCCATCGCCCGAGGGTAAAATACGTCATCGGGCCGGACGGCAGTCCGTTGACGATCGCGGATCTGCCTGCACCCGGCACCAAACGCTGGGTCATCCGCCGCAAGGCCGAGGTCGTCGCCGCCGTTCGTGGCGGACTTCTCTCCCTCGAGGAGGCCTGTAGCCGTTATACCCTGACGGTCGACGAATTCCTCTCCTGGCAGTTTTCCATCGACCAGCACGGTCTGGCGGGTCTTCGCACCACCCGCATCCAGCAATATCGCCAGTAAGCGATCCGGAAACCTGCGGCTTTTGACGAAAATCGGCCTCGCCCTGCGAGGCCGATTTTTTTCATGACGTTAACTTTTGTCCGACCTCTTAACCGTCGTTAACCATATCGAAACCATCACCTAGGCAATAATTGCCCACTCGGCCTTTCCAGTGAAAGCGGCCGAAGCTGGTTGGGGCGGTTGCTTGCAAGGTCTTGCGGACTTTTTGAAAAGTATCGGAGCCGCCCGATTCGGGGCGATGATCGCGGTCACCGCCGCGCTCATCGGCTTTTTCGCGTTCGTCATCATGCGCGTCACCACGCCGCAGATGACGACCCTGTTCACGGACCTCAGCGTCGAGGATTCCTCGGGCATCATCAAGGACCTGGAACGCCAGGGTATCCAGTTCGAGATCCGCAACGAGGGCTCCATCATCATGGTGCCCAAGGACAAGGTCACGCGCCTGCGGATGAAGCTCGCCGAGGGCGGCCTGCCGAAGGGGGGCGGCGTCGGCTACGAGGTGTTCGACAAGTCGGATGCGCTCGGCACCACCTCTTTCGTCCAGAACATCAATCACCTTCGCGCCCTCGAGGGCGAGCTCGCCCGCACCATCCGCGCCATTGACCGCATCCAGGCCGCCCGCGTTCACCTCGTGCTGCCCGAGCGCCCGCTGTTCGCGCGCGAGGCGCCAGAGCCGTCGGCCTCGATCGTGGTCCGCGTCCGCGGCTCACTGGAAGCCCAGCAGATCCGCGCCATCCGCCACCTCGTCGCCTCCGCCGTCAACGGGCTGAAGCCGCAGCGGGTCTCAATCGTCGACGAGGCCGGCCAGCTGCTCGCCGACGGCGCCGCGACCGATCCGGAGCAGGCGGTCGGCGACGAGCGCCGCATCGCCTTCGAGAAGCGGATGCGCAAGCAGGTCGAGGACATCGTCTCCTCCGTGGTCGGCTCGGGACGCGCCCGCGTGCAGCTCTCCGCCGATTTCGACTTCAACAAGGTCACCCAGACCTCGGACAAATTCGACCCCGAAGGCCGCGTGCTGCGCTCGAGCCAGACCCGTGAAGAGCAGAGCATGACCGCCGATAACAACGGCCAGGTCACCGTCAACAACGAGCTGCCCGGCAACCAGCAGAACAACGGCGTCGCGGCCAAGGACCAGAGCAAGAAGAGCGAAGAGACCAACAATTACGAGATCTCCCGCATCACCAAGACCGAAGTGACCGAGGCCGGCCGGGTGAACCGCATCTCGGTCGCGGTGCTGGTCGACGGCATCTATTCCAAAAACGACAAAGGCGAGCTCGCCTATCAAGACCGCACCAAGGAGCAGCTCGACCGCATCGCAGCGCTGGTGCGCTCGGCGATCGGCTTTGACCAGAAGCGCGGCGATCAGGTCGAGGTCGTCAATCTGCGCTTTGCCGACGCCCCCTCAACCGCGCCGATCGGCGAGCCTGGCGGCTTCCTTGGCATGCTCCAGTTCACCAAGGACGACGTCATGTACTTCGTCGAGCTCGGCGTGATGATGCTGCTCGGCCTGGTCGTGCTGTTCCTGGTGATCCGCCCGCTGGTCAAGCGCATCCTGGCCTCCGACGAGATGGCTGCCGCCATCTCCGGCGTGCTCAGCGGCCCGGCGAGCTCCGAAGAGGCCGTGCCCGCCGGCCAGCCGCTCCTGCCGAACGCCGCCGCAAGCGCGATCGACGTCGCCACCATCCAGGGCCAGGTCCACGCCCAGTCTGTTCATCGTGTCGGCGAGCTCGCCGAGCGCAATCCCAACGAAACCGTCGCCATCGTCCGCCAGTGGCTGGCCGAACCCGCGAAATAACCCAAGCTAACTGAATCAAGAAGTGATCTGACATGGCCGCCGCATTGCAAAACGCCAACAGCAACGACATCACCAGCGTGATCTCCACGCTCGGTCAGCGGGCCAACACCCGTGCCAAGGACGGCAAGCCGGCCGAGCAATTGTCCGGACCGAAGCGCGCCGCGATCCTGATGCTGGCGCTCGGCGAGCAATACGGCGGCAAGATCTGGTCGCTGCTCGACGACGACGAGGTGCGCCAGCTCTCGCTGGAGATGTCGACGCTCGGCACCGTCGAGGTCGACACCGTCGAGGACATGCTGCTCGAATTCGTCTCGCGCATGTCGGCCTCGGGCGCGCTGATGGGCAATTTCGACGCCACTGAGCGGCTGCTGCAGCAGTACCTGCCGCCGGAGCGCGTCAACGGCATCATGGACGAGATCCGCGGCCCCGCCGGCCGCAACATGTGGGAAAAGCTCTCCAACGTGCAGGAAGAGGTGCTCGCGAACTATCTCAAGAACGAATATCCGCAGACCATCGCGGTGGTGCTGTCGAAGCTGAAGCCGGAGCACGCCGCCCGTGTGCTCGGCATTTTCCCCGAGGAACTCGCGCTCGACGTCGTCAACCGCATGCTGAAGATGGAAGCGGTGCAGAAGGAGGTGATCGAGAGCGTGGAGAAGACGCTGCGCACCGAGTTCATGTCCAACCTGTCGCAGACCCGCCGCCGCGACGCCCACGAGGTGATGGCGGAAATCTTCAACAATTTCGACCGCCAGACCGAGACCCGCTTCATCACGTCACTGGAAGAGGACAATCGGGAATCGGCCGAGCGCATCAAGGCGCTGATGTTCACTTTCGACGACCTCGTCAAGCTGGATTCCGGCTCGGCCCAGACCCTGATGCGCAACGTCGACAAGGACAAGCTCGGCGTCGCGCTCAAGAGCGCCAACGAGGACGTCCGCAGCTTCTTCTTCGGCAACATGTCATCGCGCGCGGCCAAGATGCTCCAGGACGACATGGCGGCGATGGGCCCCGTGCGTCTGCGCGATGTCGACGAGGCGCAGGCGCTGCTCGTCAACCTCGCCAAGGACCTCGCCGCCAAGGGCGAGATCATGCTGACCAAGAACCGCGCCGACGACGAGCTGGTGTACTGATGGGCGCTCCGGCAAAATTCCTGTTCGATACCGACTTCGCCGCACCCGAACGCTCGACCCGCGAGAAGCCCGCGACGGCGTCCGAGATCGCCCAGAAGATCGCTGAAGCCGAGGCACGCGCCTATCAGGACGGCTTTGCCGCCGGCCAGCGCGAGGCCAAGGCCGAGAGCGACCGCCGCGTTGCGCTGGCCATGGAGGAGATCAACATCGCGATCCGGGGCATCGCCTCCGGGATCGGCAACATCGAATCCAAGATGGAGACCGAGGCTGTCGACGTCGCGGTCGCGGTGGCCCGCAAGCTGTGCGCCGATCTGGTCGCCGCCGAGCCGCTCGGCGAGATCGTTGCACTCGTCAAGGACTGCTTCTCGCATTTGGTGGCGACGCCGCATCTCGTCGTCCGCATCAACGACGCGCTCTACGACGCTGCGCGCGACAAGATCGAGCGGCTCGCCAAGCAGAGCGGCTTCGAGGGCCGGCTGGTGATCCTTGCCGAGCCGGAGATTGCCACCGGCGACTGCCGGATCGAATGGGCCGATGGCGGCGTCGTGCTGGAGCGCGGCGCCATCGCGGCCAAGATCGACGAAATGGTCGGACGCTACATCGCGTCCCGCAGGGGGAATTAAGCCATGAGCGACACCGACGGACAGGTCCCGCTGCCCGATCTCAACGGCCCGATGCCGCCGACCGGTACCGATGTCGGCTATACCGAGGACGAATATGCGTCGCGCGTCGCTGCCGACCTCGAAGCCGTGTTCGACGTGCCGGTGCAAGTCTCGGCCGTGCTCGGCCGCTCCAAGATGGATGTCGGCGAGCTCTTGAAGCTCGGGCCCGGCACCGTGCTCGAGCTCGATCGCCGCGTCGGCGAGGCCATCGACATCTACGTCAACAACCGCCTCGTCGCCCGCGGCGAGGTGGTGCTGGTCGAAGACAAGCTCGGCGTGACCATGACCGAAATCATCAAGACCGAACGCGGTTAGCACGAATAAAGACAATGACGCGCGACGGCGCGACCAGACGGACAGGAGACTGACATGCGGCTTCTCATCGTTGGCACCTTGAAGGGCCAGCTCACCACGGCCACCAAGATCGCGATGGAGAACGGCGCCACCGTGACCCATGCTGAGGATCACGAGCAGGCGATGCGCGTCCTGCGCAGCGGCAAGGGCGCCGACCTCCTGCTGGTCGACGTCGCGCTCGACATCCGCGACCTCGTGATGCGGCTGGAGGCGGAGCACATCCACGCTCCGATCGTCGCCTGCGGCATCACCAATGACGCCCGCGCCGCGGTCGCCGCGATCCATGCCGGCGCCAAGGAATACATCCCGCTGCCGCCGGATCCGGAGCTGATCGCCGCGGTGCTGGCTGCCGTTGCCAACGATTCCCGCGAGCTGGTCTATCGCGACGAGGCGATGGCCAAGGTGATCAAGCTTGCCCAGCAGATCGCAGGCTCCGACGCCTCGGTGATGATCACCGGCGAGTCCGGCACCGGCAAGGAAGTGCTGGCCCGTTACGTCCACACCCGCTCGGCCCGCGCCAAGCGTCCGTTCATCTCGATCAACTGCGCCGCTATCCCTGAGCATCTGCTGGAATCCGAGCTGTTCGGTCACGAGAAGGGCGCCTTCACCGGTGCGATCGCCCGCCGCATCGGCAAGTTCGAAGAGGCGACGGGGGGCACGCTGCTGCTCGACGAAATCTCGGAGATGGACGTCCGCTTGCAATCGAAGCTGTTGCGCGCCATCCAGGAGCGCGTGATCGATCGCGTCGGCGGCACCAAGCCTGTCGCCGTCGACATCCGCATCATCGCGACCTCGAACCGCAATTTGGCTGAGGCCGTGCGCGAAGGCACGTTCCGCGAGGATCTGCTGTTCCGTCTCAACGTCGTGAATTTGAAGATCCCGCCGCTGCGCGAGCGCCCCGCCGACATCCTCGAGCTCGCCCAGCACTTCGTGAAGAAATATGCTGAGGCCAACGGCGTGCCGCTGCGCCCGATTTCGACGGAGGCGCGCCGCGTGCTCTCCACCAACCGCTGGCAGGGCAACGTCCGCGAGCTCGAAAACACCATGCATCGCGCGGTGCTGATGGCGCAGGGCGACGAGATCGGCGCCGACGCAATCATCACGCCGGACGGTGACCGCCTCGACCTCGCCAGGACCGCGCCGGCCGTGGCGCATGCGACGATGGCCGCCGAGCAGGTGACACGTGCGCTCGTGGGCCGCACCGTCGCCGATGTCGAGCGCGACCTCATCCTGGAGACGCTGAAGCACTGCCTCGGCAACCGCACCCATGCCGCCAACATCTTAGGAATCTCAATCCGCACACTGCGCAACAAGCTCAACGAATACGCCGACGGCGGCATCCCGATCCCGCCCGCAGGCACCCCGGGCGAATATCCGCGCATGCCGATGGTAGGGGCGTAGGCGGCGCTCACGCTGATCGAGAATGTAGATTCCCGGGCCCGTCCCGGGCACCTTGTTTGATGCAGGCTGCCAACCTCGTCATTGCGAGCGCAGCGAAGCAAATCCAGAATCCCTCCGCGGCGACACTCCGGATTGCTTCGCGGAGCCTGTCATCGGGCCGCGCTTTGCGCGGACCCGTTGGCTCGCAATGACGAACCTCAAGAGCATCCTTCGCGTGACGGAACCGCGCCCCGTGGCTAGGCCATCCGCGCGCCAAGCTCTATAACTCCGCGAGAACCACACGAGGACAAACATGTCGGAAGCTCAAATCACGGACTGGCTGGCGTCGCAGCGGCAGGCGATGATCGATCTGTTGCGCGATGTCGTGAACATCGATTCCGGATCTTACGACAAGGAAGGTGTCGATGCGGTCGGTGCGCAGTTCGAGCGGCATTTTTCCGAGCACGGCATTCCGTTCCGCCGCGAAAGCCACGGCACGTTTGGCGACGCGATCCATGCCGAAATCGCAAAGCCCGGCAGCAACGAGAAGCCTGTCCTGTTGATGGGGCATCGCGACACCGTGTTCGGCAAGGGCGAGGCCGGACGGCGTCCGTTCACCATCAGGGATGGCCGCGCCTATGGACCCGGCGTGGCCGACATGAAGTCCGGGCTGGTCATGAACGTGTTCGTGGCGACCGCCTTCCACAAGTTCGGCGGCAATCCGCATCCAATCAAGCTGCTGATCACCTCGGACGAGGAGATCGGCTCGCCGTCCTCGCGGCCGGTGATCGAGCGCGAAGGGCGCGCCGCGCGCGCCGTGTTCAACGCCGAGCCGGGCCGCCCCATGGGGAATATCGTCACCGGGCGCAAGGGCGGCATCTTCATGCATTTCGCCATCACCGGCAAAGCCGCCCATTCCGGCGCCAATTTCGCCGCCGGCGTCAGCGCGATCGGCGAGCTCGCGCACAAGATCGTGCAGATCCATGCGCTGACCAATCTCGACAAGGGTATCACGCTCAATGTCGGCTTGGTCTCGGGCGGACAATCCGTCAACACCACGGCGCCTTACGCGGAAGGCCAGATCGATCTGCGATATGTCGATCCCGCAGACCGCGCGACGGTGATGACCGCGATCGAGCAGATCATCGCGACGTCCTATGTGCCGGGCACCAGCGCGACGCTGACCATCAAGGGCGAGTTCGTGCCGGTGGTGCAGAGCGCGGAATCGAAGGCGCTGTTTGAAGGCTATCGGGCCGCGGCAAGAGAGGTTGGCCTTGCCACGCTCCAGGGCGAGTTCTCGGGCGGCTGCGCCGATTCCGGCTTCACCGCCGCGGTGGGCACGCCGACCATCTGCGGCCTTGGGCCGGTCGGCGGGCTCGCGCACACGCCGGAGGAATATCTCGAACTCGACAGCATCGTGCCGCGCGCGCAGGCGCTGGCGCTGGCGATTCTAAGAGGGTGAGGGAGGCGCCGTAGGGTGGGCAAAGGCGCGCTTGCGCCGTGCCCGCCATTTGGCTTCACTGGGTAGAAGTGGTGGGCACGCTTCGCTTTGCCCACCTTGCGAGACCTGCCAAGCTCTACGAATAACTCGGCGCGTCGGGCCTGCGGAAGATGTGGATGGGGTCGCCCGGCACGATCGGTTCGCCGCTGAACATCGCGTAGGCGTAGAGCGCGAGATAGGCAATCGCGAGCGCGCCGATGGCGTAGAAGGCCCAGGTCGCGACGCGCTTCATCCATCCGCTCCATTGCCGCCTCCGATCCGGCGGGCTCAGGCGCTTCTAAAGCGGTGGCGGGGAAAACGCCAGCCTTGCGCCAGAGCGATCGCGGCGATCAAATGCCGCGCCGGGCGCGCGCAGGGACGCTGACGTCTGCAAGTTTGACCGCGTCTTCGTCCTGGTCGACGGCCACGTACTGGCCGTGCCAATAAGCCAGCGCCGCAGTCCGCCTCGAGCTTTTGATATCCCTGACACGGCCGATGACGACGCCGTGCGAATGCCGCTCGATGATCTCCTCGACCTCGCAATCGAACGCCGACAAGGCGCCGACCAGGAGCGGAACGCCCGACACCGCCCTCACCCATTGGGCGCCCGCGAAGCGGTCGGCGCCCTTCAACCCGCCCTTGCCGGCAAAACGTTCGGCGACATCGAGCTGATCGGCATTGAGGATGTTCACGCCGAAGGCACCATGGCGGCGGATCAGCGGAAAGGACGAGGCCTCGCGATTGATGCTGACCAGCAGCGTCGGCGGCTCGACCGACAGCGAGCTCACCGAGGTCACCGTCATGCCGCTGATGTCGCTGCCCCGCCCGGCGGTGATGACGCTGACGCCGCCGGTGAGATGGCGCATGGCGCCGCGGAAATCGGCGGACGAGACGGGGATTTCGGTCATGAGATCGCGAGGCACTACATTCATGGCGTTGCTCCCCGAAGCGGGGTTCCCTGTATTTAGGTACGATCGTCCGCCGATAACAGGTGGCTCAGGATCGAGCCTTCGAGGCCGGCAAGCTCTGTTGAGCCACGCTGACGCGGCCGGGCCGCGTTAACCGTGACGTCATGAGCGATCCGGCCCTCCTCGATCACCAACACCCGGTCTGCCAGCGCGACGGCTTCGGAGACGTCGTGGGTGACAAGGATCGCGGTAAAGCCCTGGTCGCGCCAGACGCGCTCCAAAAGGCGCTGCATCGAAATCCGGGTCAGCGCGTCCAGCGCACCGAGCGGCTCGTCGAAGGCGAGCACGCGCGGCCGGGAGACCAGCGCGCGACCGAGCGCGACGCGCTGCTTCTGGCCGCCCGACAGCACCGACGGCCATTGGTCGCGCTTCTCGGCCAGCCCGACCTCACTCAGGGCTTTCTCGGCGCGCGCATGCGCATCCTCCGACGCGCGATCGCGGCCGAGCCCGACCTCGACATTGGCGAGCACACGCGCCCAGGGCAACAGCCGCGGCTCCTGGAACATGACGCGGATGTCCTCGGGCTGGATATCATGGCCGAAGCTGATGCTGCCGGCGTCGATCTTCTCCAGGCCGGCGATGAGCCGCAGCAGCGTGCTCTTGCCGCAGCCGCTCTTGCCGACGATGGCGACGAACTGGCCGGCGGGAATGTGCAGATCGATGCCGCGCAGCACCTCGTTGTCGCCGAAGGATTTGCGCAAGCCCCGGATGCTGAGCGGCAAACCCGCGGCAGTCGCCGGGCGGTCCTCGCGCACCACACGGGCATGTGGCGCGAAATTGGCGCGGCTGGCGAGGTCGGTTTCCGGAAGGGAGCTACGAACCGCTGTCTGCATGTCACTCTCAACGTTTCTGGAAGGCGGGGTGCCAGGAGAGCGTCAGGCGCTCCAGCACGCGGGAGGCGCTGTCGGCGAGCTTGCCGAGCAGGGCATAGATCAGAATCGAGAGCACGACCACGTCGATCAGCATGAACTCGCGCGCCTGCATCGCCATGTAACCGAGGCCCGAGGAGGCTGCGATGGTCTCGGCGACGATCAGGGTCAGCCACATGATTCCGAGCGCGAAGCGGATGCCGACGAAGATCGAGGGCAGCGCGCCCGGGAAGATCACCCGGCGGAACAATTCGCCGTCGGTCATGCCGTAGATGCGGCCCATCTCGATCAGCTGCGGATCGACGGTGCGGATGCCGTGCAGCGTGTTGAGGTAAATCGGGAAGAAGACTCCGAGTGCCACCAGGAACAGCTTTGCGCTCTCGTCGATGCCGAACCACAGGATGACCAGCGGGATCAGCGCCAAATGCGGCACGTTGCGCACCATCTGCAGCGTGGTGTCGGTGAGCTTGGCCGCGAGCTGCGACAGGCCGTTGGCAAGCCCGAACGCGAAGCCGATGCTGCCGCCGATTAAAAAGCCCATCGAGGCGCGCCAGAACGAGACCCAGATGTTGCGAACGAGCTCGCCGGAGAGCAGCAGCTTCCAGCCTGCGAGCACGACGTCGCTCGGCGCCGGCAGCACCCGCGTCGGCACGAAGCCGGTGACGCTCGCGACCTGCCAGATCGCGATGATGGCGAGCGGCACGATCCACTGAATGAGGCCGTCTGCCCGCGGCAGGCGGACGCTGCGCGGAAGGGCAATGCCGTCGATCACGCTCATGATTGCGACACCCGATGCTGCGGACGGAAATCGCTGCCGACCGTTTCGCCGAAGGGGCCGCCGTTGAAGTGCAGCTTCGTCACGTTGCTGGGCTGCTCCAGCGCGAGCAGCGGGAAGACCAGCTCGGCAAAGCGATAGGCTTCCTCCAGATGCGGGTAGCCCGACATGATGAAGGTATCGATGCCGAGATCCTGATACTCCCTGATGCGCGTGGCGACGGTCTGGGCATCGCCGACCAGCGCCGTGCCGGCGCCGCCGCGCACCAGGCCGACGCCGGCCCACAGGTTCGGAGCGATCTCCAGCCTGTCGCGCCTGCCGCCGTGGAGCTGCGCCATGCGCTGCTGGCCGACGGAGTCCATACGGGCAAAATTCTTCTGCGCCAGCGCGATGGTCTCCTCGCTGACATGCTTGATCAGCTCGTTCGCGGCACCCCAGGCCGCTTCATTGGTCTCGCGGACGATCACGTGAAGCCGGATCCCGAAGGACAGCTTTCTGCCGCGCGCGGCGGCGACGTCCCTCACCTTCGCGATCTTCTCGGCAACAAGAGCCGGCGGCTCGCCCCAGGTGAGATATTTGTCCACGGTGTCGACCGCGACATCGATGCCGGCATCCGACGAACCGCCGAAATAGAGCGGCGGGCGCGGCGACTGCACCGGCGGAAACAAGAGCTTGCCGCCCTCGATATGGATATGCTTGCCCTCGGCATTCACGGTCTTGCCGGCGAGCAGATCGCCATAGACGTTGAGGAACTCGCGGGTGACCTCGTAGCGCTCGTCATGGCCGAGGAAAATGCCGTCGCCCTTGTTCTCGACGGGATCGCCGCCCGTGACGACGTTGACGAGAAGCCGACCGTTCGAGATGCGATCGAGCGTCGCCGTCATGCGTGCGGCCACGCTCGGCGATTGCAGGCCCGGACGAACGGCCACGAGATAGCGCAGCCGCTCGGTGAACGGCGCCACCGAGGAGGCAACGATCCAGGAATCCTCGCAAGACCGCCCCGTCGGCAGCAGCACGCCGAAATAGCCGAGCTGATCGGCGGCCTGGGCGATCTGGCGCAGATAGTTGAAATTGACCTCACGGCCGCCGATGCCGGTGCCGAGATAGCGCCCGTCGCCGTGGGTCGGCAGAAACCAGAGGATGTTGGCGTTCGCTTGCTTACTCATGGTGTTGCTCATGATCCTGATTTCCGAGCCACGTCGGAAATCTTGATGGATTTGGGGATCAGGCCCAGCGCGAAGAACGCGTCGGCAACCTGCTGCTGGTCGGCGATGACGGCATCGGTGATCGGCTTGACGCCGTAGGCCTGCCGCTTCAGCGCCACTTCGACCACGGGGACCGACAAACCGATCGACGGCGCGAGCTGCTCGGCCACCGCATGGATGTCGCCCCTGGCCCAGTCGTCGACTGCGCTCAGCTCCGTGAGCACGATGTCGACGATCTTCGGGTTGGCTTCGAGGAATTTCTTGGAGGAGAAATAGAACTGGTAGTTGGCGACGATCTCGGTGCCGTCGGCGAGCATGCGCGCACCGGTGGCGGCCTCCGCTGCGGCCTGGAATGGATCCCAGATCACCCAGGCATCGACCGCGCCGCGCTCGAATGCGGCGCGTGCATCGGCCGGCGCCAGGAACACCGGCTCAACTTCCGAATATTTGACGCCCGCCTTCTCCAGCGCCTTGACCAGAAGATAGTGGACGTTGGAGCCCTTGTTCAGCGCGACCTTCTTACCCCTGAGGTCGGCGACCGACTTCAGCGGGCTGTTCCTCGGCACCAAGATCGCTTCGCCCTTCGGCGCCGGCGGTTCATAGGCGACATACTGGATCGGGGCGCCGGCGGCCTGCGCGAAGATCGGCGGAGCTTCGCCGGTGTTGCCGAAATCGATTGCGCCGACATTGAGCGCTTCGAGCAGCGGCGGACCGGAGGGAAATTCGGTCCACACCACCCTGTAGCCATCGGCGGCGAGCTTCGGCTCCAGCGTGCCCTTGCTCTTGAGCAGCACCAGCTTGCCATATTTCTGATAGCCGATGCGGACCACCTTGTCCTGCCCGTAGGAGGTGCCGACCGCAGCGGCGACGATGCCGATCGACAGCACGATGGCCGCGATCAGACGCTGAATGATACGCCTCATGTTCAAACCTTTTGAAATCGGGAGAGTGGTGGGCACGATCAGGCTGCCGGGTTGCGCCAGACGATGTCGCGGATGACGATCGGCTTCGGGATCAGGCCGAGCCTATGAAAGCGGTCGGCGACGCCCTGCTGGGTCGCGACGATGTCGTCGGTGACTGGGCCGACCACGAAGTTCGCGCGGTTGGCGGCGACGGTCTGGATGTCCAGCGGGACGCCGGTGATCGCGGCAAGCGATTTGGCGACCTCGTCGCG
Organism: Bradyrhizobium sp. 160; assembly: GCF_023073735.1. Lineage (NCBI taxonomy): Bacteria > Pseudomonadati > Pseudomonadota > Alphaproteobacteria > Hyphomicrobiales > Nitrobacteraceae > Bradyrhizobium > Bradyrhizobium sp. 160. Next base: position 201,085 of record NZ_JADPKD010000067.1, read on the forward strand.
GTGCTGCTCGGCCCAGTTACCGGCCGCGGTCGTCACATCGACGATCTGTTGCAGGACCACTCCGTGGTTCTTCGCGAACTCGCGGTTCGCGATGTAGAAGGAGTTGGTCTTGGTAACCTCGCGCGAATTGATCAGGATGCGGCCGTTCTGCTTGGTCTCACCGATCGCGAAATACGGATCCCAGATCGCCCAGGCCTCGATGCTGCCATTGGCAAAGGCGGGGCCGGCGTCCGGCGGCGTCAGATAGATCGGCGTGATGTCAGCATAGGCGAGCCCCGCCTTCTCGAGCGTCTGCACCACGACGTTGTGCGCGCTGGACCCCTTGGTGAAGCCGATGCGCTTGCCCTTCAAGTCGGCGATCGTGCGGATCGGGGAATCCTTCGGCACCAAGATGCCCTGGCCGTTGGTGATGGGTTGGCCGGCGGCATAGACGATCGCCGCGCCCGCCGCCTGGGCGAACACCGGCGGGGAATCGCCGACCGAACCAAAGTCCAGGCTGCCGACGTTCATCGCCTCCATCATCGGCGGGCCCGAGGAGAACTCGATCCATTTCACCTCGATGCCTTGCGGAGAAAAATGTTTCTCCAGGGCGGCCTGCTGGCGCGCGATGACGAGCACGCCGGTCTTCTGGTAGCCGATGCGAATTTCCTTCACCGCGCCTTGCGCCTTGGCGCGCGAGACGAAGGCGGCAGCGGCGGCAGTTCCGGCAGAGAGTTTCAAGAAGTCGCGACGATGCATTCCAAGCTCCCGGCCGCGTGCGGCCGTCATTCATTCAGGTCTCGTGAATGATGGGGCGCGCTCCGAAAGCTGTCGAGACGCTCGGGAAAATAGCGATGCGAGCACTGCGCGCGCGGCGAAGCGCGTGATTAATCTTTCAAGCGGCGGAGCGAATGAAGATGGAATTTTTCTGCACGCGGATGTGAAGGCCGCGCGGGTTCGGTCTCGAGACTCCCGGCCGGAACCAAAACCGCAAAAACAACCCCATGCACAGTAGCCAGGGCGTGCGAAAACAATGACTTACGCATTATCCGAAGTTCGTTTGACTCGTCGGGCAAAACAGGAGCAAGATGGCATCATGGCGGCGCTTCGGGATGGAGGGGCCCGGCCGACCTAATGAGGCCAATTGACCGGCAAATTCTGCAGGCCGCGGAACGCCCAGCCGACGATCCGCACCTCCTCGTCATCGGCGATCTCGAGCTGCCCCGCGCGCGCGAACACGGTCGGCAGCGCGACGTCGGCGATCATGGCGCGCGAGGCCCAGGCGCCGGCGCAGAAATGCGGACCGGCGCCGAAGGCGACGCTCTTGGACGTGTCTCGTCGCACGTCGAACTGGTCGGCGCGCTCAAAATGCTTCTCGTCGCGATTGGCCGAGCCGAACATCAGGAACACGCGCTCATCGAGCTCGAATGACACGTCGCGGATGCTCCACGGCTTTGCAATACGCCGCGGCGACATGCCGATCGGCGAGATCCAGCGGGCATATTCCTCGAACGCCTGGAGCCAGGACACTTCGCCCTTGCGCACGAGATTGAGCTGCTCGGGATGGGTCAGCAGCGCCCATACTGTGCCGGCGATGGCCTTGCGCGGCTCGTTCTGGCCGCCGGAGATCGCGAGTTTCACATTGGCGCGCACGCTCTCCATCGACATGCCGGAGGCGAGGAGCACGCCGAGAATGCTCTGGTCTGGATGCTTGCGCATCACCGGCAGGATGTCGTCGATCGCGGCGTCGATGCCCGACGTCGCGGCGTGGCAGCGCGCCTCGATCGCGGGATCGCCGGCATAATTGGCGATGCTCTCGATCATGCCCTGCGACCACGCATCCATCTCCTGAAAGCCGATATTGGTGAGGCCGGTGATCGACTTCAGGCACTCGCCGGAGAAGGGCAGCGCGAAATCGCGCATGAAGTCGATCCGCCCCGGTTCGATGCGATCGATGATGCGGTCGGCATGCGCCTGGAACTGCGCGGTCCAATGCGCCTTCACCGTCTTCGGCGACACCGTCGGAAACATGGCGCGGCGCTCGACCTGGTGCGCCTCGCCGTCCTTTCGCATCATGTTATGGCCCATCAGTCGGTTCATCAGACCTGCGGGCTGGTGCGAGGAGAACACGTCGATCTGCTTCTCGGAAATCGAGATGTCGTCGCGGCTCGTCAGCAGCGTCGAGCCGAGCTGCGGCACGAAGGCAATCGGCGCCTCCTTGCGCATTGTCGCGAGCATCGGATAGGGATCGGCCCAGAATGCGGCCGGGTCGATGTCGATGCGCGGCGCGGTGCTCAAGCTTCGCTCCCTTGTGTGCCAACCAACGAACAAGCCTAGCGCCTTCAGAAGCCGCCGTCTGTCCCCAGCGATTGGGACAGGCGGCCTCAGGACGTGTCTTCAAGAGTCGAGTACGCGCGTGCGACGGCGAAGCCCGCATTGTCCACAACATCGGACATTGACGCTGCATAAGCGAATGTTCGTTGAGGGCCAGAAGCGGACTAGTTTAATGCTCTGCATTTCGAGGTTGCAGCGCCAGCGGACCTTCAGGCCGATATGATCTAACCGCAAAGGAAGACAGACTCGACTTCGCCACGCGCTTTCCAATAGGCTCCTGCTTTCCAATCATAACTAGCGGGGAGCGAAATGGCTGAAAGAATCGATGTCGCGGTTACCGGCAAATCGCAGTTTGAAGTCGCCTACGACATGGCGAGATACATACTAATCAATATGGAAGGTCGTCAGGTGAAGAGCATAAAGCGGCAAGAGCTCTTGCATTTGGTAGCTGACTGCATCGAGACCTTGCGCGGCATCAAGGTCAGGGAGATTATCAGCTAAAGGCTTGCACTCCTGCAGCGACCGTCCACCCGCATTTCGCAAATTTCGTGGGCGGGCCTTGGAGAGCGCTTTCGGTCGAAACAGCTATGGGCCACAAGCTGACCGGCGACGGGCCCCCAAACGCTTATGCTCAATCAGGATTTCGAGTAGTCGTTCGCAAGCAACGAACGTGCTTCCCGTCGAGTTCGCAGCGACGATACCAATGAGCATGAAATTCTGGACTGGAGGAAGCCGCCCAAGCGCAGCGGCGAAGCAAGCAAATGCGATTCCTGACCCAGCCGCAGCGATCAAAGAAGCCCTTATCACAATCGGCACGATCCGCGCCAAGCCTGCATCGGCCATAAGAGACAGCCAAGAAACAAGAAAACTAAAGACATACGCCAAAAAGGCGCCCTCGGCAGGATCACTAGCCGCGGCCGACGCGCCATCGCTAACGATTGCCCAAAGTAGGGACCAAGCGCACCGAAAATTCGGCCGAAAATGAGATAGACCCAACCTCTCTTCATTTCCAAACCTGCTGCATCAACTAGCTCGAAGTCTAGCCTTTCATTGGTTGCATCAGAATTCTAATGCTATCGTGAGTTGGTATTCGTTTATCGAGCATAAGATTTGCCGCGCGGCTGCTGACCGTGAGTCCGCGAAGTCTGCAATGGGGTCATAAGCCGGCTTGCCGGTACTGTCCGCCCCCCGTTTCGCTTGCGACCGGAGAGCCGGCGTCCACGCGCTCAAGGCGAAAGACAGCTAAGGGCCAATAACTGTCCTCGCTCCTTCAGTTAGGCTCGTCAGCTTCGGGCAAAAAGCAAGAGATGGGCCGTCGATGGAAAAGCTCTAGCTTCCGTACGTTGGCCACGCATACATGAGCCAAATGCCTGGTAGCGGCAGAGTGACCATGAAGGATCGATAGAACAACTGCGTTGGAGTTGCCTGGTCATGGCCGAAAAGCGCACGGAAGAACACGAGAAACAGCAGGATCGCATAGACCGCTAGGTTCAGTAACAGATCCTGCTTTGGAGAGAGAGGGTAATTCATCAGATGCTGGGCACCGAGCGCGAGTGCAGCCAGTCCGATCAGCTGAAAGATTGCGGTGAAAACGCCGAGGACTAGGCCAGCAAGCAGGCCGCCCAGCGTGGAAACTACATGCACGGCCCCGTTTCCCTTCTTTTGCCTTCTCAGCTAGTCTAAAATCACTGAAGTTTCAGTGCATTGCTACTTCATTTCGCTCTCGAATGACCCTGTCCGCTGAGGGGACGCCGCTGAAACATGTTATCGAGGAAACAGTCGCACTATGACGAGGGCACACGCTGCGACCCAACGTCCGTTCAGGGCCAGAACCAGCCGTTTAATAGCGAGGACCGCCGTTGATAGCGTCTCGGCGCTCTGACGTGATCGAGAGTCATCGGCGAAGCTCAGGCGTTGGCCGCCGAATGACTTGCTTTGCGCGACGGCCAATCGATCTGGCATGTCGGAAGACCCATACGCGGTGAGCAGGATCACAACCATTGTGGTCGCGAAGTAACCAGCCTCAAAAAAGACGATACAAGCGATCCACGCGACGAAGAACACGACCTGCCAGAGCAAGGCGAACCCGAGATAAGTTTTGCCGGTTGGGATGCCTTTGCTCATACTGACCACTTATGCATCCTTGCAATCCGCGGCCCCCCCCAAGTTGATCCTTCCGGCTTGCGACGAGCCCATGGTAAAGATTGCGTTGCGCATCGAAACGCGGAACTTCCGCTTCGGGTCAAACTGCGAAGAACTCAGGTTGAGCAAATCATGCCCGCTCTAATGTAATGACCGGAATTTGGTCCGCCGATGCTCAATTTCGCAGATTGGGCCAAAAGCGGGCATTAGGCGCTGCCGCCCTCTACCGATGAGGCCATGTCTACTTCTGTCGCTAAATTGTCTAACGGCATTCATTTGAGCGCTTCTTTTCCAAATGTTGCCGGCAGCATCGCGATTTTGCGGTGGCCGTGCGTAGGTGTCCCAAACTGCCAATTCAGCCCGTCGGATGGCTTCGCTTTCCTGAAGGCAGACTGAACCAAGAGAGTCCTTGAAGGCGTCGACTGAGATGCCAGCAGCCCTCGCATCGCGTGCGGCCTTCGAAAGACATTCCGAATAATCTTCCTTGGCTGCCTTGAACGCGATGTCCTCTACTGTTGGACTAATCCTGCCTTTCAGCCGGTCTATCAATCTGTACCGGTAGGGGACTTTGCCGGAGAATTCGTTGAAGATTGGGATGAGCAGCAATCGTCCGGCGGCGACAGCGAGTTCGTCGCGCTTGGTACCTTCAATACCTGGCGTAGATACTCGTTCAAGGATAGCCTTTTGCAACCTCTCAAATTCGCCCTGGCACGATTTCGCAAGCAAGTTCTTGAATTCGGTTTCCGAAATTCCCTGCGCCTTGGCGCGGTCTACCAAAGCGGACAGGCAGACGACAAGATCGACCCGCTCAGACGATAGAGTCGCAGCCCACCTCTCGATCTCTTTGGCATCTTGTCCGAGGGCGGCACAACCGCCCCACAGTGAGAACAGCAAGCCACAAAGTGACGTGCGCATCGTCCGCCCTTCCACTGACCGATGGAATTTAGCACCCTTTTCGCGAAGCTAGCACGCCGACAACAGCCATAGGTTAATGATTGACTACATCGTTCAATGGGTCAAAGGCTGCCTTGGCCCGCTCGGATCGCCTTTCGGGTCACCTTTAGTAAGCGGACCTCGCGGCGCTCTCAGCTGAGGTCGGCACAGGGCCACCAGCGGAAGTATTCTAGCCGCTCCATTGCGCGCCCCGGCCTCTGTCGGTCATTGGGGCAGTCTCCGAAAATCGGCAAAACGAAGATGTTGGACGGGCAAGAGCTTTTGGAGCGTTCGAAGGTAGGTTTGCGAAAATAGAGTCGGCGAGACCCTACTGGACTTCAGCCAAGGCAATCGAACTTCGATCCCGTGGGTTATGGGATCATCGGTTATTTCCACAGTTGCGCGTTTGAGATAGACGCCGGGCCCGAAACTGGCGGCAAGATCGGCCGGATCCACGAGAGCTACGGTCGTCGGGTCCTCCCGATTTCCGAACCGGACCAAGGCCGGCACATCTTCGAGCTTCAAGGTGGCCTTTGGCTTACGCCGGCTGATCTCATCGAGATAGGCGACGTATTGTTCATCAGCTGACGCCGTCGAAGGATACTCTCCGCGAAAAGCCTCCTGCGGGAACGGCGTCAAGGCCGCGTTGTACGCGTCTCCACCCGAACGAGAGAGGATTAACCGTCTCTCGAACGTGGAAAACAGCAGGCCGCGCGGTCCAAGGTCGACGACGACAGCCTCACCTACTAATCGTTTCATCAGACCCCAACCCTGGGCCCTGGTCAGGCCGCCGGGGAAGCTGATTTTAATCTGGCTGACGCTCGATCCTGAGCGCTCCCCCTCAGGAGTTTCGACTGATATTGTAAGCCGAGAACGAAGGACGCGGGGCGGGGTCGTGCTGCCATCAAGGACAAACCAGCCGAGCGCCCCAATCACCGCTGCGAGGAGCAAGAAGAGCTTGAAGAACTTCGAAAGTGCTTCCTTCGCTCGCGGGGTCATCGATCAATTAGACCTAACGTGTCATTGGTCGCCCGGCCGCAACTAGGTTGTAATGGCGACTTCTGTCAACTAGCAGCAGATAAGGTACTCAATTTTGAATTAAGGGCGTGTCGGCTTCCGCAACGGGTCAAAAGCGCAGGTCACACGAATGGCTTGTCATTTCCGGTTTTCCCTGATGAGCGGACCCTTGAACGTTGCGTCCGGAATTCGCATCGGGCGAGCACCAGATCTCAGCCGATCACTTCGTCCAGCGTGGCCGAATGATCACACCAAGTGCTTTGGCCGTCTTGAGACTGATACCGAGAGCGAGTCAGTCCTCTATTCCACAGGTACGTCCGCGCACGTTGGCTTCGCAGGGAACCTCGCAAACTGTCAACCGTCGATTGATTCCACCCGGACCATAGGCAATCAGCGAGCGTTCTCTGCTCCCTGCGGGCCACCTCCGACATTGGCTCAGCGCGCCCAATTGCGCTGTGCGGTCCAGTAGCCTGAACAGCGCGCGTTTCCGGAATGGCCGCTCCACGTCCCGCGGCCAACATTGCTCGAGAGTCTACCTGAGCCGGAGGCGAATTTGTCCTGAACTGTCACCGAGGCCCGAACCGCGCCGGAACGCGCCACGTAGCCTCTGAACCTAACTAAATTCGGATGTGTAACTATTCCGTCGCTGATGTTGACGGTGAAATTATAGGTCGCATCGCAAGGTCCTCTTTGCGTCACGAAAATGAGGTCCCAGGATCCGTCGAATGCAGAGCGGGCTTGCGCGACGGAGTGGAAGGCGACCAGGCAGCCCACGATCGCCACACAGGTGAAAAGCTGCTTCATTGTTTGCTCCAAGCTGTCTCCCACACATGGCGAGCGGAGCTGGCAAGTTCAATGCGGCTCGCCGGGGGCCGGAGGAGTCTTGTCGGATGCAGGTCGCGAGGCGACGGTCCCGGAGGCGGGACCGCGTATTCGCTTTACCTCGCAAGCAGATATCGCGGACCCCAAGTCCGCGCCTTAGTTCAGGCTGCACGTTAGCAGGCGCAGCACGATCGCGAACAGCTCGCCTTGCGAGGAGATGCCGAGCCGCTCATAGGCGCGCTTGCGATAGGTCAGGGTCGAATGCAGGCTGATGCCGAGGTCTTTCGAGATCGCCTCGGAGCTGAAGCCGGCGAGGATGCGTCGGCAGACTTCCTGCTCGCGCAGCGTGAGGGCGGCGAGTGGCGCGCAGCTCGCGAACAACCCGGCGAGCGTCCGGTCTGGCGTTGCGGTCTGCTGAAAATGGCGGGCGACGCTCGCGGCGATCGCCGGCGCGATCGCCTCAAGGCGCTCTCGCTGCACGGCGCTGAAGCGGCCTTGCGCGGCGATGCGGTAGAAGTTGACGTAGAAGCAGGTGTCGCCAGTCCAGATCGCAGTCGCGCATTTGTCGACGATGCCGGAATCCTGGAAGAAGATTTTCCGGTAGCGCGCGCCATACATGCGCGGCGCGAACGCAGGCAGCATGATCGGCGCGCCGCCCTCGCCTTCGAACAGCGCATCGCGGTTGGGATCGGATTCGTGGAACTGTCCGGCATAGGCCGCGCCGAGATCGCCGCCGATCGGGATGTTGCCGGCATCGAGCAGGCAGCGCGCAGCGCCGGCACGGGTTAGCGCAAACACCATGCAATGGCCGACATCGGCCTGCCGCCGCAGCGTATCGATCAGGACATTTGGGAAATCTGGGCGTCCGATCGCGAGCACCGCCGACGTGGTATCGCCAGCCGCTGGATATGCGGGCACCGCCTGAGACCGCATCATGATCCTCCGCAAGCCGTTGTTTTGCGAGAGGATAGCAGCAATGGGATTTCACCGGAAGTTGGAGAGCGGAACACGGCCGGTAGTGCACCAGCAGTTGCTGCCTCATCCTCGCGATCAGATCGAGCGGTGTCCGCCCCGTTGGGTCGATGGGTTTCGCAAAGAGCGCAATCAGTCGCTCGACAATCACTCCTTTCGCAAAATCTTGTCCATCGTTTTTCCCCGGGCCAGCTCATCGACCAGCTTATCGAGATACCGGATCTCTCGCATCGTTGCTTCTTTGATGTCCTCCACCCGGACGCCGCAAACCACCCCTTTGATCAGGGATCGGGCAGGATTGATCTTAGGGGCCTTTGCAAAGAAGGTCTCGAAGTCCGTCTGTTTTTCCAGTTCAGTTTCCAGCTCTTGCTGACCATAGCCCGTCAGCCAGGAGATGATCTGATCGACCTCGGCTTTGCTGCGTCCTTTCTTCTCTGCTTTCGCAACGTAAAGTGGGTAAACGCTTGCGAAGCTCGCTGTGTAGATCCGATGTTTTGCCATGGCGATTCCAGGAGTTCGCTTGTTTGCAGGAGCTGAAGACTCGAGACGATCAGGTGCTCGGCGGCGCCCAGGTCCTGCGGAGGCTTGGGTCAAGAAACGCAATTCCGACGATGAATACCTTTTTGTTTCAGCTCGAGAACCGGCATCTTCCCGCTTCTCCGTACAGGTCCTGCGCCGCCGCGTTCGGTAGTCTAGCGTCGGCGCGGCGACCCTCCCATCGGTATCGATGGCGACGCAACATCTGCAGCAAGGGCGGTCGCGACAATTGTCTGCATCAAAATCACCTGTTCCGCCGCGAGGAACCATTACATCAGCCCTGCTTTATTCGTCTGCGCCTTCAGAATTGATCAGCGGTTTGCGTTCCCCGGGGCGACCAATTGAGGGACCAGTCGATGCGCATCCTTCTCGTTGGGGGGACGGGGCTTATTGGATCGGCAATCCACGCCAGGCTCTCCGCCGACGGGCATGAATGCGTATTGGTGTCGCGTCATCCGGCGGCACCCGATACGCACCACATCACCCTCGATGTTGTCCGGGCCACCGACGCTTCGAAGTGGAAGGGCATTCTTACAGGCGTCGATGCCGTCATCAATGCGGCGGGTGCCCTGCAGGGGCAGGACATGCAAGGCGTTCATGTCGCCGGCAGCGCGGCGCTTTATGCGGCGTGTGAAAGCGCCGGCGTCCGCCGTGTCATCCTGTTCTCGGCGATCGGCAGCAATCGCGATGCCCGGACCGATTTTTCGCGCAGCAAACGCGACGGCGAAGCCGCCTTGATGGCGCGGGACCTCGATTGGGTCGTGCTGCGGCCTTCAGTCGTTGTAGGCCGGCCCGCCTATGGTGGCAGCGCATTGTTGCGAGGGCTGGCCTCCCTGCCGGTCCTCCCGATCATGCCCGAGACGGCAGCTATTCAACCTGTGCATCTCGACGACGTCGTCGACACGGTCCTGTTCTTCCTGCAACCCGGCGCGCCTTCTCGCCTCGCACTCGATCTGGCCGGTCCGCGGCGGATTGCCTTCAGCGAGGCGGTCGCGCTGTTTCGCTCTTGGCTGCGCTGGAGGCCCGCTTACCGCCTGCACCTGCCTTCCTGGGCGGCTTCGGCAGCTTACCGCGCCGGGGACGTTGCCCAGATGCTGGGCTGGGCAACGCCCGTCAATTCGACGGCACAGGCCGAGATGCGCCGCGGCGCGACCGGCGATCCAGAGCCCTGGCGTCAGGCCACGGGCATCGTGCCGCGCGACCTTGCAGCCGCGCTCGCAAGCGAGCCCGCCTCGGTGCAGGAGCGTTGGTTCGCGCGGCTGTATGCGCTGAAGCCGCTGATATTCGGCGTCTTTGGCCTGTTCTGGATCGTCACCGGCATCATCTCCCTGGGACCGGGCTGGGAGATCGGAATGTCGTACGTCCGGGAAGGCGGATTGGGAGAAAGCTTCGCTGCGCTCACCGTCGTAGCGGGAGCCCTCGCCGACATCGTCATCGGTCTCGCCATTCTGTGGCGGCCGGCCAGCCTTTACGGGCTGCGGGCAGCACTGATCATCTCGCTGACCTATGTCGTGATCGGTACGGCGCTGGTGCCGCGGCTGTGGGCCGATCCGCTCGGACCGATGCTGAAGATCTGGCCGGTGCTGATGCTCAATCTGGTCGCCATGGCGATCCGAGAGGATCGCTGATGCTCTATTTTCTGGTCAAGATGGTGCACATTATCGGTGCTGCGGTCCTGCTCGGCACGGGCGCTGGCATCGCTTTCTTCATGCTGGTGGCGCATCTGCGCGGCGACCCGCGCGAGATCGCGGGGGTGGCGCGGACGGTCGTGCTGGCCGATTTCCTGTTCACGGCGAGCGCCGTGGTCCTGCAGCCGATCACCGGCACATGGCTCGCTTGGTCGAGCGGGTATTCTCTTCGCGAGGGGTGGATTGCGGCGTCCATCGCACTCTATGTGGTGACCGGCGCTTTCTGGCTGCCGGTGGTATGGATGCAGATGCGAATGCGCGATCTCGCCGTCCGTGCGGTCGAGACCGACGCCAAGCTGCCTGCCGAGTATGACCGTCTCTTCCGGTGGTGGTTCGCCTTTGGATTTCCGGCGTTCGCAGCCGTGCTGGCTATCTTTTGGCTGATGATCGCCCGCCCGGCTATCCCATATTGGGATTGAACTGACGCGGCGCCAGCTTGATTGGCCGCTCATCACGCCCGCTTCCGTTTCGCCTGCACCGGGTGCGGCGAGCTGAGAATGCACGCCTAGGAACAGAACCGGACTGGCCGAGTTCGAGCTGTCTAACCTTGTCGCGGAGTTACAAGATGAGCCGCGGAATGCCGTCCATGACCGCACTTCTCGGATTGCTGGCCATCGCCGGGTATCAGAACCGAGACAAGCTGGCGGAGTTGCTCAGAGGATCGGGATCTGGATCGCTCGAGCCCGCCAACGCCCGACAGCCGCTGGGTGGCCTGCTCGGCAATCTCACGGGCATGCTGAGCGGGGAGGGTGTCGGAGGATTATTGCAGGGAGGAATTGGCGAGCTGCTGGAGAAATTCAACCAAAACGGCCACGGGGACGCGGCTCGGTCTTGGGTCAGTTCAGGGCCCAACAAGGACATCTCGCCCTCGCAGCTGCGGGAAGCAATCGGCCCCGACGTGCTGGACAAGCTGGAGCGGGAAACCGGGCTGTCTCACGAGGAGATCCTCGCAAGGTTGTCGCGCGAGCTTCCCCAGGCAATCGACAAGTACACGCCTGAGGGGCGTTTACCCACCTCATAGCTTTTGCACTGCCGTCGTCGTTGTTTATTCAGGAGGAGTGGAGAATGAGCATTATTTGGACCATCATTATCGGCTTTATCGCGGGGGTGATCGCAAAGTTCATCATGCCAGGTGACAACGAACCCTCCGGGTTCATCCTTACGACCATCCTCGGGATCGTTGGCGCCTTCGTGGCCACCTACCTCGGGCAAGCCCTTGGCTGGTACCGTCCTGGAGAGGGTGCCGGACTCATCGGTGCTGTGGTCGGCGCCATCATCGTGCTCTTTGTGTATGGCCTCTTCGCCGGACGACAACGGCGCACGATTTGAAGAGCAGAAGGCCGGGCTTCTCTCCGCAGCGACCTGCGTGCGAAGTAGCCTACATGATCAACTTCGAGAAAAGGGCGCGCGCCGTTGACGGCCAGCGCGCCCGCCGCCTTTCTGGTCTCATCAAAGAGACTTCACCTCGTTACGGGCAGCTGCCGCGGCATCCATGCCGGCTTGCTTAACCCGGTCCGCAACTTCGGTGCTGGTGTCGCTGATTTCTGCGACACCATGACCGAGGCTTCACGCGCGGCTTGCGAGACCGCACCGGCGCGCCGATTCAGGTCGGCCTTCACATCGTCGCTGACGTCGCCGATATACTTGTTCTCGATCTCGGAGGCGCGAAACGCGCCTGCAACCGCCGCACCGATCGCCGGGACGTGCACTGCCTTTTCCGCGTAGGATTTTCAGCCCACCGGTCCGAGTGTCCAATTGTCCCCTGAAAGCGGACTAACCTTTACGTCCTTAATGACTCCGAGCTCCAGGCTTGGATCGAAATGGCGCATCGTCCGCTCGTTGAAGTCAATGATGCGGCCGGGCCTGAGTGGTCCGACGTCATTTATCTTGACGATGACCTTCTTGCCGACGGCCTCAACGAGGGCAAACTTTGGCCTCACGCCAAATGGGACCCCGCCAAATTTCCGACGCAAACTCGTCTTGATGGCAGCCGTCCAGGCAGAGGGATCATAACGCTCGCCGGAGGCTGTGCTCGGACCGCCCTCCTCCTTGCCGGGCTTGAAAGGATTGTACATGGAGGCAGCGCCGACGAGCGCATTCCCAGAGGTAGCATCGACGATAGCGCTTGAGTGAACTCCCCGTGTTTCACTTCGAGCAACGGTAACAGAAACGGCAAGCGCGACCAGGGCGCCGCAAAGTGCGGCGCTCGAGCGGAACAGCATCATAACTCCTATGATTTTTTCGATCGCCGGTTCCCGGCACCGCAAACAGAGCAAGCGAACGCGGCAGCGTTCATGAAGCTTGCGCCGATGTTTTGCGGATTCGTGCCAACCCCTTGGCTATGGAACCGTCGTGGGAACCAGAGCGGTTCCCACGCAGTGTTTTACGTTGTCACGGACTAAGCCAGAGATTGCGTCAGCAGCATGACTTCACGAACAGCCTAGCCCGCGGCGGCCTTCACCGGGGCGACGTTGATCGCGAGCTTGCCGTAGCGGTCGGTGAAGGCCTGCGTGTCGATCTCTTCCAGCTTGATCTCGCCGCTCATGACGCCCTGTTTCCAGACCGCCTGCGCCGGATCGTTCTGGAATTCCGGCATCACCTCGCGGCCGAACAGCTCGAGCGATTCGCAGATGTGCTCGTGGCTGTTCTTGCCGGCCTGATTGAGCAGGATGACCTGGTCGATATGCGAAGATTGGAATCGCTTCAGCTTCCTGCGGATCGTCTCGGGCGAGCCGATCAGGCCGCCACGCAACGCCGCCTCCTGGGCTTGCGGATTGTCGCGCTTCCACTTGTTGTACTCGTCCCACATGTTGACGGTGCCGGGCGCGGGCCGCTGGCGGTTCTGCGCGGCGCCGTAGAAGCGCAGCGCGAATTGGAAGAAGGTGGCGCCGTCGGCGCGGGCACGCGCCTCCTCGTCGGTCTTGGCGCACATGAAGAACGAGACCAGTGCCATGTTCGGGTTGATCTCGTAATCGGCAAGCTTGGTGAGCCGCTTGGTCATCGCATTGTAGTAGGCGTGCACCCAGGCGTGGGCGGCATCGGCGCTGACGAACTGGAAGCCGAGCGCGCCGAAGCCGTGGCGGCCGGCGCGCTCGATGGTTGGCAGTTGCGAGCATGCCATCCACAGCGGCGGATGCGGCTTCTGCACCGGCTTCGGGACGACGTTGCGCAAGGGGATGTCGAAGTACTTGCCGTGATGCTCGCTGCCGCCGTCTTTGAACATCGGGAAGATCGCGGCTACGGCCTCGTCGAACACCTCCTTCTTACTTTCCATGTCGCGCCCGAACGGCTCGAGCTCGGTGATCGACGCGCTCTCGCCCATGCCGAATTCGCAGCGGCCGTTGCTGAGCAGGTCGAGCACCGCGACGCGTTCGGCGACGCGTGCCGGGTGATTTGTCGTGAGCTGAAGGATGCCATGGCCGAGCCTGATCTTCTGCGTGCGTTGGCTTGCGGCAGCCAGGAAGGATTCCGGCGAGGGCGAGTGCGAATATTCCTCAAGGAAGTGATGCTCGACCACCCAGGCATGGTCGTAGCCGAGCCTGTCGGCGAGCTCCATCTGCGAGAGCGCGTTCTGGTAGAGCCTGAGCTCGTCGCCGGCCACCCAGGGCCGCGGCAATTGCAGCTCGTAGAAGATGCCGAACTTCATGGCGTCGCGCTCCCGCATTGTTCTTGTTGGGCTCATCTTAGTGCGTGAGGCAACGCTGTCTACGGAGCAGCAATTCCGCCGTGCGGGAGAATGACTTGATTGCAGCGAACGAACGGTTAGTTTGCGAGTGGCGACTCATTTAAGTGTGGCGCCCGCTCTTCCTGGAAAGCCATGCCGACATTCACCCCGCATCAAGACGCCGCGCTCAAAGCCGTTGGCGATTGGCTGAAAGCAAAACCCGGCCGCGGCGGCACGCCGCCGGTGTTCCGCCTGTTCGGCTTTGCCGGCACCGGCAAGACCACGCTGGCGCGGCACATCGCCGAGGGCGTCGATGGCGAGGTGAAGTTCGCCGCTTTCACCGGCAAGGCGGCGCTGGTGATGCGCAACAAGGGTTGCGACGATGCCTCCACCATCCACTCCCTGATCTATCGCGCCCGCGAATCCGGCGAGGAGCAGCCGAGCTTCGAGCTGTGGGACGACGCGCCGGCCTCAAAAGCCAAGCTGATCGTGATCGACGAATGCTCGATGGTCGACGCCGAATTGGGGCGCGACCTGATGTCGTTCGATTGCCCGCTGCTGGTGCTGGGCGATCCCGCGCAGCTTCCTCCGATCCAGGGCGGCGGCTTCTTCACCAATTCGGAGCCCGACGCGATGCTGACCGAGGTACATCGCCAGGCCCAGGACGATCCGATCGTGCGGATGTCGATGGACGTGCGCGAAGGCCGCGAGCTCGACATCGGCCGTTACGGCGAGAGCGAGGTGGTGTCGCGCAAGGAGCTCGATCCCGACCGGGTCATGGGCGCCGACCAGGTGCTGGTCGGCCGCAACAACACGCGACGCGCCTACAACATGCGGGTGCGCCAGCGCCAGAACATCGAGGACGCCTTTCCGGTCGCCGGCGATAAGCTGGTGTGCTTGCGCAACAACCGCAAGAAGGGCCTGTTCAACGGCGGCCTGTGGCGCGTGAAGTCGCGCAACACCTCGCGCTCGAAATCGCGCATCCTCAGCATGCGGCTGTCGCCGGACGAGGATTTCGGCCACAAGGTGACGAAGGTCTCGGTGCGCGCCGACTGCTTCGAGGGCGGCGTCGAGCAGATCGCCTGGGAGCAGCGCAAGCCCTATGATGAGTTCGACTACGGCTACGTGCTCACGGTGCACAAGTCGCAAGGCTCGCAATGGGACGACGTCGTGCTGTTCGACGAGAGCTTTGCGTTCCAGGATTCCAGGGCACGGTGGCTATATACCGGGATCACGCGCGCGGCGAAGCGGCTTTCTATTGTCGTTTAAGGTTCGGGGCCGAAGAGTCGTGACACTGGCATTCCGAGGCGATGCGCAGCTCGAACTATGGCGTCCACTTGCGGAGCTGAGAATCTCGAGCCGCCCCGGAATGACGAGTTGCTCCCTTCACGGACTCGTGTCTGACGTTAAGTAACAATGGCCCGGCCGGCCCGTATCTCGGGTAACAAACTGCCGCCAAGCGGGCTGTTCGCTTGACGCCGATCGCCCTACACTAACGCCTTCGAACGAGGATGCGCCATGAGCCGAATTCCTTTCTGTGCCCTGTCCCTGTTTGCTGCGACCGCCGCGTTGGCGTTTTCGTTCACCGCGCCGTCGTTGGCCGCGGAGGATGCGGTCGTGATCCCCGCCCCCGCCATGGATGCAGCGCCCGCGAGCGAAATCCAGACCGCCGTCGTCGCCGGCGGCTGCTTCTGGGGCGTTCAGGGCGTCTTCCAGCACACCGCTGGCGTCGTCAACGCCGTCTCCGGCTATGCCGGCGGCACCAAGGCGACTGCCGACTACCAGACCGTCTCGAGCGGCCGCACCGGTCACGCCGAGTCCGTCGAGATCAAGTACGACCCGAAGAAGATTACGTACGGAAAGATTCTCCAGATCTACTTCTCGGTGGTGCACGATCCGACCCAGCTCAACCGGCAGGGCCCTGACGTGGGCCCGCAATATCGCTCGGCGATCTTCACCACCTCCGACGAGCAGAAGAAGGTGGCCGAGGCCTATATCGCCCAGCTCAACGCGGCCCGGGTCTTCAACAAGCCGATCGTGACCAAGGTCGGCGCGCTGGAGGCGTTCTATCCGGCGGAGGCCTATCACCAGGACTATCTGACGCTGCACCCGAACCAGCCCTACATCGCCTATAACGACATCCCCAAGGTCGAGAACCTGAAAAAACTGTTCGCGGATAATTACATTGAAAAGCCGACGCTGGTGAATGCCGGCAAGGCCACCAACTGATCACGACATGACGAGAGAAACGGGAGACCCATGCCCGATCCCAGGACGAAAACAACGGACGACAAGCTCATCAAGAGCGAAGAGCAGTGGCGGCGCGAGCTGACGCCGATGCAGTACGCGGTGCTGCGCGAGAAGGCGACCGAGCGTCCCTTCTCCGGCGAATATGAGCACGATGAGCGCGCCGGCACCTATGTCTGCGCCGGCTGCGGCAACGTGCTGTTCTCCTCCGATGCCAAGTTCGATTCCGGCTGCGGCTGGCCGAGCTTCACCCAGCCCGCCGTCGAGAGCCATATAGACGAGGAGCGCGACACCAGCCACGGCATGATCCGCACCGAGGTGCTGTGCGCCAAGTGCAGCGGCCATCTCGGCCATGTCTTCCCCGACGGCCCTGGGCCGACCGGCCTGCGTTACTGCATCAACTCCGCCGCGCTGAAGCTCGAGCCGAAATAAACTCGGGGCATCACCGGGTTCCGTTGCGGAACCCGGCGGCGCAATGTGCTTTTCTCTCGTGGCGGTGCGGCCAGTCATCCATTTGGCGCCCGCCAGGGAGAATGCCATGTCACTCGGGACCATCCTGATCATCCTGGTGATCATCTACCTGCTGGGCGGGCTGTCCGGCCGGATCGGCGGTTATGGCTATGGCCTCGGCCATTCCGGCATGGGGATCGGCGGCGTCGTGCTCGTGGTGCTGGTCGTGCTGATGCTTCTTGGCAAACTGTAAATCATGCAACGCTTTGAAATTGCACGGTTTATCGCCCGCGCGGGGCTGCCATGCGCGGATTCATCATCTCGCATCGCGGGGGTCGCATTTTTGTCAAATCGGCCTATATTAGTGGACGAAAATGCCATGTGCGGCGGGCCCGCTCGATTGCGGCCTCTGCCCTCCCCAACCCCACGCGCTTAAAGCCCCAGAGAAGATCACGAGGTCTTTGACCATGCGTCCACTGCGTCCGTTCAACTTCAACACCTCCGCCGAACTCTTCCCCGCCGCGATCCGCAAGAAGAAGCGGGCGGGCTTCACCTATCGCCGGTTCGGCACCGCGGCCGAAGCCGTGCAGTTCGCGATGGAGCAGTTGCCGACGGATTCACTGAACGGCGCCTATCTCCAGGTCGAAGAAGCGCGCTTCGACCAGAACGGCATCCGCTCGCTCTATGAGAGTGAGGCCTTCCCGTTGCCTCGCCGCCGCAAGCCGGCGGAGACCGACGCCGACGCAGCGTAAGCTTTCGCAAAGCCCTGTGATGTGCGCTGAAAGCGCGATGGCCGAAGGGCCGTCGCGCTTTTTGCGTTTCTCCCCGCCGCGCGTGCGGGGACAGGCGAAGAGTGCACGCGACGCTTAAATCCGCGGCTGCTTCTCCAGCCAGCGGCGGAGCAGGCGCACGTTACGCATGTTGGCGCGGAACATGACGTCGAAGGCGTCGCCCGCGAACGGGACCAAGCCGACCACGCCGTCAACCGCGACATTGCCGAGCATGCGCGCCGTGATGTACCAGGGCGCGCCCAACGCCCTCGCCTCACGCACCAGCCACAACGAGATCGCGGTGGTGATGATGTCGCCGACGACCGGGATCAGCCCGATCAGCCCGTCGATGCCGTAGCGGATATTGGTGCCGGGCAGGATGAAGGCAACGTCGAGCAGCTTTGCGATCGCCTCGAGCCGCGCGATCCGCTGCTCGCGCGTCAGATTGCCGAACGGATTGCCTTGCCCGAATTCGAAGCGAAACTCGCGGAATCCCTGCTCCAGCGTCTCAGGGCGGATCTCGTGACCCTCCTGGTCGATGATCGGGCCGCGCGCTTTCTTACCCGCAAAGGGCGCATGCGAGCCGCTTCCCGAACGGGATCGGCGCGGAGCAAGGATGTCGTCGTCGGACATGGACATGGCCTCCAATGAACGCGCCGCGGCGGCGGAGGTTGCTGGGCCGCGCCCGAAGGTCGCGCACTCAGGTCGGCGCGGTCATTGCCTGCGGCTCCTCGACATATCTATGCACGAGCCAGGATGAAATCACTGCCGGCACGAACCCGACGAGGCCGTACAGGATGAACTGCACCGCGCCCGAATCCGGCCCGCGCGAGCTGTAGGTCATCGAGGCCAGCACGAAGGCGAACAGGCCGACCAGCAGCATCCGCAGGACCGGGCCGATCCGTCTGATGTGGATCAGGATGTCGTCGACCGCGCCGATCATCAGCGAGGGCAGGAAGCCGAACAGATAGCTGTATTGCAGGGTCTTGAAGAACACTGCGAATAGCTTGCCGACCTCGCTGAGGCTGGTCTGGGTCCAATAGCCGGACTGATAGGTCGCCGTCAGCAGCAGCAGGAACCCGCCGACAAACGGACCGACCAGCGCAAACACCAGATAGCGTTTCATCGAGCACCCTCTTAACTTCGACAGCCTTATATCAGCGCCGGCGGGAACCTTGAATAGGGAGGCGCAGCCTCCGCCTGGAGGGAACAAGTGGCAAAGCGACGAGTTCATGCAGGACCTGAATTGTCCCTGTCAGATTGGAGCCCCGATGCCCCGTAGACTTGTTCTGGCGACATTCGCGCTGGCAGCCCTGACCGGTCTGTCGAATGCACCTGCTCTCGCCCAAGGCCACATGGGCACGCCGCAGGAGCAGAAGGCCTGCTCGCGGGATGCATCGCGCCTGTGCCGCAAGGACCTCGGCAATGACGGTGCGGTTCAGAGTTGTCTGCAAGCCAACCGGGCCAAGCTGTCGAAGTCTTGCAGCAAGGTGTTTCAGAGTCACGGGATGTGAGGACCGGAACCCGCGAACGGAGTGTGAAGCCATGCTGCGCGATGAACAACTCTCGATCCTGCGGGACATCAGCCAGTCCGTTGCCTTCGCCGACGATCGCCACGGCAAGATCGGCGAACTGATCGCCGATGGTTATGTGATGAAGGACGGCGATCTGTTCGAACTCACGGCCAAGGGCGTCACCGCAGTCGAAGAACACGCCGCATCACTCGGCACGAGCGATGCGGCAAGCGAGCCATCGCCCGATCGGTTGATCTGACCGCGCGCGCCGGCTTTGCGTGACTCGCGCGCAACAATTGCAAATTCCTTCACGCAGACCATTGCAGCTCCGTGACAATGGCGCATACTTCGCTCGGGCGGCGCAGCACTTTCGATTCGAACATCAAGTAATCGAGCGACCACATGCGGGACCAAAGTTCCCGACGTGAAGGCTGTGACATGCGGCAGATCAAGCCGCGTGCGGCGCCCCAAAATCAAGTGGCTCAAGCCCACGAACTCGGGGACCGATTCCGCATGACACGCTATCAGACGATCGCAACTCTCTTCGCCGTCGCCGCCACCGCCATCGCATTCCAGACATCACCTGGTCTCGCCTTCTCATCCGAAGCGCAGCAGATGTGCTCGGGCGATGCGATGCGGCTGTGCTCCAGTGAAATTCCCGACATCCCCAGGATCAGGGCCTGCATGGTGCGGAACAAGGCACATGTCAGTCCCGGCTGCCGCGCCGTGATGGACCGCGAGCACGCCGCATCGCGCAAGCGGGAAGCCGCCGCGCAGTAAGGCCGTTCAATTCGGTTGCACCGCTGACCGCGAGAGAGCTTGCTTCACCTCTCCCGTAGGGAGAGGCCGGAGCGCATCGCAGATGCGATCCGGGTGAGTGGTTGCAGTCTCACAAGATGGCGCGGCCCCTCACCCGGATTGCTGCAATCCGAGATCTCCCCGCTGGGGAGAGGTGAAGAGCTCAATCGCCCCACTGCGCGAACGCGTCGTTGAAGACGCGCTCGCCGGGGGCGCCCTTCTCGATCGCGATGATGGCGCGGCGCTGATTGGCGTAGACCAGCGGCACGTCGAACCAGGAGCGCTCCTTCAGGAGCTGGACGTTGCGGGCACGGTCGGCGTCGACATTGGAGAGGCCGACCAGGAAGAAGCCATCAGTGACCTTGACGGCGAGGCCGGCGAGCGGCGTACCGCGCGCCTGCTCGTTCGACTTCATCAGGATGCCCGGCACGTTGGAGACGCTGCCGCCCGGAAAGTCCTGCGGAAGGATGAAGGTCAATTCCGCGGTATGGCTCGCCGGCAGCGAGGAATCGGTGTTGCGGCGGAACGACATCGTCATCTTGAACTTGCGGTCGGGGATCTCGATGTCGGCGCGCACGGCGATGTCGGCCTTCTGGTTGCCGGACGCCTTGATCGGCTCCATCCGCCACACCACCGAGCCGACATATTGCTTGCCCTTCGGATCGGACGGATCCTCGTCATAGAGCACGACCTTCTGCGCCACCGGCGCGACCGGCTGGTCGCTCGCCGAAGGCTGGCCGACCCGATCCGGGATCTTCGGCTTGCTCTGCGGTTGGGCCGGATTCGGCGCCTCCACCACCTGGGTCGCGGACGGCTTGAGAAAGCCGTTGACGATCTGGACCAGCTGCTTGCCCCAGAGGATGCCGGCGCCGACCAGGATCAGCACGATGCCGACGGCGATCGCGCTCTTGAACGGGAAGGCGGAGCCGGTGCGGACGCGCTTCTTGGCGTCGCGCTCGGCTGCAACGCGCGCACGCTGCGACGGCGGCTGCGGCGTGTAGCGCTCGGCCTCCTCGACCGACTCGTCGTAGGAATAGGGCGGCTCGGACTCGCCGGTGCGGTCTTCCAGGCTCGGCTCCAGCCGGTCGAACTCCGGTGAGGGCGAGGGCACGTTGGCGTAGGTGCGGCGCGCGGCGCGGCTCGCCTGCGCGGCGGCGCCGCCGAGATCGTTGGCATCGGCCGTGATGTCGCGGAAGCCGCGCACGCCCGGTGCGGGTGGTAGCGCGGGCGGCGGGCCCATGTCCGGCGGGCGGCGCGCACCTGCGCGATCGCGTCCGGCCGGTGGAGGCGTCTGCGGCTCCGGCGTCGGCGGCGGAGCGGACGGGCCGGGCTGGCGCGGGGCGTCAAAACGCGGCGCACGCGGCGGCCGCGGCGCGTCGCCCTGATCGTCAGCACCAAAGGATGGGCGGTCGGCGCGCGCCGGCGTCGGGGCCGGACGCGTGCGCGGCGGGGCCGGCTGAGATGCGGGAGCGTTGCCCTCGGCCGCGCGGGCGCTGGCCCGGCGGAAGGCATCGCCGCTGCCGCCCGGGCGAGTGCCTCCACCGGGGCGCGAGGCCTCGCGGGCGCGCTGGGCGGCCTCCGATTCGACCTTGCGGACGGCCTCTTCCAGCGACAGCCGTTCGCGGGTGATCTCGGATTCGGAGAGCGGCGGCTGCACGCTGCGGAGCTGCGCGATCAGCGCCGTGCGCGCCCGCTCATAGAGCGCGCGACGGCTCTCGCCGGGAGCGTTGGGGTCCAGGGCGGCAATAGCGCGGGCGATCAGCGGATAGTAATCAGCCATTTCAACTCAACTATACGCGCGTCCTGGTAAGATATCGTTAAGCTTCAAACGGATTTTGCACCAGGATAGTATCTTCGCGTTCGGGGCTGGTGGAAAGCAGCGCGACCGGGCACCCCACCAATTCCTCGATCCGGCGGACATATTTGATGGCCTGGGCCGGCAGGTCGGCCCAGGACCGTGCGCTGGCGGTCGGCTCCTTCCAGCCCTCGATCGTCTCGTAGATCGGCTCGACCCGGCTTTGCGCGCCCTCACCGGCGGGGAAATGGTCGATCTCCTTGCCGTCGAGCTTGTAGCCGGTGCAGACCTCGATCGTGTCGAAGCCGTCGAGGATGTCGAGCTTGGTCAGCGCCAGGCCGTTGATGCCGCAGGTCCGGACCGCCTGGCGGACCAGCACGGCGTCGAACCAACCGCAACGGCGGGGCCGACCGGTGTTGGTGCCGAACTCGCGGCCGCGCTCGCCGATCTTGCGGCCGGTCTCGTTGTCCTGCTCGGTCGGGAACGGGCCCTGGCCGACGCGGGTCGTATAGGCCTTGCACAGGCCAAGCACGTAACCGACCGCGCCCGGCCCGAGGCCGGCGCCGGTCGCCGCCTGCGCCGCCACCGTGTTGGACGAGGTGACGTAAGGGTACGTGCCGTGATCGACGTCGAGCAGCGCGCCTTGCGCGCCCTCGAACAGCATGCGCTTGCCTTCGCGCCGCTTGATGTCGAGCAGCCGCCAGACCGTCTCGGCATAGGGCAGCAGCTGCGGCGCCATCGCCATCAGTTCTTTCAGGATCACCGCGCTGTCGAATTCCGGCAGGTTGAGGCCGCGCCGCAGCGCGTTATGATGCGCCAGCAGGCGATCGATCTTGTGCGGCAGCGTCTGATGATCAGCAAGATCCATCAGGCGGATGGCGCGGCGGCCGACCTTGTCCTCATAGGCAGGTCCAATGCCGCGGCGCGTGGTGCCGATCGCGGTCGCTGCGCTGGCGGATTCGCGGTGCTCATCGAGCTCGCGGTGCAGCGGCAGGATCAGCGTGACGTTTTCCGCGACGCGTAGATTGTCAGGGCTGACATCGACCCCCTGCGCCCTGAGCTTGGCGACCTCGTCGAGGAAGGCGGCGGGATCGAACACCACGCCGTTACCGATCACGGACAGCTTGCCCTCGCGCAGTACGCCGGAGGGCAACAGCGCGAGCTTGTAGGTTTTGCCGTTGATCACGAGCGTGTGGCCGGCGTTATGGCCGCCCTGGAAGCGGACGACGATGTCCGCCTGCTCCGACAACCAGTCGACGATCTTGCCCTTCCCTTCGTCGCCCCACTGGGCGCCGACGACGACAACATTGGCCATTCGCGGGTAATCCCTGTTCAATCTGTCTCTAGGAGGCATGATCCTCGCGGAAAACCGGTGCCCACTCTTCCGGGATCATGCCTGCGCCCAGCCCAATCGGCGGCCGGAGCCGCCCGCACGCAAGGCAGCCAACCGGATAAAGGAAGCAGCCCCTCTAGGCAAGCAAGAACGGGGCTTTTTCGGGGCTCGGAAGGCCATCCAAGCCTTTGATATCCCCCGAAAATCCAGAGACCTTCCAGAGCCGAGCCAAAGCCTCGACCAAAGCGCTAGACGCGATCTCGGCCGCTGCATGGTCGCGATGCATCCGTCCCCCATTGATGCAACCCCGATTTCCGTGTCTTTGAACGGCGCCGGGCTATGAACCGGCCCGGATCTCGCCGGGCCGGAAGCCTCGGCGCATGACGCGGGGCCATAGCAATCACAATGTCTGCCACGGGCCAGAGCACAGGCGCCGAAACCGCCGGCCAAACCTGGATTGCCAACCAGCCTTATCTGTTGCTCAGCATCACCGCGCTGTGCTGGGCCGGCAACGCCATCGTCGGTCGACTCGCCGCCGGTCACATCCCGCCCGTGACGCTGTCATTCCTGCGCTGGTTCTTCGCCTTCCTGCTGGTGCTGCCGTTCGCCTGGAAACATCTTGCGCAGGACTGGCCCGCGATCCGCGGCCGGCTCGGCCTGATGATCACGCTCTCGATCACCGGCATCGGCGCCTTCAACACGCTGCAATATTGGGCGCTGGAGCATACCCAGGCGCTGAACACGCTGCTGCTCCAGTCTGCCGCCCCGCTGATCGTGGCGCTGTGGTCGCTGGCCATTCTGGGGATCAGGCTCACCGCGGCGCAGGCATTCGGCGTGCTGCTGTCGATGTGCGGCGTGCTCACGATCCTGCTGCATGGCGACTTCACCACGCTGTCGAACATCGAGTTCAACAAGGGCGACCTCATCTTCATCGTCGCGCTGGTCATTTTCGCGCTCTATTCGGTACTGACCCTGAAGCGTCCGCCGATGCACGGCCTGTCGTTCCTCGCCTTCACCTTCGGCTGCGGCGCCGCCTGCCTCATTCCGCTGGAGATCTGGGAATTGTTCGCGCGCCCCGTGATGAAGCTCGACGGGCCGAACCTGCTGACTCTATTCTACGTCGCAGTGTTCCCCTCGGCGCTCGCCTATCTCTGCTTCAATCGCGGCGTCCGCCTGATCGGCGCCAATCGCGCCGCGCCGTTCTTCCATGTCGTGCCGGTGTTCGGCTCGATCATGGCGATCGTGTTCCTGGGCGAGCACCCGCAGGTCTTCCATTTCCTCGGCTTCGCGCTGGTGCTGGCGGGCGTGTTCGTGGCGTCACGCAAGCAGGCGAGTTAGCACCGCATCCAAGCGGACTGCTGCCATCACCTCTCCTCTTGCGGGAGAGCGGAAGAGCACATTGCGTCCAACATATTAACCGCCAATGACGCCTCCTCGGGTCATGCCTGCATTGTAGCATTGCGGCCGCGTGACTTGTGTCATGGCGGCAATCCGGCGCAAGCTCGTATCGACGCCAATGACGATCGCTTCGCCCGCGCCACCGGCCTCCAATACGGCCAGTTGGCTCAACAACCAGCCTTATCTGCTGCTGAGCCTGAGCTCGTTGTTCTGGGCCGGCAACATCGTGCTCGCGCGTCATGTCGGCGCGCATGTGCCGCCGCTGACCGTGACCACGATCCGCTGGTTCGGCGTGTTCCTCATCCTGTTGCCGTTCGCTTGGCCGCATCTGAAGCGCGACTGGCCTGCCTTGCGCAACAGCCTGCCCCTGATGCTGTTCCTGTCGCTGGTGGGATTTGCCTTCAACAACGCGATCTCGTACTGGGCAATGCAATACACGGAGGCGCTGAACGCGTTGCTGATCCAGTCGGCAGGTCCGCTGTTCGTGGCGCTGTGGTCGCTGGTGCTGTTCGGGGTGCGGCTGACCGGTGCGCAGTTCGCCGGCATTGCGATCTCGCTTCTCGGCGTGCTGATCATCATCCTGCGCGGTGATCTCGCCGCACTCGCGAGCATCAGCTTCAACAGAGGCGACATCATGTTCGCCTCCTCGCTGGTGGCGTTCGGTCTCTATTCGGCCTTCATCCCGCGCCGGCCAAAAATTCACCAGCTCTCCTTCCTGTCCTTCACCACCTGCTGCGGCGCGACGATGCTGCTGCCGACCGCGATCTGGGAGGCCCTAAGCGGCCGCGTGCTGCAGTTCGACGGCACGACGCTGGCAACCCTCGGCTACATCCTGATCTTCCCCTCGACGCTGGCCTATCTCTTCTTCAACCGCGGCGTCGCGCTGATCGGCCCGAACCGCGCCGCGCCGTTCTTCCATCTGGTGCCGGTGTTCGGCTCGGCGATGGCGATCCTGCTGCTCGGCGAAAAGCTGCAGCCGTTCCACCTGATCGGCTACGCGCTGGTGCTCGCCGGGGTCGTGATCGCCTCGCGCCAGGGTTCGGCGGCGAAGTAATTCCGCGGCGCGGAGACACGGCGGCAAACTCACCGCTTCCGATTTCAATGAGGAGACGCTAGGTTCCCCGCCAACGACAAAGAGGGAACGTCCAGACATGATTTCAGCGTTGACTCGAAACCTGCGTGCCATCGGCGCGGCCGTATTGTGCCTCGCCGCCGCATCCACGGCCGAGGCCGACAATTATCCGAGCCGCAACATCACGCTGGTGTTGCCGTTCGCGGCCGGCAGCGGCACCGACACCACGACGCGGCTGATCTCGCAGCATCTGTCGCAGGCGCTCGGCGTCGGCATCGTGATCGAGAACAAGGCGGGCGCCAACGGTATGCTCGCCGCAACCTACGTCGCGAAGGCCGCTCCCGACGGTTACACGCTGCTGGTGACGACCAACACCACGCATTCGGCCAATCCCTATCTGCTCAAGAGCCTCACTTACGATCCGGTCAAGGATTTCACGCCGATCGCGCGCACCGGCGACCTGCCGTTCATGCTGGTCGTCAACCCGGAAGTGCCGGCCAAGACTGTTGGCGAGCTGGTCGCCTATGGCAAGGCAAACCCAGGCAAGCTGAGCTACGCTTCGGGCTCGTCCTCGGCGATCGTGTCCGGCGCGACCTTTGCCCACAATGCCGGGCTCGACCTGTTGCACGTCCCCTACAAGAGCTCGCCGCCGGCGCTCAACGACGTCATGGGTGGCCGCGTCTCGATGATGTTCGTCGACATCCTGACCGGCCTGCCGCATGTCAACGGCAACGCGCTGCGCGCGCTCGCGGTCACCACCAAGGAGCGCTCGCCGCTGGTGCCGCATCTGCCCTCGATGCAGGAGGCCGGCGTGCCGGACTTCGACATCTCGTCATGGCAGGGCTATTTCGGCCCGGCCGGCATGCCCAAGGAGATCGTGACGCGGCTCAATACCGAGATCAGGAAGATCGTCGAGAATCCGGAGATCAAGGCCAAGCTCGCCACCCTCGGCATGGACGCCTTCTCGGGCACGCCGGAGCAGCTTGGCACCTTCGTGAACGAGCAGCTCGTGCTGTGGGAGAAGCTGATCACGAACGCGAAGATCGAGAAGCAGTAGGGCGGGCTCCTCGGACAATGTTATCGTCCGCAGGAGGCGACGATCCAGTATTCCAGAGGCGCCTGTGTTTGAACCGAGAGGCCGCGGCGTACTGGATGCGCCTTTGCGGGGGCATGACAGCCGAGAGAAAAAGGTGGGCACGACGCTTTGCGTCTTTGCCCACTCTACGAATTCAGCGCACGGGCTTACGCCGCGCGCACCTTGGCGAGGAAGCCGTCCACGGCGCTGCGCAGCGCGCCGGACTGGTTGTCCAGCTCGCGGGCGTTGGTGAGCACGTCGCTGGCCGCACTGCCGGTCGCTTCCGCGGCCGACGTGACGCTGCCGATATGAGCGTTGATCTCGCTCGAGCCGGCCGCAACCGACTGGATGTTGCGGGCGATCTCGCGGGTCGCTTCGCCCTGCTGCTCGATCGATGCCGAAATGCCGGCGGTGATTTCGCTCATCTCGGCGATCGTCTGGGTGATGCCGGTGATGGCCGTGACCGCGTCGCTGGTCGAGGTCTGCATCGCCGCGACCTGCGCGGAGATCTCCTCGGTCGCCTTCGCAGTCTGGTTGGCGAGCGCCTTGACCTCGGAGGCGACGACCGCGAATCCGCGGCCGGATTCACCGGCGCGTGCCGCCTCGATGGTGGCATTGAGCGCGAGCAGGTTGGTCTGCGCGGCGATCGAATGGATCAGCTTGACGACCTCGCCGATCTTCTCGGCGCCGGTCGAGAGCACCTGCACGGTGGCGTTGGTCCGCTCGGCATCGCTGACGGCGCGGCTGGCGACTTCGGTCGAGCGGGTGACCTGGCGGGAGATTTCCGCAACCGAGCTCGACAGCTCTTCGGCGGCAGCGGCAACCGTGCCGACATTGCCAGAGGCCTTTTGCGAGGCAGCGCCGACCGTTGCGGCACGCGAGGAGGCATCGGTCGCGGTCGCGGTCATCGACTGCGCCGTGCTCTGCATGCCGGCGGCGGCCGAGGAGACGGAGCGGACGATGCAGTTGACGCTGCGTTCGAAATCGTTAGCGATGTCTTCCATCGCGCTGCGACGTTCCGCCGCGGCACGCTCCTTGGCATCCGCCTCGGTCTTCTCGAGGTCGCGGATGCGGACCGCATTGTCCTTGAAGATCTGCACGGTGGAGGCCATCGCGCCGACTTCGTCGCCGCGGCCGACGCCGGGAATGTCGCCCTCGAGCTTGCCATCGGCGAGGTCCTTCATACGGGCGCCGAGCAGCGCCAGCGGACGGCTGATGCCGCGGCCGATCAGCCAGGCGACGCTGCCCGCAACGATGACGATGCCAAGCATGGCCAGGCCGAGCAGCCAATAGACCGGGCCCATCCTGGCGTCGATGTCGTCGAGATAGGCGCCGGTGCCGAGATACATCTCGAAGCCAGGCACGGCGACTGCATATCCGATCTTGCGGATCGGCTTCTCCTGGCCGGGCTTCACATATTCATAATACAGCAGGATCGAACCCTTCGCCTTGACGCCGTCCATCAGCTCGAGCGACAGCTTGCGGCCGTTGGTCACGACGTCCATGCGGTTGGTGCCGATCTGCTTCGGATCGGGCGCAAGCTGGGTGATGCCGTCATACGACGTGCCGAACAGGTAGCCCGCGCCGTTGTCATAGGTCATCGCGTTACCGTAGCGGCGAAGTTCGGCCAGGGCCGCATCCTTGGTCAGCTCGCCGGCATCGACGCGCTTCTTCAGAGCGCCCGCGTAGTTGCGTGCCAGCTCGACGATAGCCTTGGCCTGATCGATGCGTGCATTCACCATCTCCTGCTTCATCAGGTAGCCGGCAAGGACACCGGAGATGCACAGGCCCAACAAGGTGACACCGACAAGAATGCCGAGCTTCGGGGCGATCTTCAGATTGCTCAATTTCACGGGATGGCTCCGGCAATGACGGGATACGGGCACGCGACCAGTTCGATCAAAATCGAATCAACTTTTATGTGTGAGCCCTTATCAAGTTACTTACGGTCATCCGTAGAAGCCCGGACGCAGCCGCACAAACCGGCAATTTATCTCCGCGCCAACAACCGGGAATTGTACGCGGCCGCGTCGATTTCGCGTAAAAGACGCAAAGGTCAGCCACGAAGGCAGGCCACAACAAGAAACCAAATCGGGAGCAGAAAATGCCGAAATACAGGGTGGTGACGCCGAAGGGCGCGAGCTTCACGGTCGCGGGCAGCGATTACTCCTATGAGCGCGAGGCGCTCGATCCGATCGATGCCGAGATCGTCGAGGCGCCGGCCGACGAGGCCGGGTTCATCGCCGCCGCGAAAAACGCCGACGCCATCTATGCCAAGGGTATCCCGATCACCAAGAGCATCATCGACAGCTTAGAAAACTGCAAGGTCATTACGCTCGGCTCGGTCGGCGTCGACAGCGTCGACGTCAAGGCCGCCACCGCCCGCGGAATTCCCGTCACCAACATCCCCGACACCTTCATCGAGGAGGTCGCCGACCACGCCATGATGCTGTTGCTCGCGGGCTTCCGTCGCCTGGTCGAGCAGGATCGCATGGTGCGCGACGGCCGCTGGGCCGAGGGCCGGCCGGCGCTGCTCAAGATCCCGCGGCTGATGGGCCAGACGCTCGGCTTCATCTCGTTCGGCCGCGTCGCGCGCGCGGTTGCGAAACGCGCAGCGCCCTTCGGCCTGCGCATGATGGCCTATGATCCCTTCATCCAGGAAACGCTGATGTACGACCACGGCGTGATCCCGGCGACGCTGAACGAGGTGCTGTCGCAATCCGACTTCGTCTCGATGCACGCCCCCGCCCGGCCCGAGGTCCATCACATGCTGACCGAGAAGCACTTCCGGCAGATGAAGAAGGGCTCGATTTTCATCAACACCGGGCGCGGTGCCACGGTGGACGAGGAGAGCCTGATCAAGGCGCTCCAGGAGGGCTGGATCGCGCATGCCGCTCTTGACGTGCTGGAGAAAGAACCGCCCTCGCACAACAATCCCCTGCTCGGTATGGAGAACGTGACCCTGACCGCCCACGTCGCTTCGGCCTCGGCACGGTTCGACGAGGCGCGCAAGCGCCGCGTGGGCTACGAATTGTCACTGGTGCTTCAGGGCATGTGGCCAGTAAGCTGCGTCAATCCGTCGGTGCTGCAAAGCACCGCGCTCCGCCGCTGGCAACCGGTCAGCATGGATCGCGGGCCGAACAGCTAGGCGGCCGGCGCAAAGGCGCCGGAAACCGGAACGGCCCTTCACCGGCGATCAACGCCGGGAAGGGAGACATCAAGGGAGGAACTGATGAGGAACGACATCACGCGTCGTGATGCCTTGGCGCTGGGCCTGTCTGCTGCAACGCTCGCGGCCACCGGTGCTGCAGCGCAAACAACGCCATCAACGATCAAGGCTGCCGACGTGGCGGCACCGAAACTCGCGATTGAGAAGGGCGCGTCCTTGCGCATGCTGCGCCCGGTACGCTTCGTCCAGGCCGACGAGGACGTGTTCCGCGCCAACGCGGCAAAGTTCACGAAGGATACCGGGGTCGAGGTCAAGGTCGACTTCGTCGGCTGGGAAGATATCAATCAGCAGACCGCAGTGACCGCCAATTCCGGCGCCGGCCCCGACATCATCATCGGCTTCTCCGATGCTCCGCACATCTATATCGACAAGTTGATCGAGCTGACCGATGTCGCCGACTATCTCGGCAAGCGTTATGGCGGCTGGCTGCCGCTGGCGCAGCGCTACGGCAAGAAGAACAAGAGCGATACCTGGATCGGGCTGCCGTTCGGCGCCACGGCCGGCCCCCTGATCTACCGCAAGTCGGTCCTGCAATCGGTCGGCTTCGACAAGGTGCCGGAGGATCATGCCGGCGTCCTCGACCTGTGCCAGAAGCTGCACAAGGCCGGCAAGCCGGCCGGCTTCGCGCTCGGCAATGCCAAGGGCGATGGCAACGGTTTTGCGAGCTGGGCGCTGTGGTCGCACAACGGATCCCTGCTCGATGAAGAGGGCAACGTCACGATCAACAGCAAGGAGACCATCGCCGCGTTGAACTGGGTCAAGCAGCTCTACCCGACCTTCATCGCCGGCACGACGTCGTGGAACGACGTCAGCAACAACCGGGCCTATTCCTCGCAGGAGATCTCCCTGACCGCCAACGGCGTTTCGCTGTACTTCTCGCTGAAGAACGATCCGGCCACCAAGGCGATCGCCGAGGACAGCGAGCATCAGCTGCTGCCGAAGGGTCTGGCCAAGGTCTCTCCGATGGCGGGCCTGACGCTGAACGCCATGGTGTTCAAGCACAGCCAGTACCCCAACGCGGCGAAGGCATTCCTGCAATACATGCTGGAAAAGGACCAGTACGAGCCGTGGCTCAATGCCAATTCGGGCTACTGGTCTCAGCCGCTGGCCGCCTACGCCGAAGCAGCCGTGTGGTCGCAGGATCCCAAGGTGAAGCTGTTCAAGGACACGATGAACAGCACCTATTACGACGGCTACAAAGGCCCGATCTCGACAGCGACGGGAGCCGTCAGCGCCGACTACGTGCTGATCCAGATGTTCGCGTCCGTTGCGACCGGTGCTGCCACGCCGGAGGCGGCTGCCGCAGAAGCCGAGCAGCGGTGCAAGCGGTACTTCCGGCGGCAGGGCCGGTAAAAACTCACGACAAGGCAGCCGTCATTGCGAAGAGCGAGGCGACGACGCAATCCAGACCGGAACCGCGCAGACAGGCTGGATTGCCTCGCTTCGCTCGCAATGACTGCGGTAGCGACAGCCCAAGACAGGACGCCGAACCGATGTCCGTGACCACCTTCTCCTCCCCCGTTCTCGCACAGCGGCAGCCGAACTGGATTGTGCGCCTGTTCGACTACAAGCCGTTCCTGATCGCGATGTGTCTGGCGCCTGCGATCGGGCTGCTCGCGGTCTTCCTGACTTATCCACTCGGCCTGGGCATCTGGCTCGCCTTCACCGACACCACGATCGGCCGGCGCGGCATCTACGTCGGCTTCGAAAATTTCCAGTATCTCCTCACCGATTCTCTTTGGTGGAACGCGGTGTTCTACAGCGTGGTCTACACGGCGGTCGCGACCTTCGGAAAGTTCGCACTCGGCTTCTGGCTCGCGCTGCTGCTCAACAACCATTTTCCGTTCAAGAGCGTGCTGCGTGCGATCATCCTGCTGCCCTGGATCGTGCCGACCGTGCTGTCGGCGCTGGCGTTCTGGTGGATCTACGATCCGCAATTCTCAATCATCTCGTATCTGCTGGTCGACGTGCTGCATTGGCGCTCCAGCAACATCGACTTCCTCGGCTCGGCCTGGCCGGCCCGCTTCTCGCTGATCGCCGCCAATATCTGGCGCGGCATTCCCTTCGTCGCGATCTCGCTGCTGGCTGGGCTCCAGACCATCTCGCCCTCGCTCTACGAGGCTGCGATGCTCGACGGCGCCAGCGCCTGGCAGCGTTTCCGCTACATCACCTTCCCGATGATGATGCCGATCCTCGCCATCGTCATGACCTTCTCGATCATCTTCACCTTCACCGACTTCCAGCTGGTCTACGCCATCACCCGTGGCGGGCCCGGCAACTCGACCCATCTGCTGGCAACGCTGGCCTTCCAGCGCGGCATCGCCGGTGGCGAGCTCGGCGAGGGTGCCGCGATCGCCGTGTCGATGATCCCGTTCCTGGTGTTCGCGACGCTGTTCTCCTATTTCGGACTGGCGCGCCGCAAATGGCAGCAGGGAGAGAGCAATGACTGATACAGTCGCCCAACCGGCTGTCGCCGACGCGAAGGCAGCGCCCGACACGATGGCCTGGGACTCCGGGCTGCGGCGGCTGATGATGATCTATCTGCCGCTCGGCTGCTTCGTACTTATCCTGCTGTTCCCGTTCTACTGGATGGCGATCACCTCGTTCAAGCCGAACGCGGAGCTGATGAATTACAAGGAGCACAATCCGTTCTGGATCTCGTCGCCGACGCTGGCGCACATCAAGCACCTCTTGTTCAACACTGCCTATCCACATTGGCTGTGGACGACGATGCTGGTCGCGATCGGCTCGACCACGCTGTCGCTGATCGCGAGCACGCTTGCCGCTTACGCCATTGAACGCCTGCGCTTCCGCGGCAGCCCTTATGTCGGCCTCGGCATTTATCTCGCTTATCTCGTGCCGCCGTCGATCCTGTTCATTCCGCTCGCCACCGTCGTCGTGCAGTTCGGCCTGTTCGACTCACCGCTTGCCCTGATCCTGGTCTATCCGACCTTCCTGGTGCCGTTCTGCACCTGGCTCCTGATCGGCTATTTCAAGTCGATTCCCTACGAGCTCGAGGAATGCGCGCTGGTCGACGGCGCCACGCGGCTGCAGATCCTGAGGCGGATCACGCTGCCGCTGGCGGTACCGGGCCTGATCTCGGCCGGCATCTTCTCCTTCACGCTGTCCTGGAACGAGTTCATCTATGCGCTTGCGTTCATCCAGAGCGGCGCCAACAAGACCGTGCCGGTCGCGATCCTGACCGAGCTCGTCACCGGCGACGTCTATCAGTGGGGTGCGCTGATGGCCGGCTCGCTGCTCGGCTCGCTGCCGGTTGCGATCTTCTACTCCCTGTTCGTAGATTATTACGTGTCGTCGCTGACGGGCGCGGTAAAGGAGTAGATGGCCACTGCGGCGTTTGGCCCGGCTTCACAAAACTGCAATGTGCCGTCCGCATAAGGCGTGCGTCCGCCAACCGGAGACGCACATGCGCGCGACTTTTCTCGGCACCGTCGCAACGATCATTCTCACCGCGAGCGCCGCGCTCGCGCAGAGCGAAGGTGAATTCCCCGCCAAACTCGTCGGCCACGTGGTGATGCCGGCCGAATCGTTCATCGACGCACCCGCCGATGCGCCAGCCGATCTCAAGACCTCGGGCAAATATACGACGGGCAAGCGCGTCGACGCGCTCGGCACCGTGATGGGCAAGTCCTATGAGCGGGCGACGGGCGTGTCGCTGCCGTTTAGGGGCCAGCCGCTGCAGGGTCATTCCGGCATCAAGACCATGCCGGACGGCACGTTCTGGGTCATCACCGACAACGGCATGGGCGCGCGTGCCAACTCGCCGGATTCGATGCTATACCTGAACCACTACAAGATGGATTGGACCAGCGGCAAGATCGAGCGGCTGGAGACCATCTTCCCGCACGATCCCGACAGACGCGTGCCGTTCCGCATCGTTCATGAGGATACCCAGAAGCGCTATCTCACCGGCTCGGACTTCGACACCGAGGGCTTCCAGATCATCGCCGACAGCTTCTGGATCGGCGACGAGTTCGGCCCCTATATCCTGAAGGCCGACAAAACCGGCAAGATCCTGGCCGTGTTCGAGACGGTCGCCGATGGCAAGCCGGTGCGCTCGCCGGACAATTGGGCAGTGGGAACGCCGGCCGCGCCGGGCGCGACCTACACGAATGTCAACCTCCGCCGTTCCAAGGGTTTTGAGGGCTTTGCATCGTCCAAGGACGGCAAATTCCTCTACGGCCTGCTCGAAGGACCGCTGTGGGACGCCGACAAGAAGGACTGGGAGAAGGTCGACGGCAAGGAAGCCTCCCGCATCCTCGAATTCGACGTCGCTGCCGAGAAATTCACCGGACGCTATTGGCAGTATGTGTTCGAACAGAACGGCAATGCCATCGGCGACTTCAACATGGTCGACCCGACCAGCGGCCTCGTCATCGAGCGCGATAACGGCGAAGGCACGGCCGACAAGTCTTGCCCGCAAGGCACCCGCGGCGAGAACTGCTTTCCTGACCTCGCCAAATTCAAGCGCATCTACAAGATCGAGCTCGCCGATGCCAATGTCGGCAAGCCCGTGCGCAAGATCGGCTATATCGACCTCTTGAAGATCAGGGATCCCGACAAGAAGGCGAGGACGCCGCTCAATGACGGCGTCTACACCTTCCCGTTCTTCACCATCGAGAACGTCGATCGCGTCGACGACACTCGCATTATCGTCGGCAACGACAACAATCTGCCGTTCTCGTCCAGCCGCGACCCCAACAAGGCCGACGATAACGAGTTCATGCTGCTCGAAGTCGCGGATTTCCTGAAGGCGAAGTGAGGCGACGCTCTCTCGATACGGTCATCGCCGGGCTCGATCGGGCGATCCAGTACGCCGCGGCGGCGGCGTCATACGGAAATGCCGCGGCGTACTTGATGCTCCGCCTTCGCGGGGCGTGACAACGGAGACTTATCGCACCGTAAACTCCACCGGAATCGTAAAGCTCATCGCGCCGTTCTTGACCTCGTCCGGGATCGGTGGAAACGGCGAGGCCTGGCGGATCATCGCCATGGCCTGAGCGTCGAAAGCGGCGACGCCGGACGAACCACTGAGGCGGCTGGAAGTGACCTGCCCGCTACGAGCAATCGTAAAGCTCAGCCTCGCGATGCCGCGCTGACCGCCGCCAGAGGACGGATATTGGTGGAAGCGCATCAGATGCGCGCGGACGCGCTGATTGTAGGATGCGATCACGGAGGCCACCGCGCCGGCGTTCTGGGCCGATGCCATCGCCGCCTCGCGCTCGGCGCGCGGGGCTGCGCTGGTGCGCGGCGCCGGCGGCGCTTCCGACGGCTTTTTCGCCTCGCGGCGAGCCACCTTAGGCTTCGCCGGCGCCGGCTTTTCGACCGGGACGATCTTCGCCGGCTCGGGCTTGGCCGGGGTCGGCTCCAATCTCTGCTCGGGTGGCGCTACAACGTCCGGCTTTTCCTGCGGCGGCGTCGGCGCGATCGTCTCCTCGGCCATTTGCTGCTGCACGGGCTGCGGCGGCGAAGCGTCGGCCTCCTGCATCGCCGGCCCTGGCGCGACATCGTCCTGCATCGATTGCGGCGCCGAAGTCACCGGTGCCATGTCGATCATGATCGCCGGCAGGCTCACACCTTGCTCGGGCATCGCCTTGAGCCAGCTCATCGCAAGCAGTGCCGCGGCCACGTGAAGCGCCACGATCACGGCCGCCGATAGGCCCCAGCGCGTGGTTTCCCTTTCGCCGAGCGGCTCGTGCAGGGCAAACGCGTTTGCGGAGGCCATCAGCTGCGCCCGTCGAGGCCGACCAGGGCGACCTTCAGGTAGCCGGCATTGCGCAAGCTGTTCATCACCTCCATCAGGTCGCCATAGGAGACCGCCTTGTCGGCGCGCAGATAAATGCGCTCGTCCTTGCGGCCCTTGGTGGCGGCAGCGAGCGAGGTGCCGAGCGCATCGCGGGACACAAGATCCTCACCGACGGCAATCGAAAGATCCGGCTTCACGGTGACGAAGATCGGCTTGTCCGGCCGCGGCGCGGGCTCGGCGGCGCTCGCCGGCAGATCGACACCGATGTCGACGGTGGCAAGTGGCGCCGCCACCATGAAAATGATCAGAAGCACCAGCATCACGTCGATGAATGGCGTGACGTTGATCTCATGGGTGACGTCGAGATCGTTGGGATCACCACGCTTGAGCGGCGATCCCGAACGTGCGCCAAGCTTTGCGGACATGGCCCTACTCCGCCGCCCGCGCCAGGCGGAATTCTCCGTGGTCGCGCTGGCGGCTCACCAGCAGCATAAGCTGTGCCGAGGCATCGCTGAGCAGCGCGCGGTAATTGGCGATGCCGCGAACGAGATGATTGTAAATCACGACCGCCGGGATCGCGGCGACGAGGCCGAGCGCGGTGGCAAGCAATGCCTCCGCGATGCCGGGCGCGACCACCGCAAGACTCGTGGTGTGGCTCTCGGAGATGCCGATGAAGGAATTCATGATGCCCCAGACCGTGCCGAACAAGCCGACGAACGGCGCGGTGGCGCCGATGGTCGCCAGCGCGCCGGTGCCGCGCGCGATCTGCCGGGACATGGCCGCCTCGACCCGCTCCAACCGCAGCGCCACCCGCTCCTCAAGGCCATTATCGAGCACGCCGCCGGAGAGCTCCGCCTCCTTGGCGCAGGACTGGATAAGCTGGGCGACCGCATCATGCGCATCGCCGGCCCGTGCCGCGGCCTCGGCCAGCGTCATGTTGCCTTCGAGCGCGCGCGTCCGGTGCAAAGCCAGCGCCCCCTTGCGGCGCAGCTCGATGGTCTTCGCAAGCCACACCGTCCATGTCACCAGCGAAGCCACGGCGAGGCCGACCATCACCGTCTTCACGATGATGTCGGCGCTGACGAACATGCCCCAGGGCGACAGATTGCGCGGTAACAGCGCTTCGTCGATCGCGAAGGCCGGTGTCGGCGCGAGCGCCAGCACGGATGTTACGATCATGTGCCGAAGCCTGGAATTGCTTTGCATCCTGATCTCCCGTCAGACAGAAGAAGCTACGCGGTTGGCTGCGGCGCGATCCGGTCCGCGAGCTGCCTGAACCGCGCCAGTTGGTCCGCACGCAGCGCACGGGTCTCGTCGCGGCCGACGAAGACCTTGAACATGATGCCGCCATCGGCATTGACGAAGGCGACGAAGGCGGACGTCTTGCCCATGAAGGGACGCTCGACGAAGACGACGGCCGCGCATCGCTCGTGACGGAGATGGCCGTGCAATCCCTTCGGCTGCATCAGGTTGAAGTAACCGCGGCCGATCTCCCCCGCGGGAAGCGCCCCGGTGAACTCGAAGATCCCATCGTCCGTGTGCACGATCAGCGTGACCTCGCCCCATTCGGCGATATCCTGCATGGCGGCGGCGAAATGCTCACCGCCGCCCATGCGCACCATGGACGGCGGCAGCGCCTCGATCACAGCGCGCGGGGTGACCTTACGCTCGCGCGCAACGTCCTCGATCACGGCGCCGGGATTGTCGGCCATATACGCCTTGAGATCGGCGAGATCGGTGCTCAACATGTCCAGCTCCCTTCATGATCGGCCGGCTCAGGCGGCCGCGTTCGCCTTGCGCTCAGTCATGATGACCTCGAACCCCTCGAACCTGGGATGGCCGAGATAGAGGCTTTCGCCGGTCTTGTTGTCGGCACGCGCATGTGCGCGGCGGAATTCCTCGGAGCGAGTCCAGGCCTCGAAAGCGGCCTTGTCGACCCACACCGTGTGCGAGGAATACAGCGTGTGGTCCTCCAGCGCCGGTCCTTTGAGCAAATGGAA
This sequence comes from Bradyrhizobium sp. 160, assembly GCF_023073735.1. Taxonomy (NCBI): domain Bacteria; kingdom Pseudomonadati; phylum Pseudomonadota; class Alphaproteobacteria; order Hyphomicrobiales; family Nitrobacteraceae; genus Bradyrhizobium; species Bradyrhizobium sp. 160. Next base: position 238,621 of record NZ_JADPKD010000067.1, read on the forward strand.
TTCAACGAAGCCGGCCATGCTGCCGAGATAGGACTCCCGGCTGCGCCACACGGTCTCGAACGCGGCTTCCGAGCCGAGCTTCACCTGAAAACGATTCATAGCGATGAACACGAAAGTCTCTCCTTCTGATCAAGACGAAAACGCGCCGAAGCCGCGCTGGAGCATCAGCGCGGCGCGACGGAAGCTGTGGTTTGCGGTGCCCTGCGGCTTACGCACCTCCAAAGTGGATCTTCAGGCCGGCCTTGTAGACCCTGCCCGGTCCCGGGCTCGTCCACAGCACGTCGTTCTGCGAGGTGCCATCGGTGGAGCTGCCGGGAATGGCATAAGGCCGGTAATACTGGTTCAGAAGATTGTCGATCGAGGCCGAGAACACGATATCCCTGGTCGCATTGTAGGTCAGATACAGATTGACGAGATCGTAGCCGGTCGAGCGAATATAGTTGGCCGGCACGTCGTTGTTCGGACCGAACGAAGCCCACTGCGCCGACACGATCAGGGTGCGATCAAGCAGGCGGACACCGCCGGTGGTGACGACCTTGGTCGGGCTGATGGTCGCAAGCCCGATATTGGTGGCGACGTTCTTGCCCTGGATGTAGTGACCGGCGACGCCGATGAACCAGCTGCCCGCATCGTACATCGTCTCCGCCTCGAAGCCCTGGATGCGGGCATTGGCGATGTTCTGATACTGGTAGTATTGGCTGAACGAGCCGAATGGCGGCACCAGGACCGCCGCCGAAGCGACGAGGTCGATATAGTCGCTGACATCGTTGCGGAACAGGTTGATCTTTCCCCTGAACGAGTCAGACGCGCTGAAGATGTTGTCATACTTCAGGTTGATACCGATTTCCTTGTTCTTGCCGACCTCGGGACGAAGGTTTGGGTTGGGGAGGAAGCAGAACAGGCCGACGGTGCCGTCGGGGCAGGGAAAGAACGCCGGTCCGCCACCGGTCGCGTGCGCGCCGGAAATCACCGTCTCGGTGATCGACGGGGCGCGATAGCCTTCGGCATAGCTGACATAAGGCTGGAAGCCCGCGATCGGCGTGACGCCCAGGGTGATCTTGGGTGAGAAGCGGTCGCCGCCGGCGCTGGTCCTGCCGGAATCGAGGTCGTAGCGGTCATAGCGGATCGCGCTCACCGCCTCGAACCAGGTGCCGTAGTTCTGCTTCAACTGAACGAAACCGCCCGACACGGTACGGATGCCGCTCGGCGTCGTGATGTTGGAGTTGCCGCGGCTGTCGGTCGTGATGACGTCGTCCTGAAACGCGTCGACGCCCCAGGTGACGGCGTTGCGCCAGTCACCGACGTTGAAGCGCGTGGTGTTGTTGAGGTCGATGCCGTAGGTGTTGACGACATAGCCGCGTTTGTCGCCGACGCAGCCCGAGATGTTGTTGCCGAAATTGCCCGCGCCGCAATAGGCCGCGCCTCCGGTTGAATAGTGATAGGTTTTGGTCTGGTCGTTGTCGACGCGGTTGCCGTAGACCGACATGTGCCAATCGAACAGATTGTCACTCGGCAGCGAATAGTTCCAGGTAATCGTCCCCGTGTAATTCTTGGCGTCGGAAGCGTAAACCGAGGAGCCCTGATAAAGCGCGCGCTGCGCCGCAGTTACCACCGGGCCCCGGTTGAACTGACCAATATCGTACTGATAATCCTGAAAGATGGCACGGAACTTGACCTCGTGACCGAGGGCCGGCCGCGCCGTGAGCTTCATCAGCCCGCTTTCGACCTGGTTACCGATGTTGCCGATCTCGGTGCCATTGCCGTCCTTGTAATTGCCCTGTGTGCGATAGATCGCGCCGCCGAAGACATCGACATCGGGCGTGGCGCGCACGCCGCCGAAGACCGAAGCGAGGCCGCGATTGTTATTGGAGCCGTAGGAGCCGGAGAGATCGACGCCCCAGCGCTCGCCGGGGCGTAACACGTCGTTGATGTCCTTGGTGCGGAAGGAGACCAAGCCGCCAATCGCACCGGAGCCGTAGATATTGGCAGTCGGTCCCCGCACGACATCGACCCCGCCGATCAATTCAGGGTCGAGGAAGAAGGAGCCGTTGGCATTGTGGCCGGTGCGCTGGTAGTTCTGCCGCGCACCGTCGACCACGACCGCGACGCGGCCGAAATCCTGCAAGCCGCGGATGTTGATGACGGTTGCGGGATCGTCGCCGCGCTCCTGGAACGACACGCCGGGCACCGCATAGAAGATGCCCGACAAACGGTTGGGCTGAAGCCCCTGGATCTGGTCGAGCGAAATCGAGCTGACTGGCGCGAGCGCATCGATCGTCCGCTCCGGTGTCTTGGTCGCGGCGACCGTAATCGTGTCGAGCGTCTGAACAGGCGCGGCGCCTCCAGCCTGGGCGCGGGCGTTGATGACGTCGGGCGCTGCCTGCTGCGCAACTGGCGGCTTCACCGGCCTGCGCTTCGCTTGCTTGGGCCGTTCCGACGACGCACTTTCGGCCTGCGGCTGGGCGGCCTGTGCAAGCCCCCTCTCCGCCGTCATTGCCGCGATTGAAACCACCGACGCGCCCAAAATCAGGGCGCGCGAATACCTAGCCCCGTCAGCCATATCAGCCCCAGCCTGCACTTCACTTTAGTCTTGGAGTCTATTGGCTGGCGTGCGTTCGCAACGCGAACGACTGGCTGGCTGTCTTTCGAAAGCACGCGGGGCACTCCCCGCTGCCATCATTGGTTACGTGGCAACACTCTGACCGTCAATGACATCGGTTTACAGTTTATATCGATTGTAAATTGCTGCCGTTGGAATGCGCCTCGCGCCCCCTATACAAAGCAAGACGTATCTGAATTTCGAAAGCGCATCACACCGACAATGTCAGCAACATCAGGAGACAGCGGCAGCGGCGCGGCGGCAGGAGGGCCTTCTGCAGCAACGAGAACCCTCACGATGCGAGGAAGTCGGATCGACAGCCGCGAGCTGTTTGCGGCCGAGCGCGAGATCATCATTGCGCATGGCGCGGACAGCTATCGCCTGCGCCTGACCTCGCAGAACAAGCTGATCCTGACCAAGTGAACGCAATGACATTTTGTCGCACTCTTGCAAGCCTCCTGCTCTCCGGCACGTTCGCGCTCGTGTCCGGCGCGCACGCCGCCGGTGTCACCGTGCACGACGCGCGCAATCGCGACATCGCCATCACCGATTTCGCGCGCACGGTCTCGATCGGCGGCGCCATCACCGAAATCCTCTATGCACTCGGCCTGGAGAGCCGGCTGGTCGGCGTCGACACGACGAGCCTCTATCCGGCGGCGGCGCTGCACGACAAAGCCAATGTCGGCTACATGCGCCAGATTTCCGCCGAAGGTGTGCTGGGCCTCAACCCGACGCTGATCCTGGCGATCCAGGGATCGGGCCCGCGCGAGACCATGGTCATCCTGGAGGGGGCGAAGGTGCCGCTGGTGCTGGTGCCCGAGACCTTCTCCGAGGAAGGCCTGATCGAGAAGATCAAGCTGGTCGGCCACGCCATGGGCGTCGATGCGCGCGCCGAATGCCTGAGCGCTGCGGTCGGCACCGATCTCGCGCAGCTCCGCGCGCTGCGCGCCAAGGTGACGAAGCCGGCGCGCGTGATGTTCGTGATGTCGCTCCAGAACGGACGCGCCATGGTCGCCGGCCGCAAGACCGCGGCGGACGAGATCATCCAGCTCGCCGGCGCCGCCAACGCCGTCGACGATTATGATGGTTACAAGATCATCGGCGACGAGGCGATCGTGGCAGCCAAACCCGATGTCGTGCTGTCGATCGAGCGCGGCAAGGATTCGCTCCAGGCCGAAGCGGTCTATACCCATCCCGGCTTTGCGCTGACGCCGGTTGCGTCCAACAAGAGTTTCATCACCATGGACGGCCTCTATCTGCTCGGGTTCGGGCCGCGCACGGCCGCGGCCGCTCGCGATCTCTCCGTCAAGCTCTATCCGACGCTGGCCGAACAGGGCGGCGCGTTCACGTCGGCCCTGTCGGCGGCGAATTGCCGGCAATGAGTGTGGCGGTCGGGACGGATGCGCAAAGCCGGCGACGACGCGCCGCACGACGACGTGCCGCATCGTTCGCGCTTCCCCTTCTGGTCGTGCTACTCGTGCTCACCGCCATCGTTGCGCTGACGGTTGGTGCGGCCGGTATTCCTCTCTCGCGACTGCCTGCTGCGCTCGGCTTTGCCGGCAATACGATTGCCGACGCCATGACGGCGCGTGACCAGCTCGTGCTGTGGTCGATCCGCATTCCCCGGATCGCATCGACCGCGATGGTCGGCGGCTTGCTCGCCGCGGCCGGCGCGATCATGCAGGGACTGTTTCGTAATCCGCTCGCCGATCCCGCGCTGGTCGGCGTTTCCAGCGGCGGCGCGATCGCGGCGGCGAGTGCGATCGTCTTCACCGATTCACGGTTCGGCGAAGCGCTGCGCTTCCTCCAGACCGAGCTGTTGCCGCTCGCGGCCTTTACAGGTTCGCTGACGACGACCGCGATCCTCTACGGCATCTCCAGCCGTGCCGGGCGAACCTCCATCGCGATCTTCCTGCTCGCCGGCGTCGCCATCACCGCCATTGCCAATGCCGGCATCGGGTTGCTGGTGTTCGTCGCCGATGACCGCCAGCTCCGCGACATCACCTTCTGGCTGCTGGGCTCGATGAGCGGCGCGACCTGGACCAAGGCCGCCGTGCTCACGCCGATCCTGGCCGTCGGGCTTGCGGCCTGCGCCTTCATCGCGCGCGGGCTCGATCTCCTGGTGCTCGGCGAAGCCGACGCTTTTCACGGCGGGGTCGACGTCGAGCGCCTGAAACGGATCTCGATCGTCATGGTTTCCGCCATGACCGGCGTTGCGGTGTCGATCAGCGGTGTCATCGGCTTCGTCGGCATCGTCGTGCCGCATCTGCTCCGTCTGGTCGTCGGACCGGCGCATCGGCTGCTGCTGCCCGCCTCGGTGCTGCTTGGCGCTATTCTGATGGTCGGCGCCGACACGCTGGCGCGCACCATCGTGGCGCCTGCGGAGATGCCGATCGGCATTTTGACCGCGGCCGTCGGTGCGCCGGTCTTCCTGGCCATCCTGCTGCGGCAGCGTGGGCTCGCCTCGCTATGAGCGCCGTGATCGAGGCGCAATCCTTAAGCAAGCACGCCGGCCGCGCGACACTGCTCGATGCGGTTGGCCTGCATGTCGCGGCCGGCGAGACGGTCGCCATCATTGGCCCGAACGGCGCCGGCAAGTCGACGCTGCTGCGGCTGCTCTCCGGCGATCTCCGCCCAAGCGAGGGCGAGGTGCGGCTGAAGCAGCGCGACATCAGCAGCTTCACGCCGCGCGAGCTCGCCGCGCGCCGCGCCATGCTGTCCCAGCACATCAACGTCACCTTTCCCTTCACGGTGGAGGAGATCGTGCTGATGGGCGCAGGCGATCGCAGCTCGCGCGAGGCGAGCGCGCTCGTCGATGCCGCACTGGACGAGGTTGGCCTCGCCCATTTCAGAGACGGGCAATTGCCGACACTGTCCGGCGGCGAGCAGCAGCGAGCCCATTTCGCCCGCGTGCTGGTGCAACTCGCCTGCGGCGAGGCCGAACACGGCCCCGGACTTCTGCTGCTGGACGAGCCGACCTCGAGCCTCGACCTGCGCCACCAGATCGACCTCGTCGAAGCCGCGCGCCGCCGCGCGGCAGGTGGCACGGCGGTGGTCGCAATCCTGCACGACCTCAACCTCGCGATCCGCTTCGCCGACCGACTGATCGTGCTGAACCGCGGTAAGCTCGCCGTCGACGGCCCGCGGGCCGATGTCGTCACGCACGAGATCATCCGCGACATCTTCGAGATCGATGCCGCCGTGCACCAAGGCGGCGACGGCGTACCGTACGTGCTGCCGCAATCGATGCGAGCGGCTGGACCTACGCGATGATGCCCAGTTGATTTGCGCAGAGCTTGCGGCGCACTTCACCTGTCACTACGGGAGAGGTGAAGAGACACCGTCAGCCGGCCGGTGCGATCACCATGCTCTTGTCCTTCGGCCAGCGGATGCGCCAGGCGAAGTTGATGTCCTTGGACTCGCCGGGCTTGGCGTCGAACGACCATTCCATCACGCCACGCTTGTCGCGGATGTTGCTCGCGGTGGGCGGCGTGCTTGCGGGCAGCATCTCGACCACGATGTCCTCGTTCTCGCTGACCGGCAGCTGATCCTCGATCGCAATCTTGATCGGGAAGTCGTGTCCATTGCGGATCGTCGTCTTGAACGCGCGCTCGTCGGTCTTCGACGTCGTGACAAGGAGACCCGCCGACCCCTCGTTGCGCTTGAGTACCGCGCGCTCGATCTTAACCTTGTCGTCGGCGCCGAAGCCGAGCCGCACGATGTCGTCCTTGGCCGACGCCATGATCTTGCCGCGGCCGACGAAGACGCCGTCGCGGTAGATCGCGACCTTGCCCGGCAATAGAGTCGCCTCGTCGGTCTGCCTGAAGCTGGCTTCGAGGAAGGCGGTCGGGTCCATCACCGGGGCGGCCCGCACCGCCAGATCGGCGGGCACATTCACCGAAGCAATACGGAGGCTCTTGGCGCCTTCGGCGGCGCCGAGGCTGACGCGCCCGGGAATCTTGAAGGTAGCCTGGAAGTCCCCGATCTCGGCAACCGCCTGCTGCTCGTCGGCGCGTTCACGCGGCTCGGCCGATTCGGCCATTTTCGAAAGATGGGGCTGCATCTGACGTGCGACCGGCGCGGGCCGCGCCAGATCGGAGACCGTTCCTGCAGCCAGCGGTTTCGCCACCTGCGGATATTGCGCGACCAGCGAATTCAGCTCCGGGGCGCTGCCGCCGCGGCTGATGTGGACGGTGGAGACGCCGAGCGTCACGTTGGACCAATCCTCGCCGGTCGATTGCGTGACCTCGGCGCGGCGCACCAGCTCGAGCTGCGGCTTGCGATCCTTGGCGCCAGTGTCGAGGCGCGCGTCATAGAGCGGCAGCCAGCGCGCATTGCGCACGGTATAGGTCACCCGCAGCGTCGCCTTGGTCGCGGCTGCCAAGGCGACGTCGATCCGCACCTCCAGCTTGCTCGGCGGCTTGGCCGAACGCTCGGCCTCGAGCTGCGCGATCTGCCGATCGATCTCGCGCTGTTTTCGCGTGGCCTCGCGGATCGCAGTGTCGGCGGTCGCGATCTCGTCGGCGACGGCGGCAAAGGCCGCGCGCCATTCGGTGATCGGCCGGGCCTCGCCCTTGTCGCCGAGACCGGCAGGAGAGACTTCGGCAAAGCGCTGAGCGAATTTGCGCCGCGCGACCGCCGCATCGATTGCTCCTTGCAAATCGGAGCGTTCGTCCTTGAGCGTTTCGATGCGCTGGTCGAGCTCGGACAGGTTGACCGGCGGCGCCGCACGCGGCGGTCGCGCGTCGATGGTGCCGATAGTCAGCTTGGCGCCCGCTTCGCCCTCGACGCGGAGGGAGGACGGATCGAGCGAGAGCGGAAAGTCCTTCGCGACCAACGTACTGTCACCGGAGGCCAGATCCAGCGCGATGACACGGGTCACGGTGGCACCATCGGGATAGACGGTGACGGTGTCGATAGCCGATGTGGCGTCCACGTCGGCGGCCCATGACGGCAACGCCGCCGCCGAGGCCACCAGGACCAGAATCGTCGTCGCCAGATATTTTGCGATGGTACGCATAAATTTCCTCCCTGCCGATATCGACGCGTCACCAGCCGGACGCGCGAAAAGATGCCTCGCCATCGTGATGAGACGCGGCAGGGAAGGAACCGGTTCGATTGGGGGTTTCGGTGGGGCGCTGCGGTCGCGCCGGGCTGGCGCGAACTCGTCAACGGCAGCATCGATCCAATCGACCATGTCGCGGGCGCGGAACAGCTTTCCGATAAGTCGGCCGCGCCGCAGCGGGCTAGATTGTCCGCACGAACATGCGAAAGCCGGGCGCGCCGATCAGCGCCTCGAAATCGGGATCGCGCTTCTCCTCCGCGAACACGAATCCGGCCTTGCTATAGGCACGTTCGGCGGGCTCGTTACCGATCAGAAACGATATCGTCGCCCGGCCAAATCCAGCCGCCCGCCCTTTATCCAGCGCGTGCCCGATCAGCGCCTGCACCAGGCTGCGACCGCGATAGGCGGGATCGGATGCGATATATTCTATCATCCAGTCGCCCTCGCCGCCCTGAACCCAGCAGGCGCGCGTATAGGCGCCGCGTCGACGGATGGCTTCCAGCTCCAGCGCGGCGAGCCCGGTTGCACCGGCGACTTCCTCGATCGCGCGCCAGGCCGAAGGTCCGGTGCCGGCCGCCGGCAGCGCGGATAGCGCGGCGGCAGGCATGCCATCGATCTCGGCGATCAGGAATTGCGAGACGTGCCACATCGACACCGCGTCTGCGACGGTGATGCGCGCGATGAAATCGAGGCACTGCGCTTCGGGGCAGCCGAGCGCGACGTCGAACCAGCCACGCGTGCGGTAGCCGCGCTGCGATGTCAAAATGGTTCGTGCGACAAAACCGGCGTCGTCGGGACGCGCTGACCGTATCGTCATGCGCGCCTCCATTGCGACGGCCTTACGTATTCTTCAGCGCAACGCGGAATTCGGCTTCGGTCTTGGCCTTGACCTCCTCGAGCGAGACGCCGTCGGCGAGCTCGATCAGGGCCATGCCGCCGTCGCCGTGCTTGTCGATAGTGAAGACGGCGAGATCGGTGACGACCATGTCGACCACGCGCTCGCCGGTGAGCGGCAGGTTGCACTGCTTCAGGAGCTTCGGACCGTCCTTGGCGGAATGCTCCATCACCACGACGACGCGCTTGACGCCGGCGACGAGGTCCATCGCGCCGCCCATGCCCTTGACCATCTTGCCGGGGATCATCCAGTTGGCGAGGTCGCCGTTCTGGGCCACCTGCATGGCGCCGAGGATCGACAGATCCATGTGACCACCGCGGATCATGCCGAAGGAATCGGCGCTCGAGAAATAAGACGTCGAGGGCAGTTCGCTCACGGTCTGCTTGCCGGCGTTGATCAGGTCCGCGTCCACCTCGTCTTCATAGGGGAACGGGCCCATGCCGAGCATGCCGTTCTCGCTCTGGAGGCTGACGTCAATGCCATCGGGTATGTAGTTCGAGACCAGCGTCGGGATGCCGATGCCGAGATTGACGTAATAGCCGTCGCGCAGTTCCTTCGCGGCGCGCGCGGCCATCTGTTCACGGGTCCAGGCCATCAGATTTCTACTCCAGTGCCGGCCGCCTGCGCCGCCGTCGGACGCGGGCGGGTGTTGCGGAATTCGATGCGCTTCTTGGCCGTGCCGACCTCGACGATGCGCTTCACGAAGATGCCGGGCGTGTGGATGTGGTCGGGATTGAGTTCACCGGCCGGAACCAGATGCTCGACCTCGGCCACCGTGATCTTGGCGGCGGTCGCCATCATCGGGTTAAAGTTGCGCGCGGTCTTCCGGTAGATGAGGTTGCCGGCGGTGTCGCCCTTCCAGGCATGCACGATGGCGAGATCGGCGAACAGGCCACGCTCCATCAGATATTTCTCGCCGTCGAATTCCTTCACTTCCTTGCCTTCGGCGATCAGCGTGCCGACGCCGGTCTTGGTGTAAAAGGCCGGGATGCCGGCGCCGCCGGCGCGAATGCGCTCGGCCAGCGTGCCCTGCGGATTGAATTCGAGTTCCAGCTCGCCGGCGAGGAATTGCTGGGCGAACAGCTTGTTCTCGCCAACATAGGACGAGATCATCTTCTTGATCTGCCGGGTTTGCAGCAGCCGGCTGAGCCCGATACCGTCGACGCCGGCATTGTTGGAGACCACCGTCAAGCCCTTGACGCCGGACTCGCGGATCGCGTCCGACAGCTCCTCGGCGATGCCACAGAGGCCGAAGCCGCCCGACATGATCATCATGTTGTCTTTGAGAATGCCTGACAGAGCCGACTTGGCGTCGGGATAGACCTTGTTCATGCAAATGACCTTCGACTGAACGTTCGGCTTGCGGGCGTCGCGCCTTATTGGCGGCGATTATTAGGCGAAATTCTCCGAAGCCGTCAATGATACGGGGTTCTCCGATCCGTGGCCGGGTGATAGAAGCTGCCCACGCCGTGGGCAGAATCGTCCGCGGCCTTGAAAGCGACAAGAAAACCCATCAAGTTGCGGGACTTAACATAATAGGGCTTGGGCATGGGCACGCAGGTTTCCCGACCCGTCCTTCTGGCTCCAACGACCAACCCGATCAGGACATGCCATTGACCATGGCCCAAGGAATGAAGCGCCTCGGGACCCCGATCGCGGCGCTGCTCGGCGTGGCGCTGATCGCCCTGATCGCGACCTCCTGGCTCATTAACCGTGACGCGCTGCGCAAGGCGGTGGAAGCGCAGATCCGCGACGTGACCGGGCTCGAGCTCAGTGTCGCAGGCAACATCGACATTTCGGTCCTGCCGGCGAGCTATATCTCCTTCCGCGACGTCGGTCTCAAGGGCGGCGGCGCCTACGATCCCGCGCTTCATGTCGACGTCCTCACCGCCAATTTGCGGCTGCTGCCGCTGCTGTTGCAACGGTTCGAGATCGCCGACCTGACGCTGCTGCGGCCGCGCATTCATGTCAGCCTGAAGCCGGACGGCGAGAGCAACTGGACGCCCTTCATCCAGACCATTGCGCGCACCATGAAGCCCGGGGCCGACAATCAGGTGTCGTTCTCCGAGATCAGGATCCAGGACGGCGTGCTCAATTACGAGGACGTTGCCACGCGCGCCACCGAGAAGCTAGAGGACATTGACCTGTCGCTGGCCTGGCCCTCGATCTCGCGCTCCTTCGCCGCGACCGGACAGTTCGACTGGCGGGGCGAGCGCGTCGATGGCTCGATCAGCTTTTCCGATTTCGTCGCCGCCCTCTCCGGCGAGCGCTCAGGATTGAAGGCGCGGATCGCGAGCGCGCCGCTCAAGCTCGCCTTCGACGGCAGCGTCGCCAACCGCACCAGCCCGATGATGGAAGGCACGCTCACCATCGACAGCCCGTCCTTGCGCAATGCGCTACGCTGGACCGGCCAGCCGCAGCCCGCCAGCGGCGGCTTCGGCCGTTTCGCGCTGAAGGCGCGCGCCAACGTCGTGGGTGCCTCGATCGCGCTCACCAACGTCAATGTCGAGCTCGACGGCAATGCCGCTGAAGGCGTGATGACCTACGCCAATAACGGCCGGCAGACCCTGCAGGCGACGCTCGCCGCTGACGCGCTCGACTTCACACCCTATATCTCGACCTTCCGCCTGCTCGCGAGCGGCGCGCGCGACTGGAACAGGCAGCTGTTCGATCTTAACGGGCTGTCGACCACTGACCTCGACATGCGCCTGTCGGCGGCAAAGCTGACGGTCGGCCCGTCGAAGCTCGGCCGCACTGCGATCGGCGCCAATTTGCGCAACGGCACGCTGGCGCTCTCGGTCGGCGAGGCCCAGGTCTATGGCGGCATCGCCAAGGGTTCGTTCGGCATCGCGCGCGCCGACAGCGTCGCCGACATCAAGGCGCAATTCCAGTTCACCGACGTCGACCTCCAGGCTTGCGCCTCCGAACTGTTCGGCCTCAACAAACTGTCCGGCCGCGGCAACATCAACGTTTCGCTCTTCGCCTCCGGCTCGAGCCCGTTCGGCCTCGTGCAGTCGCTCGACGGCAGCGCCACCGTCACCGGGCATGACGGCGCGATCTCGGGCTTCAATGCCGAGCAGTTGCTCAAGCGGTTGGAGCGGCGGCCGCTGTCGGGCGGCGGCAATTTCCGCAACGGCTCGACCCCCTACGACAAGCTCACCATCGCAGTGAAATTCTCCGACGGGATCGCCACCGCCGAGGACATCCGCATCGAAGGACCCGCGGCGAAGATCACGCTGACCGGCACCGCCTCCGTACCGACACGCGAATACGACATGAAGGGCGTCGCGAGCCTCAACACGGCGTCAGGCTTTCAATTGCCCTTCATGGTGCAGGGGCCCTGGGACGATCCCCTGATTTTCCCCGACCCCGAAAGCCTGATCCGGCAGTCGCCTGCGGCCTCTCCCTTCCTCGATCTCCTGAAGCAGCGCATTACCGGGGGCGGAAAGCGCCCGGCGCAGGACGGATCGCCGACGGCGGAGAACGCGAAGGAGGGCGCCAAGTCCAACTAGAGTGATCAACCTCGCTCTGTTAGGTTTGGCAGCCCGCGCGCGACAGGCTCGATTTGCCAAATCCAATACTGCGACGGATTTCATGCAACGCGGCGTCAAGCGGCCGATTGCGTCGTCGAGATCCAGCTCTTGTCCTCGTGCACCCTTGTTGCCCCGTCGATCTTCGTCCCGGCCGCAACCTTGATAGTGCCACTCTGTCCCAGTTCACGGGCCAGCACCTCGCGGTCACAGGCGTCCTCCCACAGCGAAATGGTGATGGATGCGACACAGTTGCTGATCATGCTGGTCAGCGCCCGCGCCTCCGACATGAAGCGGTCGATGCCGACAAGCAGCGCCACGCCGGTCACCGGCAAATCCGGCATGACCGAAAGGGTCGCGACAAGCGCGACGAAGCCGCTGCCGGTGACGCCTGCCGCCCCTTTGGAAGTCAGCAGCATCAGTCCGAGCATTGCCGCAATCTGCCCCCATGACAGGTGAATGTCGCAGGCTTGCGCAATGAAGATGGAAGCCAGGGTGAGATAAATGGCGCTGCCGTCCAGATTGAAAGAGTAGCCCATCGGCAACACGAGCCCCGATACGCCTTTCCGGCATCCGAGTTGCTCCAGCTTGCGCAGCGCACCAGGCAACGCCGGCTCCGACGACGACGTGCCGAGCACGATCAGCAGTTCTTCCTTGAAGTAGCGGACAGTCTTCCACAGGCTGAAGCCGTTAAGCCGCGCCAGCGTGCCAAGCACGACGACCACGAAGACGGAGCAGGCGATGTAGAACGTCAGGATCAGCAGTCCGAGCGAACCAATCGAATGGATGCCGTAGCGCCCCACCGTGAACGCCATGGCTCCAAAGGCGCCGAGCGGAGCGAGCTTCATGATGAAGCCGAAGGACACAAACAGCACCTGTGAGAACGAGTCGACTGCCTTTGTCACCACCACACCGCCATCGCCGGCACGGCTTAGGCCAAAAGCGATCAGGACAGAAATCAGTAGCACCGGCAGCACTTCGCCATCCGCAAACGCTCCAAAAAACGAATGTGGGATGATGTGCAGCACGAACTCCGCGAATCCGGTCGCACCTGCCTGCTTGATGAATTTCGCAGCCACCGACGGATCCAGCGTACTGACGGCCACATGCATGCCGACACCCGGCTGGATCAGCGATACAGCGAGTAACCCGGCCAGCAGCGCCAGCACAGTCAGCAGGTAGAACAGCGCCATGGATTTCACCAGCGTGCGGCCGATCTCGCGGGAATCGCTGATGCTGTTGATGCCGCTGACGATAGTGCAGAACACGATCGGCGCGATCATCATCTTGACCAGCTTGACGAAGCCGTCGCCAAGCGGCTTCAGCGCGGCACCAAACTCAGGCCACAGATGGCCCGTGAGGACACCCAGCATCAGGCCAATCAGCACCTGGACATAGAGAATCCGGTAGAATGGCTTCCCCGCCGGCGTGTTCGGGTGCCCGACCAGCGCTTGCTTGTGCATTCTCGTTTCTCCCATGGCTCTGATTTTTCTTGATGGCTTCGAAGGCGGCGGGCTTCAGGCCGCCAGCACCGAATGAGGCACGTGCGATCGACGGGCGAAGACATGGCCCTCGAAAATTCGCCGGGCCGTCCGCTGCACCCGGGCAATTGGGCCGGGCTCCAGCCGAACGACGAGCTGGCCCGAGGGATGGGCGAGCGTGATCGGCACCGGCAGCGCCAGCGGCCCGACCATCTCTGCGGCGATCGTTCCGGGCGTCACGCAAGCAGTCGCGATCGCGACAGCGCCGGTCACCGACAGCGCGCTATGGCAGTCATGCGGCATGAAGTACCGGATGTTCAACGCCGCCTCGCCCGCAGGCGCCATCAGAACCGGCTTCGGGATCACCATTGTCGCGGAGTTCGGAAAACCCATCCGGCGTCCCGCCTCGATGCGCAAGTTCTCTAGACACGCGCGGAAGCCGCTGTCGGTGAAGCCCGAGGGCGCCTCACGGCCGGTGCAGCCCAGATCCGCCGCGCCGACCAGCATGACCGGCATCGCCGCGTCGATGCAGGTCACGTCGATCCCTTCGATGCAGTCGACCGGACGTCCCGTCGGCAGCAGGCGACCGGTGCGTGCGCCGGCGGCGTTGGGGAAGGACAGTTCGATGGGCGCGGCCGTTCCCGGTACGCCGTCGATCCGCGCCTCGCCCTCGTAAGTCACCCGCCCGCCGGGGGTGGCAACGGTCGCATCAATCAGCTTGCCGGTGTTGACATTGTGGACACGCACATGGGTGCGATCCGCAGTAGCGGCGACCAACTCGGCTTCGATTGCGAACGGCCCCACCGCCGCCAGCATATTTCCGCAGTTCGGCGAGGTGTCGACGATCCCTTCACGAACACGGACCTGCGCAAACAGGTAGTCAACATCGGCGCCGGGTACCGAGGCCGGCCCAATGATCGCGACCTTGTTGATAACGGCATTGCCGCCGCCGATTCCATCGATTCCAAGATCGTGCCCACCTCCCATCACGGACAACAGGATCGCGTCGCGTAACCTGGGATCGGCCGGAAGATCGCGGGCGAGGAAGAACGGCCCGCGCGAGGTACCCCCACGCATTACCACACAGGGGATGGCAATCTGATCGTTCATGGACCTCTTCCGTTCGGCGACGTCTTCGCTCGACCAGAACATCCTCCCTCTGAACTCTTTTGTGAAATGCAAATATCCGATGTATTATTCCGCATATCGATATAATGGAGGCTGCCATGAACGCAGAACTGCTCGACCTCAAGGCGTTCATCACGGTCGCGGAGACGGGAAGCTTTGTTCGCACTGCCAAGGCGCTGAACCTGTCTCAGCCGGCGCTCAGCCGACGCATTCAGAAGCTGGAAGAAAGCCTCGGTGCGCCGTTGCTCGAGCGGTCGACGCGCCACGTCAATCTCACCATGACGGGCCGTGACTTCCTGGCGAAGGTGCGCCGCCTCATCGACGAGTTTGAGACCTCGGTGCTCGCCATCCATGATATCGGCGCGCGAAGTTCAGGCCTAGTCTCGGTGGCTGCGGTGCCGACAGCAGTATTCTATTTTCTGCCGCGTGCGATCGGCCGGTTTGCCGAAGCCTATCCGCGCATTCGCATCCGGATTCTGGACATCGGTGCCAATGAGGGACTGGAAGCGGTCGCGCGCGGAGAAGCCGATTTCGGCATCAATTTCATTGGTGCTTCGCATGCCGAGATTGACTTTGAAAAACTGGTTGAGGATCCTTTCGTCCTGGCCTGCCGTCATGACCATCCGCTGGCGTCACGCAAGCAGGTAAGCTGGTCGGAAATTGTGCCGCACCGGGTGATCACCGTCGGTCGCAACAGCGGCAATCGCGCATTGATCGACAATGCGCTGGCGCGACACGGTCTGCAGCTGAACTGGTCCTATGAAGTCGCTCATCTCTCAGGTTCGCTTGGCCTGGTCGAAGCGGGACTGGGCATTGCCGTGCTACCGAAGCTCGCGACTCCCGCTGCCGATCATCCGATCATTCACACCATTCGGTTGATCGAGCCGGAAGTGTCGCGGACGATCGGAATCGTGCGCAGGCGCGGGGCGACACTATCCCCTCATGCCAGCCAATTTCTCAAGATGCTGCTCGAGGCATGGCGTTCGCCTTCCCGGACCAGCGGGCAAGGCAAGGCGCGATCCCGATCCGCTGAGGCAAGTTCGCATGCCATTTCAACAGGGCTGAAGGGGAAACGCTGACAGTTTGCCGCTAAGCGGTGCAAGTCCGTTCCCCGACGAACCTGAGCTCGTGGATCAGCCGCCCGTATCCTTCAGAGACATTTTGGCTCCCGCAGCCGGAGCGCCGCGGCGTTGCAAGCCGGCTGCGTTGCGTTCAGTCCTCATACCGCTTACAACAGCTGAGACTTTCGCTGGCGGCGAGCGGGTGTGTGGAGCTGCGCATGGGCAGGCCAAGCCAGAACGCACAAGGCGAATTGATCGCTGCGAATTGATGCGGCGATTGGATCGATACGCGGGTTAAGCATCTCCGCGAGGCTCTATCCCACGACATTGGTCTGACAACATGGCGCTAGATCAGACTTCCGCCATGCGCTAGTGTTTTATACGACCGGCTAAAAACACCGGTCGTTTGAGGGAGAAAAACGTGAGATCCAAGGTTATTGGCGCAGTATCATTGGCGGTCGCTGCGGTTGGGCTTTTCGCCGCCACTGCACCCGCCTTTGCGCAGCAGAAGACGATTACGGTCTGGTGGGGCAAGGGCTTCTATCGCTCCGAAGACGACGCGCTGATCGAGACGATCAAGAAGTTCGAAGCCAAGACCGGCATCAAGGTCGAATTGTCGCAATACGCGATCCAGGACATGATTCCGAAGACCGTCGCGGCGCTCGATGCCGGCACCGTGCCCGATGTTGCCTACTCCGACTCCTATGACGTGCAGGCGCAGGGCAAGTGGGCATACGAGGGCAAGCTCGAGGACCTCACGGATGTCATGGAGCCGATCAAGGGCCGGTTCGTGCAGAACACGCTGGACGCGTCGATCCTCTACAACGATGTGACCAAGAAGAAGGCCTATTACGGCTTCCCACTGAAGCAGCAGAGCATGCATGTCCAGATCTGGAACGACATGCTGGAAAAGGCCGGCTTCAAGCAGAGCGACATTCCGACCGATTGGACGGGCTATTGGTCGTTCTGGTGCGACAAGGTGCAGCCGGCGATCCGCAAGGCGACCGGCCAGCGCATCTATGCCGTAGGCCAGCCGATGGGCGTGGAATCCACCGATGCCTTCCAGTCGTTCTACACCTTCATGGACGCCTACCACGTCAAGCTGGTCGACGACGACGGCAAGCTGCTGGTCGATGATCCCAAGGTCCGCGAGAACCTGATCAAGGCGATGAAGGACTACACCGACACGTACATCAAGGGCTGCACGCCGCCGTCCTCGACGACGTGGAAGGATCCTGACAACAACGTTGCCTTCCACAACAAGACGATCGTGATGACCCACAACTTCACGATCTCGATCGCGGCGAAGTGGTTCGAGGACTCGCAGAACCAGGCCCTCACCCAGGAACAGCGCGACGCCGGCAAGAAGGCCTATGAGCAGGACATCATCACGGCGTCCTTCCCCAAGGCGCCGGATGGTTCGACCATCCGCTACCGCTCCGACGTCAAGACCGGGCTGATCTTCACCGCGGCCAAGAACAAGGCCGAGGCCAAGCAGTTCATCAGCTTCCTGCTCCAGGAAGAGAACGTCCGTCCCTATATCGAGGGCGCGCTCGGCCGCTGGTTCCCAGTGACGAAGGAAAGCCAGGAAAGCCCGTTCTGGCAGGCTGACAAGCACCGCAAGGCAGTCTACACGCAGTTCAAAGGCGGCACCGCCGCGTTCGACTTCACCAAGAACTGGAAGTTCACGATTCTCAACAACGAGAACGTGTGGGCCAAGGCGATGAACCGGGTAGTAAGCGAGAAGGTTCCGGTCGATAAGGCCGTCGACGAACTGATTGCCCGCATCAAGCAGGTCGCGGGTTAAGTCATCCGCCCCTCTCCCCGCGTTGCGGGGAAAGGTATAAGAACAACACCGGCCGCGTTTCGCGGCCGGCTTCTCTTTGAAGAGTTCGAAAAGAATGGCGATCACGCTTTCTGGCGATCAGGCAATTCCCGGCCCGCCTCTGTCGTCGCGGCTGACCCCGGCGCAGGTCTGGGGCATCGTGCTGCTCGCGCCCTACCTGCTCGTTTTTCTCGCCTTCGTTGTCTATCCCGTCTGTTACGGGCTGTGGCTGGCGCGCGCTCCGGCGAACTACGTCGCGCTGTACAACGACCCGATCTTCGCCCGCGCCGCGGTCAACACGCTGATCTTCCTGGTCATCGGCATCAATATCAAGATGCTGATCGCGCTGTTCTTGTCCGGCTTCTTCGCCCAGCAGCGCACCTGGATCAAATGGCTCTCGGTGATCTTCATCCTGCCCTGGGCGGTGCCGTCGATCCCGACCATCCTGTCGGTACGCTTCATGCTCAATCCGGAATGGGGCATGATCAACCACCTCATCTTCTCCTTCACCGGCGATGACGGCCCGAACTGGCTGAACGATCCGACCGTGGCGCTGAGCATGGCGATCGCCGTGCACATCTGGAAGTCGCTGCCGTTCTGGACGCTGATCCTGATCACCGGCCGGCTTGCGATCTCGCACGATCTGTTCGAGGCCGCCGAGGTCGACGGCGCGAGCTGGTGGCAGAAATTCCGCTACATCACCTGGCCGTCGATGCAGACGCTGTACGTCACCTGCACGCTGCTCTCGATGATTTGGACGCTCGGCGATTTCAACAGCGTCTATCTGCTCACCGGCGGTGGCCCGGCCGACCTCACGCACGTGCTGTCGACGCTCGGCATCCGCTATCTCCGGCTCGACCAGCTCTCGCTGGCGATGGCGTCGATCGTCTGTGCGATGCCGTTCGTCCTGCCGCTCGTGTACTTCATGATGAAACGGTTGTCGCGATGAAGCTCCCCGGCGTAAGCGAATTTTCTTGGCGTGACGTCGCGACCGAAGCGCGGCTGCTGCTGATCGGCATCCCCGTCTTCCTGTGGACGATGATCCCGATCTATCACATGTTCCTGTTCGCGATCTCCCCGAAGGAGGACGCGTTCTCGGGCAAGCTGTGGCCGGATCATCCGACGCTGCATAACTTCGAGATCGTGTTCAAGCAGCAGCATTACTTTCTGCGCGACTTCTACGTTCAGTTCTGGAATTCGACGGTGATCGCCGTCTCCGTCGGTGTGCTGACGCTGTTCATCGCGACCGCGGCGGCGTTCTCGATCTCACGGCTGAAGGTGCCGGGCGGACGCGCCGTGCTGAACCTCGCGCTGTTCACCTATTTCATCCCAGCGGCGTTTCTCGCCGTGCCGATGTACCGCACCATGGGCAATTACGGCCTGCTCAACAATCACTGGTCGCTGATCCTGGCTATGGTGACGATCGCCAGCCCCTACGCGATCTGGGTGCTCAAGCAGGCTTCCGACAAGCTGCCGGTCGAGCTGGACGAGGCCGCCGTGATGGACGGCGCGACGACGCTGCAGATCTTCCGCCTGGTCTACCTGCCGCTGATGATGCCTTCGCTGGTCGCGATCGGCACCTACGCGGTGCTGCTCGCGTGGAACGAATATCTCTACGCGTTCCTGCTGCTCTCCAACGACCGTGAGATCACCCTGCCCGTCGCGCTCGGCAATTTCCTCGCCGCCGACGATTCGCCTTGGGAACTGTTGATGACGACCGGCTTCATCTACGCGCTGCCACCGGCCGCGGTCTATTACGCCTTCCGCCGCTACATGGTGGGCGGACTCACGGCGGGTGCGGTGAAGTCGTAAGCGTGCACGTTCGTCATTCCGGGACGGTGCTTCAGCACCGGACCCGGAATCTCGAGATTCTCAGGTGCGCAATTGCGCACCTGAGTTCGATGCTTCGCATCGCCCCCCGGAATGACGATCGGCTCACAGCGGCGCCGCGCTCTCGCCCTGTGAGCTCGACAGTTTCGAGGCGAGCGAGGCGATGACGATGACCACTGCGATCAGGGCGATCACCAGCGTGCAGATCGCGTTGATCTCCGGCTTCACCCCGAGCCGCACCTCCGAATAGATGCGGATCGGCAAGGTCGCCGAGCCGGGGCCGGTGGTGAAGCTCGCGATCACGAGATCATCGAGCGACAGCGTGAACGCCAGCATCCAGCCGGCAACGATCGCCGGCGCGATCAGCGGCAGCGTGACGGCCGCGAACGCGCGGACGGGGTCGCAGCCGAGATCCATTGCGGCCTCCTCCAGCGAGCGATCGAGCGAGCCGAGGCGGGACTGCACCACCACGGCGACGAAGCACATCGTCAGCGTGGTGTGGGCGATCGTCACCGTCCAGAAGCCGCGCTCGGCGTTGAGCGCGACGAACAGCAGCAGCAGCGACAATCCGGTGATCACCTCCGGCATCACCAGCGGCGCATAGAGCATGCCGGAGAACAGCGTACGTCCGCGGAAGCGTTCACCACGCGACAGTGCGACCGCGGCGAGCGTGCCGAGCAGCGTGGCAATGGTCGCGGACGAGACCGCAACCCGCAGGCTCATCCAGGCCGCCTCGATCATGGCGCGGTCATTGAAGAACTCGTGATACCAGCGCAGCGACCACCCACCCCACACCGTCACCAGACGCGAGGCGTTGAAGGAATAGATGACGAGGATGAGGATCGGCAGGTAAAGGAACGCCAGCCCGAGCGCCAGCGAGGCGATGTTGAAGCGGGAGAGACGGGAGAGCTTGCGCATCGCCTCACCGCCATTGTTCCAGCTGCCGCTTCTGGAGCCGCTCATACAGCAGCAGCGGTAGCAGCAGCATCACCAGCAGCACGATGGCCGCCGCGGACGCGACCGGCCAGTCCTTGTTGGTGAAGAATTCGAGCCAGAGGGTCTGGCCGATCATCAGCGAGTTGGACCCGGCCAGGAGATCCGGGATGACGAATTCGCCGACAATCGGGATGAAGCACAAGAGCACGCCGGCGCCGACGCCGGGCAGCGACAGCGGGAATGTGACGAGCCAGAACACCTGCCACGGCGGCGCGCCGAGATCGCCGGCCGCCTCCTCCAGCGCCCGCTCCATCTTCGCGAGCGTGGCATAGAGCGGCAGGATCATGAACGGCAAATAGGAATAGACGATGCCGATATACATCGCGCTGTCCGTGGAGAGCCACACCACGGGCTGGCTGACTAGATGCAGTGCCAGCAGGATCTGATTGAGCAGGCCATCGTGCTGGAGGATGTTGATCCAGGCATAGATGCGTATCAGGAACGAGGTCCAGAACGGCACGATCACCAGCACCATCGCCACCGCCTGCCAGCGCTTCGGCAGCCGCGCCATGCCATAGGCGATGGGGTAACCGATCAGGAGCAGGAGCGCGGTCGCCGTGACCGCGACGATGAGACTGCGCACATAAGCGAATACGTAGATGTCGTCGGAGATCAGCAGCCTGAAATTGTCAATCGACAACGCAGCAAGGGCTGTCTTCAGCGCTTCCCATCCCGCCGTCACGTCGAACACGGGCTCGTAAGGTGGCTGAGCAATCGCGGTCTGCGACAGGCTGATCTTCAGCACGAAGGCGAACGGCACCAGGAAGAACAGCGCCATCCAGACGTAAGGCGCGATGGCAGCAAAACGCGCCGGCCGCGCGAAGATGCGGCGGGAGCTCATGACGGCAGCACCACGCAGTCGTCGGGCGTGAACCAGGCGATGACTCTCTGGTTCACACTGTAGGCATCGACGTCGAGGCGCGCGCTGTTGACGACTGAAGCTTGCACCATTCCGCCGTCGTCGAGCTTCACCTTATAGGTGGTGGTGCCCCCGAGATAGCTGATGTCGGCGATCACGCCGTCCAGACTGTTGATCGCCGTTTCACGGCCGGCCTCAAACACCGGCCCGCGGCGTGCGAGCTTGACCTTCTCGGGCCGGATTGCGACCGACAGTTTCGTCTTGCCCACCGGCTCGCGCGGCTCGGCCGCCACCAGCGTGCCCGCTTCACGGGTGGCGATCACCAGGCGATGCCCGTCGCGCAGCCTGAACTCGCCGTCGAACAAATTGATGTCGCCGACGAACTCGGCGATCCAGCGCGAGCGCGGCGCCTCGTAAAGCTCGCGCGGGGTCGCGACCTGCGCGAGCTTGCCGGCGTTCATTACACCGATCCGGCTCGCCATCGTCATCGCCTCTTCCTGGTCGTGGGTGACCATGATGAAGGTCATGCCGAGCCGGCGCTGCAGCTCCATCAGCTCGGCTTGCGTGCTCTCGCGCAGCTTCTTGTCAAGCGCGGCGAGGGGCTCGTCGAGCAGCAAAAGCTGCGGTCGGCGGGCCAGCGCACGGGCGAGCGCGACGCGCTGGCGCTGGCCACCGGAGAGCTGGTCCGGCTTGCGTTTCTCCAGCCCCTCGAGCTTCACCAGCGCGACCATCTCCGCAACGCGCGCGGCAATGTCGGCGCGCGCCATACCGGCGCGCTTCAGGCCGAACGCGATGTTGTCGCGCACCGACAGATGCGGAAACAGCGCGTAGCTCTGGAACATCATGTTGATCGGACGCTCGTGCGGCAAGGCCTGCGCGATATCCTTGCCCCCGAGCAGGATGCGCCCCTCGTCCGGCGCCTCGAAACCGGCGAGCATGCGCAGGAGCGTGGTCTTGCCGCAGCCGCTCGGACCAAGCAGCGCGAAAAACTCGCCGGCCCTGATGTCGAGCGACACGCCGTCCACGGCACGGAACGTCCCGAAGTTCTTGGTGACGCTCTCAATGCGCAGCAACGGCTGCCCGGCCACCGGATGTTGATCTCCGCTGGCCGCATTGGCCGCGGCGTCTGGTCTGGGCAACTCGTCCGTCATGTTCCCTGCCAACCCCGATTCCGCCGCACGCTAGCGGCCGATCGTGCCTAGCTCAACCGGTTCGGTATGAATCGTTCACACCCGCCATGAACGCGGCCAGCGCGTCGCGATCCGCCGCGGACATGGTCAGCCCAAGCTTGGAACGGCGCCACAGGATGTCCTCTGGGAAGCGCGCCCATTCGTGGGTCATGAGATAGCGCACCTCGGCCGCGGTCAGCTCGGGACCGAAGGCGGGGCCGAGCTCTTCACGGCTCTTGGCCTCGCCGAGCACCGCCGCTAACCGCGAGCCGTAGGCGGCAACCAGCCGCTGGGCCTGCGGCTCCGAAAGAAAGCGCCAGCGGTCGCGCGCGAGATCGACCTCGGTATCAAAACGATTCCAGGCAAAATCCCCACCGGGCAGCGCTGCGCCGGCGGTCCAGCGCGGCGACATCGGATAGAACCGCGCCAACTTCGTCACCGCCCTCTCCGCGCGCAGGCGCGACGTCGTAATGTCGCCGCCGAACATCGTGATCAACGGCGCCTTCCGCCTGCTCGCGTGGAACAGCGTCGTGCCATCACGTCCGCGTGCGGACGCCAGCGTCAGGTTGACGCCGGAGACCGCCCGGACCACGTCCGACGGGGTAACGCGCTCGCGGAAATAGCGGCTGACCGCCTCGCAGAGATAGCTGACATCGGCCCCAGGCATCGCCACGATCGCGGGATCGCCGGTGAACTCACGCGTGACCGTGCCGATCAGGGTGAAGTCGCGCTCGAAGGGCCGGGCAAAGATCAGCCGTCCATCGTTGTTCTGCAAGACGTAGACGTGATCGGATTCGAACAGCCGCGGCACGATGATCTGGCTCATCTGCACGGCGGCCATGGTGAGCAACGGCTGCCGCAGCACAGTCTCCGCCACCATGGACGTCCAGGCCCCGGTCGCGTTGGCCAGCGCCCGGGCCGTGATCGTGCGGCGGTGGCCCCGATCGACCACCGCAAGCCGCCAGGTGTCGGTTCGATCGGCGCGGACGCAACGCGCGCCGGTCCGGATCACCGCGCCACGCTCGGCGGCATCGAGCGCCGTGACCACCACCAGGCGGGAATCATCGACGACGCAATCCGAATATTCGAACGCCGTGCCGAACGGACGCTTCAGCGCGTTGCCCACCGGATGATGCGTGATGTCGAGGGTTGTCGCGACGGGCAGTCCGCTCCGGCTGGAGAGGCTGTCATAAAGGAATAGGCCGGCGCGCAGCAGCCATGGCGGACGTTCGTGCGAATGGGCGGGAATGACGAACTGCATCGGCCGGACCAGATGCGGCGCGATCCTGAGCCAAGTCCGCCGCTCCATCAGCGCCCGGCGCACCCGCCAGAAGCCGCGCCGTTCCAGAACCGACAGATCGCCATGGATCAGCCGCGGCGTCGCCGACGACGCCCCGGCGCCGAGATCGCCCTGCTCGAACAGGACGACCCGCAGACCGCGGCCAGCCGCATCGCGCGCGAGGCTGACACCGTTCAGGCCGCCGCCGATGATCGCAAGGTCGTAATCCGCCATGAGCCGACGAGAAGGAGCGAAGCGCCCCATCATCATTAGCCGGTCTTGAGCGCAAGCTCCATGACCTCAGCGCGGCCGACGAGGCCGGCATATTTCCCGATCGGCAGCGGCTTGCCGAGCAGATAGCCCTGCACGCCGTCGCACCCCTCCTTGGCAAGGAAGGCGAGCTGGTCGGTGGTCTCGACGCCCTCGGCGATGATCGACATTTCGAGGCCGTGGCCGAGATCGATCACGGCGCGCACGATTGCCGCCGATTGCGGGTTGCGGCCAAGATTGATGATGAAGGCGCGGTCGATCTTGATCTTGTCGAACGGGAACGCCTGGAGATAGCTCAGGGAGGAATAGCCGCTGCCGAAATCGTCCATGGAGATGCGCACGCCGAGCGCCTTCAGCCGGCGCAGCAACGCAAGGCCTCGATCAAAGTCCTCGATCAGCACGCCCTCGGTGATCTCCAGCTCGAGCCGGCCGGGTGCAAGGCCGGTCTCGATCAGGATCGAATGGACGAGGCCAACCACGTCACCGTGCATGAACTGCGCCGGCGACAGATTGACGGCGACCTGGAGCGGTTTTGGCCAGGACGCCGCCTCACGGCAGGCCTCGCGCAGGATCCACTCGCCCATTTCGACGATCAGGCCGCTCTCTTCCGCGATCGGGATGAATTCGGCCGGCGAGACCTGACCACGCACCGGATGCTGCCAGCGCGCCAATGCCTCGAAGCCGATGATCTCGCTCTCGGCGACGCTGTCGCCGGCGGCGCCCTGCGGCTGGAAGGCGAGCGAGAGCTCGCCATTCTTGATCGCCATCGACAGGTCCTGGTGCAGCACGCGGCGATCGCGGATCTGCTGGTCCATCTCCGGCTGGTAGAGGCTGATCGTGCCGCGCGACTTCTGCTTGGCGCGGAACAGCGCCGCGCCGGCATTGGCAAGCAGCGAGGCGCCGTCGGCGCCATTGTGCGGGAAGACCGACATGCCAGTGGTGATACCGGCGCGAACCGGCCGGCCATCGATCTGGAATTCCCGGGCGACGGCTTCGCCGATCTGCTGCGCCAGCGCCATTCCGGCGTCCGGCTGCTTGCCGTCGATGATGAGACCAAATTCGTCGCCCGACAGACGCGCCACCACGCCGCCGCGCGCGGAGTCCTGGAGCCGCTGGGCCACCTCGATCAGGAGCTTGTCGCCGAGCGCATGGCCGAAGACATCGTTGACCTCCTTGAGGCCGTCGAGGTCCACGCACAGGACGGCAAACTCCTCGACCGTGCCTTGGCAGGCCTCGATCATCTGGGTCAGCGCCTGGAGGAAGGCGGCGCGGTTCGGCAGATCGGTGAGGCCGTCGTGATAGGCCATGTGCGCCATGCGCGACTCGGTCTGCCGGCGATCGGTGACGTCCTCATGGGTCTTGATCAGATATTGCGGCTCGCCGGCATCGCTCAACACGGTGGCGCGGCGTGTTAGGAACAGGCGCAAGCCGTCCTTGGTGGAGATCGGATGCTCTTCGGTGATCATCCCGCGCTTCTTGATTGCGGCCTCGTCGCGCGCGATGATCAGCTTGGCTTCCTTGGGATTGAAGATATCCGCGGCAGTCAGGCCCGTGGCTTCCTCGCGCCTGCGGTTGAGAATCGTCTCGGCGCTGCGGTTGGCGAGCAAATAGCGGCCGTCCTTGACTTGCTCGACGATCAGCGCCACCGGGATGTTGTCGACCACGAGCTCGAGGAACTTCTTGGTGCTCTCCAGTTCCTGCGACAGCGAGCGGCGGTCGGTGATGTCCTCGAATACCAGCAGCAGGAATCCGGGCCTGTTGCTTTCATTGCGGACCGCGATCCGGATCGAGGCGACCATGCGCTGCTCCCCGCCTCGCTCGACCTCGAAGTCGTTGCGGAATTGCCCGTCCGGCGAGTTGAGCGCGGCCTGGTCGGTCGCCTCGATCGTGGCCGCCGAGGCGGGCGAAAACAATTCACGCGCATTCTTGCCGACCACGTGATCCCGCGAGAAGCCCCAGAAGCGCTCATAGGCGGTGTTCGCGAAGATGTAGCGGCCGTCCTCGATGCTCTTCGCGGCAACACAGGCCGGCACATTGTCCAGCACGGTTTCCAGGAACTGCTTGGTGGAGGCGAGCTGTTGTGAAAGCCGGCGCTGTTCGCTGACGTCGAGATGCGTCGCCACCGAGCCGCCGTTCGGCAGCACGTAAAATTTCACCAGGATGGCCCGTCCACCCGGCAGTTCGGTGATCAAACCGTTGCTGCTTGCCGCCTTCTCGTAGAACTCGTCAACGGAGGCGCCGCCGAGCACCCCGCGCTTGCGTCGCAGCTCGAGGAGTTCGGAGCCGTTCATGTTGGCCCGGATATCCGACCGCGTCAGGCCATAGATCTCGAGATAGCGGTCGTTGCAGAAGATGACGCGCCGCTGCGCATCCGTCATCACCACGCCCTGGTTGAGATTGTTCATTGCCGAGGAGACGAAGGCATTGCGCCGCATCTGCGAACGCCTGGTCCGCCGCAGCGAGGAATGGATCCATAGCGCGATCGCGGCGAGGAACGAGCAGACGACGATGCTCGCGATCAGGCCTTCCCAGATCACGTTGGGATCGAGCTTGGCGAGATCGCCCGGAGCGGTGAAGCTGTCCGACAGCGCAAAGGCGCGCGCAGGGCCGACCGCGCCGGCCAGGCACACGACAGCCTGCACAGCAATCGGAAGCGCACTGCCCACGTGCCAGTTTTTCTCAGCCATCCGCCACCCGCGATTTCAACGCCGGATTGTCTGGCTTCGCGGGTTTGGATCGGGTAAACGCCTGTACGCGCAACGGAAAAATGTGACGCGAAACACGGCAATTGCCCTGACATGATAAATGCTTCCTTAATGGAAAACGGCCGCGCGCCGTCGCTTCAAGCCCCACTGCCACCGGCCTTTCCAACTGACGTCCTGCACGACCATGGATAGGGTCGATTGCGTCGTCATCGGAGCCGGCGTCATCGGCCTCGCGGTGGCTCGAAGGCTCGCTCAGACCGGGCGCGAGGTCGTCGTGCTCGAGGAAGCCGAGGCCATCGGCACCGTCACCTCCTCGCGCAACAGCGAGGTGATCCATGCCGGCATCTACTACCGCGCCGGGAGCTGGATGGCGCGCATGTGCGTCGGCGGCAAGCAGGCGCTGTACCGCTACTGCGCCGAGCGCGGTATCCCGCACAAGAATTGTGGCAAGCTGATCGTCGCCACCAACGCAAAAGAGACCGAGAAGCTGCAATCGATCAAGGCGCATGCCGAAGCCAACGGCGTGCTCGACATGCAACTGCTTTCGGGCGAAGCCGCACGCGCGCTGGAGCCGGCGCTCGCCTGCGACGCCGCGCTGCTGTCGCCGTCGACCGGCATCATCGACAGTCACGCCTACATGCTCTCGCTACGCGGCGAAGCCGAGGAGGCCGGCGCGGCCTTCGCGTTCCACACGCCGCTGGTCCGTGCCAAGGCTGCCGCCGACGGCATCGAGATCGAGGCCGGCGGTGAGGCGCCGATGACGCTGCAATGCAGCCTTCTCGTCAACGCCGCGGGGCTCTCGGCGACGAATGTGGCGCGTAATATCGACGGCATGCCCCTGGACCGGATTCCGCCGGCCTATCTCGCCAAGGGAAATTACTTCAGCTGCAGTGCCAGGGCGCCGTTCTCGCGCCTGATCTACCCGGTGCCCGAGCCTGGCGGGTTGGGGGTGCACCTGACGCTGGACATGGCGGGGCAGGCCCGCTTCGGCCCCGACGTCGAATGGATCGAGACCATCAATTACGAGGTCGATCCGGCACGCGCCGAGCGCTTCTATCCCGCGATCCGCAAATACTGGCCGACGCTGCCCGACGGGGCGTTGATGCCGAGCTATTCAGGCATTCGCCCGAAGATCGTGCCGCCGGCGGTGGCGACGCAGGATTTTCTGATGCAGGGCCCGCGCGATCACGGCGTGGCAGGCTTGATCAACCTGTTCGGCATCGAATCGCCGGGACTGACGTCGTCGCTCGCAATCGCAGATCACGTCGCTGAGCTCGCGGACATCTAGAGCGTTTCGAGCAAAGCGGATACCGGTTTGCGTCAAGAAAATGCGTCGAAGCAAAAGGCTGACGCCGCACAATTTGCACGACGCGCGCTCCTTGCAGCAGGGATGAGCGCAAAGGCGCTCATCCCTGCCTAAGGAGTACGATCAACTCTACGCTGTTGCGGGGGTCACTAGTGGAGCGTGTCGCCTTGCTTCAGACGCTCGATCTGGTCCTTGACCATCAACTTCCGGCGCTTCAACTCAACAATTTGCAGGTCGTCTGTTGAAAGGTGCACGAGAGCTTCGTGCAATTCGTTTTCGAGAAGTTTGTGCTTCCGTTCCAATTCAACAAGATGTGCCTGAATTGTCATTCGAAACCTCCTCGGTAGGGTTGAACCTCAGGATTCGATCCGGACGAGGGAAGTCTACATCACCGATTCGTTCTGTCGATGGGTATCCGTGGTTGCGCCGTCATTTTTGAAAATTCATATGTAACGAAGCGTGAGTAAGGGAACCACGCAGGAAAAATCCATGATATCAATGCGCTTGCGCAGCGCCGGGGCGACCCGCAGAAATATGTGACGGGAGATCGGCGGGCGACGGCCGCAGATCGCTTGCGGTCACGCCGCGCAAGGACGATAATTTCCACAGGGCATCCACAGCCCAGATCTCACGGCTATCGGTTTTCGGCCACCGCAGACATGACCAATGAAGACGAGCGTGAGCTCGAAGCCGAGCTCACCCGGTTGCAGCAGGAACACCGAGACCTCGATGCGGCGATCGATGCACTGCATCAGTCGCCCGCCCCCGACCTGTTGCGTTTACAACGGTTGAAGAAGCGCAAGCTGTTGTTGCGCGACCGCATCGCCTTCATCGAAGACCAGATCACGCCCGACATCATCGCCTGATCCGCAAGGCGGCCTTGCGGCGGCTTGCGGGTGCGTGAATCCGCTTGACTCAAAGAGAACAAAATAGGAACATTCTGACTTCCAACGCCCCAGGAAACGCCAAGGACAACGCAGATGTCGGCAACCGCCCTTCTCGACAACAGCCATTATGAACAAGCCTGCGATCAGGCGATCGCGATGTGCGACGGCAATCTGCGCAGCACCATCAAGGCGCTGATCATGGCCAATGAATATCTGGAAGCCGAGCTGGAGGAATTGCAGGCGGCGATTTCCGCCGGGTGCGTTCCGGAGATCTCGCCCGGCAAGATGCGAAGCAAGAGCAGCGCCGCCTGAGTTCAACATCGGAGCAACGCCATGTCGGATGTAACCTACTACGTTGCAATGCCCTTCCTGATCGATGCTGACGGATCGCTCGTCGCGGGCGCCGCAGAGGAGTGCCAGAGCTCGACGGCCGCCTTGCGGCGCGCCGAAATCCTATCGCGCGGCGCTGGTCACATCGGCGCGATCGCGTTTAGCCGCAGCGGCGATCCCATGACCGGCGAATTCGGCGACGCCACATTGCTGCGCATTTCGGCAATGTGCCGCAAGATCTCGCCGCGCTTTAGAATTAGCTCCCGGCCAGCCTGGTCCGCGGCTCGTGCCGCCGGCACGCCTTGCGCACATACATGGCGGCGTCGGCTTCCTCGAGGGCGCGGCCTGCGTCGGACTGCGCCCCCAGCAACGCGACGCCGGCGGAGGCGCCCGCAGCCACATGCTGGCCCCGAAAGGTGAAGGACAGTTCGTCGATCGCCTGCTCGAACGAGGCGGCCTTCGCTTTGGCGTCGGTCTCGCTGAGATTCCACAGCGCAGCGCGAACTCGTCGCCGCCAAGGCGGCCGACCACGTCCGAGGCGCGGACCTGCCGCGTCAGCGTCGCGGCAATCGCCTTGAGCACTTCGTCGCCGGCCGCGTGTCCGAAGGAATCGTTGATCGGCTTCAGCCCATCGACGTCGAGCACGATCAGCGCGCCGCTGGCGCGGTAGCGCTTCATGTAGGCGATGGCGCGGTTGAGCTCGCGCTCGAAGCCGCGCCGGTTCGGAATCTCGAGCAGGAAATCGGTGTCAGCGGCCGCTTCGAGCTCCGCGACCCGCCGCTCCGCCGCCTTGAGCTTGCTCCGCAAGCCGCGGATGGTCGCCTTGATGCTCTCCGTGGCGCCATTGGCCTGCGTTCGGCGCCGCGACGGCCTGGCCGGAGGCTTGGCAGCGGCTTTGGAACGGCTGGCGCTGGTCTTCCGGCCCTTTTCGGCCTTCGCAGCACTCGCCCTTTTTGGTTTCTTCATGGGCATCCTGCTCAATGAAGGCTTGCGGGGATTCACCAAGACAGGATAGTGCATTCCCTTCTCCTTGCCACCGCCTTGCGAGCCGCCGGCCGGAACCTTTAATCTGGCCTATCTTTCTGTTTTCCGGGCACAATTGACGTCATGACCGCGCCGATCGCCATCATCATGGGAAGCCAGTCGGATTGGGACACGATGCGGCATGCCGCCGACACGCTTGCCGCGCTCGGCGTCGCCGCCGACACCCGCATCGTTTCGGCCCATCGCACGCCCGATCGCCTGTTTGCCTTCGCCAAAGGCGCCAAGGCGGCGGGATACAAGGTCATCATCGCCGGCGCTGGCGGCGCCGCGCATCTGCCCGGCATGGCGGCGGCGCTGACGGAGCTGCCGGTGTTCGGCGTGCCCGTCGAATCGAAGACGCTCAAAGGCCTCGATTCGCTGTATTCGATCGTTCAGATGCCCGCGGGTATCCCGGTGGGCACCCTGGCCATCGGCAAGGCCGGTGCGATCAACGCCGCGCTGCTGGCAGCTTCCGTGCTGGCGCTGTCCGACCCCGCCCTGTCCGGTCGGCTTGCCGCCTGGCGCAAGGCGCAGACCGAGGCAGTTGCCGAGCGCCCGGAGGACAAGGCGTGACTGACGCAAAGCAGGTGACGCTGAAGCCGGGCGACACCATCGGAATCCTCGGCGGCGGACAATTGGGCAGGATGCTGGCGATGGCTGCGGCGCGGCTCGGGCTGCGCTGCCAGGTATTCTCGCCCGATCCGGATTCGCCGGCCTTCGACGTTGTCCTCAATGCGACCTGCGCCGAATACGCCGATGTCGAGGCGCTCGAGCTGTTCGCAAACGACGTCGACGTCATCACCTACGAATTCGAGAACGTGCCGGCGGCCGCCGCGATGGTGCTGGATGCGCGCCGCCCGGTGCTGCCCAACCGCAAGATCCTCGAGACCACCCAGGACCGACTGGCCGAGAAGGATTTTGTCACCCGGCTCAGCATCGGCACCGCCGCTTACGCCGACGTCACCTCGGTGGCTTCGTTGCGCGAGGCGATCGTCAGGATCGGCCTTCCAGCCGTGCTTAAAACCCGCCGCTTCGGTTATGACGGCAAGGGCCAAGCCATCATCCGCGAGGGCGACGATATCGCCAAGGTGTGGACCAGTCTCGCCACCAAATCGGCGATCCTGGAGGCATTCGTGCCCTACGAGCGCGAGATTTCCGTGATCGCCGCCCGCGCGGCGACGGGTCAGGTCGAGTGCTTCGACGTCACCGAGAACGAGCACCGCGACCACATTCTCAAGATATCGCGCGCGCCCGCACCGATCGCGGACTCGCTCGCCGAAGAAGCGCGCAGCATCGCCAGCAAGATCGCCAGCGCGCTCGACTATGTCGGCGTGCTCGCCGTCGAGATGTTCGTGCTCACCAATGGCACCGGACCGAAGGTGCTGGTCAACGAGATCGCTCCGCGCGTGCACAATTCCGGACACTGGACGCTGGACGGCGCGTCCGTGTCGCAATTCGAGCAGCACATCCGCGCCATCGCCGGCTGGCCCCTCGGCAAGCCCGTGCGCCACGGCGAATGCGTCACCATGACCAATCTGATTGGCGACGAGATCAATGACTACGACAAGTGGCTGACCGTCCCTGGCGCCACGGTGCACATCTATGGCAAGGGCGCGCCGCGCCCCGGCCGCAAGATGGGACATGTCACCGAAGTCACGCCGACAAAAGCCAAATGAGAGGACCGCAGCAATCGCTGCGATCCCCTTGCGATCACGCCGTCTTTGCGCCGGCGACGACGCCTGTCGGCTCCTCGCTGAGCCAGCGGTAGATCACCCCGCCTAACGCGCCGCCGATCAATGGCGCGACCCAGAACAGCCAGAGCTGCGACAGCGCCCATCCGCCGACGAACAGCGCGGGGCCGGTGCTGCGCGCCGGGTTCACCGAGGTGTTGGTGACGGGGATACTGACGAGATGGATCATCACCAGCGCGAGCCCGATCGCGAGCGGCGCGAAGCCCGCGGGCGCACGGCCATGGGTGGCGCCCATGATGATGAACAGGAACATCATGGTCATCACCACCTCGGTGAGGAAGCACACGATCATGCTATACTGGCCGGGCGAATGCGCGTCATAGCCGTTCGACGCGAAGCCCTTGGCGACGTCAAATCCGGGCGCCCCGCTCGCGATGACGTAGAGCAGCCACGCGGCAACGATGGCGCCCGCCACCTGTGCGATCACATAGGGCAGGATCTGGCCGGCCGGAAAACGGCCACCTGCGGCGAGGCCGACCGTGACGGCCGGATTGAGGTGGCAACCCGAGATGTGGCCGATCGCATAGGCCATTGTGACGACGCTCAGCCCGAACGCCAGGGACACACCGACCAGTCCAATGCCGACCTGGGGAAAGCCGGCGGCAATGACGGCGCTGCCGCAGCCTGCGAATGTGAGCCAGAAAGTGCCGATGGCTTCGGCGGCGTATTTTTTCATGTCCATGTGTCGTCCCCTGATTTCAAGTTTCCGGAACAAAGCTCCGGAAACGACCCCGCCATGGGCGTCAAATCGCCCAAATCGGGGCCGCACAGAGGTATTTTCGCCGCATTTAATGGCCGAAATTGGCCCGAAACCCCGCATGGCCGGTGGACATCCGCAGTTTTGTCTGATACATCCGCGCGCTCAAGGTTAAGGGCTTGCGCGTTTTGCCATCCCCTTAATTCTTACCAGAATTCAAATCCGATCCACCTGAAGAGGATGCCGCGTGCAGGTTCTCGTCCGCGATAACAATGTCGATCAAGCCCTCAAGGCGCTGAAGAAGAAGATGCAGCGCGAGGGAATTTTCCGCGAGATGAAGCTCCGCGGTCATTACGAGAAGCCGTCCGAGAAGAAGGCCCGCGAAAAGGCCGAAGCCGTGCGCCGCGCACGCAAGCTGGCCCGCAAGAAGCTGCAGCGCGAAGGCCTGCTGCCGATGAAGCCGAAGCCGGTGTTCGGCGCAGGTCCCGGCGGTGATCGTGGCGGTCGTGGCGGCCCGGGTGCAGGTCCGCGCGGACCGCGCTGATCTACCGGATCTTGCAAGACTTCAGTTTTCGATAACGCGGGCCCCTGGCCCGCGTTATTGTTTTGAGCGGTGCCTATTCTGGGACAGGGGCGCCACCGATGCGGCACCAAAGCGCGATGAGATTGGGATTGAACGTCATCGCGCTTTGGTTTGTTGTTTGAGCATGATCTCCGCGCAAACGCATCTCCGCGTTTGTCGCGAGACAGAAACCGCTTCACATTTTTTCGGACCATGCTCTAGCGCGAGCGAACCGTAGATGGCCTCCCCTTTCCCCGAGCGCAGCTTGGCGCGGCTACGCCAGATCTGGCAGCAACCGTTCGTGTTGGCTTTGATGGGGATTGCGCTGTGCAGCTGCTCTTTCGATCTGGGATCGCTGATGCCGGAGAAGGAGAAGCCTCAGGAGGCGCCGAAGGCGATCGCGACCGCCGAAAGCGCGGTCAGCGCCGGCAACGTCAGCGAAGCTCAGGCCCACACGGCAAAGGCCCAATCCCTGGCGAAGTCAGGTGAGGCCGCAGCTGCGCTCGACGAATTCAATCGCGCGGTCGGGCTCGATCCCTACAACGCACAGGCGCTCTATGGC
This sequence comes from Bradyrhizobium sp. 160, assembly GCF_023073735.1. Lineage (NCBI taxonomy): Bacteria > Pseudomonadati > Pseudomonadota > Alphaproteobacteria > Hyphomicrobiales > Nitrobacteraceae > Bradyrhizobium > Bradyrhizobium sp. 160. Next base: position 272,431 of record NZ_JADPKD010000067.1, read on the forward strand.
CGTGCCTTGATCTATCAGGGCAATAACCAGCACGATTTCGCAATCGCCGATTTCAGCGCTGCGAGCGGGCTCAACCCGCAGAAGGTCGAGCCACTGCTCGGCCGCGCCACCAGCTATCTCGCGCTCGGCAAGATCAAGGAAGCCGCAGCCGATCTGGACGAGGCCTCCGAGTCCGATCCGCACAACGCCCAGGTCTGGACCACCCGCGGACAGGCCTATGAGCGGCTGGGCGACAGGGCCAAGGCAGCGGCGTCCTACACCAAGGCGGTCTCGCTTCGCCCACGCGACGATGCCGCCCGCAGCGGCCTCGCCCGGGTCGGCGGCTGACAGCGCGGCTCAGATGCCGTCCTAATCGGGGGTGGCGGGTTTTGGCAGAACGGCGTGGAACATCGACTTCACGCCTGACAGCATCTCATCGGCGACATTGGTCTTCGGCCGCCGCATGGTCGTGGTCGCCGCGGCGTCGGCGCGCAGATCGAGCGGCGGTGCGATCACCGGCACGGGAATGTCAGCCGGCGGCGTGATCCGATTCGGGTCGTCATTTCCGACCGAGGCTGTGTAAGGCGGGTTGAGCGGCGACGAGCCGCTATTACCATAGGCCTCGGGTGACGGCGTCGACACAGTAATCGGCGGCGGCAGCGGACGCACCGTGGACGGCTCCGCGGTGATCACACGCGGCGCCTCCGGGGTACGGGCGGCTTCCCGTACCGCAGGCTCCGCCGGCCTTTCAGCCGGCTTGGTCTCGGAAGACTTGGTCTCGGAAGACTTGCTCTCGATTGATTTGGCCTCAGCGGCCTTGCCCTCAGGCGACTTGCGCAGACGCTCGATCGCGGCACGCACGAGATCGTTGGCGTCGGGGGCCGCGGCCGGGGAAGCCGCAGCCGGCGCCGAATTGGCCTCCACCACCGGGGCGGTGGCGGGAACCGCAGCAGCCGGAGCAGACTTGGCAGCCGCCTTTTCGCGCGCGGCGGTGCGGCCGCGCGGGCTGGTCTCGGCGGGAGCAACGTCTGCGGCCTTGGTCTCGGCAGCAGGTTGATGATCGGCAGGCTTCTCGGCCGCCGACTTGTCCGCAGCATTCTTCTCGGAAACGCTCTTCTCGGAGACACTCTTCTCAGAGACACTCTTGTCGGAGACACCCTTGGCCTTGACGCCGGCCCCGGGAAGGCTGGTGGTGTCTGCCGGCTTGCCCTCACTGCCAGCCTGGGCAGGCACCGCTACGGCCGCAGGAGTATCGGGTGCGGGCTTGGCATTGATATAGTGATTAACGATGTAAGCCCCGATGATCGTCGCGAGCACCGAGGGGAAAATATCCATCGAGATTTTAGCGAGGTATTTCAGCATTTCTCGGCCACTCCCCGCGCGACCTGATGCGGGAACTTTGGGGCATTGTGAGGGATCAACTGCGACGGATCGATGGCAATCGGCAACGCCAACCTACGGTTTTAGCTCGACTTCAAGGAACACGATCTCGGTTGAGGTTTCGTTAAGTACGTCATGCTGGACGCCAGCCTTGCGGAAATAGGATTTCCCGGCCGCAAGCTGCGCCTTGGATCTCTCGCCGCTGGGCGCCACGATGGTCATCTCCCCCGCCACCACGGGTACAATCACGTAGTCCATTCCGTGCGTGTGATGCCCGGTGGCGCTCCCCGGCCCAAGTCGCCACTCGGTCACGCGAACCTGCGCGTTGTCGACCTGAACCTCGGACTGGGCGGCAAGCATCGGGAACTCTCCATGTCGCGCTTCAGGGCACGAAGACCATGAACACGTAGATGGCAAATACCACCATGTGGACCAGGCCGAACAGGACATTGGTCCTCCCGGTGCCGAAGGTCAGCATGCTCAAGAAGAAGGTCAGGAGCAAGAGCACGCTGCCCTGGGCGTTGAGGCCGAGTTCGAGCTCCTTATCGAGCGCGTAGGTGGCGACGCCGACGGCCGGGATGGTCAGCCCGATGGTCGCGAGTGACGATCCGAGCGCGAGGTTAATGCTCTTCTGGAGGTCGTTCTTGCGGGCAGCCGCGATGGCCGCGACGCCCTCGGGCAGCAGGATCAGGAGCGCGACCAGGAGACCGGCGAAGGCCGGCGGCGCGCCGATCCTGGCGCCCACGGCATCGACCACCAGCGAGAATTTCTTGGCGAGCAGCACGACCGCCAGAAGTGAGACCAAGAGCAGCGCCACGGTGAGTGCGAGCGCCCCACTTGACAGGTGCACCTCCCCGCCCTCGCCCTGCGCCCGTTCATGAACGAAGTAATCCTTGTGCAGGACGGTCTGCGTGTAGAGAAACACCGCATAAAGCGCGAGCGTGACCACGTCGACGAAACCGAGCTGAACCGCCGAATAGACCGGTCCGGGCGTGGTGGTGGTGTAGTTCGGCATGATCAGCGTGATGGTGGCAAGCGCAAACAAGACGCTGAGATAGACGTTGGCCCCGGAGAGCTGGAAACCCTGCTCGCGATAACGCAGGCCGCCGATGAAGATGCAGAGCCCGACGAGGCCATTGCAGACGATCATGACCACGGCGAACACGGTGTCGCGCGCGAGCGCCGGGGCGGGCTTGTCGCCCAGCATGATCGTGGTGATCAGCGCCACTTCGATGATGGTCACCGAGAGCGTCAGCACGAGCGTGCCATAGGGTTCGCCGACCCGCTCAGCGATCACTTCGGCATGATGAACCGCGGCAAATACGGTGCCGAACAGGATGATCAAAAGGACAATGGCGAAGACGAGCCCGCCGAGCGACAGCGTGAACACGTAGTTCGTCGCGCTAACAGCCGCGAACAACAGCACGGCCAGCGCCGGGAAGATCCTGGCCGACCGGGGCATCGGGTTATGTGCGCTCATCCACCGCTTCCATTTGCTGCCATGAGCAGTAGCAAATCAGGCGTGAGATTCAATGCCAGTGCAGGATCGGCGCGATCGGCAGCAGCGTCAGCAGCAGGAACAGCGGAATGAGCACGGCGCCGGCGCGCAACATATAGCCGAAGAAGCTCGGCATCTCGATGCCGTTCTCGCTGGCAATGCTGCTCACCATGAAGTTCGGCGCATTGCCGATGTAGGTGAGCGCACCCATGTAGACCGCGCCCATGGAGATCGAGGCGAGCGTCCCCGAGAGTTCATGCATCAGCACTTGCGGGTCGCCGCCGGCGAGTTCGAAGAACAACAGATAGGTCGGCGCATTGTCGAGGAACGCCGACATCAGGCCGGTGAACCAGAAATAGGCGACTTCGCGCGGCGCACCGTCCGGCGCCGTCACCGCCGACAACAGCCAGGCGAAGGCACCGTGATGGCCCGCATTGAGCATGGCAATGACGGGAATGATCGCGACGAAGATGCCGGCGAACAGTTTCGCGACCTCGCGGATCGGCTCCCAGGTGAAGCCGTTGGCCAGTCTGTGCTCGTCCGGCGTCAGCCAAACCGACAAGGCCGCAATGGCCAGCAGCACCAAATTGCGGACGACGTCCTCCAATTGCAGCTTGGTGCCGAGAATGTCGAAGGCAATGCCGGACTTCCACATCGCCGATGCCAGCAGGCTCGCGACGATGGCAGCGATCAGCACCAAATTGACAAGGCCGCGGATGCGCAGCGGCTCCCCGCAGCCTGTGTCGCCGGGCGGCGACTCGCTGCGGAAGCGCCAGACATCGATGGCGACGAAGATAGCGAGCAGCAGTCCGGCCACGATTGCGGTCTGCAACCAGATGGTACGCGTGGTCCAGAAGAAATCGACGCCATGCAGGAAACCGACGAACAGCGGGGGATCGCCGAGCGGGCTCAGCGCGCCGCCGACATTGGCAACCAGGATGACGAAGAAGATGACGACATGGGTATTGTGGCGCCGCAGCCGGTTGGCGCGGATCAAGGGACGTATCAGGATCATCGCGGCCCCCGTGGTGCCGACAATGCTCGCCCCCAATGTGCCGAGCGCGAGGATGCCGAAATTGGTCGCCGGCGTGGCCTTGATGTCGCCGGTGATGAGGATGCCGCCGGCCACGACATAGAGCGAGAACAGCAGCACGATGAAGCCGAGATATTCGGCGAGCATGGCGTGAACGAGCGCCGCCAGCGTTGCCATGCTCCCGGCAAAGATGACGAGCGCGGCGAGTGCCAGCAGCGACCAGGCCGCGGCGATCTTGCCGTAATGATGATGCCAGATTTTTGGAAACAGCAGCGGACCCAATGCGATCGACAGCAACAGGCCGGCAAAGGGCAGCGCATAGGGCCAGCGCATGGCAGCACCATCGAGCCCGGTCGCTGCCCATGCGTGTTGCGGCGATAACGCGAGGATCGCGGCGAAGGCCAGGCGCCAGGGCCACGTAACGAACTGCTTAGGATTCAATGAAGCGCCTTGCCGTTTCGATCGCACCGAAAGCATCGAGATTGTCGTGTCCGCCGCCCGCGAAGCGAACGAACTGCTTGGGTCCGCGGGCGAGCGCAAACAGACGCTCTCCGAATACGATCGAAATGACAAGGTCATTGGTGCCATGCATGATCAGCAGCGGCACCGTGACGCGCGCGATCCGCTCGTCGGAGCGAAACGGGTCGCGCATCAGGAGGCGCACCGGCACGAACCGGAACGCTGATGCGGCGATATCGACCGCCGAGGTATAGGGCGCCTCCAGGATCAGCTTGCCGATCGGATGCTCGGATGCGAGCGCGACGGCCACGCCGGTGCCGAGCGAAAAGCCCCAGGCGACGATCCGTTCCGCGGCATAGCGCCCCGACGTGAAATCGTAGGCAGCTGCGGCATCGCGCAGCAAACCCTCCTCACTCGGCGCACCGCTGGAGCCGGCATAGCCGCGATAGGACAGCGCGACGAGGCCGGTGCCGTCGGCCGTCATCGCCCTGAAGCGGCTGACGCGACCGGCGAGAAAATCGCCATTGCCCGGAAAATACAGGATCACGCGACGGCCACGCTTCGCCGGCACGTGCCAGACGATGACCTTCTCGCCGTCCGACGTGGTCAGGACATGCTCTTCCGCCTCGGGAAGGCCCGCAGCATCGGGTGCGGTGCGACCGGCGGGCGGGATCGGAAACATCATCTCGCGCTGGCGGACATACAGCACGAGGAGACCGGCGCAATAGACGGCCGCGAGCAGGATGGCGATCCACTTGACGATGGTCATGATACGCGGCCGGCCTTTCGGCTCACGGCTTGCGACGGCTCCGCAGCAATTTCATGACATGGGGCCGGAGGCTGGCCGGAACATCGCGGCAGCGGCACGCCGCCTTACGGGCGGCTTGCCGGCTGCGCGCTGCGCGCGCGTCGCTTTGGGAGCCATGCGATAGGACCGGTGCCATTCCTTTGTGATGGCCACGGTCCGTTTGCTTCCGCGCTACATCGCCTTGACGATGTTCTCGGTGACCTTCTTGGCGTCGCCGAGCAGCATCATGGTGTTGTCGCGGTAGAACAGCGGATTGTCGATACCGGCATAGCCGGAGGCGAGCGAGCGCTTGATGAACATCACGGTGCCGGCCTTCCAGACCTGGAGCACGGGCATGCCGTAGATTGGTGAGGTCTTGTCCTCTTCGGCGGCCGGGTTGGTGACGTCGTTCGCGCCGATCACGAAGGCGATGTCGGCCTGCGCGAATTCGGAGTTGATGTCCTCGAGCTCGAACACCTCATCATAGGGCACGTTGGCTTCGGCGAGCAGCACGTTCATGTGGCCGGGCATGCGGCCGGCGACCGGGTGAATGGCATATTTCACCTCGACACCTTCCTTCTTCAGGATGTCGGCCATCTCGCGCAGCGCGTGCTGGGCCTGCGCCACCGCCATGCCGTAGCCGGGCACGATGATGACCTTGGAGGCGTTCTTCATGATGAAGGCCGCATCGTCGGCCGAGCCGAGCTTGGCGGGCTTCTGCTCGCCCGTACCGCCGCCGGCCGCAGCGGTCTCGCCGCCGAAGCCGCCGAGGATGACCGAGATGAAGGACCGATTCATCGCGTGGCACATGATGTAGGACAGGATCGCGCCCGAGGAGCCGACCAGCGCGCCGGTGATGATCAGCGCAGAATTGCCGAGCGTGAAACCGATGCCGGCAGCGGCCCAGCCGGAGTAGGAGTTCAGCATCGAGATCACGACCGGCATGTCGGCGCCGCCGATCGGGATGATCATGAGCACGCCGAGCACCAGGGCGAGGATGACGATCAGCCAGAAGTCGAGCGCGCTGCCGGTCAGCACGAGGCCGACGATAAAGAACACCAGCGCCACGGCGAGCGCGATGTTGATGACGTGGCGGAACGGCAGGATAATTGGCGCGCCGCTCATGCGTGCGGAGAGCTTCAGGAAGGCGATCACCGAACCGGTGAAGGTCAGCGCGCCGATGGCGACGCCGAGCGACATCTCGACCAGGCTCTGCGGATGGATGTTGCCGGGAGTGCCGATGTCGAAGGCCTCGGGCGCGTAGAACGCGCCGGCGGCGACCAGCACCGCGGCCATGCCGACCAGCGAGTGGAAGGCGGCGACCAGTTCCGGCATCGAGGTCATCGGCACGCGGCGGGCGATCACGGCGCCGATCGCGCCACCGATGGCGATACCGAGGATCACGAGGATCCAGGCGACGCCGTCCGCTGGCGGATGGCTGGCGAGGGTGGTCGCAACCGCGATGCCCATGCCGATCATGCCGAACAAATTGCCCTGGCGCGACGTCGCCGGGCTCGACAGCCCGCGCAGCGACAGGATGAACAGCACCCCCGCCACGAGATACAAGAATGCAGAGAGATTGGCGTTCATCTCAGGTCCCCATCTGTCCCTTCAGCCCGAGGTGGCCGCTTACTTCGACTTCTTCTTGTACATCGCGAGCATGCGCTGCGTGACAAGGAAGCCGCCAAAGATGTTCACGCAGGCAAAGATGAGCGCGACGAAGCCGAAGCCGCGCGCCCAGCCCGAGCCGCTCGAGATCATGCCGACGCCGACCGCGAGCAGCGCACCGACCACGATCACCGACGAGATCGCGTTGGTCACGCTCATCAGCGGGGTGTGCAGCGCCGGCGTCACCGACCACACCACGAAATAGCCGACGAAGACGGCGAGAACGAAGATCGACAGCCGGAAGATGAAGGGGTCGACGACCTGTGCAGCATGCTCCATGGCGACTCTCCTTAAACCTTCGGCTGGAAGTTCGGGTGGATGACGGCGCCGTCTTTCGTGAGCGCAGTGGCCTTGACGAGTTCATCGTCCCAGTTGACGGCGAGCTTCTTCTCTGTCTTGTCGACCATGGTCTCGATGAAGGAGAACAGATTGCGTGCGTAGAGGCTGGAGGCAGAGGCCGCGACGCGGCCGGCGACGTTGGTGTAGCCGACGATCTTGATGCCATCGAGGTCAACGACCTCGCCGGCCCTGGCGCCCTCGACATTGCCGCCGCGCTCGACGGCGAGATCGACCAGCACCGAGCCCGGCTTCATCGACTTGACCATCTCGGCACTGACGAGCTTCGGCGCCGGTCGGCCCGGAATCAGCGCGGTCGTGATCACGATGTCCTGCTTCTTGATGTGCTCGGCCGTGAGCGCGGCCTGCTTGGCCTGGTACTCTTTCGACATTTCCTTGGCGTAGCCGCCGGCGGTCTGCGCGTTCTTGAACTCCTCGTCCTCGACGGCAAGGAATTTCGCACCGAGCGATTCCACTTGCTCCTTGGTGGCGGGACGCACGTCGGTGGCGGTCACGACGGCGCCGAGACGGCGCGCCGTCGCGATCGCCTGGAGACCGGCAACGCCGACGCCCATCACGAACACCTTGGCCGCGGGTATAGTGCCGGCCGCCGTCATCATCATCGGGAAGGCGCGGCCGAAGGCCTCGGCGCCCTCGATCACGGCACGATAGCCGGCAAGATTGGCTTGCGAGGACAGCACGTCCATCACCTGCGCACGGGTGATGCGCGGCATCAATTCCATCGCGAAGGCGGAGACGCCGGCATCGGCCATCGCCTTCAGCGCCGCCTCGTTGCCATAGGGATCCATGATGGCGATGACGAGCGCGCCGCGCTTGTATTGCGAGAGCTCCGACGCCTCGGGGCGCTTCACCTTGATGATGATGTCGGCGTCAACAAGCGCATCAGTGCTGATGGTGGCGCCCACGGCGGTGAATTCGGAATCCGGCAGGCCCGACTTGAGGCCGGCGCCCGGCTCGACGGCGATCTCGGCGCCCAGCGCCTTGAATTTCTTCACCGTATCAGGCGAAGCGGCGACCCGCGGCTCGGACGGATCGATTTCCTTGGCAACGGCAATCTTCATGAGGCCTCCGGCGGCGCAGGACAGCGCGCGCGCAAACTAAAGCGTTACTCCCGCGGCGTTCGATACCGGTTCTGGGACCGGTTTGTATGCAAATTTTCTGGGCAGCTGCTGCCGCTGGCGTGTGCAGCTGCCGATCGATCAGGTGAGGAAGATCGCCATCAGGATCACGATGAGCGCGACCGAGGCCGTGCCGTACTTCACCAGCTTGATGAAGCCCTCGTAGGTCTGCTCGTGCGCAACGTAGTCGTTGCCGTCGGCGGTGGTGTACGCCACTTCGCTATGGTCAGCCATGGATTGTCCCCAGTCGAAAGTCGAATTCTTGGCTGGGATACCGCAAACTTTCGGGCAGGGCAACGGCACGCGGGCGCGGTTTTCCCGCAAATGAGGTCATTTGGAATTCCAATTGTCGCGGATCCAGCGCGCCAGGCTCTGCTCGCTGACTTCGCCGGCGGCGAGCGAGAGAATCATCGTTGTCGCTTCCGCGGGAGCGGGACTGAAGGCGACGCCGTTCTTGTGAAGGAAGACCATCATCGCCATGAAGGCGATGCGCTTGTTTCCATCGGCAAATGCATGGTTCTTCGCGAGGCCGAACGCGTATGCTGCAGCGAGTTCTTCCATTGGCGCCTGTTCATAGCGCCATTTGTTGATCGGACGCTCCAGCGCCGAACGCAGCATGCCCTCGTCGCGCAATCCGGGCGCGCCACCGAAGCGCCGGAGCTGTCGGCTATGAATTGCGACAGCCTGCTCGTAGGTGACCCAGAATGGCTCCTGAGGATCACTCATGCGCCGGCCGCTATTTTGCCAGCGCGGCGAGCGTATCGCGATACTTATCCATCACCTCATCGGCGATTTCCATCGTCCGCTCGAAGTCGGGGTCGTAAGGCAGCAATTGAAAACCCCCACCGGGCAATTCCACGACATGCAATTGCTGCCCGCGTTTGAGATCGAGCCGCTGCATAAGCTCGCGGGGCAGCAACAACCCGTCCGAATTGCCGATCTTCTTGATCTCGATCTTCATGGCTAACCTCCAGCGGTTATACGGGTGTATAACATTGCTGGACTCTTGGTTCAACAGACGTTTTACGCCCCGTGAGAAGCCAGCCACTCAGGCCATCTTCTCCAGCTCGTCGATCATGCCGGCGATGACGCTGAGCCCGCCATCCCAGAACTTCGGGTCCTTGGCATCCAGCCCGAACGGCCGCAGCAGCTCGGAATAATGCTTGGTCCCGCCGGCGGCGAGCATGTCGAGATAGCGTTCGGCGAAGCCCTCGGCCGCATTCTCGTAGACCGCATAGAGCGAGTTCACGAGGCAATCGCCGAAGGCGTAGGCGTAGACGTAGAACGGCGAGTGGATGAAGTGCGGAATGTACATCCAGTAATTCTCATAGCCCGCCTTGATCTCGATCGCAGGCCCCAGGCTCTCGCCCTGCACCGACAGCCAGATCTCGCCGAGCCGCGTCGCGGTGAGCTCGCCGTTCTTGCGCTCGGTATGAACCGCGCGTTCGAACGAATAGAACGCGATCTGCCGCACCACGGTATTGATCATGTCCTCGACCTTGCCGGCGAGCAGCGCCTGGCGCTGTTTTGCGCTCTTGGTCTGCGCCAGCAGCCGCCGGAAGGTCAGCATCTCGCCGAACACGCTCGCGGTCTCCGCCAGCGTCAGCGGCGTCGGCGCCATCAGCGCGCCGTTCTTCGCGGCGAGCACCTGATGCACGCCATGGCCGAGCTCGTGCGCGAGCGTCATCACGTCGCGCGGCTTGCCCTGGTAGTTCATCAGCACGTAAGGGTGCGCCGACGGCGTGGTCGGATGCGAGAACGCGCCGGGCGCCTTGCCCGGACGCACCGGCGCGTCGATCCAGCGATCGGTGAAGAAGCGCTCCGCAATGTCGGCCATCTTGGGTGAGAAGCCGCGATAGGCCGTCAACACCATGTTCCGCGCATCGGGCCAGCCGATGACATCGGTCGCGGCAAAGGGCAGCGGCGCGTTACGGTCCCAATAAGCGAGCCGCTTCTTGCCGAACCACTTCGCCTTCAGTGCGTAGTAGCGATGCGATAATTTTGGATAGGCCGCGCGCACCGAGGCGACCAGCGCATCCACCACCTCGCGCTCGACGCGGTTGTTGAGGTGCCGGGAATCCGCAACATCCTGAAAGCCGCGCCAGCGGTCGGAAATGTCCTTGTCCTTCGCGAGCGTGTTGGTGATCAGCGCAAAAGTGCGCTCATTGGCCTTGAAGGTCTTCGCCAGGGCTTCGGCGGCGGCCTTGCGCTTTGCGCCGTCTCGGTCCTGCAACAGATTGAGCGTCGGCTCGATCGCGAGCTCTTTTGCGCCCACCTTGAAGCGCAGGCCCGAGATGGTCTGGTCGAACAGCCTGTTGAAGGCGGAATAGCTGGTCTGCGCCTTCTCCAGGAAGAGCTGCTCGAGCTTATCGTCGAGCTGATACGGCTTCTCCTTGCGCAAATCCTCGATCCAGGGGCGATAGTGTGCCAGCTCCGGTGTCTGCATCGCGCGGTTCAAAATGTCGTCATCGATCCGATTGAGCTCGAGCGCGAAGAACAGAAGATGTGTCGACGCCGCCGTCAGGCGCTCGGACACGTCGCCGTAAAACTTTGAAATCGCAGGGTCCACGCTGTCGCCGGCGTGGACCAGGCCGGCATAGGAGCCGAGACGGCCGGCGAGGTCGTCGATCGCCTCATAGCGTCGCACGGCTTCAGCGAGCCATTTTCCGCCATCTTCGTTTGCTGTCCCTGTCGCGAGCTTGCCCTTGTAGTCCGTCTCGAACGCGACGCAATCGGCATCCATCTTGTCGAGGTCGCGCGCCACTTCCGGCGCCTCGATCCCCGAATAGAGATCGGCCAGGTTCCACTCCGGAAGCTTGCCGGTCTTGCTTGCAGGCTTTGCAGGCGGAGACTTTATCGGTGAAGGCCTGGAGGACTTTGCTTTGGCGGCGGATTTCCTGGTGCTCGGCTTGCGGGGAGCGGACTTGCTGGAAGCGGGCTTCTTGAGAGCAGACTTCTTGAGAGCGAGCTTGGAGCGCGAATTCATTGTGTGGGAAACCTGTGTTCAACCGTCGCGACGGCGGGCGTGGGCATCAAGGTTTAAGAGTGCGTTAATCGGCTTCGGCCAGAGTGCCCCGATTCGAGACAGATAGTTGTAGCGTGCAGGGAACACCATGGCTGCCAGTATTTTGATCGCCGACGACGACGCTGTAGCCCGCCGGCTGGTCGAAAACATGGTGCAGAAATGCGGCTACGAGACGGTCGTCGTGGATTCTGGCGACGCCGCGATCGCTGCCCTCACCGCTCCCGACGCCCCGACCATCGACGGCGTCATCCTCGATCTCGTGATGCCCGGCCTCGACGGCATGGGTGTGTTGGCGAAAATCCGCGAAGCGGGCCTCAGCATCCCCGTCATCGTGCAGACCGCGCATGGCGGCATCGACAACGTGATCTCGGCGATGCGCGCCGGCGCGGCCGATTTCGTCGTCAAGCCGGTCGGCTTGGAGCGGCTTCAGGTTTCATTGCGCAACGCGCTGAACGCCTCCGCACTGAAGGGCGAATTGCAGCGCATCCGTCACAGCCGCGAGGGCCGCCTGAGCTTCTCCGACATCATCACCCGCTCCGAGGCGATGGCAGGCGTGATGCGCGCCGCGCAGAAGGCGGCGAACTCCTCGATTCCCGTGCTGATCGAGGGCGAGTCCGGCGTCGGCAAGGAGATGTTCGCGCGCGCCATTCATGGCAGCGGCGAGCGTAAGGCAAAACCCTTTGTCGCCGTGAATTGCGGCGCGATTCCCGACAACCTCGTCGAGTCCATCCTGTTCGGCCATGAGAAGGGCGCCTTCACCGGCGCCACCGAGCGGCACATGGGCAAGTTCGTCGAGGCTCATGGCGGCACGCTGTTCCTGGACGAGATCAGCGAGTTGCCGCTGACGGCGCAGGTCAAGCTCTTGCGCGCGCTCCAGGAAGGCGCGGTCGAGGCGGTCGGCGGCCGCAAGCCCGTCAAGGTCGACGTGCGCATCATCTCCGCGACCAATCGCAAGCTCCTGGAGCGGGTCAAACAGGGGCACTTCCGCGAAGATCTGTTTTATCGCCTGCACGTGCTGCCGCTGACGATCCCCTCGCTGCGCGCCCGGCGCGAGGACATTCCGCATCTGCTGCGGCATTTCCTGGCGCGCTTTGCCGCCGAGGAGAACCGCACCATCACCGGCATCAGCGGCGAAGCGGTGGCGCACCTCGCCCAGCTCGACTGGCCCGGCAACATCCGCCAACTCGAAAACGCGGTCTACCGCGCGGTGGTGATGAGCGACGGCGACCAGCTTGGCCTCGGCGATTTTCCCCTGCTCGCCTCGCAGCCGCATCCCGCAACCGAGATTCCGACTGCGCCACTGATGCTCGAGCCGATTGCGGCGCCTTCCTTGGTATCGGGTAACGAAATACCGATTGCTCCCCTCCCGTCGGCGGGAACTCTCTGCATGCTGACCGCGAGCGGAGATGTCCGCGCGCTGGAGGACATGGAGAACGAAATCATCCGCTTCGCGATCTCGCATTACCGCGGGCAGATGTCCGAAGTCGCCCGCCGCCTCAAAATCGGCCGGTCCACGCTCTACCGCAAACTCGACGAAGCAGGGGTGCCCGGCCATGGCGGGAAAAGCGACGAGGAGACGCACTGAGCCGTATCTGCACAGCGGATTGCCTGTTGCCGCGAAGAGGCCGCAAGCCCTTCCCATCACGGTGAAATTTGGCCGCGACGTGAACCGTGACCTGGAAGTGACAGACACAGGGAAAAGCGCGTGGGGCATGCGCATAATTCGTTGCCAAGAAGGCTGCCTTGACGTCAGTTTGTCGTGAGTTGTCCCGGGTAGCGCTGGCCGCAAAAACGGGGCCCGTATATCGTCTGCGTATGAATCGTTGCGTGCAGGCGTGCGACTTTCGAGAGGCCGGCGCGTTTAGCCGAAGATTTAGCGACGATAACGAAGCTGTTCCACGAGGGACAGTTCACCCGAGGGGTGTGACACAATGCGTGACTGTTTGAACCACCGTGCAGGCTTTGACCGTGTCTTGATGACGGTCGCGGCAACCTTCCTCACGGTGTCGGCCAGCTCAGCCCTGGCGCAGGATCAGACGCGCAGCAGCGCCGCCGAGCTCGCAATCGAGGCCGCGATCCCGCGCCCCGAGCCGGCCAACGTCCCGCCTCCAACCGCCTCCGACATCAAGCTCGATACCACCGCCACCGTTCAGGCCACTGCGAAGGAGCCCGTGAAGGCCGAAGTCGCACCGGCGCCCGACAAGGTCGAGACCAGGCCTTCCGATGTCGCCACCTCGCCCGCCACTGAGGCGCCGACGAGCGAGACGGCCAAGAGCGAACCTGCGAAGACCGAATCCGCGAAGACCGAGCCTGCCGCATCTGAACACACCAAGGCAGACACGGCGACGGCAACGCCAGCCGCGCCTGTGGCCCCGGCTCCGGCCGCCGAGCCGGTGAAGGCCGCGAGCAACGTTCCCGCTGCCGACCAGCCGGTCGCCGACAGGCTCAAGGACATCATCGGCGCCAAGACGTCGCGCCATTTCGACCGCAAGAACGAACGCGCGGCGATCGAGAAGTTTTACGGTGCGCGCGACTTCGCGCCGGTCTGGACGCAAGGCGGCAGCCTGACCGCTGCAGCCAAGGGTGTGATCGCGCGGCTGAAGGACGCGGCCTCCGACGGCCTCAATCCGGCCGACTATCCGGTGCCGGATTTCGCCGCCGCGACCACGCCCGATACGCTCGCCGATGCCGAGCTGAAACTCACCGCCAGCATGTTCGACTATGCGCGGCACGCTCAGAGTGGCCGCATGCACTGGTCGCAGGTCAGCGGCGACATCCTCTATCCCGAGCACCCGGTCGACCCGAACGAAGTGCTTGCCAAGGTCACGACCGCGACGGATGCGTCCGCGGCGCTCGACAGCTACAACCCGCCGCACAAGCTCTACAAGGAGCTGAAGGCCAAGCTCGCGGAGCTCCGCGGCCACGGCAGCGGCCCGTTGATCGAGATCGCCGACGGTCCGGCGCTGAAATACACCCCGGCCGGCAAGAAGCAGGCCGAGATCGTCGTGGAAGATCCGCGCGTGCCGCAGCTGCGCGCCAAGCTCGGCATCACCGAGAACGCGAATGACACCCGCTATGACGCGGCGGTCGCCGACGCCGTGCGCAGATTCCAGAGCGGCGCCGAGATCAAGGCGACCGGCATCCTCGACGACAAGACTGTCAAGGCGCTTAACACCCCCAAGCGCGACAAGCAGATCGACGTGGTGCTGGTGAACATGGAGCGCTGGCGCTGGCTGCCGCGCGACCTCGGGGCGTCCTCACTCGGCGATGCCTATGTCATCCTCAACATTCCCGACTATACGCTGAAGGTGATGCAGCGCGGCCAGCAGGTCTGGAGCACCCGCGTCGTCACCGGCAAACCGGGCACGCATGCGACGCCGCTGCTCACCGAGACGATGAAGTACATCACGGTCAATCCGACCTGGAATGTGCCCCCGTCGATCGTCTACAACGAATATCTGCCGGCGCTTCAGCAGGACCCGACCGTGCTTCAGCGCATGGGCCTCAAGCTCGAGCAGAACCGCGACGGCTCGGTGCACATCTCGCAGCCGCCGGGTGAAGCCAACGCGCTCGGCCGCATCCGCTTCAATTTCCCGAACAAGTTCCTGGTCTATCAGCACGACACGCCGGACAAGCATTTGTTCGCCCGGGACGAGCGCGCCTTCAGCCACGGCTGCATGCGTGTGCAGAATCCGGATCAGTACGCGTCCGTGCTGCTCAATATCACCATGCCGAACGACAAGTATACGCCCGAGCGCGTCCGCAGCATGTACGGCAAGGGCGAGATCGACCTGAAATTCCCGACCCCGATCCCGGTCAACATCACCTATCAGACCGCGTTCGTGGATGACGCCGGCAAGCTCCAGTTCCGCAAGGACATCTATGGCCGCGACGCGACCATGATCAACATCCTGAAGAACAACCGCGGCAAGGACCTCGAGGCCGTCGTAGCGCATTCGCAGCCGAGCTATTCGCGCCCGGCAACGACGCTGCCGTCAGGGGTGGCGGTGGCCAACAATGGCGGCGGCTTTGGCTCATCCGGCCCGAATTTCTTCGAACGGCTGTTCGGGGCGCCGACCCCGCCGGCGCCGCCCGCACCGGTGGGCCGCCGACCGCAGCAGCGGGTATTCACCCGCTGAGGCTCAGCTCCCTCTATAAAATTCTGCAATAAAATCAGCGACCCCGTCCTTGGACGGCGTCGCTTAACGTTAACCACCCTCAACCTCGGCCCGGACAGCGGGCGTTTTTTTGCCACAGTCAACCGTTTAGGATTGTATTCTGACTTGGTTTGGGGGCGGGAAGGTCAACCTCGAATTAACCTTCTCGCTTTAAGAAAGCGTTCATCCTCTTTCGCGCTGCTACGGGGTTGGCGGGAGAGTCCATTTTGAACGCTCGTCGACTGGGTGGGCTCATACGTGCTGACTGGTCTCGCACGCCAATTCGCTGTGCTGTCGTTGTCCCATGCGGGAGTGAAGGCCGGATCCAGGATCGGCCTCGCTGCTGCACTGCTGCTTGCTGCCGCAGGTTCGGTTCATGATGCCGCCGCGCTGAACGAAACCAAGACGCTCTCCTTTCATCACACCCATTCCGGCGAAGACCTCACCGTCACCTTCAAGCGCGACGGCCGGTATGACGAAGCCGCGCTGAAGCAGCTCAACCACTTTCTGCGCGACTGGCGCACCCAGGATGAGACGGTCATGGACCGACGCCTGTTCGACATCCTCTGGGAAGTCTATCGCGACGTCGACGGCAAGCAGCCGATCCAGATCATCTCCTCCTACCGCTCCCCCGCTACCAACGCCATGCTCCGCCGCCGCTCCTCCGGTGTGGCGCGCTTCAGCCAGCATATGCTGGGCCACGCGATGGACTTCTATATCCCCGGCGTGCCGCTGGAGCAGATTCGCTTCGCCGGCCTGCGCCTCCAGCGTGGCGGCGTCGGCTTCTATCCGACCTCCGGCTCGCCCTTCGTGCACCTCGACACCGGCAGCATCCGGCACTGGCCGCGCATGACGCATGACCAGCTCGCCCGCGTCTTCCCGGACGGAAAAACAGTGCATCTGCCGACCGACGGCGTTCCGCTGAAGGGTTATGAGCTCGCCAAGGCCGAGATCGAGCGACGCGGCAGCGGCGACGATTCCGGCAGCAAGACCAATTTCTTCGCCGCCTTGTTCAAGGGCAGGTCGGCGGCTCCGGCCGCCAGCAGCGACGAGGATGACGAGGGTGCACCGGCGCCGGCCGCGAAACCGGCGACGCCGACCGTGGTCGCCGCCGCGGCCAAGTCCGCCGAGCCGGTGCCGACGCCGCGCGCCAAGCCGCAGATCGCTGCAACGCTCCAGCTCGCCTCGGCCGACGCGCAGATCGTTGCGCCACCTAAGCCGAAGCCCGTGGCTGACAAGCTGGCGACCGCCAAATCTGCCGATGCCAAGCCCGAGACCCCGGCCGACATCATCAATGCCCGCGGTTTCTGGGATGATATCCCGGCCGCGCCGCAGCAGGCGACGCCGGCACAGGTCGCAGCGTTGAAGGCGCGCCAGGCACTCGCCCCCGCCAGCGATCCGCAAGCCACCGCGAGCGTCTCCAGCGCGGCCTATCAGGCGCTGGCCTTTGCCCCCGCATCCGCCTCGCCGGTCGACCGCGCCAATGTCGTCGCCGCCTCTGCCCCGATCCCGCGCTCCGCTCGTACCGCTTCCACGACGCGCAGCCTCGCTCAGGCCGAGATCAACACGGTGGTCGGTAAGAGCATCGATGGAAGGATCGCAACCGCGACCCGGCTCTCCGCGGCCAAGGGCGACAGCATCTGGCTCAAGATCGTGATGCTCTCACCGAGCGCCAGCCGTGCGATGTCGGTGACGCTGATGGGCGAGCTCGATACCGCGGCGCTGCGCCGCTATTTCGTCAAGCCGCACGCTGTGATCGCGATGGGTTTTGTCGAGGACCCGATGCAGGGCGTGTCCTGCGACAGTTTCTCGGGTAGCGCCACCGCCAAGCTCGAGACGACGTCCTTCGTCATGCGCACTGCCGCGCTGCGCTGAGAGCCGCGGCCCAGCCAACCTCTCGCCTGCCCTGTTCTTGCTGCGCGTATCGATCATGCCGGCAGGCCAGCTCTGAGGAGCCCGGATTCGTGACGCTCGCGATCGATCTCGCGCTTGTAGTGCAGGGTTGCAAGATAGGCTGCCACCGAGAACCCGGGTTCGCGCTTCAGGACCTCCGCGGCGTGAGCGCCAGCCGCGACGGCATTGTTCATCTGCGCGAATATCGCTGCAAGGAACGCGTGATGGGTATAGTCGGGCCGCGTGATCCTTGAAAACGCCTCGGCAGCCTCGGCGTATTTCTCCGCGCAATAATACGCGCGACCGAGATGGCTCCAGAATCGCTCGGGATGATGAGGGTTGAGCCGCATCGCTTTCCTGATCCAGTCGATTCCCTCCTCAGGCAAGCCCAGCCAGGTCAGGAGCTCTCCCTGCTGCACGACAACCAGATCGTAGTTCGGGTTGAGGGCCAGCGCACGCTCCTGATGATAAGTGGCTTTTTCATAGTCGTGGCGCGTCAGGTTGAGCGCGGCGAGGATGCGGTGCACGTCTGCATCGTTTTCGTCGAGTGCCAACGCGATTTCGAGTTCTGCAGCCACCTGCTCGAAAGTCGCGTCGCGGTCAGCGCACCAGCCATAGATCCAGCACTGGCCGAGCACACACGCCTTCCAGGCGTGGGCGTGGGCGTAATTCGGATCCATCGCCAGCGCCCGGTTGAGCAGTATCTGCGCCTGCGCGTTGTCCTCGCGTGTTGAACGGTGATGCAGGAGCTTTGCAGCCAGCACGCATTCGTAGGCGCGCATGTTCTCGGTCGGCTTGCGCTTGGTGCGGTCATGCGCTGCCGCTTCGACGCGACCAGGCAACGTCGCGACGATCGCGCGGGTCATCTCGTCCTGGATGGCGAAAATATCCTCGAGCTCGCGATCGTAACGTTCAGCCCAGATGTGGCGATCGGTTTCCGCGTCGATCAGCTGCACGGTGACGCGGACACGCCCGCCGGCTTTTCGCACGCTGCCCTCGATGACATAGTCGACCCCGAACTCGCGGCCGATGTCCTGGACCTTTACGGCCTTGCCCTTGTAGACGAAGGTCGAGTTTCGCGAGATGACGAGCAGGTCGTGGAAGCGCGAGAGCTCGGTGATGATATCTTCCGTGAGACCGTCGGCGAAGAATTCCTGTTCCGGATCGCCGCTCATGTTGGCGAACGGCAGCACGGCGATGGACGGCTTCTTTGAGACAATTGGTGACGTAACAGCCTTCGTCGCCTCTGGCAGGCTTGCAGGCCCTTCCGCCAGCCGAATGCGGAAGATGCGGATCGGGCGAGCGATGTTCTTGACGTTCTGCTCGCCGAGATCGTCGAATTGAACTCCGTCGAGCCGGTCGCCCACCTGATCGCGCACCGCGCCTGAAACGCAGATCCCTCCAGGTTCGGCCAGCGCCTCCAGTCGTGCTGCGACGTTGACGCCGTCACCGAAAATGTCGTTCTGATCGACGATGACATCGCCAAGATTGATGCCGATGCGGAATTGTATCCATCGCGGCGGCGGGACATCGGCATTGCGTCGCGCCATGCGGCGCTGAACCTCGGCGGCACAAAGCACGGCATCGACGACGCTGTGGAATTCGGCGAGCATGCCGTCACCCGTCGTCTTGATGATGGTGCCGCGATTCTTGGCAATGGCCGGATCGATGAGCTCGACCCGATGGGTCTTCAGGCGCGCAAGGGTACCCGCCTCGTCGACTTCCATCAGCCGGCTAAAGCCGACCATGTCGGCGGCGAGGACCGCGGCAAGCCTGCGCTCTGGTCCCGGCACATCCATCGCTCGGTCCCTTCACCGGGCACTCTAGCAGATGAAGGGATTTCGCCCAAGCTTCGTGCGCTGCAACGCCCCCCGGGCGCCTCAGATCATCCCCAGCGCCTGCATGTAGGTCTCGAGAATGGTCTCGGCCTCGGCGCGCTCGTTAGGGTCCTGCTTGCGCAGGCGCACGATGGTGCGCAGCGCCTTGACGTCGTAGCCGTTGCCCTTGCTCTCGGCATAGACGTCGCGGATGTCGTCCGAGATCGCCTTTTTCTCTTCCTCCAGCCGCTCGATGCGCTCGATGATGGATTTGAGCTGGTCCTTGGCAAATTTCGTCGCGGGCTCGTCGTCGCGGACGGCGGCGGAGATGGCCATCTTGGTACTCCCAATGGAACTGGCAAAACGAGGTGACGCCGGCATCCTCACCGCGCGTGCTGGGTAGACCCTTAGGGTTGGTGCTCCCGGCGTTCAAGGCAGCATCGCGCTCGTCCACAGTGCGCCCACACCTTCCTGCGGCTGCTTGAAGAAAGCTGTTGTGTGACCCGACTCAGCAGGCCGTCGTTCAGTGCCCGCGGGGATGGACTTTCTTCATCGCCTCGATCTGCTCCGGCGTGGCCGTGCCCTGGTATTTCGACTTCCAGGTCTCGTAGGGCATGCCGTAGACGGCCTCCCGGCTCTCCTCCTTGCTCAAGGCGACGCCTTGAGCGTCGGCGGCGTCCTTGAGCCAGTTGGACAGGCAGTTGCGGCAGAAGCCGGCGAGGTTCATCAGGTCGATGTTCTGGACGTCCGTGCGCGTCCTCAAATGATCGACCAGACGGCGGAAAGCGGCCGCCTCGAGCTCCGTTCTGGTTTTGTCGTCGATTGCCATAGCTGGATTCCTTGGCCCTGAATTGTGCCCTGCCGCCCGATGGCGGTCACCCTTACGGGATCAGGTGGGTCCTGTCACAGATTTTGCTATATCACGGCGCAAACGAGCCGGCAGCCGGCCTTACCGCTCCTTGGGGCGGTTCTGCGGCGCCACGCCAAATCGTCAATGATCTGATATAGCTTCCGCGACAATGATCGCCGAATCTCCCCGCTCCCCCCTTTGCGTGCTCGCCCGGTTGGTCCCGGTGCTGGCGGTCGCGCTGCTATGCCTCTGGACCAGCCCGGCGTCCGCCGATTTCCGCCTCTGCAATAACACGTCGAGCCGGGTGGGAATCGCGCTCGGCTACAAGGACGCCGAAGGCTGGACCACCGAGGGCTGGTGGAACATCTCGTCCCGCTCCTGCGAGACGCTGCTGCGGGGAACGCTGGTCGCCCGCTATTATTACATCTACGCCATCGACTACGACCGTGGCGGTGAATGGTCGGGCCAAGCCTTCATGTGCTCGCGCGACAAGGAGTTCACCATCCGCGGCACCGAGGATTGCCTAGCGCGCGGCTACGATCGCACCGGCTATTTCGAGGTCGATACCGGCGAGCAGCGGGCTTGGACGGTCCAGCTCACCGACGCCAACGAACAACCGGCGCAGCAGCGCGTACCTGGCCTGCCCGGCACGGTTGGCCCGGGCGGGGTTCCCGGTTTGCCCAACAGCCCGCCCGGTGGTACGCCGCCCCCGACTGGCCTCCCGCCAGCGCCCTCGCCCCCGTCTGGAAGTAAGCAATGAGGCGCCTTCGCCGTATCAAGATTCTCGCGACCCTGGGACCTGCCTCGTCGGACCTCGCGATGATCCGCCGCCTGTTCGAGGCCGGCGCCGACCTGTTTCGCATCAACATGAGCCACACCCCGCATGACAAGATGCGGGAGCTGGTGGCAACGATCCGCAACGTCGAATCGAGCTACGGCCGGCCGATCGGCATTCTGGTCGACCTCCAGGGCCCGAAGCTCAGGCTCGGCGCCTTCACTGACGGCGCGGTCCAGCTCCAGAACGGCCAGACCTTCACCCTCGATTCCGACAAGGCGCCAGGCGATACCACGCGCGTCCACCTGCCGCATCCGGAGATCCTGGCCGCGCTGCGGCCCGGCCATGCGCTGCTGCTCGACGACGGCAAGGTGCGGCTGATCGCGGAGGAGACCACGAAGCAGCACGCGGTGACGCGTGTCGTGGTCGGCGGCAAGATGAGCGACCGCAAGGGCGTCAGCCTGCCCGACACCGACCTGCCGGTCTCGGCGATGACCCCGAAGGACCGCGCCGACCTCGAGGCGGCGCTCGTCACCGGCGTCGACTGGATCGCACTCTCCTTCGTGCAGCGGGCCGACGACGTGCTCGAAGCCAAGAAGATGATCCGTGGCCGCGCCGCCGTGATGGCCAAGATCGAGAAGCCACAGGCGATCGACCGCCTCGCCGACATCATCGAGGCCTCCGATGCGCTGATGGTGGCGCGCGGCGATCTCGGCGTCGAGCTGCCGCTGGAGCGGGTGCCGAGCCTGCAGAAGCAGATGACGCGGATGGCGCGCCGCGCCGGCAAGCCGGTGGTGATCGCGACCCAGATGTTGGAATCGATGATCCTGTCGCCGGTGCCGACCCGGGCCGAAGTCTCCGACGTCGCTACCGCCGTCTACGAGGGTGCCGACGCCATCATGCTGTCGGCGGAATCGGCGGCCGGCAAGTTCCCGGTCGAGGCGGTCTCGACCATGAACCGCATCGGCGAGGAGGTCGAGCGCGACCCGACCTATCGGTCGGTGATCATGGCGCAGCGCCCCGCGCCGGAATCTACCGCCGGTGATGCCATCGCCGACGCCGCGCGCCAGATCGCCGAGACGCTCGACCTGCCCGCCTTGATCTGCTGGACCAGCTCGGGCTCAACCGCCGTGCGCGTCGCACGTGAGCGGCCGAAGCCGCCGATCGTGGCGATTACACCGAACATCACGGCCGGCCGCCGCCTCGCCGTCGTCTGGGGCGTGCACTGCGTCGTGGCCGAGGATGCCCGCGACCAGGACGACATGGTCGGCCGCGCCGGCCAGATCGCGTTCCGGGACGGCTTCGTCCGGGCCGGCCAGCGCGTCATCATTGTCGCCGGCGTGCCGCTCGGCATCCCCGGCACCACCAACATGGTGCGCATCGCCTCGGTCGGCCCCGAGGACGACGCCCATATCTGATATCCGGCTGCTCAAACAAAAACTACGAAAACAACCCCATGCACAGTAGAAGGCCGGTCCGGCGCCCGTGCTGCGGTTTTTCGAAAAGCCCTGTGCGAGCAACGGCCTGAGCGCAATCAGGCCTCCGCCCGGATGGCGCGGCGGATTTTACGCCCCAACCAGCGCCTTCGTGGTCGGCAGCAGCGTCTGCTGCACCACCAGCCCCCTGGCCCGGGCGTCCATGACGCCTACCGCACGCAGCGCAAGCAGCGTCACCGTCTGCACCGCGTCGCGCATCTTGACGGGATCCTCGAGATTGTCGGGCGCGAGCGGCCCGACCAGGGATTCATGCAGCGCGCCGAGCAGCGCGGTGGCAGCGAGCGCGGTATCCTGCGCCGGCAGATGGCCGGCGCGCACGGCGGCGTCGATCCGGGACGCGATCTCGCCGGCGATCTCGCGGCGGCTGGCGAGGCGCGAGGCACTGACATCGACGTCAACGGGCTCGGCCAAGATGCCCCAGGCCAGCCTGCGCTGCGACAGCGTATGGACCGCCACGGTAGTGACCGCGGCCGCCAGCGCCGAGGACGGCCCCGGCGCGCCGTCGGCCGCCCGCCGGATGGCCGCCAGTTCGTCGCGCGAAACCTCGGCAATCAATTCGGAAATCAGCTCGGCCTTGGACGGGAAGTAGCGGTAGACCGTCCCCGCCGCAACATTGGCGCGGAGCGCGACTGGCGCGATCTGCACAGCCGCCATCCCGCCTTCGGCCGCAGCCTCCCGCGCCGCCGCCAATATCGCACTGCGCCGGGCCGCAAGGCGCTTCACCACTTGATGCGTCCGCCGATAAACCATGGCGCGCTTCCTGTCCCCACGCGCCAGCCACGCCCCGCGGCCGAACGCTTCGTCACGTCGAAAGATGCAAATCGCCCCGCAAGGACTGAACAACTATTCAGGGTGGATGACAAGGTACAAATGGGCATACGAACGCCACGCAGCTCTGAGCTGCAAGCAAGTAGTAAAGGCATCCTTGCACCGCTGGGCCGCGGCAAGCCGGTCCAGTTTACCTCAACTTAAAAGCGATCATGTTCAGGTGCTGACGCGCTGTTGTGCGTGGTCATTCAACTCCGAGAGTGCAATGTCGATCTCCATCACGAGCAGCGTTCCCCTCCGCGGCGTTGCGCGCTGGCTCATGCCGTTCTGCATTGGCGCCATTGTCTACGTGTTCTTTCTAGGCATCGGCGACGTCATGCTGCGCGACTCCGATACGCTGTGGCAGATCAAGATCGGGCAGTGGATCCTCGAACACCGCGCGCTGCCCTACAACGATATTTATTCGTTTACCCGGGCCGGCGAGGCCTGGATCTCGAGTTCCTGGCTGTCACAAGTGCTGTTCGCGCTTGTTTACGAACCATCGAACTGGTCGGGCGCAGTGATCCTGACATCGCTCGCGATCGGTGTGACTGCGGCGATTTTCGTCTACCTGCTCGAGCCCTATCTGGAACCTGCGCGCGCCTTTCTGCTCCTCACTCCGCTGCTCGCGATGTCGGTCGGCCACTTTCTCGCCCGCCCGCACATGCTGGCCTTGCCTGTCATGCTTGCCTTTGTCGGCGGGTTGCTGGCGGCCGCCGATCGGCGCACTGCGCCCTCCTGGCTGTTGCTGCCCTTGATGGCGTTGTGGGCCAATCTTCACGGCGGTTTCGTCATGGGGCTGGTCCTGATTGGACCCATTGGCCTCGATGCAATCGTAGCCGCCGATCGCAACGACCGGTTTGCAGTGGCGGCGCGCTGGGCCTTGTTCGGGCTTGCTGCGCTTGCCGCGAGCTGTTGCACGCCCTACGGCTGGGACACGCTTCTCGGCGCCACGAAAATCCTCAGCCTCGGTAAGCTGCTCTCGTTGATCTGGGAGTGGATGCCGGCCGACTTCAGCTCGTTCAGCCCGTTTGAAGCCGCCCTGCTCGGTTTGATCGCTATCGGCTATTGCAGCGGACTGACGCTGCGGTGGACCCGCATCCTTCTGCTGCTAGGCCTGACCTGGGCGGCACTCACCCACGTCAGAAACATCGAGGTCTTTGCCCTGTTGACCCCGCTCGTGGTCGCAAAGCCGTTCGCCGAACAATTGGGACTGACGAGAGCTGTGGCGCAAGAACCGCGGTTGTCCTTTACAATCACCGCAATTGCGGCGCTCGTGATCGTCGTCGCCGGCTGGAGCATCACCCGGTCCTATGCGACGCCGCACCGGTATGCTTTTATTGCCAATCAGAGTCCCGCGGCTGCGGTCGACCTGCTCGAACGGCGGCACGCGCAGCGGATCTTTAGCACCGCTCCGATCGGAGGCTATCTGATCACCCGCAACATCAAGAGCTTCATCGATGGCCGTGCCGAGCTGTATGGAGAGCAGTTTGTGCTCGACTACTTCGATGCCGTTGAGGGCAAGAACGTCGAGACTCTGCTGCGTCTGCTCGAGACCTACCGGATCGACGCGACGTTGCTGAACACCAGCATTCCCGCCGCGAGAATTATGGACCATTTGCCGGGGTGGAAGCGGCTCTATGCGGATGACATCGTCGTGGTTCACGTCCGCGATGACGCACCGGCGCAGCTACCTTCCGCATCACGGTGAGCCAAACAAGGCCGCTGGCTCTCGCGACCTTGCGCGTAAGAAGAAAACCATGGCGGAAAGCTTGCCTTCAGCTCTCCTTCGAGGCGTGCGTCTGCGGCGGACTCTCAGGTGGTTTGCGGCGGGATATTGAGCCGCATGGTGAGGCGCCTGCCAGGCGGGCGACTTGAACCATACACCTTAGGCGTCGTCCGACTGCAGCTGCATCGCCCAAAAGAAAAGAGCCCCATCGGGGACGGGGCTCTCGAAATTCTTAAGTCGTCCAGTCTTACTTACTTCAGGCTGGTCGAGATCGAGCCGAACTTGCCGTTCAGCGTGCTGCCGAGGTTGGTGACGACGGTGATGATCGCGAGCGCGATGCCGGCGGCGATTAGGCCGTATTCGATGGCGGTGGCGCCGGATTCGTCCTTCACGAAACGCGAAACGAGGTTCTTCATAGACTGCTCCAAAGAGTATACGGGCTATAACTGATCTGGTCTTTTCGGCTTCCCAGCGCCGCCCGACCATGAAACCCAACTTAGGGGCAAAGAATTTCGCCGCAGTTAATTCGACTGCGCAAACACGGAGCGGTTTGCGTGTATTGGCCGATGGTAAACCGAAATTGAAAACAATCGGTTAAATCGTCGGGAGATGAGACTGACCGGCGCCGGTTTACCCGAAGTTATCACCGCCGTGGTCCAATGCCGCCCGCTCGGACTGAAGCGCGACGAGATGAATCGTTCAGCGCGCTTCAAGTTATTGTTCGAGCATGATCTTCCCGGAAAACTGCTACACACTTTTGCGGATCATGCTCGGACCGACAAGAAACAACAGGACGACGAGGCGGCATGTCCCTTTCCTTTGCCAACGGCATCGCGGTGCAGGGCCGCGCACGAGTCCTGACGCCGCTCTGCGTCGGTGCCGGCGCCTATCTCTTCTTCCTCTTCGTCGGCGACACGCTGCTTCAGGACTCCGACTCGTTCTGGCAGATCAAGATCGGGCAATGGATCCTCGATCACGGCGCCATGCCCACCACCGACTTCTATTCCTTCACGCGGACGGGCGCGCCCTGGATTTCGACGTCGTGGCTGTCGCAGGTGATGTTCGCGTTCTCCTATGCGCAGTGGGGCTGGGCCGGGCCCGTGATCCTCACCGCGGTCGGGGTCGCGCTCTCGGCCGCGATCTTCGTCTATCTGCTCGACGCCCGGATCGAGGCACCGCGCGCGGTGCTGTTCGCGATGCTGGCGCTGCTGTTGTCGCTGCATCACGTGCTGGCGCGTCCGCACGTCCTGGCGTTGCCCGTCATGGTGGCGTGGGTCGGCCTCTTGATGGCCGCTGCCGACCGCAGAAGCGCGCCGTCCTGGGCCTGGTTGCCGCTGATGGCGCTCTGGGCGAATTTGCACGGCGGCTTCGTGCTGGGCCTGGCGCTGATCGGCCCGATCTCACTCGAGGCGGTCGAGCATGCCGAGAAGGGACGACGACTCCAACTGTTCCTGCGCTGGGTGCTGTTCGGCATCGGCGCCCTGATCGCGAGCTGCTGCACGCCTTACGGCTGGCAGACCTTGATGGGTGCTACCAACATCCTCAGCCTCGGCGAACTGCTGTCACTGATCTTCGAATGGATGCCGGCGAATTTCGCCACGTTCACCTCGTTCGAAGGCGCGCTGCTCGGCCTGATCGCGCTCGGTTACTATCGCGGCCTCGTGCTCTCGGCGCCAAGGATCTTCTTGATCCTGTTCCTGACCTGGAGCGCGCTGACCCATGTCCGCAGCATCGATGCCTTTGCCTTTCTGGTGCCGCTGGTGCTGGCAAAGCCGCTCGGCGAGATGTTTTCGCGCCCGCAGATCGACGCCACTGATGGCGACCGCTGGCCGGCCCGCTACATCACCGTAACAGGCGCGCTGATGATCGTGGCCGCAAGCTGGAGCTCAACCTCGATCTACATGGGGCATCACCGCTTCAGCTTCACGATGACGCAGACGCCGGTTGCAGCGGTCGACCTGCTCGAACAGCGCAAGGTGCAGCGCATCTTCAACGCCTATCAGTTCGGCGGCTATCTGATCTCGCGCGACATCCCCGTCTTCGTCGACGGCCGCGCCGAGCTCTATGGCGAGAAATTCGTCATGGACTTCTTCAAGGCGACGGAGGGCAAGAAGCCGGAGCTGCTGCCGCGTCTGCTCGACGAGCACAAGATCGACGCAACGCTATTGGTCGCCGATGCGCCGGGCCCGCAGATTCTCGACCAGCTCAAGGGCTGGAAGCGGATCTACACCGATGATATCGCGGTGATCCATGTGCGGGAGAATGCCGAAGGTTCGGCGGCGGTGCTGACGAAGTGAAGACGTAAGCCGATGGCGTCCGGCGCAGGTGGCTGGCTAGCAGCTACACCGCCCGTTTCCGCATGCAACCTATCGCATTGCAAAGAATTCGCGCGACAGTAGTTGCTCCAATATTTTGCAAATCGCGATGCGGAACGAACTCGACCAGGTCTAATCCGACGATTGTAGACTTTGACGCAATACCTTGCAGCAGTTCAATAACGTCGAAATAGTGCAGACCGCCCGGCTGAGGGATGAGCACAGCCGGGACGACTGACGGATCAAGACCGTCACAATCGATGGTGATGAGGCACTTAGCGTCGTCTTCTATTTCTTCGAGAACGCTAGCGATTCCGTGACGTCGGAGCTCTCTGGCAGTGAAAATCTTCGCGCCCCATGCCTTCGCATCGTCAAATTCAGCGCGACCAGAGCCGCCAATGCCCCTCAAACCGACTTGGACGATGCGCTTCACCCAAGATAATTCGCTGGCTCGCCGCATTGTGCTGGAGAACGTATAGCCTGATCCGTCTCGCTGATCGCGCCAATCGAGATGGGCGTCAATTTGCAGAATCGTCAGGTCTTTGGCCTTATGGAATGCCTCGAAGAAGGGTATCGGAACCGAATCATCACCGCCCAGCAGGATCGGGACAGCTCCGACGGAAAGTATTGCTTGTGTGGCTGCTCTGATCGCGTCTCGATTGCTCTCGGGTGTTGTTGGGTCCGTCAGCAGGTTCCCACCGTCGAGGACCTTCATGCTTGCTGATTCGAGCAACTCGGCGTCTTGATCAAAATCCCAACGCGTGAGATCGCTCTCATAGTGGCGCAGGGCACGACGAATGACATCCGGCGCCTTAGCGGCATGGCTCGTCTGACCTGCAAGATGAGGCGTGGCATCTGAAGCGCCAAACAAGATCACGTCGGCAGCCGGAAGCGCGGCGGCCAAGTCGCAGGCCTCAACGCCCAAAAAGGTCGCCATGTCGGGACGCACTCCGATTATCCCGCGATAAGCTATGATCTCCAACGTAAGTTGTCCGGCCGTGTTCCCAAAAGGCGAGGCGACGCCTCGGATTCCTGAGCTGGAGCCTGCCAGCCGCCACTTGTAATTTGAGGACTGATCGGTCTATATATCACCCATGAGCCGCCAGCCCCTAACGCAATTGCCTCGCGGCCGCCCGCGAAGCTTCGACGTGGACGCCGTCGTCGAACGCGCGATGAACGCGTTCTGGTCGCGCGGCTATCACGCCACCGCGCTGCCGGACCTGCTTCGTGCCACGAAATTGTCGCGTGGTAGCCTTTACGCCGCGTTTGGCGACAAGCACTCGCTGTTCCTTCGCGCGCTCGATCGCTACATTGCCGATGCCGTGGCACGGATGGATGTCGAGCTCAGCCCTCGCAAGGGGCCGATCGACGGCCTGCGAACCCTTCTGGCCGGCTACGTCGAGCGCACCAGCGGTGCCAATGGCCGGCGCGGGTGCCTGCTGGTGGCCACGGCCATGGAGTTAGCCGGGCAGGATTCCGAAGTAAACCGCCGCGTCGCGGGCTTCTTTAGGGCGATGGAGGCCAGGGTGACGAGCGCACTATCCCGCGCAAAGACAGCAGGCCAGCTGGCGGAAGATGTCGATCCCTCGAGTGCCGCCAAGATTCTCGTCTGTTTCGTCGAGGGGCTGCGCGTCGTTGGTAAGACCGCGCCGGCACGGACCACGTCGCAAGCCATCGCTGACGCTCTTCTCGATCGTTTCATCAGATAGACGACCCTTCAGGCACGCACCGCAATTGATGCGCCTATATTTGGACCAATCGGTCTTGAAAGAAAGCACGCCATGTCTGCCATCCAGATCGTCTGCGCGGTAGCGGTCCCCCTGCTCTGGGGCTATCAGTTCGTGGCGATCAAGGTCGGCGTCGCGGAGTTTCCGCCGCTCTTCTTCCTCGCGCTGCGCTTTCTGGCGATCACGCTGGTGCTCGTTCCGTTCGTCAAAAAACCCACGCGCGAGCAGCTCCGTCCTATCGCGGGCATTTCGATTTTCCTTGGCGCTTTGAACTTCGGCCTCTTCTATGTCGGCCTTGGGCTCGGCTCGGGAAGTATGTCGGCCGTTGCCTATCAGCTCGCCACGCCTTTCACGGTGCTGTTGGCGTGGCCGCTGCTCAGCGAGCGGCCGTCTCTCACCACCTCCGCCGGAGTTCTGCTGGCCTTCGTCGGCGTGGTCGTGCTGGCGGCGGAGCCCGGCCTGTCCACCAATTGGCTTTCTCTGCTGCTCGTGGTCGGGGCAGCCTTCGCATTCGCCGTGTCTAACGTCCTGACGAAACGCTACGGCCCTTTTGATCCCCTGATGCTGATGGGATGGTCATCGCTGTTCACCGTGCCGCAAGTGATGTTGATGTCGCTGCTGCTCGAATATGGACAAATGGCGAGCCTCGCCACGGCGGATGGACGTGGTTGGCTGGCCCTCGCCTACACGATCTTCATCGGAGGAATCGTCGGGTTCGGCCTTTGGTTCTGGCTGATCGGACGTTGCTCCATGGGTCGCGTCGCCCCCTTCGGCCTGCTGCTTCCGGTGTTCGCCTTGATGTCGAGCGTGTTGATCCTTGGCGAGCGCATGACGCCAAAATTGATCGTCGGCGGGCTGCTCGCGATTTCCGGCGTGGCGATGACGCTCAGGCGGAGCGCGCGCCGCGTTTGAGCCCGGACGCGTCCTCTATGCCCGCCCCAACTCGCAATGACGGGCAAGAATGTCCGCTCGCGAACGCGCGCTCGACTAACAAAAAACGCGGCGTTGCCGCCGCGTTTTTCGAGTTGATCTGTCGTTCGCAGCTTACGCCTGCGGCTGCGGCTCCAAGCCGGGATCCGGATCGGGGCGCGGGCGCGGCTTGCCGGCCGGAGGCACCGCGGAGGCGCGCGGCGTGGTCGGCTCGAGCACGGATTCGCGGTTCGGCTTCTTGCCCTTGAGCAGGTCGACGATTTCATCGCCGGTCAGCGTCTCGAACTCGAGCAGGCCCTTGGCAAGTGTCTCGAGGTCGGCGCGCTTCTCGGTGAGGATGCGGGTTGCTTCCTTGTAGCCTTCCTCGACCAGGCGCTTGATCTCGGAATCGATCTTCTGGACCGTCGCCTCGGAGGCGTTCTGCGTGCGCGACACCGACATGCCGAGGAACACCTCGTCCTGGTTTTCGCCGTAGGAGACGGTGCCGAGCTCTTCCGACAGGCCCCAGCGCGTCACCATCATGCGGGCAAGGCGCGTCGCCTGCTCGATATCGGAGGCCGCACCGGAGGTCACCTTCTCGCGGCCGAAGATCAGCTCTTCGGCGACGCGGCCACCCATCATGATGGCGAGGCGCGAGGTCATCTGCTCCAGCGACATCGACAGCTTGTCGCGCTCCGGCAGCTGCATGACCATGCCGAGCGCACGGCCACGCGGGATGATGGTCGCCTTGTGGATCGGATCGGTCGCAGGCACGTTGAGGCCGACGATGGCGTGGCCGCCCTCGTGATAGGCCGTGAGCAGCTTCTCTTCCTCGGTCATGACGAGCGACTTGCGCTCAGCGCCCATCATCACCTTGTCCTTGGCCTCCTCGAACTCGGCCTGCGTCACCATCCGCTTGTTGCGGCGGGCGGCGGTCAAGGCGGCTTCGTTGACGAGGTTCATGAGGTCGGCGCCGGAGAAGCCGGGGGTGCCGCGCGCGATGGTCTTGAGGTTGATGTCCGGCGCCAGCGGAACTTTACGAACATGCACCTTGAGGATCTGCTCGCGGCCGACGACGTCAGGATTGGGCACCACGACCTGGCGGTCGAAGCGGCCGGGACGCAGCAGCGCGGGATCGAGCACGTCGGGACGGTTGGTCGCGGCAATGAGGATCACGCCCTCGTTGGCCTCGAACCCGTCCATCTCGACCAGCAACTGGTTCAGCGTCTGCTCGCGCTCGTCATTGCCGCCGCCGAGACCGGCGCCACGGTGACGACCGACGGCGTCGATTTCGTCGATGAAGATGATGCAGGGCGCGTTCTTCTTGGCCTGCTCGAACATGTCGCGTACGCGGGAAGCACCGACGCCGACGAACATCTCGACGAAGTCGGAACCGGAAATGGTGAAGAACGGCACGTTGGCTTCACCTGCGACCGCACGCGCGATCAGGGTCTTGCCGGTGCCGGGCGGGCCGACCAGCAGCACGCCGCGCGGGATACGGCCGCCGAGGCGCTGGAATTTGCCGGGGTCGCGCAGGAACTCGACGATCTCCTGGAGGTCCTGCTTGGCCTCGTCGACGCCGGCGACGTCCTCGAAGGTGACGCGGCCATGCGCTTCGGTCAGCATCTTCGCACGCGACTTGCCAAAACCCATCGCCTTGCCGGCGCCGCCCTGCATCTGCCGCGACAGGAAGATCCAGACGCCGATCAGCGCGATGAACGGCAGCCAGGAGACCAGCAGCGAGACGAACCACGGCACGTTGTCGCCGGGCGGCTTCGCCGTGATCTGCACCTTGCTATCATAGAGGCGCTTCACCAGCGTCGGGTCGTTCGGCGCATAGGTCTGGAAGCTGGAGCCGTTGGTGAAGGTGCCGTGGATGTCGGGACCCTGGATCACGACGTCGCGCACATTGCCGCGGTCAACCTCGCTCAGCAGCTGGGAGAAGGCGATGTCCTGCGAGGAAGCGCGCTGACCCGGATTCTGGAAGAGCGTAAACAACGCCAACAGCAGCAAGACAATGATGACCCAGAGGGCGAAATTGCGCAGATTGGCGTTCATCGATCTTCCTTCGTGGTCGCGCGGATCGCGGCCGTGATCCTTGGGCAGTTACTTTGGTCAATGCGAGGAAATCCCAAGGAATCCTCTCGGTTAGACGCATACAATTTAGGTGCCGCCCCGGTCGCTGCCAAGGGAACGAGATGGGACTATTTATCCCATCTTAGTGCGATTCCGGCTGAAATAATGGCGCCCGAGCCGGGGTTTTTCCCGCCTGGTTAAGGTCGCCTGAGGGCGCAGAGCCGAACCGGCCGGTGTCATGATCCCGACCTCATGCAGCCTTCATACACACTATCAGGCGCCCTTGCGCCGCCGCGGCGGCGCCGGCGCGATGCGGATACGCCCGCCGGCGAGGCTGATCAAGGCTCCCGCGAGCGTTTGCTTCAGAACCGGCCGGCCATTTGCGGCGGCACGGGGAGCTGCGGCGATGGCCCGATCGAGCACGGCCAGCAGGCTTTCGACCTTGCCGAGTTCCGCCGGCCCCTCGTGCCCGAGCGCGTCGATGGCCCGCAGCAGAAGCCGCAGCCGGACCTCGTCCGGAAGGGCGGCAAATGCCAAGGCCTCGAAGCTCCGAACACCCGCCTGCGGCGCAACGTCGCGATCCCGCAAGCGGAGGAAGCGCTCGGCGCCGTCGGCGAGCACCTCGACCGCCGCATTGGCGCGCGCCAGCCTTGACGCGAGCCGCACCAGCGTGCGGGCATCGCCGCCCTCGGCCGCGAGCTGTGGCAGCAGCGCGCGCAGCCGCGGCCGGGTGAAGGCGGTGTCGCGGTTGGAGGGGTCATCGGCAAAGCCGACTTTCGCCCGCTTCAAGGTCGCGATCAGCTGCGCCTTCGGGACGTCGAGCAGCGGACGCGCCAGCACGATGCCATCGCGCTCGCTGACGCCAGCCATCGCCGAGAGCCCGGCAAGTCCGCTGCCGCGGAGCATTCGCATCAACAGGGTCTCGGCCTGATCGTCGCGGGTGTGGGCGGTCAGCACATGACTTGCGCCGACGGCGCGTGCGGCCTGTGCGAGCAGACGGTAGCGGGCCTCGCGCGCCGCGGCAGGCAGTCCCGTCTTCGGCTTTGCACCGCGCCAGCGCAAAGTCCGGTGCGGCAATCCCAGGTCGGCGGCGAGACGCCTGACCTCGCGCGCCTCGCGGGCCGCTTCCGGGCGCAGGCCGTGATCGACGGTGACGACGGTGAGTTGCGGGCCGCGCGCAAGACTGCGCCGCCAGCGGGCCGCGAGCCACATCAGCGCGACCGAGTCGGGCCCGCCCGAGACCGCGAGCACCAGCGCCGGCGCAGTTTTGAGGCCGGCGAACAGCCGCCTCGCCTCGCGTGCCGAGATCGGAGAATTGTCGTCGTCTGACATGACGCGGCCCAGCAATCGTCAGCGGATGATTGCGATGTTTAGCGCAGCACCATCCGCATTGTCAGGACTCAAACGCCAGATGTCAGCACTTCACCCGCTTCTGCTCGCGATCGACCGCGGCTTTGACACCGGCCGAGGCGCGCGGATATTTGCGGCCGACCTCGCCGAAGGCGGCGCAGGCGGCCTCCTTCTCCTTCAGCGCGGCGAGGGACTGGCCGAGCCGCAGCAGGGCATCCGGCGCTTTGGCCGATTTTTCGTATTTGGTGGTGACGGCGAGGAAGGCTTCCGCGGAATCGCGATATTGCTGGCGCTGGAAGTAGCTCTCCCCGAGCCAGTATTGCGCATCGCCGAGCAGCGGGTCGCTCGGATATTTCTGCGCGAAATTCTTCATGGTCTGCTCGGCGAGCGCATAGTCCTTGCGCTGCATGTAGCCGATGCCGAGGTCGAACTCGTCGCGCGGCGTTGCCGAGGGCGGCAGCGTCGTCAGGCCAGCGCCGCCTGATGGCGGGGGATAGCCGGATTGGGCCGGCGGATAGCCGGGCTGGGCGGCCGGGGGAGCGGCCTGATAACGGGGGCTCGTGTTGGCAAGATCGAGCGGTTCGCCGGCACCGCGTCCGCCGGGTGCCCCTGCCGGCATCGGCTGCTGCCCGCCGCCGAGCGCACGTGGCGCACCGGGCGCGGTCGGGTTCTGGTTCGGATCGAAGGCATCGCCGCGGCGGCGCGTGCCCGGTGCGCCAGGCGCCGGCTGCTCCTGAACGATCGGCGCGGGAGCAGCGATCTGCGGCTGCTCGTAATTCGGCTGCACGGCCTGTTGTTGCGGCTGCTGCTGGCGATAGCCCGGCGCGACCTGGCTCGGTGCGATCTGGGCAGGCGGCATCGCCGCGACGCTGGGCGCCTGTCCGGGCGCGGCTTGCGCGCCGCCTTCCAGCGCCCGCAGCCGCTCCTCGAGCTGGCGGTTGCGATATTGCAGCTGCTCGTTCTGGCCGGTGAGCTGGCGCAGCTGGTTCTCCAGCCGCTCGATCCGCATCTCGGGGTCGGCATCATCCGATTGCGCGAAGACCGACTGCGCAAGTGCGGGCGAGCACAAAGAGAGCAGCGCGGCAATCGCCGCGGTGCCGGTAAAGACCTTAAATCTGGATGACATCTTGCCCTGACGACAAAAGCGAAATGGCCTGCAACGGAACATTCGACGCGCCACACATTGAAGTGGAGTACGCCAAAAATGTGACTGGTACCAAGGGGTTTCTGTCACAGAATGCTGAAACGAAACCGGCGCCCGAGAGGGCGCCGGCATAATCGAGTTCTGAAGCTGAACGGCACCTGACTGAAGCGTCAGGAGCTCGCGTTCAAGACGGTGACGGCGCGCCGGTTCTGCGACCAGCAGGAGATGTCGTTACAGACGGCCACCGGCCGCTCCTTGCCGTAGGAGATCGTGCGCATGCGGTTCGGATCGATGCCGCGTGAGGCGAGGAACGAACGCACCGACTGGGCTCTCCGGGCGCCGAGCGCGATGTTGTATTCGCGGGTGCCGCGCTCGTCGGCATGGCCTTCGATGGTGAAGCTGTAGCGCGGATAGGTCTGCAGCCACTGCGCCTGCTTCTCCAGGGTCACGATCGCCTGCGGGGTCAGATCGGTCTGGTCGCTTTCGAAGAACACGCGGTCGCCCACGTTGACGACGAAGTCCTGCTGACTGCCCGGCGTCGCCGCGTTGGCCATCGCATCCGTCGCAGCATTCTTGTTGGCGCAGGCGCCCATCGACAGCGCGACGGCAAGCACCGCGACCAGCTTCAATCCCTGGAGGATACGCATAGGATGTTTCATTCCGGAGCCTCCACGCTCGCGTTAGTCCACTGCCGTCCGGTCTACAGGGGGTTGGTTAAGCGAACGTTCCGTCAACCTTGACGGAACCTTGCCTCAGCCGATCAAATGCCCCCAACCAGCGAAAAGCACCCATTATGGTTAATGGGTTGTAAATGTGGCGCAAGGGTGAAGGCAAGCGGTGCTCATGGCCAGAACGCGCGCTTGCACCAGGATAGAACCCGGCTGCCAGCGGCTGAAACCACATGAAACCACAAACGAGCTGGAGGGATCAGGCTTGGGCGGCCACAGCGCCGGCAACAAGAACCGGCCTGGATGCGGCGATCCGGTGGGTGCCCCGTTCAAATAGCATCCGCCGCTCAAACGCGCTCGAGCGCATGATCGGGAAACGCGTCAGGATCTTTTCCCGGACCTCGGGATAATTCGAGGCCATCAGGACGGCTTTCTTCGTCGGCCAGCCCGGAAATGAACGCGGCTCAGTGAGAGTCTCGGACAGGAACACGCGGCGGTAGAACGCCTGATGATCGGTCCGCACCATCGAAAGTCCGACATCGGCATTGAAATGCTCGCAAGCTACGAAAGGCAGCCGCACCGTCAGATAGGGCAGTTCAGGGAACCTCTGCTGCATTTCGGGATCGGCAACAAATCGACACGGATCGACAAAAACCTCGCCCCGGTCCAGGCGAGGATGCAGGACGTCGCCGAACACCTCCGTGGTGTAGGACATCCGCCAGTCGGAGGTCAGAACGTGGATGCGCACGGCAGCGCAAAGTTCGTCTGCGACGTAGACGCCGAAATTCCAAACGTTGGGCGCGCTATCGAAGCGATCAGTTACCCGCTGGGACTCGGACGGTGGGATCAGTCCTGCTTGCAGATAGGCGCGGTAGCGCATCCGATACAGCGCTTCATTGTCCTCCGGCGTTTCGAGGAGGCGATAGTCGATGCGATCGAACAGCGCGGCTCCGCGCGGAAGGAGCGCCGTCTGCGGTTCGGCCCCTGACTTCATCTGCAATCTCTACGCTCCGACAACCTCTGCGAGTAGGTAGAGATTAATGGTTCCTTAACGGAATTGCAAAGACTTGAATCGGATACGGTTAACCCCGTACGACTACGGTGATGCCTGAGCGAGCTGAAACGAAGGGAAATCTTGAGAACTGGAAATCAGGCGATCGATCGCGATACGGCGACCACCTGATCCTTGCCGCCGCGAATGCCGTGCGAGGCATTGAGCAATTGGCGCACCCGCACCGCCGGTACCGGCCGGCTGAACAGATAACCCTGTCCCTCGGTCACCGTACCGTCGGCACTAATCAGCTCGAGCTGCTCGTTGGTCTCGATTCCCTCGACCACGACGGACATGCCGAGGTCCGCCGACAGTCTCGCCACGCCGCGCAAAAGCGTCAGCGGCCGGTCGGTGTCGATGCCCTCCAGGAAGGAGCGGTCGATCTTCACCTTCTGCATCGGGAAATTGTGCAGATAGCTGAGGCTGGAGTAGCCGGTGCCGAAATCGTCGAGCGAGATGCGCACGCCGAGCGCATGCAGTTGCGACAGGATGTCGTGCGTGAGCTGGGTGTTGCGCAGCAGCGAGGACTCGGTGATCTCGATCTCCAGCCGATGCGCCGGCAGGCCCGACACTTCGAGCGCGTAGCGGATTTCGCTCAGCACGTCCCGCTGGTGGAATTGCTGCGGCGAGAAGTTGACGGCGACGCTGACGCCCTCCGGCCACTTCGCGCATTCCATGCAGGCGCGGCGCAGGATCCAGCGGCCGAGATCGACGATCAGGCCCATGTCTTCGGCAACCGGGATGATGTCGACCGGCGAGACCGTGCCGCGCACCGGATGATTCCAGCGCAGCAGCGCCTCGCAGGTGGTGATCTTGCCGGATTTCAGATTGACCAGCGGCTGATAGAACAGCTCGAACTCCTCGTGAGCGAGCGCCTTGCGCAGGTCGAGCTCGAGAATGCGGCGGGCTTCGACCGTCGCCGCCATCTCGTCGCGGAAGAAGCAGAAGGTGCCGCGGCCGTCGGCCTTGGCGCGGTACAGCGCCATGTCGGCGTTCTTGAGCAGCGTATCGGCGCTGGTGCCATCCGGCGAGGTCAGTGCGATGCCGACGCTGGCGCCGATCTCGACCAGATGGTTGTCGATGCGATAGCGCTCGCTCAGCCGCTCGACGATGCGGCGGGCCAGCGCAGCTGCGTCCTCGGGCGAAGAGAGGTTCTGCTGAAACACGACGAACTCGTCGCCGCCGAAACGGGCGACGAAATCCTCGGGGCGCAGCATCTCGCGCAGACGGTTGGCCACCGCGCACAGGAGCTGGTCACCGCAGGGATGGCCCAGCGTGTCATTGACTTGCTTGAACTGGTCAAGATCAACGAAGAGCAGAGCGGATAGACGCGCTGAATCCCGCGCGACGGCGAGCAACCGCTCGATCTCGTCGCGAAAATTGACACGGTTCGGCAGCGCCGTGAGATCATCGTAGCGGGCCAGATGGCTGATCCTGGCCTCGGCGTTGCGCCGCTCGGTGATGTCCTCGAGCAGTACCACCGCGCCGCCATCAGCCATCGGTTGGACGGTCCATGACAGCGAACGGTTCCTTCGCGGATCGGGGTCGGTGGTGATGATTTCCTTCGCCTGCGCGGTTTCGATGTCGGCAATGATCAGGTCGCCGCTCGCGGCCGATATCGATCCCGCTTCGACGCATGCTGCGATGACGCCGCGCACGCTCGTGCCGTTCTGGGCGAGATTGTCGGGCAGGTCCATCATCGCGCCAAAGCGGTGGTTCATCACCGCGAGTTGGCCGTCGATGCGAAACATGCAGAGCCCGTGCGGCATGTTGTTGAGGGCCGTGTCGAACTGGCCGGCGAGCGCAGCCTCGCGCTCGCGTGCGATAACCGCGCGCAGGAATATCTTGTGCAGATTGCCGGAGAGCCGCATGACCGAGAGGAGGAACGCGGCGCACACGACGGACATTGCCACGTAATAGGGCGTGCCGCGCAGCGCCAGCGCGACCACAGCCGGGCCGAATATCAACGTGGCTTGCAGACGAAATATCGACTGCCGTCCGTAAGCTCTCCCCGCTCCTCCCGCCACGATTCCGGTGGTGACCGAGAGGGCAATCATGTGAGCGATGGCGTCGTCATTGCTCAGCAGCGTCGTGGAGCACCATAGACCAATCACGACGGCCTGGATGAGCGCGCCGACTTGGTAGCGCATTTGCAGACTGGCTGCTTGTTCCGCGCTCAGGACCGATTTTCGAGCCTGGTACCGGCTCAAATCGAAGGCCCGTATAGCTCCTGCGAGAACGAGAAGAGGAACAAACCCCCAAATCAGCGTCTGTCCCGTCTTCAGCGCTGTCAAGGATGCCGCGAACGCCGAGAAGATGATGCCGGTAAGCACCGTGCCAGGAGCCTCGAACAGCGAATCGGTCAGTGCCGCCGAAATCGTCGGCGAGGCCTGCTCCTCAGGTTCTCCGCTCTGGCTTGCGAACTGCATTGGTGTTTGTACGCGCGTCCTGTTTGGCGCGTAGTTTTACTCAACCCAGATGAAGCCTTTCTGAGGGAACATCGTTAAAGTCGAGTTGTTTTGCGGCAATGGCGAACCTATTTCTACTGATATTTCAAGCGACTAGGCAAGCCTTGCCGAGCGCAAGGTGAAGGAAAGCTTGCTTTCCTCAGCGAAGCCGAAAAAATCTGCGCGCCTTTTCGACAACGTTGCGCGTCTAACCGCGTAATTCTTTATTGGCCCGCCGTCGAAGACAATAGCGGCGACCACGCCGGGTCTGAGGCGAAGCCTGGCGTCGGCACCTTCAGCTCGTTGCGCCCCGAAATGTCGACGCTGTACAGCGACGGTCCGCTGTTGCCGCCCGGGTCGCGAAAGAACATCAGCACGCGGCCGTTCGGCGAGAAGGTCGGGCCTTCGTTGTGGAAGCCGGAGGTGAGCAGCCGCTCGCCGGAGCCGTCCGGCTTCATGACGCCAATCGCGAACTGCCCGCCGCCTTGCCTCGTGAAGGCGATGTAATCGCCCTTCGGCGACCACACGGGTGTCGAATAGCTGGCGTTGGTGTCGTCCTTGGAGAAGGAGATACGCTGCGCCTGCCCCCCGCCCGCCGCCATCACATAGATCTGCGACCTGCCGCCGCGATCGGACTCGAAGCAGATGCGGGTGCCATCTGGAGAATAAGAAGGAGAAGTGTCGATCGCCGGCGTGTCGGTGAGGCGCGTGGTCGAGCGCGAGCGCAGATCCATCACGAACAGGTTGGAATTGCCGCCCTGCTGCAGGCTCATGATGACGCGCTGGCCGTCTGGCGAGAAGCGCGGCGCAAAGGTCATGCCGGGGAAATTGCCGACGATCTCGCGCTGGCCGGTCTCGATGTTGAAGAGATACACCTTCGGATCGCCCTGGCCGAACTCCATATAGGTGATCTCTTGCGAGTTGGGCGAGAAGCGCGGCGTCAGCACGAGGTCGGAGCCGCGCGTCAGGTAGCGAACATTGGCGCCGTCCTGATCCATCATCGCAAGTCGCTTGACGCGGCGCTCCTTCGGCCCGGTTTCGTCCACGAACACCACGCGGCTGTCGAAATAGCCCTTCTCGCCGGTCATCCGCTCGTAGATCTGATCGGAGATGATGTGGGCGATGCGGCGCCAATACTCCGGCGAGGTGAAATATTGCTGGCCGGCGAGCTGCTGGCCGGAGATCACGTCCCACAGGCGGAATTCGGCCTTGAGGCGGCCGTCCGGCTGCCGCGTCATGCGGCCGGTGACGAGGGCCTGCGCGTTGATGGTTTTCCAGTTCTGGAATTGCGGCGCGACGTCGATGTTGCTGATGCGCTCGATGAAGGCGGCCTGATCGATCGGCGCGAACAGGCCCGAGCGCTTCAAATTGTTGGTGATCACCTGCGTGACGCCGTTGCCGACGTCGCCGTCGGCGGGCGAGCCCGGCACGAAGTTGGTGATCGCGATCGGGATCGGCTGGAATGCCGTGGGATCGATGCGAAGGCGGGGCTCCTGGCCCTGCGCGAAGGCCGGGCCGCCCCCGAGCATCGCGAGCGTCGATCCCGTCAGGGTCATGAAGCGGCGGCGGTTGATCGATCGGACGTCATTCATTGCAAAAATCTTTTGTTTGGATGTCACAACATATCTTTCAGGCCGAAAGTCATGGGAATGAGCTTCCAGCTCTCGTACTGCTGCTTCGGCATGAAGGAGTAGACCTGACACTGCACGATGGCGCGCTTGGCGCTCTCCGCCACCGCCTGGGCGATCGACCGCGACGGTCCCCTCACCGCGACGACGATGGGCTCTGATGCCAGCGATCCGTCGATCTTCATGGGAATGTCGATGTCGGCTTCATACTGATCGGCGTCCTGCCCGTTATAGGTGGGCGTGAAGCAGCGCTTGACCGCGCCCTGGAATGCACCACGCCAGGTCGCGACGTTGTTGGCGGCGGTCCCGGTCGCCGATCCCAGCGAGGCCGATGCGTTCAGCGCCGCGCCGGCGAGTTCGTGCCGGGTCGCCGCGCGCTTGTCGAGGTCGCGCTGGATCTGCGCGGGATCGAAGGTGCGCTCCTTGGGCTTGGGCTGCTGCTGCGGCTGCACCGCCGCGACCTTTTGCTCAACCGGCTTTGGCGGCGGCTTCTTGGTCTCCAACTTCTTCTGGAGCTCGGCGATCGGATCTTCCTTGGCCGGATCAGGCTTCTTTTCCTGCGGCTTCGGCTCTTCCTTCGGCTTCGCCTCGGCGACCGGCTTCGGCGGCTCGGGCTTCTTTTCGACCGGCTTCTCGACGGGTTTTGGCGGCGGCTCGGGCGTCGAGTTGGTCTTGATCAGCTCTTTCTTCTCGGTGATCTTGCCGACAGCGTCTTCCTCGGGCTTGGGCTCTGCGATCTTCTCCACCTTCGGCTTCGGCTTGTCCTTGTCGCCGGTCTTCTGCCCCGCCATCATCTTCGCGAGCTGATCCGAGGAGATGATGTCGATCGGAAGCGACTCTTCCGGCGCCACATAGGCCTTGCTGCTAAAGGTGACGAGCCCCCATCCCAGCACGAGGACGTGGAGAGCAATCGACGCAACGAGTGTCTTGTCGACCTTCACCTTCACGGCCTACCCCTGATCCGCTTCCGTGACGAGCGCCAGCTTCTTGAAGCCCGCGCCGGACAACAGGCCCATCACCCTGGCAACCGTTCCGTAATCGGCCTTCTTGTCGGCGCGCAGATAGATGCGTTCCTCGAGCCCGCCGCGGGCGTCCGTGATCGCCTTGAGCTTCGGCACCAGCTCGTTGATCGCGATCTCCGCGTCGTTGATGAACACCTTGCCCTTGATGTCGACCGACATCTGGATCGGCTTCTGGTCGTTCTGCTCGAGGCTTTTCGCCTGGGTCTGCGGCAGATCGAGCGGCACGCCGACGGTGAGCAGTGGTGCCGACACCATGAAGATGATGAGCAGCACCAGCATGACGTCGACCATGGGAGTGACGTTGATCTCGGCCATGACCGGCTTGCGCCGGCTGCGGCGCCCGCCGCCTCCGGACGAACTCGCGACGTTCATGCCCATGATCTGGTGCCCAATTTGCCCTTCACACTATACATGCCGTCGGTCAGCCCCGCTCGTCGATCTGACGCGACAGGATGGCGGAAAATTCATCCGCGAAGCCCTCGAGCCGCTGGGCCTGCCGGTTCACCTCGGAGGTGAACTTATTGTAGAAAATAGTGGCAGGAATGGCGGCGATAAGGCCGACGGCGGTCGCAAACAGCGCCTCCGCGATACCGGGGGCCACCACCGCCAGAGAGGTATTTTTCGACGCCGCGATCGACTGGAAGCTCGACATGATGCCCCAGACGGTGCCGAACAGGCCGACGAAGGGGCCGGCGGAGCCGACGGTCGCGAGCACCAGGAGTCGGCGTTCCAGCCGCTCCACCTCGCGCGCGATCGACACGTTCATCACCTTGTCGATGCGCATCTGGAGGCCCGCGACCGAGCGGGCAGGGCTCTCGAAGGAACGCTTCCATTCGCGCATCGCCGCGACGAAACAGGCCGCCATGGAATGGGTCGGCTTGGCCGAGAGCGTGCGATAGAGTTCCTCGATCGATTCGCCGGACCAGAAGGCCTGCTCAAATCGGTCCATCGAGCGCCGCGTGCGCGCGTAAAGAAAGATCTTGTCGATGGCGATTGCCCAGACCCAGACCGAACAGGACAGAAGTCCCAGCATCACCGCTTTCACGATCCAGTGAGCCTGCCAGAACAGCGCAATCAGCGACACGTCGGCGGAGGCAGCAACCGGAAGGGCTGACTGAGCCACGTCGGCCGGATTCATAAGCAGTATCCTCTCAAGGCGGTCGTTACCCAACATCCTTCGGCCAGCAAATGGCTGCCGGTGTTCCCCAACAGCCGCGCTAGAACCGGCGCGGCTGGCAAGCCCGCTCAAAAGCCTTGTCTTTTTGGGGTGCAGGGCTCGTCCAAAGGCTCATCCAAAGCCGGTCGCCTGCATTCCCCGCCAAGATGTCAAAACTATGGGCCTCGACACGGCTTCGGGCGCGACTGTCCGCAATTACCAGAGCCCGGCGTTGGTTAATGGCGGGTTACCGGCAGCGAATTTGGCTCCGGGAAAGGCAGGCAGCGCAGGGGGATGGGAGGCAGGCGGGTCCGCTGCGTCGGGCACGGGAGTTCCGCTTCATACCTGCAGACAGCATGCAGAGCGCCGTCCAGCGCCTGCAGGAACCAGCCCTCGCCCGGAAAAGTTGTCCTGGAAATTCATTTTTGGCGAGGTATTCCATGAGCATCAACCCCAAAACGACCGCCGCGGTCGGCGACCACCCTCTGCACCCGATGCTGATTCCATTCCCCGTCGCGTTCCTGGTCGGCGCGCCCGTCGCCGATCTGGCGTTCATCGGAACCGGCGATGCTTTCTGGGCGCGCGCCGCGATCTGGCTGATCGGCGCCGGCATTGTCATGGCGCTCGTTGCTGCTGCGGCCGGCTTTACGGACTTCTTCAGCGAGCCCCGGATCCGCCGCCTGAATGATGCCTGGTACCATATGGTCGGCAATCTCGCAGCGGTCGTGCTGGCGCTGGTGAACTTCTATCTCCGCTACGCGCAAGGCACTGAAGCTGCGGTCAAGCCGTGGGGCGTGGTGCTGTCGCTCATCGTCGTCGGCATCCTCCTGTTCACGGGATGGAAGGGCTGGGAGATGGTGTATCGGCATCACGTCGCGGTGCTGGACGCGCCAGGCCAGACCAGTTCGGAGCCGGTCACGCCGGATCGTGGCGGCGAGAACCACCGGCGGGCCGCCTGACGCGGTGCCGATGCTGATGTTCTGAAAGGCTTGTGACCTCCGCCGATCACCACCTCGGCGCCGATCATCATGCCGGTGGCATGGTCGAAATCCTCGGTGATCGGCCGCTGCGCTCGACCTGGCGTGCGCTCGGTGCCGTTTCCGTGAGACTACGTGCTTGCATAGCAGGCATTCAGGACCATATGTTCGTCGAGCTTCGGCCGACCGGTTTGGCCGAATGTACCGGCAAAGCATCTCGTTCGCGACCCCGCGGTGGCACGCCATCAGCGGGGTTTTTCACGGGCGGCCGACTTTGGCCGCGCCGGAGCGAAACGCATCCTCTTCGTTCAAGGTCACTCTGAAAACATGTCGCCCAACACCGCCGCCGACGACCAGCATGACGACATCATGTATCCCTCCGCCCTGCCGTTTCTGCTGGTCCATCTCGGCTGCGTTGCAGCGATCTGGTCAGGCATCGATTGGCAGGCCGTCGTGATCTGCGTCTCACTCTATTGCGTGCGGATGTTTGCGATCGGAGCCGGCTACCACCGCTACTTCTCACATCGGGCATTTGCGACCGGCCGAGTGTTTCAGTTCATCCTGGCCTGCCTCGCGCAGAGCAGCGCGCAGAAGAGCGTGTTGTGGTGGGCGGCCAAGCATCGGCACCATCACCTGCATTCCGATACCGAAACCGACGTGCATTCGCCGCGTCACCGCGGCTTCCTCTACAGCCATCTCGGCTGGATTTTTTCGCGGCAGCACGACTCGACCGACCTCGTGAAGATCGCCGATTTCGCCGCTTATCCGGAGCTGATGTGGCTGCATCGGCTCGAGCTGTTGCCGGCCTTTGTGCTTGCAGCGCTCTGCTTCCTGGTGGCGGGCTGGTCAGGTCTGGTCGTCGGCTTCCTCTGGAGCACGGTGCTGGTCTATCACGCGACCTTCTGCATCAATTCCCTCGCCCATGTGCATGGACGCAAGCGGTACGTGACGGGTGATGATTCCCGCAACAACTGGCTGCTGGCGTTGTTCACCCTGGGTGAGGGCTGGCACAACAATCACCACGCCTACCAGAGCAGCGTGCGACAGGGCTTTCGCTGGTGGGAGATCGACGTGACCTATTACATCCTGAAGGTCTTGTCGTGGATCGGCGTCGTCTGGAACATGAAGGCGCCGCCCGAACAGGTGCTGCGCAACGAGCAGCCGCTCGGCGCGCGGGTCATCAATCGGGCGGCCCGCGAACTTGCCGGACGGTTCGATGCGCAGACCTTGGCCCATGCGATTTCGTCGGCGCGGCGCCGGGCAGACCTCGCCCAGCTGCAACTGCCGACGCTGCACGACATCCTCAACCGCGCGCACGAAGGCGTCGATGCGCTGACGCATCTGCATCTGCCGAAGATCCCGAGCCGGGACGAGTTTCTCGCCGAGGCCAAGGCGATGTTCGCGCGA
This sequence comes from Bradyrhizobium sp. 160, assembly GCF_023073735.1. Lineage (NCBI taxonomy): Bacteria > Pseudomonadati > Pseudomonadota > Alphaproteobacteria > Hyphomicrobiales > Nitrobacteraceae > Bradyrhizobium > Bradyrhizobium sp. 160. The sequence goes on from NZ_JADPKD010000067.1 coordinate 317,136, forward strand.
ACACGATCGCTCAACGAAATCGTGGACCACGCCTACGAACACTTCCTGGCGTCGGTCCGCGCGCAGCTCGCGATCACGACCTGAACGTCGCGGCTGACCGCCGCCTTCCCCGAAAACCAAACCGCCCGCCTGCGGGTTGCGCAGGCGGGCGGCTCGGGGCCATCAGGACTTTGGGGGCATGCGCCTGAAGGCTTTGAGAGGTGTCAACCCTGCTGCTGGTCGGTCGGCGGCGGGGTCGGACGGGTCTTGTGCTGCGCCATGAACTGGTCGAACTCCTCCTTGTCCTTGGCGTGACGCAGCCGGGTCAGGAAATCCTTGAACTCGCGCTGCTCTTCCTCGAGCCGCTGCAGCGTCTCGGCGCGATATTCATCGAAGGCGCGGTTGCCGGATGACGGCGGGCCGAAGCCAAAGCCGAAGCCACGGCGCTCCATGCGATCGCGCATGCGGTCCATCCTGTACTGCATCTTCTCCATCTTGTTCTGCCAGCGATCCTGGTGGCTCCAGCACGACATTCTTCTGCTCCCGAGTGTGAAAAAGAGAAGGGCAAGTCCGATCGGCCACCAGATGATGAAGCCGAGAATGGTCACGGCGATCCAGCCGGGATGCCAGGGCGTCTCCAGCATGTGAGGACGCTGGTACTGTTGGTATTGGTCCGAGGGGCCGCGCCATCGATTGACATCAGCGGTGTAGGCCATTTCCATCTCCATGACGGCATCAGCGCCGTTGTGAATGTAAATAACATTTACATAGCTAGACCATCCCGCGATTTTGTCAAGCCAGCCGCCAGACAGGGTCGCCGAATTATTTGCGCAATTTTATTTCGGCTTGCCCCAGGGGCCGCCGGGCGGCACGCCTGAACCGGAGGACGCCTCCGGTGGCACTGGCGGCGGCTCGGCGCTCTTCTGCGGGCGGCGATCCGTCGGGAAGCCGAGACCACGCAAATAGATCAGCACCTCGGCTTCGAGCAGTTCATCCGGCGACATCGGCAGTTTTCGTCGCGCGGCATCGCCGCGGGAAAACAAGGAGGCCACGCCATGCGCCATGGACCAGATGTGCAGCGCCATCATCATCGCCGGCGGCCGCGGCGTGCCGGGAGGCGCCAATGCGGCGAGCCGCTCCGCGGCGGCGCGAATGATGTTGAAGGCGCGCTCGCTGGCGGCCTGAAGCGCCGGATTGGCATCGACCGGCAGGCCGGATTCGAACATCGCGTTATAGAAAGCGGGCTCCTCGCGGGCGAAGGCGAGATAGGCCTTGCCGACGCGCTCGAACGCGGTGACCGTGTCGGGACGCCCATCGTCCCAGGCCGAAGTCAGGCGCGCCTCGAACTGCTCGAAGCCGCGCTGGGCAATCGAGGACAACAGCTCGTCGCGGTCACGAAAATGCCGATAGGGCGCCGCCGCGCTGACCCCGGCCATGCGCGCAGCATCGGCAAAGGTGAAGCCGGCCGCGCCCTTCTCGGCAATCAGCCCGAGAGCGGCCTGCAACAGGGCCTCCTTCAGATTGCCGTGGTGATAGCCGCGCTCGGCGCGGCGTTGCTCCTTGCGCCAGCTCATGTGAACGACTTTTACATGAGGCGGACGTGAAGGTCACTAGCGGCGATGAGGCGTCATTAACCCGTATTTTCACGTCAGGCCGGGCCGATGCGTCAGTATCGGCCCGGAAAGGAGTTCGACCGAAGCTACATCTGCGGAATGGGCAGCACGGGCATGACTTCGATCGCCTCGCCCGGGAAGATCGCAAAATGCGGATGGTTCTCGAACAGCCTGGCTGCTTCCTCTTGCGAGGCAGCCCGCACGACCGTGAAGCCGGTCAGGGCATTGCTGACCTCGGTGATGCCGCTTGCGTCGATCCTGCGGGTCTTCCCGAGCGGGCCGCCCATCTCGACGATGACGGCTTGGTGCTTCTCGACCCAGCCGTGCCAGGCGGCCATGCCCTCCTGCTCCCTTGCTTTCCGTTCGGCCTCGGGCAGCGCGCGCCAGGCCGCCATTTTCGCACCCGTCATGCTGCCGAGATAGACGGCGAGAAATTTCTGTTCGGTGCTCATCGGTTCTCTCCTTGTTGATCGATTGACGCTAGCCGCGATTCATCGCGACCGCTGTGGCTACTTCTTCAGCTCGTCGAATCCGGCGGCGGCGTGCTGCACGTCGGGCGGAAAGTCGCTCATCTCCTGCACCTGCCGGATCTCAATGATTTCGTTCGGCGAGGCCGGACACTTCTTGGCCCATGCGATCGCGTCCTCGCGCGAGGCGACCTCGATCATCCAGTAACCACCCAGGACCTCCTTGGCCTCAGTGAAAGGCCCGTCGGTCACGACAGGCACGCCGGTCGCAAACGAGACCCGTGCGCCCATCGAGGGCGGATGCAGGCCGTCGAGCGTGATCAGCACGCCGGCATCCTTCAGCGCCTCGTTGTAGCGCATCATCGCGGCAACGCGTTCTGGATCGAGCTGCACGTCCGGCGGTGCGCTCTCGTAACCGAGTGGGATCATGAGCATCATAAATCGCATGGGAGTTCCTCGTTATTCGCTGTCACTTCCGGGGCGCGACGAAGTCACGAGCCCCGGAGTCCATTCATCGCTATTGCTGCCGCCGATGGATCCGGCTGGCGCTATCCGCGCCCCGGAATGACGGCGGCGGAGAGCTATTTCTTCGCCGCATGGGCGCGCGTGCGCTCTTCCTGCTCGCGCAGTTCGGGGGTGAAGGCTTCGCCAAAGTCGTCGGCCGAAAACACTTGGCGGATCTCGATCTCGGAGCCGGAGTCGAACGGCGCACGCTTCATCCAGGCGATGGCCTCGTCGAGCGATGCAGTCTTGATCAGCCAGAAGCCGGCGATCAGATCGGGGGAGAGATCGAACGGACCGCGGGTGACGCTTGCCTCCGACCGCGCTGAATATCTGAGCCGGGCGCCCTTCACCGTCGGATGCAGGCCCTCGCCGGCCTCGATCACGCCGGCCTTGGCCATTTCCTCGTTGAACCTGCCCATGGCCGCCAGCATCTCCGTGCTCGGCATCTTGCCGGCCTCGGTATCCTGGTTTGCCTTGACGATCACCATGAAACGCATGGACGTGCTCCGTGATATGCATGGAAGGGGGCCGGTCCGGCCCCTGCTCCCAAGTAAGACGAATGCAATCTCCTCGAGCCGACACCGACCTGGAGATAATTTGGTCGATCTGGAAGCCAGTCGCCGCGGCTTCGGCGAAAACGGCTGTCGATGCGGCCGAGCCCCCGTTTCCGACGTGATGAACTCGACCTTGCGAAGCCTCGATCCGCCACGCGGGGAAACTTGACGAGACCTGATGCCGGCGAACCCGAGGCCAGGCGCGGCATCAGCGGCACCTAGCGATCCCCCCTCCCCCCGGCAACCGCGATGTGACGGGGATTGACTTTCGGTTGCCCTTCTTGTCGGAACGAAAGCAAAGTAAAATGCGTTGGCCGCCGCGCGGCTTACGTTTCCGACAGGGACAGATCACCAATGCCGCAAGCCCCACAAAAAGTCGCCCTCGTCACCGGAGCTGCGCGCGGCATCGGGCTTGCGACCGCGAAGAAGTTCCTCGCCGAGGGCTGGCGCGTGGCGTTGCTCGACGTCGAGAGCGAACTGCTCGGCCGCGCGGTCGCCGAGATCGGCCAGAGCGAGGCGACGCTGGCGCTCACCTGCGATGTCTCAGACAAGGCTGCGGTTGCCACTGCAATGACCGCGCTCGAACGGCAATTCGGCCGGCTGGATGCGCTCGTCAACAATGCCGGCATCGCGGTGTTCGCGCCGCTGATGGAGACGTCGGAGGCTGACTGGCGCCGCGTGCTCGAAGTCAACCTCACCGGCCCGTTCCTCTGCACCAAGGCAGCGGTGCCCTTGATGCGCGACGGCATTGGCGGCGCCATCGTCAACATCACCTCGATCTCGGCGGTGCGCGCCTCGACGCTGCGCTCGGCCTACGGCACCAGCAAGGCGGGGCTGGCGCACCTCACCAAGCAGCTCGCGGTCGAGCTCGCCTCCCTCAATATCCGCGTCAACGCGGTCGCTCCGGGGCCTGTCGACACCGCGATGGCGAAGCAGGTGCACACCAAGGAGATCCGCGCCGACTATCACGACGCCATTCCGCTCAACCGTTACGGCCTGGAACAGGAGCTCGCGGACGCGATCTACTTCCTGTGCTCGGCAAATGCGAGCTACATCACTGGCCAAATTTTAGCCGTTGATGGCGGCTTCGATGCGGCGGGTATCGGCCTGCCGACACTGCGCGGCCAGCGGCGCAACGGGTAGGCACGGGTAAGGTGGGCAAAGGCGCACACGCGCCGTGCCCACCCTCGTTCCGGACCAGCGGTGCCAATGCTGGCACGCGGAGCCTGTCATCGGGCGCGCATTCGCGCGACCGGTGGCTTTGCCCACCTTGATGTCGAGAGTTCGGAGAGTGCCATGCGACGCGTCACCTTCAAAACCTGGCTGCTCGCGACAGCTCTGCTCGCCTCTGCGCCCGCGGCCGCGGAGATCCGCATCATCCAATCGCCGGGCGGACAGGTCGGGCCGTTCCTCGACCTGTTCGAGCAGGTGCGCGAGAGCGGCGAGCGCGTGGTGATCGATGGTCCTTGCCTGTCCGCCTGCACCCTGGTGCTGAGCATCGTGCCAGGCGAGCGCATCTGTGTCACCAAGCGGGCGGTGCTCGGCTTCCATGCCGCACGTTCGATCGACCGGCGCGGGCACATCTATGCCGAGCCGGAGGCATCGGTCGCGGTGCTTGCGGCCTATCCCGGCCCGGTGCGCGACTGGATCAGCCGCCGTGGCGGCCTCACTTCGCGGCTGCTCTTGCTCAAGGGGCGTGATCTCGCCGCGATCTACCCGCGCTGCCGCTGACCAATTTGCCAGCCGCCGCTCCAATGGCCCTTGGCTTGGCTGGTCCGAGGCCATAGGGCGGGTTCCCTGTGCTCGCACGTTATGTGCGCACCGGGGTTGTTCGCCATCACGCGCTGGCTAGCTTCAAAAGAGAGTCTGAATCACCGGCACCAGCTTCATGCTGACGCAGATGAGCATCCCCCAAAGAGCAAAATTGATCTGTAGCGCCGCCGCCATCGGTCGCTCCCCTTCCAAGTGACGTCCATCCCAGTTTGTAGATTTTATGACTCACAAATAACGATTCTGACGTGCAGAGCACAGCCCAATATTGCGTCAATTGTTGTGCGATGCAGTCCGCATCGTTTCACGAAGCGGCCGCACTGCTCGCGCAAAGTGATGCGAATCGCCAATTCATTCCTCGGCCATGCCGGCCCACTGGTTTGCCTTAAGTTCCATTTGACCGACGCGATGCAAGTTTTCCCGGATGCGCAGTCGCACCGGCGCAGGAGCGTCGCCCGATCGCGTGGGATAGCCTCGGCCAAGACCCCAACAACGCCCGAACCGCCCTCAAATCGCGAAACGGCACGCAACGAATCCCGTCCCCGCGGCAAATGATCCCAATCGGGAGCGGGAACGCGTGCTCGGCACCCTGCGGCCATACTCCGAGGCGTGGTGGGCGGTCCATGACGAGATCGAAGCGGACAATAACAGGCAGCTCGGCACGAAGCTCGTGATTTGCCCTCGCTGAGTGCAAGCGTCGCCGCCGGGCGCGGACGTGACCGGATCAATCCGATGAGAGGATGAACGGCCGATCCGCGCCTGACGGAGCGGCTCCACGCTCCGTACGATCCATTATGTGTCCCCTCTCCCGCGGCTTTGGAGAGAGGGGATCACATTCAATCGACCATGTGGGCGATCGCGCCCGTCACATTCCTTCCGCCGGGCAGTTCACCATCCAGGGAATGCCGAACTTATCGACGCACATGCCAAAACCCTTGGCCCAGAACGTCTTGCTGTAGGGCATGGTGACGCTGCCGCCGTCGGCGAGCGCGTTGAACTTGCGCTCGCCGTCCGCGGGGTCCTTGACCGTGAGCGAGATCGAAAAGCCCTGTGGCTTTTGAAAATGCTCGGGCGGCGCGTCGGAGGCCATCAATACGCTGCCGTCGGGCAGCGACATTCGCGCATGCATGATCATCTTCTCGCGCCCGGGCGAGGCGGGCACCTCCGGCGGCGCGTCCGAGGCGCGCATCATGGCATCGATCTTGCCGCCGAGAACCTTGACGTAATAGTTGAACGCAGCTTCGCAGGTGTCCTGATAGAACAGATAGGGATTGAGCATCGTTTCTCTCCTCTTCGCTTCCTGTGAGACTTATTGCTTCTCAGTGAGCTTCTTCAGGCTGGCGAGGCCGGCCTCAAAATCCTTGCCGATCATGCTGTCCATGTTGATGAACACCTGCATCAGCTTGGACAGGAACGGGGCCGGACCATACATCGCCCACGTGATCAGTGTGGCATCACCTTGCGGCACAAAGGTGAACTCGGCGCTGTTATGGCCTTCGAGCGGGCGCTCGAAATCAAGCTTGATGCGGAGCCTCAAAGGCGCGTTCGCCTCGAGGATCTCCATGTGGCCGGCGCCGACATTGTTGTTCCCGTCCCAGGCATAGCTCGCGCCCTTACCTTCCGCGGCTCCGCCGAAGGTCCGCCTCATGGCGGGATCGCGGCTCTCGTAGGGCGACCAGGCGGTCCAGCGGTGGAAATCGGCCACCTGCGGATAGATCGCGTCGGCCGGCGCTTTCACGGCGAGAGTGCGCTCGACACGGAATGTGTCGGGTTTCGTCACGGCAAAGACCAGCACGGCCGCAATTCCGGCCGCGAGGACGATTGCGATGACGGCAATGGCTTTCAGCATGGATGGGCTCCCGGGACACACGCATAGGACGAACGAGCGAGGCCCCGGCCGACAAGATTGAAACGAAATTTTTGGCACGCTGCCCACCCCACGTCGTGGCCGGGCGTTGCCCCGGCCATCGACGTTCTTCGCCGATGGCAAGACTGGGCTGCCCGGGACAAGCCGGGACATGACGACCGCGACGGTTTGCGCCCTATTTCGCCTTGGCGCTTTCCTTCGGCTTCGGCTGGCTGTCCCGGATCAGGCGATCCAGATGCATGCGGATGTGGGCGGCTTCCGCTGAGGTGTTGGCGAGCGCGATGGCGCGGTCGAAGGCGATGCGGGCCTCGTCGTTGCGGCCGAGCTGCATCAGGAAGGCACCGCGCACGCCGTAGAAATGGAAGTAGTTGGCAAGCTTCGGCGCCAGCGGCTCGATCAGGTCCAGCGCGGCCTGAGGTCCGCGCACCTTGGAGACCGCGACGGCGCGGTTGAGCGTCACCACCGGCGAGGGCTGCAGCACTTCGAGCGCGCCGTAGAGCAGGTCGATCTGCGCCCAGTCGGTCTCCTCTGGCGTCGATGCCCGCGCATGCAGCGCGGCGATCGCGGCCTGGATCTGGTAGGGCCCGCTGTGGCGGTGACGCATCGCCTTGTCAATCAGGGCAAGGCCCTCCGCGATCATGGTGCCGTTCCAGAGCGAACGGTCCTGGTCCTCCAGCAGGATCAGCGACCCATCCGCGGCAAAGCGGGCGGCGCTGCGCGCGTGCTGCAACAGGATCAGCGCCGTCAGGCCCATGATCTCCGGCTCGCTCTGAAACAGCCGCAGCAGCAGCCGCGCCAGCCGGATCGCCTCTTCGCACAGCGGCTTGCGGAGCTCCGCGGTATCGCCGCTCGCCGAATAGCCCTCGTTGAAGATCAGGTAGATCATCGCCGCGACGCTGGCGAGCCGCTCGGAACGCTCGACCGCGCCGGGCGCTTCGAAGGGTACGCCGGCGTCGGCGACCTTTGCCTTGGCGCGGGTGATGCGCTGCTCCATCGCGGCCTCCGAAACCAGAAAGGCGCGCGCGATCTGCTTCACGGTGAGGCCGCAGACGATGCGCAGCGCCAGCGCGATCTGCTGCGTCGCCGGCAGTTGCGGATGGCAGCAGATGAACATCAGCCGCAAAATATCGTCGCGGTAGTGCGAGCCGTCGAGCCGCTCCGCGAGCGCGCCCTCGGCGTCGTCGAGATCGGAGATCGCTTGGTCGTCGTCCGGCAGCGGTTGCTGCTTGCGGGCGCGGCGGACCTCGTCGATCGCGACGTTGCGGCCGACCATGATCAGCCAGGCCGCGGGATCGCGCGGCGGGCCATTCTGCGGCCAAGTTTTCAGCGCGCGCAAGCAGGCGTTCTGAAAGGCCTCTTCGGCGGTGTCGAGATCGCGGAAATAGCGCAGCAGCGCCCCGACCGCCTGAGGGCGCGCCGAGGTCAGCGCAGTCTCGATCCAGGCGGTGTCGGCCTCGCTCACGTCAGATTCCCTCCGGGCCTGAACACGCCGACGGGACGCACCTCATAGGCGCCGCCGGGATTGGCAGCGCCGAGATCGCGGGCGACGTCGAGCGCGTCGTCGAGGTTCTTGCAGTCGACGATGTAGAAGCCGAGGAGTTGCTCCTTGGTCTCCGCATAGGGGCCGTCGAGCACCAGCGGCGGGTCTTCCTTGCGCAGCGTCGCCGCCGCGGTGGTCGGCAACAGCCGCGCCACCGGCCCGAGCCGGCCCTGTTTGGTGAGCTTCTCCTGCACCACGGCGAGCTTCTTCATCACGGCCTCGTCCTGGTCCTTGCTCCAGGAGCCGACGAAGTCCTCATCGTGGTAGCAAAGAATGGCATAAAGCATAGGCGACACTTCCCTCGTCTGTTCTAAAGACGCGCCAATATGCCTCGCCCCGACAGGGCTGCGGAAAAAATTTGCAAGAAAAATCCGGTAGATCGTGCCAAGGAGGGCCTTCTCAAGCGGAACTCGACGAGGCACTTCGAATGACCCTGGGCACACTGGCCGTCCTGGTCAACAGCACGCAGCAGAACTGGCTGCCGGAGCGCTGGAAGGCCCGGTTCGAGACGGTCTGCGGCGGCCGTCGCGTGGTGCTGCTGCCTGATGCGGGGCTCGATCCGGCCGAGGTGCACTATGCCGCCGTGTGGAAACCGGTGCCGGGCGATCTCGGTGCCTTCCCCAATCTGCGTGCGATCTTCAATCTGGGCGCCGGCGTGGACGCGCTGATGGCCGACAGGAGCCTGCCCGATGTGCCGCTGGTGCGCGTCGCAGTGCCCGACCTGACCAACCGCATGACTGAATATGTCGTGCTACATGTGCTGATGCACCATCGCCAGGAGCTCTATTTGCGCCAGTGCCAGCGCGAGAAGCGCTGGGAGCCGACTTATCAATGGCCTGCAAGCGCGGTCACAGTGAGCATCATGGGGCTCGGCACGCTGGGCAGTGATGCGGCCGCCGTGCTGCGCCGGCTCGGCTTCCGCGTCACCGGCTGGAGCCGCAGCCCGCGCGCGATCGAGGGCGTGGAATGCTTCCACGGCGCAGCCGGAATGGACGCGTTCCTGCGCACGACCGACATCCTGGTCTGCCTGCTGCCGCTGACGCCTGACACGCACGGCATCCTCAACCGCGACGTCTTCACAAAGCTCAACCGTAAGAGCCCGCTCGGCGCGCCGGTGCTGATCAACGCCGGCCGCGGCGGCTTGCAGAACGAAGCCGACATCCTGGCCTGCCTCGATGACGGCACGCTGGGCGCCGCCTCGCTCGACGTTTTCGTCCAGGAGCCGCAGCCAGCGGATAGCCGGTTCTGGGCCCACCCCAAGGTGCTGCTGACGCCGCACAATGCGGCCGACACTGACGCGGATGCGATCTCGGCCTACGTCGCCGAGCAGATTGCGCGGTTCGAAGCGGGCGGCGTGCTGGAGAACGTGGTGAATCGGGCGAGAGGGTATTAGCGCTCCGTCCGGTTTGGCAAGACGCACGACCGCGCCTCACCCTCGATGTCGTCCCGGCCTGCACCGGACGGCTCAGTTTTTGACCCCGATCCCCACCATCAGGTCGATCGCGCCGCTGACGATCGCCTCCAGCTCCTTGCGCGGAACGTGGGCGCGGGAGCGGATGGCGATCGTGTGCACGGTCGCGGATGCGACCTGCGCCAGCACCGCCGGCTCGGCGCTATCAGGCAGTTCGCCCTTCTCCTTGGCGCGGCGGAAGCAACTGGCAAAGGCCTTGTCGAGCTCGGTGAGACCGTCGAGCACCATGGCGCGGATCTCGGGATCACTCACTGCCTCGGATGCCGCAGTCACCACCGTGAAGCAGCCTCGCGGACCAGTGTCGCCCGAAAGATAAATGTTTAGCGCGGACGCGAAGATGTGCTCCAGGCGCTGGCGCACCGGCATCTCCTGGCGAAAGATCTCCGCCATCGACGCGCGCGCTTCCTCCCGGTAGCGCTGGTAGCTCTTGATGTAGAGCTCGCGCTTGTCGCCGAACGCCCCATAGAGGCTCGGCCGGTTCATGCCGGTGGCTTCGCTGAGATCGTCCAGCGAGGTCGCGGCAAAGCCCTGCTTGCGGAACAGGTCGAGCGCCCTGCCAAGCGCGACGCCGGGCTCATAGGCACGCGGCCGGCCGCGGCGCTTGGGTCCGCTGGCAGCAACCGGCGGCTTCGATTTTTGTACCATTTCGCAAGATAATCCTTGACCGGTCTTATATTATGCAAGACAGTATAAAAATCAATCTGGCCAGGTTGAGCGACACCCCAGAACGAATTGCCCCAGGAGGCTACAGATGGATCTCTATTTCTCGCCGCTCGCCTGCTCGATGGCGACCCGCGTCGCGCTGTACGAAGCTGGCGCCGAAGCGAGCTATCTCGAAGTCGATCCGCCGACCAAGACAGTGCTGAACGACGGCTCCGACTTCCGCACCGTGAACCCGATTGGCCTCGTGCCCACTCTGCGCACCGACGAGGGCGTGGTGCTGACCGAGAACGCCGCGATCCTGCAATATGTCGCCGATCGTTTTCCGCAATCCGGCCTCGCCGCCGCCGCCGGTATCGAGCGCACGCGGCTGCATCAATGGCTCTGCTTTGTCGGCACCGAGCTACACAAGGCCTTGTTCGTCCCCTTGCTCGACCGCAAGGCGCCGCAGGAGGCCAAGGCCTATGCGCTGGAGAAGAACCTGTCGCGGCTCGACTATCTCGACAATCATCTCAAGGGACGTGAATTCCTGCTCGACCATTTCAGTGTCGCTGATGCCTATCTCGTCACGGTGATCAACTGGACCATGGCGACGCCGCCGATCGAGCTCGCGAAATGGCCGAACCTGAAGGCCTATTACGAGCGCCTGCGCCAGCGGCCGTCGATCGCACGCGCGATCGCGGAGGAGTTCGAGCTGTACAAGGCCGAGCTCGCGCGGAAGAAGGCCGCGGCGTAAGCCTGAGGCGTCGCAATGCCGTCCCGGCACCGGCCGGGACGGCACGATCTATCCGTAGAGCACCCGCGGCAGCAGCGTGACAATGCCGGGCCACAGCGTCAGCAGCAGCACGAAGCCGATCATGATCATCAGATACGGCATCGTCACGCGGGCGATGTAGCCGAGACCATCTTCGGTCAGGCCCTGGATCACGAACAGGTTGAAGCCGACCGGCGGGGTGATCTGCGCCATCTCGACGGCCAGCACCAGGAAGACGCCGAACCAGATCTCATCGAAGCCCGCCGCCTTCACGATCGGCAGCACGATCGGCAGCGTCATCACGATCATCGAGAAGCCGTCGAGGAAGCAGCCGAGAACGAGATAGAAGACGACCAGCACCACGATCAGCATGAAGGGCGACAGGCCCAAGCCCTTCACGAAGGCGGCAATCGCCTGTGGGATGCCGAGGAAGGCAGCCGCGTTGCCGAGGATCGAGGCGCCGAGCACGATCAGCGCAATCATCGAGCAGGTGACCACCGAGCCGATCAGCACGTCCCGCATCACCTGCCGCGACATCGCTCCTTGCGCCCATGCGACAAGCGCGGCGCCGAGGACGCCGACAGCCGCAGCTTCCGACGGGGTTGCGAGGCCGCCATACATGGAGCCGAGCACACAGCCGATCAGGAACAGGGCCGGCGCAAGATCCTTCAGCGCCGCAAAGCGCTCGCTCCAGGGCACCTGCGAAAGCTTTGCTTCCGTCTCCGGCACCATGCTGCGGTTGAGGCTCGTGTGCAGCATCACCCAGGCCATGAAGGTGGCGGCGAGCAAGAAGCCGGGCAGCACGCCGGCGGTGAACAGTTTCAAAATCGAGACATCGCCGAGCACGCCGTAGATGATCATGATGTTGGACGGCGGGATCAGGAAGCCGAGCGTGCCGGCGCCGGCGAGCGAGCCGATCGCGATGTCGCGCGAATAGCCGCGGCGCAGCAGCTCGTTGAGCGACATGCGGCCGATCACCTGCGTGGTCGCGGCCGACGAGCCTGAGATCGCGGCGAAGATGGTACAGCCGATCACGTTCACATGCAGCAGGCGACCGGGCAAAAGCCCAGCCCACGGCGCGAGTCCCTGAAACAGCGAACGCGACAAGCGGGTACGAAACAACAGCTCGCCCATCAGGATGAACAGCGGCAGCGCCAGCAGCTCCTGCGTGGTCAGGATGTTCCAGGCATATTGCGGCAGCAGCTTGTCGAGCGGGATCGAGCGGAACATCGCGAGCAGCAGCGTCGCGGTGAGCGCGAGCGTCAGGCCGATCCACACGCCGCACGCCAGCAACGCGAACAGGATCACGAAAAGGGCAACGACTTCGATGGTCATGGGATCCGCTGTCCGGAGGCTGGCGCGTGAGCGATCATTCTACGGGCGAGGCCTTCATGCGGTGATCCTCTAGCGGCAGGCCGAGCACGGCCTGGATCGCGCGCGCCAGGAACTGAAGCGTCAAGAGCAGCATGCCGAAGGTGACGACGGCTTGTGGAAACCACAGCGGCGTATCGCTCGAGGTCGAGACCTGGCCGCGCACATAGGCACCGAAGGCAAACTTCGCCATCGCTGAGGTCAGGAACGCCATGAAAGCGAAGCCGGCAGCCGCCGACAGGACTTCGAGTACGCGCTGCACCAAGGCCGGCGCGTTCTTGAGCAGCAGGACGACTCGGATGTGACCGCCGCCACGCAGCGTCATCGCGGCGCCAAAAGTGAAGGACGCCGCCATCAGATAGGACGAGTATTCCCAGGCGATCGAGATCGACGGCGGGAAAAACGACAGGAAGTTCGAGAGGAAGCGCGTTGCGACCTCGCACAGCATCAGCAGGGCCAGCATCAACAGACAGCCGCCGCCAATCCAGCCGTCGAGCCGGCCGAGGCGGTCGATGCCGTCGAGCAGGATGCGCAGCGGCGCCGGCGCCGTTGCATTGAGGCTCTGCGGAGCTTCGGGCGAGACGCTCACGACGCCTTCACCATCAGCCACGCTTCATTTCGGCGAGATAAGCCCGCACCGGCTTGTCGGCTGCCGGCACGCGTTTGAGGAAAGCATCGAGCTGCGGCGCGGTCTTGGCCCGAATTTCGGTCATCATCGCGTCCGAGACCGGCACCACCTCCATGCCGCCCTCCTTCAGACGATTGAGGCTGTCTACATCGGCCTTGAGCGAGTTGGCCCAGAAGCCCGGCTCCATCTTGGCGGCGATGCCGCCGATGAGCTGCTGCTGATCGGCGCTGAGCGCTTTCCAGGAATCGAGATTGACGGTGAGCATCTGCGACGACCAGACGTGGTTGGTTGGGTAGACGTATTTCAGGAACTCCCAGAATTTTCCGTCGACACCCGACACTGACGACGTCGAGACGCCGGCCACTGCGCCGGAAGCGAGCGCAGGGATGGTCTCCCCCCAGGGAATCATGACCGCGGCCATGCCGATCGCGTTCAGCATGTCGACGGCGTTCTTGTCGGGGACGCGGATCTTGATGTTCTTCAGGCCCTCGACGTTGGCGACCTTGACCTTGAGATGCAGATATTGCGTCGGCCACGGCACGATGTAGAGGATCTTCTGGTTGTTGCGGGTGACGACTTTCTCGTATTCGGGCCGCACATATTTGTGCAGCACCTTCAGCTCGTCCATCGAGCCGCACAGGAAGGGGATGCTCTCGACGCCCATGAAGGGCTCGTCGCCGACCTGCTGGATGTTGAGGACGTCGGCGAGCGGCACCAGGCCATCGCGCACGGCGCGCAGATGCTCGGGGCCCTTGAAGCCGAGCTGGCCGCCGGCCTTCACCGTGATGTTGACAGTGCCGCTGCTCTGCTTCTTCACCTCCTCGGCGAAGGCAAAAGCGTTCTGGGTGTGGAAATTGCCGTCAGGCCAGACCGTCGACATGTCCCAGCTCACGCCCGCCGCCCGGGCGCGAGTGGAGATGTGGCCGGCCGCAAGCAGCGTCGCTGCGCCCGCGGTGAAGCTTCGTCGCGTGATCATTGCACCCCTCCGTTCGCTACGCGCGCGACGCCTGACGCGTCACCGTGTGTACCCGTAAACTGCAATCGCGCTATCGGCAGACACGAGGCCGCTCTCGACGTCGTCCTTGACGGCCGCTCGATCGCGTTCGACGGGCGCGCCGATCCCGGCACCGCCCGGTGTCAGCACCACCAGCCGATCCTCGGGCGGCACCTGCTGAAAGCCCTTGCCCCGCAGCTTCTTTCCAGACTTCAGGCCGACATAGCCGGCCGCGCCGTCCTCGCCGCCATCACGCCCGCGCGGCGGATGATCGATACGGTCGAACGCGGCAAGAATGTCGAACGGGGCATCGACGCCGCTGCCAACCTCGATGATCTGACCGAGCCCGCCGCGGGTGCGCCCTGCTCCGCCGGAATCCGGACGCAGCTCCTTGCGCCAGAAGATCAAAGGCGTCTGCGTCTCTGCGATCTCGACCGGCGTACCGCGCACACCGCTGGGATAGGCGGTGGCCGACAGCCCGTCCTTGTCGAAGCGCGCACCGGTGCCGCCATTGGAGGTCACCGCCATCGAGAACCCGTAATTGCCGCCGGCGCCGCTTCGGGTCTGTCCGCGGACGTTGAGATTCCACAGGCACGAGGTGCCTTCGGCCGGCACGCGCTCGGGGATGATCTGGCGCAGGCAGCCGAACACGACGTCGGGCAACATCTGGCCGATGATGTGGCGCGAGGCCACCGGCGCCGGCTTCGGCGCATTGAGGATCGCACCCGCCGGCGCCGACACCGTCAGCGGCGAGAGCGAGCCGGCGTTGTTCGGGATCTGCGAGGCAACGACGCAGCCGAGGCCGAACACGGTGTAGGCCGTGGTATAGGACAAGGGCACGTTGATGCCGAACTTGGAGGCGGCCGAGGTGCCGTCGAAATCGACGTGAATGCCTTTGTCCGAAATCGTCAAGGTCGCGACAAGCGTGACCGGCGCGTCATAGCCGTCGACAACCATGGTGTTGCGCCAGCTTCCTTTCGGAAGTTTCGCGACCTCGGCCAGCACGGCCTCGCGCGAGCGTTCGCAGATGTAGTCGCCGAGCTCGTCGAGCGTATCGATGCCGAACTCCGTCATCATCTCGACCAGGCGCTCGCAACCAACGTCGTTGCAGCCCGCGAGCGAATAGGTATCACCCTCGGTGTCTATAGGCAGCCGCGTGTTGGTGCGGATCATCGCCATCAGCGTCTCGTTGACGACGCCCTGATCGATCAGCTTCAGCATGGGGATGTAGAGCCCCTCCATGAACACGTCGGTGGCATCGGGACCGAAACCGATGCCACCGATGTCCATGAGATGGCTGGTGCAAGAGAAGAGTGCGACGACCTTGCCATCCTTGAAGCACGGCGTGGTGACGACGAAGTCGTTGAGATGGCCGGTGCCCATCCACGGATCGTTGGTGATGTAGGCGTCGCCTTCCTTCATCGTCTGGAGCGGGAAGTGCGCGATGAAGTGCTTGACAGATTCTGCCATCGAATTGACGTGGCCGGGCGTGCCGGTCACCGCCTGCGCCAGCATGCGGCCCTTGAGGTCAAACACGCCGGCAGAGAGGTCGCCGCATTCGCGCACAATTGGACTGAAGGCGGTACGGAGCAGGACCTGCGCCTGCTCCTCGACCACGGCGATCAGCCGGTGCCACATGATCTGGAGGTCGATCAGGCTCGCGCCGCTTGCCTTGCTCATGATCAGGCCGCCTTTCGTTCCATGACGATGCTACCGGCACCGTCGATATGGGCGTCAAAACTGGTCGAGACGAAGGTGGAGGTCTCGTCCTCCGCGATCACGGCAGGGCCTGCAATGGTCGCGCCGGGCGCCATGTCTTCGCGGCGATAGAGCGGGATCTCGATCACCTCGCCTGCGCGGCCGTCGAAGAACTTGCGGCTGCCGGCCGCCTTTCCGGCGGGCTTGCGCGCGACGGCCGCGACCGCAGCTGGATTGCGCGCCTCGGTGGTCGCGAGCACCGACCAGCTCAACACCTCGATCGCCGCCCCCGGGATCGGCCGCTCGAACATCGCAGCATAATCCGCCTCGAATTTCTGGCGCAGGCCGGCGAGATCGGCGGTCGTCAGCCGCCGGTTCGGCAGCTCGACCGAGATCTCGTGGCCCTGGCCGACATAGCGCATGAAGGCGGCGCGCCGCTCCCGCACGGGCGCACCGGCGGCGCCGGGTTCGACCAGCGCACGCGCTTCGGTCGCCGTCTCCTGCAAGAGATCGGAGACCGCCTCGGTGTCGAAATCATCGAGTCGGACATGACGACTGCGCACCAATTCGTAAGCGATGGGCGCCGCCAGGAATCCGACGGCTGATCCGACACCGGCATTCGATGGCACGATCACCCGGGAGACGCCGATCTTCTCGGCGACGCGCGCCGCATGCAACGGTGCAGCGCCACCGAACGCGATCAGCGTGTGCTGGCCGACCACGGCGCCGCGCTCGACCGCATGCACGCGCGCCGCGCTTGCCATGTTCTCGCAGACGACCTCGTGCACGGCATAGGCGGCGGTTTCCGCGGACAGGCCGAGCGGCTCGCCGACATCGCGCAGCAGCGCCTGTTTGGAAAGCTCGGGGTCGAGCTTGATCGTACCCGCCGCAAAGGCGTCGGGATCGATCAAGCCGAGCGCAACGTCCGCATCGGTCACGGCCGGACGCTGGCCGCCGCGGCCGTAGCAGGCCGGCCCCGGCTCCGATGACGCACTTTCCGGACCCACGGTGACGCGCTTCATCGCGTCGACATGGGCAATCGAGCCGCCGCCGGCGCCGATCTCGACCATCTCGATCACGGGGATGCGCACCGGCAGGCCGGAGCCTTTGAGGAAGCGCGCGGCGCGATCGACCTCAAACACGCGCGAGGTCTCAGGCTGATACTTCTCGATGAGGCAGATCTTTGCGGTGGTGCCGCCCATGTCGAAGGACAGCACCTTGGTCTCGCCAAGACGCGCCGCGATCTGCGCCGCGAAAATCGCTCCGCCAGCCGGACCGGACTCGACGAGACGCACCGGAAAGCGCCGCGCCGTCTCGATCGAGGTGACGCCCCCGCCGGAGGTGACGAGATAGATGGCGCCGCGGAACTGCTCGACGTGCAAGGCGTCCGCCATGCGGGCCAGATAGCCGTCGATAAGGGGTTGCACATAGGCGTTCGCAACCGCGGTGGAGGTCCGCTCATACTCGCGAATTTCCGGACACACGGCCGACGACACGGTCACGGAGATGCCGGGCATCTCCTCGCCCAGGATCGCGGCAGCGCGGCGTTCGTGCTCGGGATTGGCGTAGGAGTGCAGGAAGGCGATCGCGACGCTCTCGACGCCTCGCTCACGCAATTTCGGCGCGAGCGCGCGCACAGAAGTCTCGTCCAGCGGGAGCCGAACGGCACCGTGCGCGTCGATACGCTCGGGGACGGTGAAGCGCAGACTGCGCGGCGCCAGCGGCTTCGGCTTGTCGATGCTGAGGTCATATTGGTCGTAGCGGCTCTCGGTGCCGATATCGAGCACGTCGCGAAAGCCCTCCGTCGCAATCAGCGCGGTTTTCGCGCCGCGCCGCTCGATGATGGCATTGGTCGCGAGCGTGGTGCCGTGAATGAAGACGTCGATGTCGCTGATATGCGCGCGCGCGTCAGCGAGGATGAGGCGCATGCCGTCCAGCACCGCCTGCTCGGGCCGCTGCGGCGTCGTCAGCACCTTGCGCGTCTTGCGCGCCGCGCCCACGTCCAGCACGATATCGGTGAATGTGCCACCGATATCGACGGCAAGCCGCACCTCGGCTCCCTCAAGCATTCCAAATTCTCCGCGCTGATCGTCAAGACTGAGGTCGAAAGCGCAGCAATTTCCATGCCATGGACGACGAGGACAACGCCACGCCCGGCTATTCTGCTTGGCACCTATGCAATAGGCAAGACGTGTTCGACGCCTGCGCGATCAGAGCAGGAATGCAAGCGCCGACTCGCAGCGCTCCTCGACCTTTAGCGTCAGGAGATCGTCGGCGCGGGTGCGGCCGAGATTGACCGCTGCAATCGGAATTTTGCGCTCCGCGGCAGCCTGCACGAAGCGGAATCCGGAATAGACCATCAGCGAGGAGCCGACGATCAGCATGGCGTCGGCCTGCGCCAGATGATCGTGCGCGGTGGCGACAATATCGCGGGGGACGTTCTCGCCGAAGAACACGACGTCGGGCTTGAGGATGCCGCCGCAGGTTTCGCAGGCCGGCACTTCGAAGGACGAAAACTCCTCGTGCTCCAGATCGGCGTCGCCATCAGGTGCATCGGCGGCATCGAGCGTCAGCCAGGCCGGATTCGCGCGGCCAAGCGCGTGCTGAAACTCATCGCGCGGCGTCCTGCAGCCGCAGCCCATGCAGCGGACCAGATCGAGTCGGCCGTGCAGGTCGATCACCTGCCGGTGGCCGGCGGACTGATGCAGCCGGTCGACGTTCTGGGTCAGCAGCATCCCGCACCGGCCGTTCGCCTCGAGCCTGGCCAGCGCATGATGCGCATCATTCGGCTTGGCTTGGCCGAACCGCCGCCATCCGATCAGACTGCGCGCCCAATAGCGCCGGCGCGTATGCTCGTGCGACATGAAGGCCTGGAAATTCACCGGCTGGGTGCGCTTCCAATTGCCGTGGCTGTCGCGATAGTCGGGAATGCCCGAATTGGTGCTACAGCCCGCGCCGGTCAGCACGAACAGACGTTCGTGTCGGCCGATGAAATCCTGGAGCGGAAGGTTTGGCAGCGGAGCACTTGTCATGACGCAGATGTAGTTCGTGCGGGCGGGTTTTGCCAGATGATGATGGTCCGCAGCGCACGGCCTGGAGAGGTGGCTATCTCGGGGACCGGCGCCCTGTGCTATCGAGCAGACGAGTTTTCTCTTCTGCTGCAATGCGGGCGGCTTGCTGCAATGTCAGCCGAAATTCGTCCCGTTTCTCGTGCACCGAGGCGATCGCATGCCCGACCGCGACTCCGAGGCCGA
Organism: Bradyrhizobium sp. 160; assembly: GCF_023073735.1. Lineage (NCBI taxonomy): Bacteria > Pseudomonadati > Pseudomonadota > Alphaproteobacteria > Hyphomicrobiales > Nitrobacteraceae > Bradyrhizobium > Bradyrhizobium sp. 160. The sequence continues at coordinate 336,260 of NZ_JADPKD010000067.1, forward strand.
TCAGTGCCGCTTCGGAAAGTTGCAGGCTTGCCTCGATGGTTTCCGGCACCGCATCGGTTGCGCCGATCGCATAGAGGTGACGGGCATGATCGGCGTCCCGCGCACGTGAGACGATCAGCACGTCCGGCCGCACGGCGCGGATCCGCTCGACGACAGCATCGATTGCTGGTCGCGACTGAATGGTGATGATCACACCGGTCGTCTGCATCAGGCCGCAGGCTTCGAGAAAGCCCGGTTCTGTCGCATCACCAAAATAGACCTTATGACCATCGCGGCGGTCGCGCGCCACGGCGACTGCTTCGTTGTCGACCGCGATGTAGTTTAGGCCGTGGCTGGTCAGCAGCGAACAGACGACCTTTCCAACGCGGCCGTAGCCGACCACGATGGCCTGCGCCCGGTCGCCGGGCGGCCGAACCGTCAGTTCGGGATCGAGGGTTCGCTCGCCACCCAGTTTCGCGGCCAATCGTCGCCCGAGCATGCCCAAAAACGGCGTCAATGCCATCGTTGCGGCGGTGATGGCGACGACAAAGCTCGACACGCGCGGTTCGATCAGGCCGAGCGCCGCCGCCATCCCGATGCTTACGAAAGCGAATTCGCCAACAGGAGCCAGCAGGAAGCCGACCTCGATCGCCGACGGCCACGAGAGCCTGAAGAGGCGGCCCAGGATGATGAGCATGATCGCCTTGCCGGTCAGAACCCCGATGACGGCGGCCAGCAACCAACCAGGCTCGCGCATGAACACGCGGACATCGATGGCCATGCCGACGGTGAAGAAGAAGATGCCTAGCAGCAGGCCCTTGAATGGCTCGACGGTGGCCTCGATGGCCTTGCCATACTCCGTTTCAGCCAGCATCAGTCCTGCAACAAATGCTCCGAGCGCCATCGATAGGCCGGCTTGGTGCGCGGCAAGGCCTGCGCCGACGATGACGAACAAGGTCGCCGCGACGAACAACTCCATCGAATGAGTGCCCGCAACCATCTGGAACAGCGGACGCATCAGCAGCCGTCCGATCAGAATAAGAAAAGCGACCGCCACTACGGCCTTCAAGATCGCACTGGAGATGTGCGCCACGACGGAGCCGTCGCTGCCCGCGCCGAGCACCGAGACGAACACGAGAATGGGAACCACTGCGAGGTCCTGGGCCAGTAGCACCGAGAAGCTGGCGCGCCCCGCAATGGTCGCGAGCCGCCTGTCGCTGGACAGAAGCTCAAGCACGATAGCCGTCGAGGACAGCGCAAGGCTTGCGCCGAGGATCACGGCGGTATGGGAATTCTTCCCCGCGAGAAGCGTCGCGCCGAAAATGATCGCAGACGTCGCCAGCACCTGCAGGCCGCCAAGCCCGAACACCAGGCGCCGCATCGTCACGAGCCGCCTGAAAGACAGCTCGAGCCCAATCAGGAATAGCAGGAACACGACGCCGAGATTGGCGATGCCTTCAACGTTCTGCGCGTCCGCAACGGTGAACCAGTACAGGAACGGGAGGTCCTGAACGAGCGAGCCGAGTCCGAGCGGGCCGAGGATGGCACCGGCACCGAGATAGCTCAACACCGGATTGATGCCCCAGTGGCGGACGATCGGCACCACGACGCCGGCAGTGCCGAGGACCACCAGCGCGTCACTGTAGGCATTGATGTTTATGGTTGTGGTCACGGAGCCTTCATGTGTCGGCGCTCGCCACTAGCGGCAGCGTCGTCCACGATCGATAGCACACGGCGCCGCAGACCCCTACCCGGCTCCGACCGCCTTTGCCGCGCGGGCATTGGTGGCCAGCACGCCAGCGAGGAGGCTCGCCTCGCGACCACGATCTAATCGTTGCAACCGGGTCGGGCCGCCGCAGATGCGCACGCTCCCAAGCTGACGTTCAACTCGCCCAATTCTCCCGGAATTCGGGGAACAGCGTCAGGCCTCCGCAGGCATAGATGGTCTGTCCGGTGATGTAGCTCGCATCATCCGAGGCGAGGAAGGCGAACACCGCGGCGATCTCTTCCGGCGTGCCGACACGTCCGAGCGGAATGTGGGAGGTGACGACGCCGCGCTTCTCGGGATCACCGGTCCACGCCGCGTTGATCGGCGTGTCGATCGCGCCGGGTCCAACCGCATTGACGCGAATGCCGCGGCCGGCGAATTCAAGGGCCAGCGTACGCGTCAGATTACCCATGCCGCCCTTGCTGATCGAATAAGCGAGATAGCCGGGCTTTGGGATGATCTGGTGGACGCTGGAGCAATTGATGATACTCCCACCTCCGCCGCGGGCGACGAAATGCGCGAGCGCCTTCTGGGCGCAAAGCACGGCGCCATTGAGATTGACGTCAATGATGCGACGATAGGTTTCGACGTCGAGCGCATCGCTCGGCGATTCCCGCTGGAAGCCGGCATTGTTGACCAGGCAATCGAGGCGCTTCCAGCGCGCCAGGACCGTCTCGAACATCGCGCCGATGTCCTGCTCGTTGCCGACATCGGCCTTGACGATGATGTGATCGAGCCTGCCATGACCCCGATCGCCCGATGCCGTCCGCGCCAGCGCAAGCGTCTCCTCGGCCCTTTCAGGATGATCGAAATAATTGATGGCGACGGTCGCGCCTTCCTGGGCGAGCCGGATGGCGACGGCGCGGCCGATGCCTTGCGAGGCGCCGGTCACCAGCGCGTATTGGCCCACGAGGCGCGAGGGAAAGGAGGTTGAGGTTTGCGGCATGAGTTCTCTCCGGGATGCTTGATCATCGGCGGAACTGGCTTTTTGTTCCATCCCTCAGCGCATTACTTCGATCCGCTCGGCGCGGCGTGCGAGTGGCGAGGTCAGAATCTGATACAGGATGATGGCGCCAAAGGTTGCGGTACCGATTCCGCCGATGGTGAACGCACCGAATTTGAGCGTAAGATCGCCGGCGCCTGCCGTGAGCGCCACCGCAACGGTAATCAGGTTCGCGGGATTTGCAAAGTCGACCTTGTTCTCGACCCAGATCCGTCCCGCCATCGCCGCGATCAACCCGAACAGCACGATCGAGAGGCCGCCGATGACCGGACCTGGAATCGACAGGATGAGCGCGCCGAATTTCGGCGAGAAGCCGAGCAGGATCGACACCGTGGCCGCGAACGCAAACAACAAGGTGGAATAGACTTTCGTCGCCGCCATGACGCCGATATTCTCGGCATAGGTGGTGACGCCGGTGCCGCCGCCGCAGGCCGCCACGATGGTCGCGAGGCTGTCGGCCAACAGGGCGCGGCCGAGATAGCGATCGAGGCTCCGGCCCGTCATGGCGCCGACGGCCTTGATGTGACCGAGGTTCTCGGCGACGAGAACGATCGCAACCGGCGCGATCAGGAAAATTGCATCGGCATGGAAGCTCGGCGCGGTGAAGTTGGGCAGGCCGAACCACGGCGCGGCCGAGAGTTTGCGCGAAGTCGATCGGTTTGCCGAAACCGAGTCCGTTCGCGAACAGCAAGTACAAAAGATATCCGCCGATGGCGCCGGCAATGATCGGCAGGCGGCGCCACAGGCCCGGCGCGGCAACGGCGACCACGCCGATAATCAGAACGGTCGCAAGCCCGATCCAGGTGTCGAACGTGCCGGCGCTCACAGCCTTGACCGCCACCGGCGCAAGGTTGAGCCCGATCGCAGCGACCACGGCGCCGGTGACAGCCGGCGGCAGCAGCTTCTCGACCCAGCCAACCCCAGACCACATCACGATCAGCGCAATCAGGCCGTACAGCACTCCGGCTCCGATGATGCCGCCGAGCGCAATTGACAGGTTCGGGTTCGGCCCTTGCCCCACATAGCCGGTGGCAGCGATGACGACGGCGATGAATGCGAAGCTCGAGCCGAGATAGCTCGGCACGCGTCCTGCGACGATGACGAAGAAGATCAGCGTGCCGATGCCGGAAAACAGGACCGCAACATTGGGATCGAACCCCATCAGTAGCGGCGCGATGATCGTTGATCCCGACATTGCGACGCAATGCTGGAGACCGGAGACAACGGTCTGACCCCAAGACAGCCGCTCCTCCGGCATGATCACGCCCGAGGTCTTGAGTTTCCATCGCGGAAAATAGCCTTGCACGCGTTCTTCGGAGCCTGTTGTCGACATGTTTCCCCCGACTTGCGGTGCAGCGGTCGATCGTCGTGCGATCCGACAAAAATGTGATTGTCGCTTCCGCCACGGCCATCACATGATGCAAATCAAGCAAAATCGATACGTTCCGGGGCGTACAATATGACACAAGTCGCGGTCCAGCCAGCCGTCCGCCGCCGGCATCAGCCCTGGTACAAGATCCTCTACGTCCAGGTCCTGATCGCGATCGCGCTCGGCGTGCTGATCGGTTATTTCTATCCCGATCTCGGCAAGGCCTTGAAGCCGCTCGGCGACGGTTTCATTGCGCTGATCAAGATGATGATCGCACCGGTGATCGTCTGCACAGTGGTGCACGGCATCTCCTCGATGGGCGATCTCAAGCGCGTCGGCCGGGTCGGGCTCAAGTCGCTGATCTATTTCGAGACGGTCTCGACCGTCGCGCTCGCGGTCGGTCTGCTCGTCGGCGAGATTCTCCAGCCCGGGCGTGGCTTCAACATCGATCCCGCCACGATCGATCCGAAATCGGTGGCCACCTACGTCACCAAGGCCAAGGAAGAGGGCATCGTCGCCCATCTGATGGCGATCATCCCCGACAGCTATCTGGGCGCCATCGCGCGGGGCGACCTGCTTCAGGTGCTGTTGATCTCGATCCTGTCGGGCTTCGCCATCGCCTTCCTCGGCAAGGCCGGTGAGCCCATTGCGGACGCGATCGACAAGGCCGCAAAAATGTTCTTCGGCATCATCCGCATCATCGTGCGCGTGGCGCCAATCGGCGCCTTCGGCGCGATGGCGTTCACCGTCGGCGCCTACGGTCTCGGCTCGCTGCTCAACCTCGCCGCCCTGATCGGCACGTTCTACCTGACCAGCATCCTGTTCGTGCTGATCGTGCTCGGTGCGATCGCCCGGTTCGCCGGTTTCTCGATCCTGCGCTTCATCGCCTACATCAAGGACGAGTTGCTGATCGTGCTCGGCACCTCGTCCTCGGAGACTGTGCTGCCGCAGATGATCCAGAAGATGGAGCATCTCGGTGCCTCGCGCTCGGTCGTCGGCCTGGTCATCCCCACCGGCTACAGTTTCAACCTCGACGGCACCAACATCTACATGACGCTGGCGACGCTGTTCCTGGCGCAGGCGACCAACACCCATCTGACCTTCTGGCAGGAGCTCGGTATTCTCGGCATTGCCATGATCACCTCGAAGGGCGCCTCGGGCGTCACCGGCGCCGGCTTCATCACGCTCGCCGCGACGCTCTCGATCGTGCCCGACATCCCGATTCAGTCGATCGCGATCCTGGTCGGCATCGACAAGTTCATGAGCGAGTGCCGCGCATTGACCAATCTGATCGGCAATGGCGTTGCCTGCGTCGTCATCAGCATCTCCGAAGGCGAGCTCGATCGCGACGCGCTGCACGAGACCATGGCCCACCCGCTGGAGATCGGCGAGGCGTTGGAACCCGGCGGCAGAGCGTAGCGGTTCCGACGCGGTAGTTTCCCGGAATGGAAAAGCGGTGAGATACGCGTCACAACAATGGCATTGGGATCACCGATCGATAGTCAATCTTTCGGCCCGACGCGCTGGGGGCAGGGCGTCGGGCTTTTGAAAATCTTCACCAGAACCGTGCGGCAGAAGTGCAGATTCAAGCCGCAGTTTCAAGGAGACGACAGCGCGGCGAGCGCTGACGTCCCTATCGGTCTGCACGATCAGCCCTTCAGGGCGGTGACCACCACCTCGATCAGCGCGCCGCCGCCGAGATCGGCGACGCCGACCGTGGCGCGGGTCGGCAGATTGTCGCCGAAGAACTCGGTCCAGGCCGTGTCCATCTCCTTCTTCTTGGACAGATCGGTGACGAAGATCGAGGCGCTGACCACTCGGCTCTTGTCGGTTCCCGCTTCCTTCAGATAGCTGGCGATCTTGCCGAGGATGTTGCGGGTCTGGTCGCCCATCGAGACCGAGGTGTCGTCGGCGATGGTGCCGCCGAGGAAGACGAATCCATTGGCTTCGACGGCGCGGTGCATGATGGGCGTGCGGATGCTGCGGGTGATGCTCATGATGTCCTCTTGTTCTAGAGCGTGGAAGGATGGAAGCGGTCAATGCCGAGATCGCCGACGCGGGTCTGGGTGCCGCCGTTGACGATCAGCTCCGCCATCACGGCGCCGGCGCCGGGGCCGAGCTGGAAGCCGTGCAGCGAAAAGCCGAACTGGTGATAGAGGCCCACGTGACGTGAGCTCGGGCCGAATACGGGGATGTCATCCTTCATCCTGGCCTCGATGCCGGCCCAGGCCCGCACGATCATCGCACTGCGCATCACCGGAAACAGCTCGAACACGGTGCGGGCGCTGATGGCGAGGCTCTTCCAGTCGAGCACCGTCTCGTTGCGGTCCAGGTTCGGCGTTGCCAGATGGCCGCCGCCGATCAGCACGGTGCCGTTCGAGAATTGCTTGAAGGACAATTTGCGGCCGCGCAGGATCACGACGGGATCGATGAAGTGCGGCACGCGCGAGGTGATCATCAGCATCGGCGCCACGGTTTCGACCGGAACGGGTTCGCCGAGCGCGGCGGCGATCTTCCCGGCCCAGGCGCCCGCCGCGTTGACCAGCACCGGTGCGGCATAGGTGTCCGGGCCGACATCGACGTGCCAGAGACCGCCGCTGCGGCGGATGTTGCCGGCCGCCTCGCCCTCGCGCACGACGACACCGAGCTGCTCGGCCTTGCGGCGGAAGGCTGTCATCGTCTGCGCCGGATTGGCCGCGCCGTCACGGCGCGACACCACGCCGCCGGGACAGGTCTCGGCCACGGCCGGCACCAAGCGCCGCAACTCGGCCGCATCGATCAGCTCCTCATGGGTGAAGCCGAGCGCGTTGAGCTCGGCCACGCGCGCGCGGCAGACCGCCAGCTCCTCTTCGTTCTCCGCGACGAGGACCTGGCCGTAGCTTTCAAAGCTGCAATCGTCGTCGACGAGCTCCGAGATCCTCTCCCAAATCCCCATCGAGCGTATTGAGAGCGGAATCTCGGGGATGTGCCGGGCGAGTTGACGCACGCCGCCGGCGTTGACGCCGGACGCGTGACGGCCGGCATAATCCTTCTCGATCAGCACCGGCTTCATGCCGGCAAGGCACAGATGCAGCGCGGTCGAGCATCCGTGGATGCCGCCGCCGACGACGATTGCATCCACGTTTCTGGTCATCCGCGCACCACCGCCTTGACGTCGGCCTCGCTCTTGGGAACGGCGGCGAGCTCGGCGAGCGTGATCGGCTTCACCGGCGCGCGCAGCCGGTAATAGCCAATCTCCTGCGGGGTCTTCCCGCGGGCCTGCGCCATCAGCTCGGTGACGGTGAGGCCGCAGAGCCGGCCCTGGCACGGACCCATGCCGGTGCGGCGATAGGCCTTGAGCTGGTTCGGCCCGGTCGCGCCGATCGCGACTGCGTCGAGAACGTCCTTTGCGGTGACCTCCTCGCAGCGGCAGACGATGGTATCGCCCGAGGGAATGCGGAACTGCGGCGAGGGGCGGAACAGCGTATCGAGGAAAGTGCGGCCGCGCTCGGCCTTAGCGAGATCGGCACGAAGCGCCGACATTGGCGCGAGCTTCGCGGCAGCCGCGGGCGCCAGTGCTTCCACGGCCGCGCGCGCCGCGATGCGGCCGCGCGCCACGGCCGCGCTCGCGCCGCCGATGCCAGCGCCGTCGCCGGCAATCGCGATGCCGGCGACCGACGAATCACCATTCGCATCGAGCACCGGCGACCAGCACAATTGCAGCTCGTCCCAACGATGCTCGACGCCGGCCGACATCGCCAGATTGACGTTGGGCACAACGCCCTGATGCAGCAGCAACAGATCCGAAGGAATGGTCTCGCGCTTGCCGCCGGCGACATAGCTCACGCTCGCGAGCTGACCGTCGCCGGATGCAGAGAGCTCGGTGACGCCGGAGACGACCTGCACTTTCGCCTTCACCTCGCGCATCATGAATAGCCCCTTGCTGAAATAGGGCGAGGTCAGGAAGGCGAAGGCATGCGGCAGCGCGGCGAAATAATTGCCGCGCTCGGTCGTGTCGAGCATGCGGTCGATGCGGCCGCCGAGGCGCAGGATCTGCGCGGCGAGCAGCCAGAGCAGCGGCCCCTGCCCTGCGATCACCGTGCGTCCGTCAGGCACCAGCGCCGAGGACTTCAGCATCGTCTGCGCGGCGCCCGCGGTCATCACACCGGGCAGCGTCCAGCCGGGAATTGGAAACGGCCGCTCCAGCGCGCCGGTCGCGAGGATCACGCGCTGCGCCGTGACGAAGGCAGAGGCCCCGCCGATCGAGACGGCGATCTCGAGGTTGCGATCGAGGCTCCAGACCGTCGCGCGATGGAGGACCTCGGCATTGCTGGCGCGCAGCGCCTGCACGAGATCGGCGCCCGCCCAATAATCGGCGCCGAGCTGATTGCGCTCTGTCAAGGGCGTCGAGCCAATGGCGCGGAAAACCTGACCGCCCGGACCGATATTCTCATCGAGCAGCAGCGTCGACAGGCCGGCTTCGGCTGACGTTGCAGCGGCCGCGAGGCCGGCCGGACCTGCGCCGATCACCACGACGTCGTAGGCTTCGCGCTTGGGAGCCACAGTCATTTGCCGATCTCCCGCTTGCCCTTTTGGATTTCGATTCTCATGCCCTCTGCGACGGGCACGAGACACCCCTGGCGATTGCCGATGCCATCGATGGTGACGAGGCAGTCGAAGCAAACCCCCATCATGCAATAGGGCAGGCGCAGCGCGCCGCTCACTGCGGTGGACCGCCGCGCATCAACGCCGGAGGCCAATAGCGCCGCAGAGACAGTGTCGCCCTGACGTGCTGCAACGGCAGCGCCATCGACGAAAATCTGCACTTGTGGCCGTTTGTCCTGTTCGGATCGTCTAAACATGGGATGCCCCTTTGGCTCCTTCTCTGAACTTGGTGGAGCATAGGAAAATCAGGTGCGGCCGCGATGGCTTCACCTCTCCCCAACGGGGAGAGGTCGGATTGCGCCTGGCGATGCGAAGCATCGTCCAGTGCAATCCGGGTGAGGGGCCGCAGCGCCCGGTAAGACCGTAACCCCTCACCCGGATCGCATCTTTCGATGCGATCCGACCTCTCCCTACGGGAGAGGTGATTTGAGCTCTGGGCCAGCATCGATTCAAAATCGACCCTCCTATTTTCTAATAACCGCTGTGGTTCGCAGCGCCCGCACCGCCAAAACGACTCGCCGAGAACGCGCCGACCAGTTCCGGCTCGAGCGCGCCCTGCGCCACCATGCGCGCGATCTCGAACGCGTGGTTGGAGGCGAGCGTCACGCCGGAATGACAGCAGGCGACGAAGGCGCCGGGATGCGTCTCCGACTGGTCGTAGATCGGAAAGCCGTCTTGCGGCATGACGCGAATTCCGGCCCAGCTTCTGATAACGTTGAGCCGCGACAGATGCGGAAACATCCGTTGCGCGCGATCGGTCATCACGGCGCTGATGGAATGCTTCAGCGCGCGGTCGTCGAGCTCGTCCTCCTTGCTGTCGCCGATCATCACCGTGCCCTCGTCGGTCTGGCGGATCGTGGTCAGCGGATGTGGCAGGAACGGCATGGTGCGCTCGGTCACCACGATCTGGCCGCGGGTGGGGCCCATCGGCGCGTAGAGCCCGACCATCGGCGCCAGCGTCCGGTTGGCATTGCCGGCGGCAAGCACGACCTTCGCGGCGCGCAGCTCGCCCTTCGGCGTGGTCAGGCGGAATTCGCCGCTGCTCTTGCTGATCGCCGACACCGGACGTTCCGGAAAATAATCGATGCCGAACGCCCTGAAGCCGGTGTGGAAGGCGCGGAACGTGCGCAGCGAATTGACGTGGCCGTCGAGCGGGCAATAGCTGCCGCCGGAAACTTCGGGGCCGATCAGCGGCAGCGACTTCTTCACTTCGGATGCGGAGAGCATCTCCATCTTGTAGTCGGCCGCGCCGACCTGGTTGTGCATGCGCTTGACCAGCTCGGTGCGCTGGCCGAATTCGTCCTCGCCGAGGGTGAGATGGAAGCCGCCATTCTGCTGAAGAGAGACGTCGAGCCCGGTCTGCTGCTTCAGCTCCGACGCAAGTCGGCTCCACGCCTGCGACGCCTGCACGGTCCACACGGTATAGGCGGGCATGCCGAGTCCCTTGCTCTGCACCCAGACCAGCGCGAAGTTCGCACGCGAGGCGCGCTTGGCGATGTCGCCTTCGTCGAGCACCGCGACTTTTTTGCCGAGCCGGCCGAGGCCCCAGGCAATGGCGGAGCCGAGCAGCCCGCCGCCGACGACGGCGACCTCGTATTCAGATTTTTGCTTTGACGCGTTGTCTCTACGCGAGCCGGCGTCCACTTCGCTCGAAAACGCTTTAGACATAGATTTTCCTATCGTCCCGTATCGCCCTTGCCGGCGAGCACACGGTCGAGCCCGTAGAAGCGGTCGAGCAGAATGAGGGCGGTCATGGTGATCGCGATCACGCAGGCCGAGACCGACGTCACCAGCGGATCGATGTTGTCCTGGATATAAAGGAACATGCGCACCGGCAACGTCTCGGTACCAGGCGCCGCGAGGAAGACGGTCATGGTGAGATCGTCGAAGGACTGGATGAAGGCGAGCGCCCAGCCGCTGACGACGCCGGGCAGGATCAAGGGCAGCGTCACGCGGCGGAACAACGTCCAGCCGTTGGCACCGAGCGAAATCGCGGCCATCTCGACAGAAAGATCCATGCCGGTCGCCGCCGCCAGCGTTAGTCGCAGCGCGACCGGAAACACGATGATGACATGCGCGATGATGAGCGCCGCGAAGCTGCCACTCATGCCTGCGGAGGTGAAGAAACGCAGAAAGGCGATGCCGAGCACGACATGCGGAATCATCAGCGGCGACAGGAACAGCGCGGCCAGCGCATCGTGGCCGCGGAAGCGGTAGCGCGCAATCGCCAGCGCCGCAGGCACCGCGAACAGCAGCGCCACCAAGGACGACAACGCGCCGAGCCCAAGGCTGACCCAGAACGCATGGACGAATTCGGGGTAGTTGGCGATCGTCCTGAACCAGCGCAGCGAAAATCCTTTGATCGGCAGCGACAGGAAGCCCTCGGGTGTAAACGCGACGAGGCAGACCACCAGGATCGGTGACACCATGACGATGACGAAGATGGTGTGGAAGATCAACGCCAGCGGCCCGTTCCGTCTCATCGGAACACCTCCGCATAGCGGCGCTCGATCAGCGCATTGCTGCCGACGACGATCAGCACCAGCGCGACGAGAAGGAGCGTCGCGACCGCTGCACCGAGGGGCCAATTCAGCGTGTTGAGAAACTCGTCGTAGGCGAGCGTCGCGGCGACCTTAAGCCGGCGGCCGCCGATGATCGCAGGCGTCGCAAAGGCGCTGGCCGAGAGCGAGAACACGATGATGGCGCCCGACAGCACGCCCGGCATGATCTGGGGCATGATGATGCGGCGGATGATGGTCGCGGGTCCCGCGCCAAGCGACAGCGCGGCGTTCTCGACCTGCGGATCGAGCCGCTGCAGCGCGGCCCATACCGACAGCACCATGAACGGCATCATCACATGCGCGAGCGCAACGACCATGCCGGTTTCAGTAAACATGAAGGGAATGGGGGAGCGGATCACCCCGAGCGACATCAAGAGCTTGTTGACCAGTCCGTTATTGCCGCCGAACAGCAGCGCCCAGCCGAGCGTGCGCGCCACCACCGAGATCAGCAGCGGCCCGAGGATGATCAGCAGGAAGAAGCTCTTCCAGCGACCGCTCATGCGGTTGAGGATGTAGGCTTCAGGCGCGCCGAGGACGGCGGTGAGTAATGTGGTCAGGATCGCGATTCGAAAGGTCCGCCAGAACATTTCGGCGTAATAGGGATCGGTCGCGATCTCGTGCCAGTTCTTGAGAATGAAGACCGGTTCGATGCCTTTGTACTGGCCCCAATCGTGGAACGACAGCATCACGGTCATCGCCAGCGGAATCAGCAGCACGCCGACGAACAGCATCAGGGCGGGCGCAGTCAGAGCCCACGGCGCACGCGCGTTACGTTCCTCGGCGGCCGCGCTCATGCGACGGCCCTCGCACGCACACTCATGTCCTCGGGACGCCAAGCCAGACGCACCGCCTCGCCTTCGGCGGGCTGCGCCTTGCCGTCATTCTGATGGATTACGATGGCGGGCCCGCATTCGCTCTCGCACTGGAACAGCCAGTGATTACCTTGGAAGATGCGGGTGACGATCTTGGCGCTAAGGCCGGCATCGCCGAAGCCGATCCTTTCAGGGCGAATGCTGACAGTGACAGGGCCGCTGAAACCCGCCGGCGCCGGCGCGCTCCAGGAGCCCGCGGTCAGCCGCGCCGGCGTGACGGCCCGATCGATCACCGCCGCAAAGTCGTTGGTCTTGCCGAGGAACTGCGAGACGAAGGCCGAGGACGGCTTCTCATAGGTCTCCTGCGGCGTGCCGATCTGCTCGATGCGGCCCTGGCTCATCACCACGATGCGGTCGGACAGCGACATCGCCTCGTTCTGGTCGTGGGTGACCAGGATCGTGGTGGTGCCGACCGTGCGCTGGATCTGGCGCAGCTCGATCTGCATCTCCTCGCGCAGCTTTGCGTCGAGGTTGGACAGCGGCTCGTCGAGCAGGAGGACGCTCGGCTTGATCACCAGCGCGCGCGCCAGCGCCACGCGCTGCTGCTGGCCGCCGGACATGCGGCGCGGATGACGGTCCTCGTAGCCGGCGAGGCCGACCATCGCCAGCGCGGCCCGGACGCGCTCAGCTTTTTCAGCGCGCGACACCTTGCGCATCTCAAGGCCGAAGGCGACGTTCTCCGCCGCGGTCATGTGCGGAAACAGCGCGTAGCTCTGGAACACGATGCCGAGGCCGCGCTTGGCCGGATGGATCGCGGTGAGGTCCTTGCCCTCCAGCCGGATCGCACCGCGGGTGGGATCGAGGAAGCCCGCGATCATCTGCAACGTCGTGGTCTTGCCGCAGCCGGAGGGCCCGAGGAAGGAGATGAACTCCCCCTTCGTCACCGACAGACTGAAGTCATCGACCACCGTCTGCGCGCCGAACTGTTTTGCGACCCGATCAAGCTCGAGATAGGCCATGCGCTGTCTCCGCTACTGACGATCAGATCAGCGTTCGACCTCGCGGTTCCAGCGCTTGGTCCACTCCTCGCGCTTCTCGTTGATGACGGTCCAGTCGGGATTATAGAGCTTCGCCGCGCGCTCGCCGATCGGTGCCATCTTGCCGAGCTCGGGCGGGATCACCAGCGATTTCAGCACCGGGCCGTAGCCATAGTCCTTCAGCATCACCAGCTGGATCTTGGGATCGAGCAGCATCTTGACGAAGCTCGCGGCCAGCGGAGAAGCGTTGGGCTTGGCGATCGAACATGCCGTCGTCAGCAGCGTCGCAGCGCCCTCCTTCGGATAGACGAAGTCGACGGGGAAGCCGGTATTGGCGAAGCTCTGCACGCGGCCGGTACCCCACACCGCGATCACGGCCTGGCCGGACTGGAACAGCTCGGTCATCTTGCCGGGCGACGGCTCATAGGCGAGCACGTTCGGATTGATCTGCTCCTTGAAGATCTTGAAGCCGGAATCGACGTTGGTCTCGCCGCCGCCATTCATCTTCGACAGCATCACCAGGGCTTCGAGGCCGTAGGTGTTGTTGATCGGGGGGATGACGAGTTGCTTGGCGTATTTCGGATCCTTCAGATCGTTCCACGAGGTCGGCGGCGCCCAACCTTTCTCTTTGAACACCTTGGTGTTGTACATCAGGCCTGTCGCGACGATGCCGATCGCGACCGCACGATCATCCTTGAAGCGGGCGGTGTCGTAGAGATCGGCCGGCAATCCGTCGAGCTTGCCGCAGAAGCCGAGCTGGATCGCTTGGTACATCGGGCCGTCATCGACGATGGCGACGTCGATCTGCTGGTTACCCTTCTGCGCCTGGAGCTTTGCCAGCGTGTCAGTCGAGTTGCCGGCGACGTACTCGACCTTGACGCCGTTCTCCTTCTCGAAAGCGGGGATCACCTCGTCGCGGATCGTCTTCTCGAATGAGCCGCCATAGCCCGCGACATAGAGCGTCTTTTGCTGGGCCGATGCGGCCGACGGGGCGGCAATCAGCGCCGCGATGCTGACCGCGGTCAGAAGGCGAAAAGTCTTCATGTGGACCGATCTCCATACCGGAATGAGGTGACGTGCCGACAAGTCTCCGGCCGAAGCACCTTCCGCATTTCCTTCCGCGCAAACCCCTCTCCGACCAGGGCTCCGGCCCCTGCTCGGCGGGTTTTGGCGCGATTTGGAGGTTTGAACGCCTCCAATCTGCCGAAAAAGCGGGCTGGCTCCAGCTCTGATGAAAAAGATCGCAAACCCAAGCTTCCATCGTCCAATGAATAATGGCACCCTCTGCATGCCGAAATGTTATGAGTGGAATTCGAGATGGCGCGGATCAATTCGCGGCAGGTCGAGGCTTTCCGGGCGACCATGCTGACCGGCAGCGTCACCGAGGCGGCAAAGCTGATGGTGGTGACGCAGCCCGCCGTCAGCCGGTTGCTGCGCGATTTCCAGGCGCTGCTGAAGATGGAGTTGTTCGAACGACGCGGCACCGGTCTCGTGCCGACCGCGGCGGCGATGGCGCTCTACACCGAAGTCGAGCGCTCGTTCGTCGGTCTCGAACGCATCACCGCGGCGGCCGAAGAAATCCGCGGCCGGCGCACCGGCTCGCTGCGCATCGCCGCGCTGCCGGCGCTCGCGAACGGCTATCTGCCGCGGCTCGCCGGGCAGTTCTTGAAGGAGCGGCCCAACCTCAACCTCGCCTTCTTCGGCGTGATCTCGCCGATCGTGGTCGACTGGGTGCTGAACAATCAATGCGACATCGGCTTTGCCGAGGTGCCGATCGCCCATTCCGGCCTGCCGAGCCTGCGGCTGCCGGCGTTGGCGCGTGTCGCGGTGCTGCCGACCGGACATCGTTTGGCGGAGAAGGAAGTGTTGGAGCCGGGCGATTTCGAGGGCGAGACGTTCATCTCGCTCTCTGCGGGATCATCGAGCCGGCACCTGGTCGACCAGGTCTTCCATCGCAGCGACGTTCGCCGCGTGCTGCGGGTGGAGACCACGCTGTCGGAGATCATGTGCGGCATGGTTTCGTCGGGGCTTGGCGTGTCGATCTGCGATCCCTTCACCGCACGGGAATTTGCAACGCGCGGCGTCGTCGTGCGTCGCTTCCTGCCGCGCATCGACTTCGAGTTCTCGGCCGTCTTCCCGGCCCAGCGCAGCCCCTCGCCGGTGGCGCTGGATCTGGTCGAGACCATGCGCAAGGCGCTCACTGAGCTCGAGGACAAGTCCGCAAATGGTTTTGCGCCTGGTTGATTTGGACGCCGTGCGGGTCCCGTTGTATGCTGCCTGCCCCCGCAGGTAGCATATGGCACGCATCACCATCGTCGAGACCGGGCTGGTTCCTCAAGAGCATCGCGAGCGGCACGGCTCGTTTCCGGACATGTTCGAGCGCATGATCCGCGCCGAGGACCCCATGGCTACAATCGACATCGTCAGCATTCCGAATGGGGATGCACTGCCCGATCCGCGCGGCTTGGAGGCCATCCTGATCACCGGCGCGGCGGCCGGCGTCTATGACAGGCTCGACTGGATCGCGCCGCTGGAAGATTTCGTGCGCACGGCTTACGCCAAGAAGACGCCGATGGTCGGCGTCTGCTTCGGCCATCAACTGATCGCACGAGCGCTCGGCGGCACTGTACGCAAGTCGGAGAAGGGTTGGGGCATCGGCCGGCATGTCTATCAGGTGCTGCCGGAGAACGGCGTGATCGACGGCGAAGCCATCGCAATCGCCGCCTCGCATCAGGACCAGGTGATCGAGCCCCCGAACGAGGCGCTGACGATTCTCTCGTCGGACTTCACGCCGCATGCCGGCCTGCTCTACGCCAACGGCACCACGCTGACCGTGCAGCCGCATCCGGAGTTCGACGTGGCGTTTGCACAGGTGTGTTGCGACCTGCGCGACGGCAAGGCGCCGGATTATGTCGTCACAACAGCGCGGGCATCGCTGTCAGAGCCGATGGACAACGCCAAGCTCGGTGGGGCGATCACAAGGTTCTTGACGAGGCGCTCGGCGCCTTAGTCGCACCCACTAGCCGCGAGCACTTCTTCCCTTCTCCCCTTGTGGGAGAAGATGGCGCGAAGCGCCGGATGAGGGGTCTGTCTCAGCGCATCCAAATAAGAATTGAATTCGTGGGGAGAGACCCCTCACCCGGCTTCGCTTCGCGAAGCCACCCTCTCCCACAAGGGGAGAGGGTGCAGCGCGCTCGCCGCCCTATCTCGCGAAACATCAGAACGGATCCGTTCCCAGCCCCGGCACATCCGCCGGCCGCGGCCCCGGCGCGGGCCAGTGAAAGCGGCGGTCCTTCTCGGCGATCGCAATGTCGTTGATCGAAGCCTCGCGCCGCTTCATCAGGCCGTTCTCATCGAACTCCCACTGCTCATTGCCGTAAGAGCGATACCATTGGCCGCCGGCATCGTGCCATTCGTACTGGAAGCGCACCGCGATGCGGTTGCCGTCGAACGCCCAGAGGTCCTTGATCAGGCGGTAGTCGTGCTCCCTCTCCCATTTGCGGGTGAGGAATGCAACGATTGCCTCGCGGCCCTGAAAGACTTCAGAACGATTGCGCCAGCGGCTGTCCTCGGTATAGGCGAGCGCGACGCGCGCCGGATCGCGCGAATTCCAGGCGTCCTCGGCCATGCGCGCCTTTTGCGCAGCGGTCTCTCTCGTGAAGGGCGGAAGCGGCGGGCGCGACATGATGGCCTCATCGGTTGGTTGGGGCCGCAATCTATCGCTGCAATTGGCGGAGTCGATAGGCCACTGCAAATCGGGCGATCACGAAATCTGATCGGCCTTCATCAAGGTGCGGATCGATTTCGGAATCGGCTGCGCGCGGCCGCCGCTGATGAAGGCGACGCGCACCTCCGCTTTCACCAGCACATCCTCAGCCCGGCGCACCTCCTGCGCCAGCATGATGGAAGCGCCCTTCACCGCGATCGGCCAGGTCACGACGTCGAGCACGTCGTCCATCCGCGCCGGCTTCAAAAAGTCCAGATGCATCGAGCGCACCACGAAGGCGAAGCCGGCGCCGTCGGTCTCGGGCTGATCGAATAGCGCCTGCTGCTCGGCGCCCATCAGCCGCAGATGATTGGTCCGCCCGCGCTCCATATAGCGCAGATAATTGGCATGATAGACGATGCCGGAGAACTCTGGCTTGCCAACATCGCAACACAGCGCCTTGATTTCATTGGGACGTTGGAGGGCTATAGCGTAAACAAACGTAGATTTCTATGCTCCTCCCATGGCGAACCGCAGCCCCTTCGGGATACGTTGCGCTTTTCCGCCTGAGATAAACGCCGCGCGCACGCGGGCCGTGACCAAAAGATCGTCCCCGCGCCTGCACTCCTGCAGCAGGGTAATCGACGCCCCCCTTACCTCTTCTGGAACCGTGACAACTTCAAGTAGGTCGTCCAGGATTGCTGGCTTTAGAAAATCGATACTCATCGAACGGACTACGAAAGCAAAGCCTGGCGCATCTTCCTGCGCTTCTTTGAGGAGCTCTTGCTGATCCGTTACGAGCAGACGCAAGTAATTTGTTCTGCCGCGTTCCATGAAGCGCAAGAAATTCGCGTGATAAACAATCTGGCCGGCGTCCGTATCTTCGAAATAGATACGGACCTGCATATGATGGCGGCCATCGCGAATTTCGCCGTCAAGAGATACTGTCACAGGGGGATTTCTCTTATTGCACTTCTCGCACTTCGGAGCCGATTGTCTTGCATAGAGGCACCTTCCTCAGCAAGCGCCATCGCTTTGGGTTTGAACTTTGCTTGGGATGCACCTAGACTCTTGATTGTAGGGACACGCAACACCCAGAGCGACGCGATGCCGGCCGATATGCCACAACGCTTCAATAGCTCTTGTAGCTCGGCGAGCGTGATATCCGGCTTCGCTGTCACCGCGTCTAAGATCAATTGTGCGTGTGCTTAGATGCGCTGCGATTTGCGGTCCCCGCCCTGACGTTTAGGAACGACGTCGCCACTTCCTCGAGGCGACTGCGCCAACGGATCGCGCTGGCCGCGCTGATACCAAAACGCTCAGCAGCCCGTCGACAGGACAAGCCACCGTCAATCGCGGCTACCACCCTCTGGCGAAGATCAACTGAAAAACGCGCGCTGGTCATACATGCTGACCTCCTTCGTCAGCATGTCCCTTGAATTTGACTCGTGCCGCTTTGGGAATCCCCACCGATTCATTCCGGTCGGAAAATGCTCTAATTGCCGCCGCTCATGTGCTGGTCAAAGAAAACGGTGAGTATCGGTTGAGTGAATTGAACAAGGACAGTTCGTAGCCAGTACCATGAATGTTTTCTAACTGTGCTTTCGGAGTATCAGGGCGCCTCCTTGGAGCGGGGCGAAAGCCCAACTTCCGAGCCGGTGTTGCTTGTTGTTCCCGCGGTTTATTCGTCGGTTTGTGGGCGCGGTTTGATTGCGATGATGACGATCGGATCCTGCCGATCGAGCCTACAACGGGCGGCCTAAAGTGTGCTCCTATTTCCCCTATCCAACTTCTTTCTTGCCGTGATCAAGCGGAACGAGCATCCGGTGATCGCGCCTCCGTGGAGCTGCACGAGCTAGGTAGAAGCCGCTAACGTGATTGACAGGTAAATGCACCCCTTACGAAGAACGATCTTAGTACTCGGATGGGATGCCCATCTTCACAAATAGCGCAATGGCCAGCACGGAACGATAGCAGATAGCCGTCTTAGAAATAGCTTTGCGCGGCGACTGGGGGCCACCGCGCAGCAGGACCATGTGCTTGTCGAGCCGATCGTTGAAGTCCAGGCCGGCGGTGAAAACGCATTCTCTAGGATCGCTCGACGTCAATGCCATCCTGCGTGGCCTTCCGGCCACCAATGTCCAGCATCTTGCTGCGAAAACGGTACAGCCACATCGCACCCAGACCATAAAGGGCGGCAATTCCCGCGAAAGCGAACGTGTTGTGAAGCTCCGCGCTGCCGAGCACAGCGCCAACAAAATTGCCGAGTGCTTCTCCGAGACCCATACCGATGGCGTTGATGCCTAGCAAGGCTAGGTGATCCCTTCCCGGGGTATTCTGGACAAGCAACACCGACAACGACGGCAGGGCGACAATCTCCACGACCGTCAACAATGCGACGGCGAGGTAGAGCGTGAACAGGTTCACGAACCCTGATAGCAGCGCGAAACACGCCAGGACCAGGACCGCCGACAAGATCAGCGACCCGACGTCGTCGACATGCGCGCGCTCGAGCGCCTTCATCAGCGGCATCGATGCCCCTACCACCAAGGCGGCATTGAGGCCGGCAATCGTCCAAACGATTTCCGGGCCGGCCAACAAGCGGCCTAGCATGATCGGCGCAAACGAAAAGATCTGTGCCAGGGCGAACCACGTGAAGGCAGTCGCCACGAATACCAAGCGAAGGTCGGACCGCGTTGCACTGTGCAGCAGCGACTTCCACCACTTGCCGCCGCGGTCCAGTACTGGCAGCTCGTTCCCCAAAAAGGCATGGCAGACTAACCCACCCGACACCATCACCAAGCCGGTGACGAGAAAGGGGGCGCTCGGCGCCATTTGCACGTACAGCAGGCTCGAGAGCAACGGTCCGAGCGCGGCAGCGATATTCGTCCCCACGGCGAGCTTCACTAGCATCAAACGGAGAGATTGATCCTCGCGCAGGCGGACCGTAATTACGCGCAGCAGCAAGCTACACGACCCGTAAGCGGTGCCGACCATAAACAGTCCGAGCGCGGTCCCGACAAACGCGGCGCTCTCCGCCACGATGATATAGCCCGCCCCCATCACGAGATAGGTTGTCGTCAGGGAATAACGCGTAGGAATGCGGTCCAGTAGTGGAGCGAATAAGGCGCGCGACGCTCGGCCGGAAGCGGACAGGAGCAGCAACAGAGTAGCGACCTGAGCCGCCGAGAGCGATCGGTCGAGGAGATAGATGCCGAGCACAGAGAGCGGCGCAAAGTAGCCGTAGTTATTGAGAAAATTCTGAGCGAACACGTTCCAGAACATACGCTGCGTGGGCTTCGGTTTGAGCATGATTGCGCGCGGGCTGTTCATCATTGAACGGTGATGGCGACCGCCATGATCATGCGCTCGAGCCGGTCCTTAACTTCGGTGGCGCTCGCCCCGGTGGCAAGCACATGACCAACGCGGTCGAACGAGTGGCGGACGGGCTTCACGGTGTCACCGACTTTGATCAACAGCGCGGCACCGGCATAGCCAGGCATTTCGGGCAGACGATCATATCCGGTGATTTCCGTCACCCTGCCGGCGGGCGGGACGAAGTATCGGATGCCGGCGGCTCCGCAGTGGGCCGCGGGAAGCATCACCACGCCGGCATCAGCGCACAGCATCTGGGCAAACACGCTGCCGTAATAAGCGATCCCGGTCACGTGCTGTGTCAGGTGCGTAATGTAGTCGCCTCCGGGTCGGGAGTGAATTTCCCCCATGACGATCTCGCCGGCATCGCAAGCCCAGAACTCCGCATGAAACATGCCGAAAGTCAGACCGACGGAATGCACGGCGCTCTGCACGACCGTGATCGCGCGCTCACACAAAGCAGGCGGAAGATCGGCCGGCGCCACATGGCCGCACTCGACGAAATTGCCACCGCCGATCACGAATTTTTGCGTCAAGCTCAAGACCCTCGGCAAGCCACGGACACACAAGCCCTCCGCGCTGAACTCCCGGCCCTCGACGAACGATTCGAGCAAGAAGGGCCGCTCGCTTGCCGGCCTGAGCTGCGCAAGCGCAGTGGCAAGAGCCGTCGCGCTATCCACCAGAAAGACGTTCTCGCTGCCATACCCGATCATCGGCTTAAGGATGAGTTTGCGATGCCGGCGCGAGAGCTCGGCGAACGCCTGATCGATTGCCTCGCCGGAGCGGCACAGCCTGGCTTCCGGCTGGGCAAATCCGGCCGCCCGCAAGGTGTCTCGGCAGACTAACTTGTTAGTGGTGCACTCATGCGCACGCTCGCTGGGGCCATTGAATCCAAAGCGGCGAACCAGCGCGGCGATCGCCGGCTGCGCTTTTTCTTTGAAGCTGAATGCTCCGGCAAGAAGCTCGCGTCGGGGATATTTGCCAACCCACCTGAGACAGCCGCTCACATCCTCGAAGTCGAGAGGGTGGACCTCATCGGCGAGATCATGCAATTGAATGGCCTGCTCGAGACGCTTGGGCGTGTCCGTCAACACCACCCGCAAGCCTTGCGCCCGCGCCTGATCATAGAGGTGACGGGACTGAATCTCGCTCTCTCCGCCCAAGACCAGCAGTGCCTTCTTCCGCATCGTCATCACATCTGTCCATTGTTATCTCGACACCTCGACGCTCGAGCCAGTCGAGCATGACCGGCGCTATCTGCGGGGTGATAATGGTCTCCGGATAGTGAAATCCGCCAACGGCTTTTCCGGCGCCCGTCAGCCAGTTGACCAGGAACACCACGGGCAAGCAGGTGGCCAGAGCCATCGAGCGCACGTCGACGCGGTCGGTGAAGGTGAGCCGCAAACCCTGCACAGACCGTCGCCCGTGCCGACTTCCGGCGAGATCGATTGCCAGAAGCGTCTTTGTCTGTTCGTTCTCCGCCAAGCCGAAGGTGCGCTGGGTGGCCCGCTCGAAAAGCTGCTTTGGGGTGAGGCCCGTATTTTGGTCCACGGCATCCTCGGCCAATACGCCGAGTTGATCGAGCAATGCGACCAGTTCGACATATCTGGCCCAACGCAATGTGCGTTGGTCGGCATCGACACCCGGCCGCGACAATTTCGGATGCTCCGAGAGCCGCGGCTGCATCCCGTCATGCCAGTGCTCGAGCACCCCGATGCCGGGCCAAGCGAGTTGTTGAACATCGGAAAACCGCGGAACGACGCAAAGGGCGCCATCGCGGATGCAATAGGCGTCGCGCTTGGCGAGGGGGAGGTGCGAAGTGCCGAAGAGTCTTTTGTAGCCGAGAGGATTGGCCGGGCGTGGCACTACGATCCCACCGCAGCAGATACGAAGGGACTGCACCTCCTCAGTGGATTCCAGCAGATAGCCCGCCAGGATCTCCGTCAGCCCCGGCTCCAGCCCGCAGGGCAGAACCGTCGCAAGACTCGGAGCTTGGATAAGCGCTTGCTGCACGCGTGGCACGTCCTCGGCAGCAGGCCGGCTGATACTCACCAGCAAACCACGTGCAGCGTGGCTCGCTAGGCTCTCGATCACACGCAGCGTGACCGGCCAAGTGGCGGCACAGATCACGACGGGGGCGAGTTCTGCCTGCTGCGGCTGGTCGGTGCACAATATCTCACATTTCCATGCCTCGCGCACAGCCGTGAGCGCGCTCATATCGCGGTCGATGAGGCGGACCGTCCAGTGCGGAAAGGCGTCGCGCAGCAGCGCCGCCATTCCCCTGCCCATCGCACCAGCGCCTATGACGTCCGTCTGCATGTTTCACTCGAGGGCGAAGACTGGGGTGATCGTCTCCGATACCCAATCGAGGTGCTTCGTGAGCAGCGCTTGGCTCGGCGCGGTGCTGATCACCGCGATCAGACGTTGAAGACGGAAATCGCTCGGCGGAAGTACAATGTGTGTACCAATCGATGTTTCGACGATCGCCTGCTCGACCCAAGGGTGATCGAGAACCGCCTCGAGGCCGCGGTAGCCGAGCAGCCGCCCTTCCTGTTTGGCCAAGACGTAATGGATCCCGGCCACCCGCTGCGGCGCGGGCGGAGGCAGAGGCGCCGTGCCCACCGCAATGCGAGCAAGGTTTTCGTAGAAGTCATAGTGCAACGCAAGCGGGACCAGATGCGACGCGATGTAATCGCCTCCCGGCCGGGCAGCAACCTCAATGAGCGCGAACTGCGGGCCGTCGTACTTGCCTTCGAGGTGGAAGGATGCATTGTCCAGGCACAGCGCCAGCACGTAATCTTTGGTCTTTGCTTCAATCATGCTGCGCATCTCACCATCGAGGTCGGCAGGGAAAATATGCCGCACCTCCAGGCAATAAGGATCCGAGGTGAGCTTGTGCGTGATCCCGACAACGGTGACTTCACCGCTGCAAACGTACCCTTCCACGCTCACCTCCTGCCCGCCGATATAACGTTCCGCCAGGAACGTAAGCGTTTCCCGTCGCAAAGTCGGGTCGTACGACGGATTGGCGATCTTCTTGCTAGTGGAATGAAAGACATTCAGGTCGGCAGGCTCGCGAAGGAGGTAGATTCCGGTGCTGCCCGAGGCGTTCACCGGTTTCACGATGACCGGGAGTCCCGCCACACTGATGAACTCTTCCAGATCGCTATCATTCTGCAAAAGGCGGTGCGTGAGGCCGGAAACCGACTGAGTTCGCTCGCGCAGTATCGATTTGTCCCGCACCGCGGACACGGATGCGTGCGGCAACCCGGGCAGCCGCAATTTCGCGGCAAGGATGGCGCAGGCTTCCACAGCAGTTTCCGTAAAGCAGACCACACCGGCAATTTGGATACACTTTCTGATCTCCTCGACGGCGCTCTCGAGCGAGACAAGGCTTGCGGGATTACATTGGCGCCACTCGTCGACGTAGCAGGCAAGTTCCGGTGGCAGCGGCTGACCAAGCACAGCGACGTGGTATCCGAGCCGATGTGCCGCTTCGAATGCACGAATGCTTTCTCGTATGAGTCGGCGATAATTGATATAGAGGAGAAACTCCGTCATACAGCCCAGCCTCCGGTGTCGAAGGATCGCCCCGCCGGAACCCATTGCAAAGCGTGGTTCAGATATGGCGGTTCTCGAATGCCAAGGCGCCCCAGGAGGGCGGTGCAGAGCCCGGGCATCACCGGCCAGGCAAGCGTCGCCCACAGCCGCAGGCCGGCAACGCTGAGGGCGCAGGCGGCGCGCTCGATGCCCGGGTGATAGCGCGCGCCAAGCGCTTCTGTTGCGAATCCATCAAGGTCGTGAAGCAAGCGGTCGATTAGCTCCGCGATCCGCCGCGGGTCGAATCCTTCGACCGAGAATAGCCGCCGGCCCTCTTGCTGACGCTCGCAAAGCTGTTGATAGAATGCGCGATGCAGGCGTTCCCAAGTGCCGGCCTCCGGCACCGTCCCGCGGTGACGCGTTTCGACCGACTGGCTGATGTGATGAATGACGGATGCCAGCAGGCCGCGGCGCCGTTCGATCCAGTCAAAGGCCTCACGAAAGCTAAAGCTCGTCGGGGCAACCGATGGACGGGTATGGCAGACATATAGGCGCAGCCAGTCGGCCGGAATTCCCTGGCGGGTGAGATCGTCGGCGTATATGACATGGCCCCGCGAGGTGGAGAGCTTACGGCCGTCAAGCTGGTAGAATTCGTTGCCAAAAAAACCCACGATGCGAAATCTGCTCGCGTCGTAAAGGTGGAGCAGGATTGGGAAGGTGATGCAGCGCAGATACGCGTTGTCGGAGCCAAAAAAGAGCACGAGCTCGACCTCGTCCGAGCCGAGCTCCGCACGGGAGGCAAGCATATCCTGTGCCGTCAAGAAGCGGGGGGCGAGCTCGACGGCCGAATAGAGGTTCTGGTCCTCTTGCCCGTGCAACGGGAGAGCAAGTCCGTCCGATGAACAGATTCCGAGCGGAATGTCCGGCAGCTTGCGCTGCAACACCCGGGCGACGAAATCCGGCATTTTGCCGACGTAGGCCCCCGACATCAGGTATCGCTCGAGCACGGCGCGATGCGGCTCCAGCGGCACGAACATGCGCTTCAGCGGCCGCCACGCTGCCGGCCGGTTGCAATGATTGCAGACCGGATCCATCAGCTCTTCATCCGGCACGAACAGCGCGCAGTTCTCGCATTCCGAGCTGATCCCTTCGCCACAGTGCGGGCAGGAGCCGCGCACGTGGGCTTCGAACAAGTATCCGTGTCCGTGCTCACAATACGGAACGCGGGCAGTTTTCTCGATGAGATGGTCGCCGGCGTCCAGCGTGGCTAAGAACTCGCGAGCGACCCGTTCGAAACGCGGCAATTCGTCGAGCGTCGCGAACACATCGAAGTCTACCCCCAGCAGACGGTAGTTAGCGAGAAAATCATCCGAGTAGGCGCGCGAGGTTTCGTGGTAGCTCCGCCCTTCGCGCGCAGCGGTGATCGCCACATGCGTCTGAAAGCCCAATGTCCCACAAAGCTGGTAACAGTCGAGCCCAAGTGTCCTTTGCGCTCGCGTAAACATGTCGGCAGCGACGACCGGCCCCGCCAGATGCCCAACATGCATCCGCCCGTTCGGCGTTGTAAAGCTCGGCAGAACGAGGCGGGTGCGCGGCGCCTTGGTGGGGGCTTTGATTCTTTCGTCAACGGTCTGCCGGTCTTCCCACCAAGCATTTCCCACGACCAGGAGTTCCGCCCCATCGTTCTTGATAAGATGGGCAGTGAACGGAGACATCAGCAGCATGTCTCCGGGGCGGAGCTGTGTGGTAGAGAGCGACCCGTCGCCATAGGTGACGGAGCCGGTGCCGGAGAACACGAACAACATCTCGTTGTCGGCGTGACAATCCAAGCGCGTGGACTCGCCACTCTCGAGGGCAAATTTAGAGGCCCTAAAATGGCGTGCCACGATGTTATCGCGCAGCTTTCTCATCATTCCTCCTCCAGCTCAGCCAGACGCGACAACATCGATGGATCCATGTCCACCGGATAGAACTCCTTTCCCATGATGCTGTTGACGATCGTTGCGTTGCGATAGGCGACGAGAGACAGATTCGCGTTCTGCAAACCATGCTGGATGCTGGTTCTGTTCTGGAAGTAGATCTTGCCTGGCAGGGCTATCCGGCTCTCCAGTGAATAGTCCGATCTGATCCTGGGCAAACTATCCTCAATACAGGCGAGCTGCATGATGCAGTCGAAGAATGGCGGCGTGTGGGGGACAAAACCGGTGGCCAAGATCACACGGTCGACCGGCGCCCTGCGTGTTGCTGCGGTCTCGGTGCACTTGAGCGTAACTTCGAAGCCCGCTCCATTCTGCCGCAAACCTTCGAGGCAAGCACTGACGATCAACCGGACGCCGTCGTTCTCACTGTCGACGAAGCGACGTTCATAGATTTTGTCGAAGAGTTGATTTGCGAGATCCAGCGATACGCCGTCGCTGCTCAGCCTCTTGACCTGCACCCATTCGCGCCGACGTGAGAGCGGCTGAGCTTGAAAGTGGCGGAAATAGGCAGGCGTATAATACTCGTTGGTGAATGCGCAGTCGTCCCTCGGTTCAAGGTTGTCGCGCGGCGTAACCCAAAGTATCTGCTTCAGGGGTGGGCCCGCGAGCAGCTGTTCCATCACCTCGCTGCCGCTTTGTCCCCCGCCGACGAGCAAGACTCGTTCTCCTGCGGCCGGTGGCGCCCTATTGAGATAGTCTGCCACGTGATAGACGCGTTCGCCCAACAAGGGACGCACGCAATCCGGCACGTCGGGGCAGATTCCGAGCCCAAGTACGACATGTCGGGCCTGATATTCCGCCTCAGTGGTCGTGACGCGGAAATGTGATATTTCGGGCCGCACATCCAGTGCCTTTTGCCCAAATCTAAGATACGGAAGCTGATCTGCGACCCAGGCGAAATACTGAAAAAACTCCTTGCGAGAGACTGCACCGGACCGTCGATTGACGAACGCGTGGAGCCGCCCACTTCGGTGCAAAAAGTTGAGAAATGAAAACGAACTGGTTGGATCTACGAGCGACACACAGTCTTTGACATGTGACACTTGTAACTTAGCGTTCGAAAATGCCATCCCGGCGTGCCAGGCAAAACTCGGCTTATCGTCAATGAATAAGCACCGTAGTCCGGTCGGCTTCATGAGAGCGGCAAGGCTGAGATTAAACGGACCAATTCCGATACCAATTACGTCATACATGCGATGAAGCTCCCATGTGCCGGCCCTCTTCACGACCAACTAGAAATGGTGCGGGCGGTGCGTTGAATGCATGAGTCGAGCTAGCAGACAAACGTAATCGGCTCGTGCCGCGTTGAGAGAGTAGAAGAGGCGGCCCCGGCGCAGAGTAGATGCGCTGGGTACACGCGCTGGGTCCGCCCCTACATCATCGGTTGCTTCGTGATGCTCCTTGCATGAAGCAAGCGGCGTGCCGAACTGAAATCGCGGCGCTTCTGCAAGCGCTTGATACAACTATCGGCGAGACGCTTGAATCGAGCGTCGCGTCACGTGCACGAATTGTCTCAAGGCTGACGATCGGGGCTGCGTCATATCCGACAAGGTCGTTGTGAGTTCGGTGGCCTGCACAGCCCGGCAATCGTTCTCTCCGGGAATCGCGCGGCGCGGGCGCGCGGTACCGCCGGTTGATCTGCCTCACCTACTCAGCGAGGCTTCTGCATTCCCTTTTTGGGCCTCGCAGCTCCCGTTCCCTGAGCGCGCCCTCGCCAGCTGCCGCTTCTTCGCGCGCGATAAACTCTGCAAGAAGCCATGCTGTTACCGCGAATTGACAAGGGTGCTTTCCAGCCCTTCCCACAGCTTCATGGAAAGCTCGTAGAACGGATTGTTGCCGGGCAGTAGGTAGTTCGAGCGAATGATCGTCGTTCCAAGAGCAAGTGCACGACCGGCCGGATCTGGGCTTATGTGCGGGATGACCGGCCCTACGGTGGCCCAGCGCCGCAGGTCTATTGCGCCTCGAGCAAGCAATCTGAGGTGCTTCGATGAGCAAACGTCCCCCAAGCGATCGCCATCGAACCGGCAGTGAGGTTACGACCGTTCAACGTGCATTAAATTTGTTGAGGGTTCTCGGCGCGAGTGAAAAGCCGATCGGTGTAAAACGAGATGGGTCGCGGGATTGCGGGAAATTCTTCGACGTTCATCTGAGATGGCCCGCATCGCGATCCCCGCGATCGTTGCCGCATCACCAAATTCCTTGCACAGAGCGTTTGCGTACCCGATTTTGTACGTCACCTCAGCATAGAAATTTCCGCTCCGACGGATCTTCGACAGGAAATTTCTGCAACTGGTATTGATGCGCCTTGAGCATCTCCTTGGTCAGATGTATCGGGAAGGCCTCATAGCTAAGGGCGCGTAACGCGGCGGTCAGACTGTCGCGGATTGCGTCGATGTTCACCCCGTGGGGCCCACGATGCCGAATACCAGCTCGGGCAAAAGTGTCGGTTTGGTCGTGGACGTCATTGGGAACCTTATCAAAATTCAGTGCAATCTGATTCGTGGCCAAATCAGGAGGGGAAAGTGGCAAAGGTCCCAATTCGGAAGGAAGATCTGGAAAGGTGAGGCAGGTCGCCGAGCGCACAGCCAGGCGCACGAATGAGCGCGTCGTCGTCGCCCATGATCGTGTCGCTTTGCAAGATGATGAGCAGGTGACCTCTGAACGCCAACATCAAGACGCGAGAATGGCTAATTTCCATTAAGAGTTTCTATTTTGCAGTGCTTGGACAGGGTCCGCTTTGCGGGCCCTTTTTGTTTGAGTTACAGCACCTTCTAGGGCCGCATCAGCCTACCAGCCGCCGCAGCGTAATGGCCTCTTGCATCGCCGCTTGAACTAGGCGCTCGATTGAGCACGCCTACTGTTAACGATCCGCAGAAGGTGACTGGCGATGATGAGCATCTCAGCCGCCTCTTTAGGGTCTGAAAGATCAACGTTCCTTTGGCTTCTTGGGTTCTTAAACACACTCACTGCACCCGTCATGAATTGCTGCATCCCTTGACGCTCGCCGGCGGGATCAGCTGAGAGCATCAAGGGCCCGTTCTCCGCATTGAACGCCTTGGCCACCATCGGCATGCCATGTGCCTCCGCCGGCAAGTCTGCGGCTTCTCGTATTTTAGTCTCCACTAGCTTGAACGCCTCGAACACGGCAGCGTCGTAACGGCCTATCTTGAATATCTCCGCTGATGCGTCTCGCACATCGGGATGTAACAGAAACTCCGGAAGAAGCCGCTCGATTTGAAGTCTCTCCAGATCAGTCGTCGGCTCGAACTCAACGCCCGTTCTGCTCAAAACGTACCATACGGCGTGAGGCTGGCTCAGGTCAGGCACCGCGAGGAGCATCTGCTGGGCCCACATCATTCCTTCCGAAACCCTCTGCATCAGCCACGGCGGCGAACCTTGATAGCCGAAGAAGTGGTTGATTTCGGATTGAAAGTTGTGCGGTGAGAACCGCCCACCATTTACCTGCATATGAAGTACTATTGCGACACCGACCTGCTCAGGCGTCGCTCTCTCCAACTGCTCAATCGAATTGAAGGACTGGTTGAAAGGCTTCGGCACTTCCAGCGCTCTTATTCAATAACAGCCCACTTCCGATCAAACCGCTCTAACGCACTAACCATCAAACCGCCCAAACGAAAACTCCCCGTTAGTCAAGGAATGGCGACCGCTCGCGGCGTGGACGCGGAAGCATCTTCAACCGGGGCGACTATCGGAGCTTCTTCATCTGCAGCTTTCGGTGCAGCCTTTTTCCGCGTCGCAGCCCGCTGCAAACGCTTGATGTTCTGGAGAGCCGATTTCGCTTCATCACTATCAATCAAGTCGCGTTTGATGACCTCCTCGCGCAACAACGTCTTCAGGTAGTCGACCTCCACCTTCACGCCGGAGCTCATCCGACGAATCTCGCGGCGCAAAATCTCCAGGATGAAGTCAGTCTGCAGAACGGCTGCGACTGTGAACTTGTTCGTGACCTGCTTGTGCAGCAGGAACTCGGCCATTGTGCTCTTTGAGAAGCCCTCGCGGCTCAGATTTCCGAAGCATTCAAGAGCTTCAGGGCTCTTGGCGCTTTCCTCGATAGCGTCAAACTCACAAACGAGGATTTTCTCAATCGGCTGGCCGAAATGCACCTTGTAGATTCGCCAGTGGGCGCCGTTCGTGAGCACTACCCACTCAATACCCTCGTTGGCAGCGTAATCGATGGCTTGCTTGACATGGGCATCCTTGAGATCGATCCCAATGGCCTTGACCTCGATAATGAACCGGATGTCGTCGTCAACTTTCACAGCAAGATCAACATAGGTGCCGCGGATCGCATATTGGCTGGTGACATGTAGATACTTGTCATAGCCGCAGATGTCGGAAAGCATATCGTTGACGACAGTGACCGTGTCGGCTTCACTAACATCGCGCTTCAGCAGCCCCGCTAATACGCTTTGGTATCTCTTGAGTTGAGTGATGATCCGCGTCGCGACTTTGGTTGAGAGTTTCGCCATGATTCGCCCCAGAAATATGGGCGTGAGCATCATGCAACCTTTCGGCGAGCACAAGCCCCCATTTAGTCAAAGTTTGGCTGTCTCTCGGGATCTCGTCCTGGGCTTGCTGCTTTGTCTGTCCAAGTGAGCCGGATGTGTACCTTAGCTGCCGATTGAGACGACCTTTCCACAATACGATCTGCAGTAGCTCGCGCGCGTTCCGAGCCACTAGGAATCCATAATTTACGAGGTACTTACGAACCCGCTTGGATGGCGGCATGCCTCGCCCGAAACGCCACACGCCAATACACGCAGACGGCCGCCCGATGAAGATTACCTTCGGCCAGATGCGGAGCATGGGAGTGCGCGGTGTGCTGGTCTATTGCCACTGCGGCCATCACGTTGCACTGGACGCGGATCGTTGGGCTGATGAGGTGCGGCTATCTGATATCGAACCGCGGTTCGTCTGTCAGTGGTGCGGAAGCCGCGGTGCCGATGTCCGGCCCGACTTTGAGCGAGGCAATCCCCGACTTGCGATCTTGGGGCATCGCGCCGATTCCTGAGGAACAAAGGCCGCCATAGGGAGCTTGTGAGTCCCGCTAGCTCCCTGCCGAGCTGGCGGAGCGGCCCGGCCTACCCCTACAGGCCCCCCTGAAGCCGGGGCCGTCTCCCCAGTAGTAAGCCTATGCGTCAGTCGCCCTTGATCGTGCGCCGCGTGTCAGGCGAAACAGGCCGCCAACTGAGGCGGCCTTACTTATTTTCGCCGACTACACGAAGGCGCGGACTCGCTAGCTTTCCGGGAGAAACGCAAACCGGCGAGATCTCGCGGTCCTGGCGCTGAGCGCGCTTGCAATTAGGGCAGACGAAGAGGTGAGCGATCATCGTCGGTGGATTGTCTCGCACCAACTCGGATCGAAACCACCTCATGCCGATCTGGCAATTAGGGCAGATCGGCACTTCAAACTGCCCCCGCGCGTGCTTTAGCCGGTCCATGCATACCCCCTCTGTTTGGGAAAGACTAGCAAGGCACGTTGGCCAGCAAAGTATCAAACGATACACAACTCAAATTAGGCCCCTGCGAAATCAAAAGGGGCCAGTAATGTCGGAAACAGGCCCAGTGCCAGAATCGAGAACAAAGCGGCCCCCGAACCGGCGGGCCACTGAGGCGGCTTAATGCGGAGCCTTGTATTCTCGGTTAAGCAGCTCCAGTCGTCGTTCGAGCTCTTCTTTCTTCGCCACTAGCCGCTGGGCGAGAACATCATTGGACCGTGTGCAGTTGCCACAGTTCTTCGAGAGACATGCTTTCAAACGGCTTCCGCTCCATGAATCACCCGACCACGCGTTGCCATAGCTTGGGCTTAGAAGCGGGAGCCTGGCAATTCTGTGTAGGTTGAGAGGGAAGGTTATCTACAGGTGCGGCGCCGGGCCACCTTCTTGAAAGCCGATTTGCTCGCCCTCAACCGAAAACGCCGCAACTCAGCGTGCGCCAGTCGATTCCGCAGGTTGGCCAATTCGGCCATCTGACCTTCGAGAAATGCAAATCGCTTCTGCAGTGAAATGGCGCGATAGAAAACAACTTGATCAAAGGTACTCATCATCCCTCAACCCATTAAATAATTTAAAATACGCGAGATATCGTGCCAGAATAATCACTGCGTTTAATGTTGACTAGTGTGCACAAACTAAAAAATGCCCGCCAGCGTGAACCGGCGGCGCCCGTCACAAGCTTGTGGCACGGCCCTTGCCTAGTCGAAACCAACTGGGATTTTAGTGCCCCGTTTTGAGACAACGCGCTGCCGGGGGACCGGCAATTTTGAGCCAGCAGCGCTTTCTCTCTTAGGCCATCACTGTGTTGGTCCAGTCCCGCATGCCTACCTGCTCCAGCAAACCTTCCCAGTCGGCAATCCCATTCTCCCCGGGACTCCTCCTCGCGGTCAGCGTCAGGCCCTCGGCCGTCCCTGTTTGGGTAACGCCGCCCTGTTCTCATTGTCCAAGGCAGCGCTTAGGAACGTTTCAGGTCGGCGCGCGCTTTGGGAGCAATGACGAACTCCGTCATCCTCATTCCCGGCATGCTCAAGCCGCTACGGCTGGCGCGCGTGTACGGCTTTCTGGTCGAGCGCGAAGCCGGCGTATATCCCCCGGGCGGCAGCCAACCGGCATGTTCGCTGGGATTGGCGCAGAAGATGGTTGAAGGTGGCTGGCTGATGAAGCACGGGCAGCGTTACGAGCCCACGGAACAGGGTCTGAAGGCCGCAGAATGATGTAATAGGCCGCACAGGCCGCTGAGGCGTTTTGGACACGCAGGCGCTTTTTGTTCACATTTGTTGTGGCCGGAACCGGAAGTGCCGGGAAACTTCGGCAAACCGGGGCTAGCGTTCATATTGCACCTACCTCTTTCACCCGGTCGTTTTGACACGGCGCAGGCCGCAGCGAGCTCAATCGCTGCGGCCCTTTCGTCGAGCCCGCCAGCGTGAGCCGTCGGGCCTTTTGCTTCCGAAGAGACCGTGTCAGTCGAGATTGAGCTTCTTTCGAGCTGGCTGTCCCAATAGTTAGATATTGCCAGCCGCCAACCAACAAATTGTATAGCCGACTAAGCTGCCCGCGATTCCGTTCACGCGTCCTCACGCGCTACTTGAGGTCGGCGTGCTCTTAGCCTTGGCGTCGCACGATCGTTTTGGCGTAACTACAAACTTTGGTTGCGCCGGGCCTCTTTTCGCTACATCCGATTTCGCTATTGTTGAACGCGCAACGCCGAACGGACAAGGATTCGACTCCAATCTTTCGGTGGCAGCAAGTGGGCCCATCGAGCCATAAGGTGGGGGCGGGCTCGAGACCCTCTGATGAGAGTAGGAGAGGAAGCAGAAAATGTCCCACGGATTCAACGAACTCGGTGCTTGGGACCGCGATCACCTCTTGCACCCGGGGACGCACGTCGGCGCGCATGCGCGAGGTGAAATTCAAACGCGCGTGGTCAGCGGGGGCAAAGGAGTCTACATCACGGATAAGTCTGGGCGAACCAGCCTTGACGCCTTTGCGGGTCTTTTTTGTGTGAATGTCGGATATGGCCGCCAGAAGATCGCCGAGGCGATTGCAAAGCAGGCGAACGAACTCCCCTATTACCACGCATACGATGGCCACGGCACAGAAGCCCCGATCAAGCTATCCAGGATGATCATCGACCGGGCGCCCAAAGGCATGAGTCGCGTCTTTTTCGGTCTATCAGGCTCGGACGCGAACGAGACAAACATCAAACTAATTTGGTACTTTAATAATGTGCTTGGCCGACCGGAGAAGAAGAAGATTATCTCTCGCTGGCGAGCCTATCACGGCTCAACCGTCATGACAGGCTCGCTGACAGGCCTTGAACTGTACCACAACGCCTTTGATCTACCGCGTACGCCGATCCTCCACACTGAAGCTCCTTACTATTTCCGCCGCGCTGATGCGACCATGAGCGAGGAGCAGTTCGTCCAAGCCTGCGTCGACAAGCTTGAGGCAATGATTGTAGCCGAGGGTCCCGATACAGTCGCGGCGTTCATCGGAGAGCCGATCCAAGGTGCTGGCGGCATTATTCCGCCGCCCACCGGATACTGGGCGAAGATAGAGTCCGTTCTGAAGAAATACGACATTCTACTCATCGCGGATGAAGTCGTCTCCGGATTCGGCCGCCTGGGCAGGATGTTTGGTTCCGACCACTACGACATCAGACCGGACCTGATCACAATCTCAAAAGGTCTGACCTCCGCGTACGCTCCTTTGTCCGGCGTCATTATTTCGGACAAGGTTTGGCAGGTTCTCGTGAAAGGCTCCGATCAACTCGGTAGTATCGGTCATGGTTGGACTTGTTCTGCCCATCCTATCTGCGCGGCGGCGGCTATTGCAAATCTTGAGCTAATCGATGAGATGGACCTGATCAACAATGCTCGCGATATTGGAGCCTATCTCCAGTCCGCACTGACTGAGGCGCTGGGCGATCATGGAAACGTCGGCGAGGTGCGCGGCGACGGGCTGATGGCGGCGGTGGAATTTGTCGAGGATAGGGATAATCGCACCCTCTTCGATACATCAAAAAAAGTGGGTGAGCAGGTCGCCGCCGCGCTGCTTGAGCGTGGCGTCATCGGCCGCGCCTTGCCGCAGGGCGACATTCTCGGGTTCGCGCCGCCGCTGTGCTTAACAAAGCACGAAGCTGATATCATCGTCGAGAGTACAGTGGACGCAGTCAATGCTGTTTTTGCCACTTTTTAAAAAGTCCGCCTTACACTGGCGACCTCGCGCAACTGCCGATATCGCTTGAAAATGCGGCGGAATTATCGTTTCCAGCGATCCTGCGAGTTTCCGTCGGTTGGCCCTTTGGAATACCGCCAGCGTCGCACGGCTTCCCAAGTAGTATGCAACGTATTGGTCCCAGTCGAGCTTGCCGTCTCGACTCCTAACAAGTCGTGCATGGTGATGGAACCAAAACTCTTTATGTCGCGATACTGACGAGTGAGTTCTAGTGAATAGGCGTTAGGTTGTGCGACTTAAAATCGGGCGACGATTGTTTTCTAGAAAGTGGAACACAGCCGGTCGTGGAAAGAGGTCATCCCCGATGAACGGTAAGAGCGTATGTCCGTCTCTGCCGATGAGATAGCTCGCCTTACACTGCGCGTCCGAGGGTTGCTCGGGCGGACCGAGCCGATCCTCATCACAGGAGGACGAACCGTGGCAGATTATAGGGAAGCATTCGTCGGAATCGATGCCAACTGAGAAAGGCCATCCGATTGCTGAAGCAGGCCGGGAGGGAGAAGTTCGTTTCTTCGGCGAGGTCGATGCTTCGGCAACCAACATGGGTCGCATCATAGCGCGGATCGCCAACCGGTTCGACCGCGTGCATTTCTGCTACGAGGCCGGCCCGACCGGCTACGGCCTCTGTCATCTGATCCGATTGCTGGGCCATGAATGCACGGTGTTGGCACCATCGCTGCTCCCAAGGAAGCCGGGGGATCGGGTGAAGACGAATCGCCGAGACGCCGCTTCTCTCGCGCGGCTGCTACGCGCTGGCGAGCTGACGGCAGTATGGGTTTCCCATGAAGGTCACGAGGCGATGCGGTATCTCGTTCGCGCGCGAGCGGCAGCGGTTGAGGCGCTGCGGGTTCACCGGCAACAGGTGGCGTCTTCATGCTCAAGCACGACCGCACCCGTCCTCGCAAGAAGAGTTGGACGATGCGCTATCTGCGCTGGCACAACAATTCGATCAGCCCGCACATCAGATCGCGCTCCAAGAAATGGTTGAAGCAGTTCGCGTCGGCAGGGAGTGGGTCGACCGGCTCGAGCGCACGATCAAAGAATTTGTCTCGGGCTGGTCTCTGGAGCCGCTCGTGCGGGCGCTTCAAACGTTGCGAGGCGTTGATTTGATCGTCGCAGCGACGTTCGCGACCGAGGTTGGCGACGTGAGCCGTAGAGCCCAGTCAACTCATGGGTTTCCTCGGCCTAGTGCCGAGCGAACGATCGACCGGAGTCTGTCAGGCGCGGCCGCATCACCAAGGCCGACATTCGCCATATGTCTGCATGTCCACCCAGCCGCGAGGTTGATCCGCAACGAGCCGGACCAGCTCGTCCGGACTGTAGATATATGGCGCCGGACGAGAGCAGGACTGGCGAAAGGCGGCGGGCATCACCTCAACCTTGGTGCAGCGCATCTGGCGGACGCACGGACTGCAACCGTCTCGCCCACCAGTTCAACCTCTCGAATGATCCCAACTTGGTCGACAAGCTGCAAGACGTGATAAGTACCCAAAGGGCCGCAAATGCCTCGACGTTTCACCTTCCAGTTCACGCCCACCTCATTCTCGTGGCTCAATGCCGTCGAAGGATTCTTCGCCAAGCTCTTGATGGCGCTGGAAGGCAAAAGCTTGAACGAGGCGGCGGATTTATCTAAGCTCTTCCATAGCGAGCCGCAGCGACTTCGGGATGCGCTGCGCCTTTCCGGCTGAAATAAACGCCACGCGTACACGCGCCGTGACTAGGAGATTGTCTCCGCGCCTGCATTCCTGCAGCAAGGCAATCGACGCTCCCCTCACCTCTTGCGGGACTGTGACGACGTCAAGCAGGTCATCCAAGACCGCCGGTTTTAGAAAATCGATCTTCATGGAGCGGACCACGAAGGCAAAGCCGGGCGCATCGTTCTTAGCTTCTTTGAGTAGCGCTTGCTGAGTGGTTCCGAGCAGGCGCAAGTAGTTCGTTCTACCCCGTTCCATGAAGCGCAAAAAATTTGCGTGATAAACAATCTGACCGGAGTCAGTATCTTCGACATAGACGCGAACCTGCATATGATGGCCGCCGTCGCGGATTTCGCCATCAAGAGAAGCTGTCACAGTGCGGTTCCCCTACTGCCCTTCTGGGACCAATTGTCTTGCACAGAGGCGTATTCCGCAGCAAGTGCCAATGAGCTTCGTGCGTGCAGGTGGAGGCTGCCCGGCGCAAAGCCGGTCGGAGACCGGTTGCTGTTGCTGGAGGCCGGAACCCCTATCCAGATTCCGAGGACCGAGGTCGCCCCATCGGCAAGCGCCTTGATTCTGCGCTTCGTAGGCCAAAGTCAGGATTGCCCGGCAGTGCGGATTATTCAGCAGTCCTATTCCGCGAATCCTACCATTCATGGCAGTTGTTAAACTCCGGCCGGTCAGCCATCGCGGCTGGATATTCCAGGTGAGATGGTCATGGAGATCGATGAAACCGGGCAGAATGATCCACGGCACCTTGACCGGAGAGTCGGCCGGGCCGATGCTCTGCGGCCGAGCTCGTCGCTCGGTACGACACGCACCGCGCCTGGCAAGTCCGCGCCGAGCGCTGCCAGATCGAAGTCGCTCCGTGGCCACCGCGCCACAAGAAAGCGACGAGTTCATTTGCATATCCGTCACGTGCCGGGACGCTGCCTCCATCAGCCGAGCGATTCGGTCGTAAGGTCGCCGTTGGAGCAGATGTTCGAGTTCGGCATGAGAGGCCGCCATCCTCATTGAACATTCCACGTTGTCGTGTTCAGCCGTGTCCGGCTGAAGACGTTAATGTCCGGGACCAGACACTGAGGCGCGAGTATTCCGACGTGGACACGAACCACATGGTTTTGCCCTCTTCAAGCCAGGCTCGTAAATGTCTTTAGTGGCACGTGGATTGCTGGGACACCGTAAAAGGATCCGCACGACCATGACGATCTCGCATTCGCCGGCCCAGGAGTTCAAATGACACTTGCTCGACTGATCCAAATCAATGCCTTGGACGCTGCGCAATTGAGTGCGGTCCCGCCTAACGCCTTGCCGCGTCCGTCGCGGGTGCCGCTGTCGTTCTTCGCGTTGGATAGCTCTCAAGACCACCAGACACGACTAGCATTCAGCGCGCTTAGTCCCGAGCAAATCCGAACCAGTGTGACACGTTTGGGCCGCTCTGTGGCGAATGCATGCAGCGGCATGCTAATGTTGGCCTCGGACCGGGAGGAAACCAAATCAAGCTTAGTATCGAGCAATGCCCGCTTCCTTTCGAAGAGGGGAGCGGACAGAAGTTGTTCAATGGCACGCTGGAGCAGATCGAGCTCGGCGCCCGACCCGGCGCGGGTCACACTCGGAGGTGGAGCACCATTTTCTCCAGCAGTATTCGCACTCCTCGGCGCCTGAAGTCTTCCTCGGGAACGTTTCGCAACGCCCGAAGGACATTCGGCCTCGGCCACGGCATCTGTCTTCCTCGCCGAACCATAATCATCCCGCGTGTCCCGAGCGAATGGCGACAGTCGTTCTGCTCTACGGTGGTTGCCTCGAGTGGGAGCCGACAAACCCGCGTCTTTGATCGAAATGCAGGACTTCGGTGAGCCCGAGCTGAAGAGCGCGATAAGACACGAGGAACGCAGCTGCCATCGCGCCTTGCCTTCACAAGAAAGCTAGAGGAGTTAAAAAAATGCGCGCCCCGACCTATTCCGAGGCCTTGGAATTCGCGATCGACCGCTCGTACGACATTAACCTTGACATGTTGAGGTCACGGAATTTGCACCTTGACACGCACAACGATTATCTTGTCGGCACATATCCGCCTCTCAAGGCAATGGGCGACCTGAATGCCGAAAAGTTGTTGCTTCAGGTTTCGTCGTCAATTGATCTCTATTTTCACATCCCCTTTTGTGATCAGTATTGTACCTTTTGCCACTTCGCCAAGGAAATCAATCCATCTTCTGGGCGAGTGGAGCGCTATCTGGCGGCTTTAGATAAAGAGATGAGTTGGTCGGAGGCGGCGCTGGCCGGCAGAGCTGTTGAGACTGCTTTTTTTGGAGGCGGCACTCCCTCGTTCTTGACCAACCGTCAACTCGAAACGCTATTTGGTATGATTAGGCGGCGCTTTGATTTGTCTAAGTCGGAAGTGAGTTTCGAATTGCATCCCTCTCTTGCAAAGCAAGTGGACGCTGCAGATCGCATATCCACACTGCTTAGAGCGGGCGTAAACCGCTTCGTATTGGGCGTTCAGAGTCTAGATCCGAGCATTTTACGCATATTGAACCGCGGGCATCACCTGGACGAGGTAGTTCAACTCGTAAAGTTACTGAATGACATGGGCGTTCAGAATCTGTCGCTTGACCTCATGTATGGGTTGCCGCAGCAAACGCTCCGGAGCTGGTACGACTCACTTATCGGCTTACTGGATATGGGAATAGAGAAGTTCAATGTATTCCCATTGATGTTTAAATCTACAGACCCCGTAGCCCGCCATTTGGCTCGGGGTCGATATCAATTTGCCGGGGCTAAGGAGCGCATCATCATGCATTTTATGGCCGAGCACATCCTCACGAAACTCGGCTATCGCCATGGGCCGATTTTCTATTGGAGTAAGCAGTCGCAGCCACACTCGATTCAACAGAGCCGCAAATACGATTCCTGGAACGACAATAATCTGGTCCCGTTTGGGGTTGCCGGATTTGGTTACATGAGCCAGTGCCAGTTCTATAACGAGGCAGATTTAGATCGCTACCTGTATAGGGTTGAAGCGGGCGAGAAGCCCGTGTGGAAGGGTGTTGTCCTGTCGCACGATGATCTCATGCGCAGAACGGTAATGTTTGCCCTGCGAAGCAGTGGGGTGTTGCTCTCCCGCTTCGAGCGGGAATTTGGGGTGTCCATCGAGACATGCTTTGGCCGCGAGCTTGAACTCTTGAATGAGGCAGGACTCATCTGCATTTCAAACGGCCTGCTTTCGTTAACTGCCGCCGGCACTATCAATTCGGGCGCCGTATCGCTGCTATTTTTCTCGAACAATATACTCGAGCGGATCGCTTACAACGACAGTAGGATAATAGACAAACGAACTGATCTGCTCGAAAAACACGATTACTCACCGGCCGCACGATACGGGTCAAGTGCCGAAATGCAAGTTGCGTTTCGATGAAGTCGCGGGCGCGCTCATTTATGGTCGCTCCTTTTTCCGTTTCCACCCCGGAAGGGTCGCCCTGCCAGGCGAAGGACATATTTTCGCATCTGACCGATAGCATTGATCGCCGGCAGCGAGAACGCCCGCTTGGGCTGGTCAGCAATTTTGTCGCCGATCAACTGCCGCACTGCATTGCGGAGGTCAAATGCAGTGAACGACCAGATGAAGCGGTTAAGGCTCTTGGGCGTAACATCAATGCGATGATTGCGAAGAAGGACTATGAAGCGCAGCTGCTAAGTCTGCCGCAATCGGACTTCGAGATCGCTAAGACAGACATCCAATATCTCGTAAATTGTGCTTATCAGATGTCTGCGTTTGCCGGCCTTCATCCCGTGGACGCCGAGCTGACGGTGGGAGAGGTACTAATCCGCCTTGCGCGCTCGAGTTGTCAACGGCAGCCTGGCATTGAGGTCCTCTCCTATGAAGATATGATACTTACGAATCCGCTGCAGAATGATCCACGCGTATACTGCCTCGGCGCGGCCGGGGTCGAGGAGCGAGATTTTTGCTTGGGCCATCAGATTATCGAGAGCGAATTGCAGTCAGCAATTGACGCTCTGCTCAAGTTGCGTGATGTGGCCGACGTGGATGCGGGGCAATGTCTTGCACTATGCCTGGAGCGCCTTGAGTCAGCAAACAATGTTCTGACGCGCTTTTATGAACATATGTCGCCGGACTTATTTGCCCAATTTCGTGTGTTTTACGGAAAGAATCCTTACAAGAATACGCTT
This sequence comes from Bradyrhizobium sp. 160, assembly GCF_023073735.1. Taxonomy (NCBI): domain Bacteria; kingdom Pseudomonadati; phylum Pseudomonadota; class Alphaproteobacteria; order Hyphomicrobiales; family Nitrobacteraceae; genus Bradyrhizobium; species Bradyrhizobium sp. 160. The sequence goes on from NZ_JADPKD010000067.1 coordinate 376,668, forward strand.
GGTCCAAGCGGCCGCTTCTCGGCCCGTATCGTGGCGGTCTCGGTGCTACTGGTCGGTGAAGAACTCTTCCACCAGAAACCTCAATTTTATACGGATCTGTATCGGCTGTCTGAATATTATCCGCAGAGATGCATTCACGAGGTATTCCGCTGGCTGTCGTCAGGCAAAGGAAGTGCACCGCTCAAGCCAGGTTGGCTAAAGGGGAAAGCGGACTTTCCCAGGGTTGCGACCATTTCACCAGTCGTGGAGCATCACGGCGGCGAAATCGGAACGCTGCGCACGTCCTGTGTTTGTGCACTGGATCGGTTTACCCGGATGCACCGTAGTACGGCCTTAAAATATACGGTTGAGCCGGGTCGTCCAGTTGTCGGAGTTGAGGTATCGGAAAGTGTTGAGGCTGTCCTTGCTCAGCGGCTGTTGACAGAGGCGCGCCCGTAAGCCGACGGTGGTCTCTGCGTGGCTAAAAACAGAGGCGCAGGCGTCCGCCACCGCTCGAGAGGTAATAGTCGATGTCTCAAGACGAACTGATCCTTCGTCGGTTCGAGTCCGCGGATAGCGATGATGCATGGCATCTGCACAGAAGCGCATCGCAGGATGTTGGTGTGTGTGGCCCGGAAGGGGCTTGGGAGGATGATTTACGCAATATTGGGGAAGTATACATCGCCTCGGGCGGAGACTTCGTAGTTGCGCATATTGGTGCCCGATTCGCTGCCATGGGTGGGCTGAAACCTTTTGATGATGATGTCGCAGAAGTAAAACGTATGCGGGTCGACCCCATCTTTCAGCGACGAGGGTTTGGAAGGAGGGTTCTTCGTGAATTGGAGTCGCGAGCTGTTGCTCTCGGTTTCAAGTGGATAATGCTCGATACAACAACGATCCAAGTAGGGGCCCAAAGACTTTATGAGAGCGCTGGCTATGTTCGCCGCAGGGAAGGGATGTTGCACGGATATGCAGTGATCTTCTACGAGAAGCGGCTCATTTGGCCAGGATGACCTCGCTGAGCAAATGAGGTTGTGAGACCGGATGATCCGGTGAAGCTCTACGGACGCGCAACGAGCACAAATTCAATCACTTACCCCTGACTAGCCCAAACGCCCAGTCTCGCTCCTTGGGAATGACGTCGAATGCGCTCAGAGAAAGCCGTATCATCCGCGAGGACTTTCATTAGTCCCGCGAGAAGGACCCAGCTTGCACTCTCCTGGATCACGATCGAGTACCAAACCTGTATCGTGATCGTCATGCAGGGACCACGCGCTGAGGGCTGATCTGGTCGGCTAGGAAGATCTCGCGGAATAGTTTGTCGCGAGGTCACAATGTCGAAGGATAGTCGTAAGGATAGCGATAAGGATAGGCATACGCCTATCCTTGAAAACGGCGCCGACACGCTGCAGCGTGTCGAGATCATCACCGGGACGGGCCGGCGTCGGCGCTGGTCGACCGATGCGAAGGCGGCGATTGTCGCGGAGAGTTTTGCGCCGGGTGCAAGCGTGTCCGCGCTGGCGCGGCGACACGACATCAGTCCAAGTCTGTTGTTTCTCTGGCGTCGCCAGGTCAGGCGGGCGCAGGTCGCGGAGCGCGGGGACAGAGGTCTGCCACCAGGCTTTGTGCCGGTCGCGATCACCGGCTGCGGGGGCCAATTGCCGAGTGAGGAGCGGGCGGCGATCGAGATCGAGGTCGGCGCGGTTCGCATCCATGTCAGGGGGACAGTCGACCGGCGGGCACTGTGCGAGGTGCTGGCGGCAGTCGGGACGGTTGGTCGATGATCGGGCTTCGACCTGGGTTGTCGATCTGGATTGCGACGCAGCCGGTCGATTTCCGTCGCGGCATGGATTCGCTGGCGATGCTGGTGAGCGAGGCCTTTGGAGCCGATCCGTTCGACGGCGGACTTTATGTCTTCCGCTCCAAGCGCCGAGATCGCGTGAAGATCCTGACTTGGGATGGAAGCGGGCTTGTCCTTTACTACAAAAGAATCGAGGGGCAGTTTACCTGGCCGCAGATCAAGGAAGGCGTCATGCCGCTATCTCATGCTCAGCTCTCGGTGCTGCTCGATGGCTCGGACTGGAAGCGTGTGCCGATGCGAATTGTGGATCAGCCAGTACGAGCTGGTTGATCCTTATCAAGAGTCGTTCGTCACTCATGCGGAGTTGTTGTAGAATCACTCTGCATGAGTGATTTGCCTTCCGATCCAGCGTTGCTCCGGCAAACCGTGATAGCGCTATCGTCACGGCTTGCGGCGTTGTCGGCGGAATGCAGCTCGCTTTCGGCCGAGCGTGATGCGGCGATTGCCCAACGCGACGCTGCGATCCAGGAGAACGATAAGCTCCTGATGATCCTGTCTCAGTACAAGCGCACGATCTTCGGTCCCCGCTCCAAGACACTGGATCTCGGACAGCTGTCTCTCTTCACCATCACGGCACAGGCGGCTCGTGCCGCCGCCAACGACGACGTGACCGGAGGCAGGCTGCCTGACGGAGCGGAGGGCCGTGGAAAGCGACCGGCGCGACGCAACCGGGGGAAGCTTCCGGAGCATTTGCCGCGCATCGATGTCGTGATCGATATCGAGAGCCACATCTGCCCCTGCTGCGGCGAGCGGCTGCACAAGATCGGGGAGACCGTCAAGGAAGCCTTCGACGTCATTCCGATGCAGTACCGTGTCAAGCGCATTGTTCGTCCACGGTACGGCTGCCGTGGATGCCGCCAGGGTGTGCTGCAGGCCCCCGCGCCGGCCCAGGCGATCGACGGTGGAATGGTGACGGAAGCCTTGCTGGCCCACATCGCAGTGATGAAATACGGCTACCAGCTGCCGCTGTATCGCCAGGAACAGATGTTTGCCGCCCAAGGCATCACGCTCGACCGGCAAACGCTGGCCTCGTGGATGGGCCGCGTCGCCTGGTGGCTGAAGCCGCTTCACGCGCTGTTGCGCCGCGCAGTGATGTCCTACCCGCGGCTGTTTGCCGACGAGACGCCGCTGCCAGTTCTCGATCCCGGCCGTGGCAGAACCAAAGTCTGCCAGTTCTGGGCGATCGCCACCGACGACCGCCCGTGGGGCGGCCCGGCGCCACCGGCAGTGGTCTACGTCTTCGCCGAGGATCGCAAGGCGATCCGCGCTAGGCAGCTGTTTGGAGATTACGACGGCATCCTGCAGGTCGACGGCTACGCCGCCTACAAGGGGCTGATCAAGAACGGCGGCCGTCTGGTACAACTGGCGTTCTGCTTCGCGCATGCGCCGGAAGTTCTGGGACGTTCACGTCGCGACGAAGTCACCGATTGCCGCGGCAGCGCTGCAGCGGATCGCGATGTTCTACGCCATTGAGGATCGCATTCGTGGTTTGCCGGCGACGCAGCGAGCTGCGGTGCGGCAATCCAACACCAGACCGCTGATCGAGGACTTCAAGCCCTGGCTCGAGGACGCGACTGCTGGAAGTCTCGAAGAAATCCCGCCTTGGCAAGGCGATCCGCTACACCCTCAACCATTGGGAAGGCCTGACGCGCTTCATCGATGATGGGCGCATCGAGATCGACAGCAATACGGTCGAACGCAGCATCAAGCCGATCGGGGTGGGAAAGAAAAACTATCTGTTCGCAGGCAGTGAGGGCGGCGCCGAAACCTGGGCCACTCTTGCATCGCTCATCAACTCGGCAAAGCTTCACGACATCGACCCGCGGCACTATCTCACGGATGTTCTCGAGCGCATCATCTCCGGACGCACCAAGATCAATCAGCTGAACGCGCTGCTGCCGTGGAATTGGAAAGCCGAGCGCGACGGTTCGGAGGCAAAGCTCGCCGCTTGATCAGTTCGACGGCAAGGCGTCGGGAACTTCCTGCGCATCGCTGGCGTCGTCGTAGATCTCTTCGCGGATCACGCGCAGCGTCACCTCGTGCAGATACACTTGCAGCGCACCCTCCAGCTCGGTGAACTCCGGCAACAGCACTCGATCGACGAAGCCTCGTGATGCACGGACCATCACCGTGTTGCGTCGCTGCCGGCGATAACGAAACGGCCGCAGCCCATATCGGCGGCAAAGCGCCAGAAAAAGGTGCCGAGACCATTGGTCGGGAAGTGAGAATTGCTGTTCGATCGGTGGATCGTGGCGAGCGAGTTCCTCGACCCGAGCCCGCACCCGCTGCAGCGCGGCTTCCGCCGCAAAGCGCTCACCAGCAGTTCCGGCACCTGCGAACAACGCCTCGATCTTCCGAAGCTTCTCGCGCAGATGCGACTCGCTGGTCATTCTGATCCCCGTTGCCCGCTCCGAACCGGGGGTCACCCCATCACCGCGCGCCGGCGGCGTCAATCATCCCGACCGCGCTATCCAGAGCATTCCGCGCAAGTCAAGCCCGGGCACCGGTGATCCTATCGTGACGCTCACCCTGTATCGAGCAGCTGCGGATCGGGTCTCACCAGCTTCGTGGTGCTCACGCCTGTATTCGGGTCAACGGCCATTCGGTAGTCTCGTTTAGCAGCTCTCGCAGGCGCTCGATGCGAGCGAACCGGAATGGATGGACGGTTTGATCGTCGGGCCAGGCCCCTCGGATCGAATGCGAACAATCGGATGATGAAAACGACGAGCGGGCGACGGGTGACGTTCATGAGTCGAGCTGTCGGTTCTCCGCCGAATGCCAGTCCGCGCCGTGGAGGCGAATCATCTCCCGACGGGAACGCTGGATGAAGATGCGCTCAACGCAAAAGCCGGCTGTCACTGAAGCCGCCAGCGCAAGGCCACAGACCATATAGTCATTCATGAAATTCCAAAACATGTTGCAGCCGGCAACTCCTACAAAGGTAAGTGCCATGACCGTATTGCGAAATGCCTTAACCATGTTGCCCCCCAGTCAGTGGGAACTTTACCATTGCAACCATGACGATTAGCAGCGTTTGACCCTTCTTAGGCGCCGTCTTTCTGCTCGATCAGCTTGGGTCCGCCGCGCTGTCGACGCCCGTGGGTTCCCCATTGGTCGGCGCAGCTCATCGATCGAGCCCGGCGTCGGCGTGATCCACCTGGGCGCGTCGCTCCATGCCCGCCTCTATCGCTTCCAGCCTGGCCTATTCCGGGTGGCGACAGCACAAGCGAGAACCGGCGTTCCTCACTGGCACAAAAGCTTGTCGAGTTTAGGATCGCTCTTCCCTTTAAGAAGGCACCCGAAGGAAGGGCAGTGATAGCGACGCCGGGATGAAATGACGGCGGGACCGAGGGCGAGTGCCTCCGGCGAGCGACTCATGATCGAGCGAGGGATCGAAGCCGCACGGCGTGCGCCGTTGAGGCGTGGAGAAGAAGGGAGTGTTCGAAAGAATGGAGCCTGCTGGTTATGGCTCTTACTTGCCCGGCTTACCGGTGTCGGAAACGACTGAAACTCCGAAAGGAGAACGGGACCAAAGCATGCCGGGAAACGTCTCGAAATCGGGCGCCGCAGCCCGGTGGAGAGCACAGAGTAAGGTGTGCATGGTGAAAGCTGTATTGCCTGAATCCCAGTTTCCAGTTGCCAAAGGGCTGGCCGTAGCGAACGCGGCTGACACGCTATGCCACGCGGGGCAGACCGCACCGGCCAGTGCGATCTGCCACCAGTCCGCGTGGGACGACCACCATCGGTGGGTCAAGGAGACGAATGGGACACCTAAACACACCGCAACTTCCTGCACACGCAACTACGGGATCGCCTGCAGCAGGCTCTTTCGAGGACCTGTATGGCGACGGAGCCGTCATAGTACCCAAACGCCCGGCGTAATGGCCAGGACAGCCGCCGCGAGGTGGACGATCATGCGTATAAGGCCGGGTGACCGGACCGAAAGCGCCTCCGATCGGGGGAAGGACGATGCCGCCAACAACGGCATTTGCAGTATGCGTAGAAGAGATTCTTCGACGGAGAGGTTCTGCTGATGCAGGCCGCTACCATCCAGAGAAGAATTGAATCACTGCCGACTTTGTCGCGGTCGGGTAAGCGCGTAAATGGCCTTCACCGCCTGATGAGATCTCCGCATCTCTTCGAGTGGGCCTACGAAAAGGTCTCCCGCAACAAGGGAGCCCTGACGCCGGGTGTAGATGGTAAGACCTTCGACGGCATGTCGCTGGCGAAGCTCGCCGATGTCGCCAGGCGCGTAGCAGACGGCACTTATCGCTTCCGGCCAGTCCAGCGGGTCTATATCCCAAAGGACAACGGCAAAACACGACCGCTGGGTATCCCAACGGTGGAAGACCGGCTCGTTCAGGAGGCGGTCAGGATTCTGCTCGAAGCGATCTACGAACCTGTGTTCCTCGATGAGTCGCATGGGTTCCGCCCGAGACGATCCTGTCATACCGCACTCAAGTCCATCAAGAAGACCTGGACGGGCTGCAAGTGGTTGGTCGAAGTGGATGTGCGTGGGTTCTTCGACAACATCGACCATGACATTCTGCTTGGGCTTCTAAAGAAGCGGATCGATGACGATAGGTTCATCGCTCTGATCGAAGGAATGCTCAAGGCAGGTTACATGGAAGATTGGGTCTACGGACGCACTTACAGTGGCACGCCACAGGGCGGGATTGTCTCGCCCCTGCTCGCCAACATCTATCTGCACGAGCTGGACCAGCACATGCAGACGATGAAGACGGGATTCGACAAAGGCCGCGACCGACGTCCATTCCCGCGCTATGCGGCGCTGGAACGGCGCGTCCTCAGTCTCCGCCGGAAAATTGAACGGCTCCGCGCCGACGGCGCGGATCGGGCCGAGATCGACGCTGCAGTCGCGGAGATCAAAGCCATCAACAAGGAGAGACGGAAAGTGCCCTCCGTCGATCCGATGGACCCTAACTTCAAGAGGCTCCGCTACTGCCGCTACGCCGACGACTTCCTCATCGGCGTAATCGGGAGCAAGCGGGAAGCGTGTGAGATCATGGATTGTGTCGAACAATTCCTGACGCAGACATTGAAGCTCACGGTGTCGCCCGAGAAAAGTGGGGTCTATGCCGCTTCAAAGGGAGTGACCTTCCTCAGTTATCGCATCTCGACATACACATCCTACGGGGCTGGACGCAAATCCAACCGCACGGGACCGGACGGACGGACATGGCGCGTGGTACGCCGGCCGACCACCGGGAATGTCAGCCTGCGAGTGCCGCGGAAGGAGGTTACCGCGTTCTGCAAGCGACACGGCTATGGCGATCTCGCCAGAAAAACTGGCCGTCCTCGCGAGCAGTTCCTGGCCACCAGCGATGTCGCAACCGTCCTCGCCTATAACTCAGAGTTCCGTGGTTTTGCGAACTACCATTCGTTTGCTGATGACTTCAAGGGCGCCTTGGGACTGTTGGAGCTTGTTGTGTTCCGCAGCCTTGTGAAGACGCTGGCGATGCGACATCGAACGACGAGAGCGAGAACCATGGCACGTCTGTGGAAGGGTACGGACTACGAGGTCAGCTCCGTGGTCCGTGGTAAGCTTCGCAGCATCAAGCTGTGGAGACTGAAGCATCTGACCCAAACCTACTGGACGAGTCCCGTTGTCGACAACGTCACGGCAGGTGCGTGGTGGGTCAAAAGCCCAAATGATCTGGTCGATCGGCTCAACGCTCGCAGATGCGAAGCGTGCGGCGATACGAGGGGACCATTTGAGATGCATCACCTCCGCCGCGTAGGAGACCTGCAAAGCGGATCGCTGACGGCTTGGAAACGGTCCGGTTGGCGACGCAAGACCATCGTCCTGTGTCCGTCATGCCGTGTAACCGTGTCCGGTCGAGAGCATGCGCGTATGGAAAGCCGTGTGCATTGAAAAGTGCCCGCACGGTTTGGGGGGAGGCGTAGGGACATCCTCGTCGAGGTGTCCCGCGCCTACCCTACCGAGACGCTACGCGGCTCGATTCATATGTGGGCGGAACCGACTTGCAAGAATTGGCTCTGGCAGCATGCTCGGATCGCTTGCGCTCATATGTCCGGCCTGTTTTCGGGTCTTGCCACCACCGCCCAAGATGGGCTTCGCGGACAGTGAGATCCAAACACGAGAGCGGCATTTTCTGCCGGTAAACCGAGCGGAGCATTTCACTGACCGGCTTGCGCCGAACGTACCACCTCTTCCCGTCCTGCAAGTTCCGCCCCCAGCGTCAGACCTGCCGGTCTGGCGCCAAGCTCTGCATTTCGTTCAAGTCTATGTCGGCATCGGTATGAAGCTGCTTGCAGGCCGGTATCGCTCGCCGCCGACTATCAGTTTCCAGGCGATCCGCGCCAGCTTATTTGCCAACGCTATGGCCACCAGCTTCGGCGGCTTGCGTGCGATAATATCTTTCAGCCAGGGCCAAAAGCGACTTTCCCGTCGGCGCATATCTGCGATCACAGCCGTCGCGCCAGCCACCAAGACGGTTCGCAACATTCCGTCGCCGGCGAGTGTAATCACCCCGAGCCGGTTCTTTCCGGCCGTGAGCATAGCGACCCGAAGGGGCACGCGGGTCCGAGTGCAGCGACGAGACCGGTTCAAGAGTGGCACCCGGGAATGGGGCAGTGATAGCGATCGCCGATAGGCGACCCCTTTTCCCGCCCCCGGCGAGGAGCTCCGCATTCTTCGCGCGAGGGATCAACGCCGCATGGCCGAGACGCTAAAGCGGCTCGGTTCACGCGAGCCCGATGCGGCGGCGCCGCACGCGCAAGCGGAAGAACCCGCTCGTCGGAAGACCTAGATTTCCTCGCGCGCATTGGTCTGCGCGTCATAGATCCTGATCTGAAGCATGGGAAAACGCTTCTTGAGTTCCTCTGCACCAGCCCTGGCGCCGTCTCGGGTCGTAAATTCACACTTCAGTTGACCGTCCACCTCAAGCGCATAAGCAGAGGCGGGCGATTGTCCTGTGGCTGCAACCATCTTATTCCCATAGTGCGTTGGTAGGACGATTGGGAATGATGGGTACCGTGAGTCGCCCAAAGCACGCCAGGGCCATTTGCCTAACGGCAGGTAGCAGCCATCGCGCGCTGTGGACTTCGATGAGACGAACAGGGTGCCGGCGCGCGGAGCGACGGGCCGCGGCTCTTCGCACAATCATCTGCCCCGGGGCGGGTAAGGCCGCTGGCCAAGATCACCAGCCGGGAGCGACGATGGTACAACGACTCCGGAGATCCCGGTGTCGACGGCGGCGCCGTCGAGATTGGGGCGGGTACGAACTTATGAGGATGGGCGCTCTATCGGGCATGTGAATCGGCTACCGCGCGACTTCTTGGGTCATTCACGGCAAGAATCATCCTGCAAGGCGCACCTTGAAGGCGGTGAAATTGTTTGAGGTGTCGATTGTTAGCGACCCTAGCAACGGTCTTGCCCGTGTCGACGCTGTGAAGTCTCACGACGACGAAGGCACCCGCTTTAGCCGCGCCCTTGCTGAACTGGCTGCGGCGGTCCGCGCGTAACTACCTCAACGCCGCGCCGCACAACGTCCCGGCCATTGTACTGGGACGAACGGCGGCGCGCACCTAGGGAAACATATGGAAAAATCGGACTGCATTAATTCAATCATCAGAAAAGCGAACCGGACCATACCGTGGCGGGCGTCGATCGAAAAGAAATGGCCTGACGCTCGCAATTTCACTGCGGCTTGTACACTTCGGAAGATCGTGGACGAGGCGCGCGACTTATCCGACGCTGACTGGCAGCGGCTTCGGCCATATTTCGTTGATGACTCTTTCGAATCAGCTTGGAATATCGCGTTGACAGCGGCGTGCCGGAACGTCGGTTACAAGGGGCATGTCACCGATATCGAGTCGTTCGTTCGCCACCTTATTAGGTTGCTTCGCGACCCGCAGACGTTCGCGATGGCGGCCTAGGAGGGAGGAGAACGGCATGATTTCGATGGGAGAGCCAATCTACGGTTTCGTTACCAAGGGCGATGGGAAAGCGCTGAAGGCGCAAATTGTCGGTGTGGACGTTGCCGAGAACCGGATGGTGATTTTGTACGAAGATGGCAACGAAATGTACCTCGCAGATGACGTGCCGTTCTACACGCAGCGCTTCGCTGCAGAGTGCGCGACAGTTGAATGATTTAGGCCGCAATGCAGCGCGCGGCGCAAAGATGAAAAGAATTTGGTTTATGGTTGACATACAGGAAGGCGTCACGAAGTGAATGCCGCAGAAGTAGATAAGGTTATTGCTGGTGTCGAGGGGCATAAGATTGCGCGAGGGATCATCGCGAATTGGAATCCCGGCGTGCTTCATGGAATGCACGCAGCGAACCAGTTGGGCGTTCTAGCTAAGTCAGAAAAGCTGTCTCGCGAAACGTGCTGGTCTGTCTTTCAGGCGGGATTTTCAACTCGCAAGCTCACACCGGAGCAAGCGGCGCTCCTTCAGGAGAGTTTCAATCGCGCGTTTGATATGTACGACCGTGAAGACGCGTTGGCGATATTCTGCATGGAGCACGCGAACGATAACCAGCCGCAAAGTAAGTTCTGTGTGCCGCGCGGTAACACTGATCCTTTTGAAATTTCGCATCAAGGTGGGTTGCTTCAGAAGATTACAGAATGGATTCTCGATACGGCGAGGGTACCGGTTCGAGAATTCGCGACGATATCCACGCTGGCTTTCTTGGGTGCGTTGTTTGGGCGTCGCTACGTCACTCCGACCGGATTGGGGCTGAACGTCTATATGGTTGGTGTGGCCGGTCCAAGCTTCGGTAAGGACCACGCGCGCGGTGCAATTGAGATGTTGGCTGACGATTGCGGCATGCCATGGCTGATCGGGCCGGGTGACGTGACGAGCGACAGCGCAATTGAGAAGGCGGTTCGGCGTGCACCCGTGCATGTCATGCCTATGGACGAATTTGGCGCGCTTCTTCAGGGGGTAACGGGTAGCCAAGCAACATCTTGGAATCGAACGGTCCGGAAGAGTTTCTTGGAGCTATACAGCCGGTCGACGAAGCGTTGGACGGGGAAAGAGAAGGCCGACGACAAGAAGGACTCTAGTCCGATTTTTTTCCCAACGGTCTCATTGCTCGGCTTCTCAACGCCTACTGATTTCTACACTGGCATAACGGAACAGAGCTTCAACGACGGCTTCATTGCGCGACTGACGATTATTGACGTCAAGAACGCGCCACAACGAAAGAGAGGGCGGCCGGTGCTGGTAACTCCGCGCGAATTGGTCGAAGCGGTGCAGGCGGCTTACATGCTGGCGCCGCTGAACGAATTGCAACGTGTTGCCGTAATGAGCGGCGGGCAGAAGCCAAAGATGCATGTATGCGACTGGGGCGAGGGGGCTGAAGATCGATGGCTTGAAATCGAGAATTGGCAGTTGGAATGCCTCGATAGATACCCCGACAAAGAGGGTATCTTAGGCCGGGCGGCGGAGCAGACCCAGAAGTTTGCGACCTTGCGGGCCGTGTCCCGTAATCCGGCAGCGCCGGTGGTAGAAATCGGAGACGTCGAATGGAGCTACGCAATCGTACAGAGGTCGCTCGACACCATCGAAGATGGCGCGGCCAAGTACATGGTTGGCAGTGAGTCCGAGGCGCTGCGAAATGCCATCCTGCGGGCCATCGAGAAGGCCGGGAGCAAGGGTATCGCCTATTCAGACCTGACACGCGCCAAGGGCGTTAAGGCGGCTAGGCCGTACGAGCTTGAAGCGTCGTTGAAGTGGTTGGAAGAGGGCGAGCAGATGCGCGCGACGCGGAGGCCGGGCGCAAGGGGGCGAGCGGGGACACGGTATTTCCTCTCGTCGTAAAACTCGTCGGAATCGACGTCTCGTCGGAAAAAATGTGCGCGACGGCAGCCCATGTTTGGGTTGTCGTCGCAACGACGTCGGAATTTTTTCCGACGACGAATACTCTTGTTATTTTCAAATGTATAGGGACCAAAAAAGAGTTCTCGTCGTAATTTTTTGGCCCCATAAAAACCCTGAAACCTATCTGTTCGGGGGAATGCGCTGTCTAGTCGCTCCAGCCGGTGCGCCCACGGTCGGTAGCGGCTGACCTGGGGCACGATCTAGCGGTTGATGCGGCCGGGCGAGGCCCATCGTATAGGGCGGCGCGTCACTGCTCGCAGTCCGCACATTGACTCTTTCCATGGTGACTGCAGACGCGATCACGATGACCGTGACCAAGGCGGCCGCAAACAGAACTAAGGCTGTCCGATGCTGGTCCATCATTGAACCTCCCCGAACCGGCGCTAATGGACCGTCCCTAACGCGTTAGTGAGGCCGTAGGTTCATTTAGACGGTGTTCGGTAAGGGTGTGCTGCCGGATAGCGCGCCACAGACCAGCAGGCAGACCCCGGCCTAGATAGCTAAGTCTAGACAGGCACTCCCGCATTCGAGCCTTAGTGGCTTCAGCCACGGCTGCAACCTGCTATCCTAGGTCGGCTCCATCGATCCCGATTTCAGTGAGCAGACCTGCCCTATCGGACCTGGGAAATCGGCCTCGCAACTAAGCACCGACGGTAACGATCCTCAGTTCAAAGAAGGGATGACTTAGATGCCCGGGTACTTGCAGAAGGCGATCAAGAATCCACTCTTCGCAACTGGATGCGCCGTACTAGGCGCCTGCGCTGGGTTGCTATTCTTGGGTGAAGGCGCTCGTCCAGGTGGCTTCCTGCTCAAGCACAGCACAGATACGGTGTTTCCGCCTGCTTTCAGAGACTTTGTGGGCTCGGCCTCGCTACCTCTGCCTAACCTGCTCTGGATATGGACCTCCGCTACTATCGTTTTGATCTTGGTCGGTCTCGGTGTTCTTGGTTCGAACCTCCGTAGCATGAATCGAAACCTTCAGCTTGAACTGAAGGTGAAGCGCAGTTTTCTTGAGCTTGCGAGCGATATTGATCTTGTAAGCAAATTCAACGAGGCGGTGATATCCGAACTGAGGATCAAGGCCAAAGAGGATTCCACCATAGAGATAGTTGTGGAAGGTGAAGAGCCGCCCCATGAACGTACGCTCAACGGACAGCTGCCATGAGGGTCGCGGACCACGCACGCCAACTGAAACGTCTGGCAAATGATATCAAGCGGACAAATGTCAACAGTGAAGCGTTGGGAGCGCTAAAGGCTTTAGGATACATCATGTTCGGGTTCGAAGCTGCCGCTCTCGGATTTGGAATATATCACTTTGCCTCTGGCGAGTTCTTTATAACCGCCCTGGCCATCGCAATCGAGATAGGCGCTGGCGTGCTGCATGCGGCCGGAATGCATTTCGAGAGACGTCTCCACGAAAACAACCGTGATGATGTCAAGCTAAGGACATCTGAATGCCGTAAGAAAGCGAGCGATCTTTCAGGCGCAGTTGCGGCTTTTAATCTGCGACCTTGGCGGCCCTGACGAACCAAGCGGTAGCATCGCGTACGTCGGGCTAACGCGCAAGGAAATCGGCGAAGCCAGACAGTCTTAACTGGCCCGTTCGGGATAGGGCTAGGGGGCGTCGAGTCCTCACAGCGTTAAGGGCTCTAATCGGCCCATGGGAAAACTTTTACGGACGGTGACCCCGTTCAAATCAAAAATTTTAGAAAGGCAACAATGGCTACACAGACCTACAAACCACCCAAGCACCTTAGCAAGGATGCGGCAGCATTCTTCAGCGGCGCCGTCGCGGAATACGAATTCGAGCCGCACCACATCATTCTTCTAACCAAGGCTTGCGAAGCCTACGACCGCGCGGAAGACGCCCGGAAGGTTATTGCCAAAGAAGGTATGATGTATCAGGACCGGTTCGGCAGCCCACGGGCGCACCCGGCCGTTGCGATCGAGCGGGATAGCCGTATCGGCATGGCCCGTTTATTTCGAGAACTTGGCCTTGATATCGGTGAAGCGGCTTCCGGCCGTCCGCCAGCGTTGCCTGCTAATCGGCGGTGATGCATGGCACCAAGAAAAAGGGCGCTGAATAAGCGACAGGCTCTGAGCGCTAACGCGCAGGCTTGGCTTCGCGGTGACGCCGCATGCGGCTTCTTCCGCTTTAAGTCTCAGGAAGAGTTAGCGGCGCTCTGGGAAGAGTATGGCGACAAGGAGAACATGGTTTGGAGTCATCGATATAGTTTGCCCATGAAGCGGCAAGCAACATCCTAGAAATGGATCAGCCGCCGCAACTATGTCAGATTCCGTGCGTTGGATGGTCGTAATGCTATCCGAAGGAGTGATGATGACAGAGTCCGTTAATTCCAACCGGCCGGTCTTGCCTTGGCTCGTCGTCACGCTGGTTGTTGTGCTGGCCGGAGGCGGCTTCGTTTGGATGAATAACAGAATTGAGGCCCTGCAGGCAGCGACTGCTACTCGCCAAGATTCTGGCGTCGAACAGACAAGCAGCTCTTGAGCAAACGGTAAAAGATCTTCAGTCGAGCCAGCAAAGTCTTGTGGACCGGATAGCGGACATCCAGCGAAAAATTGCATCGGAAGGCAGTAATCGCAAGCTGATGTCGGATCAGTTAGGCGCACTAAGCGCACGCGTTGATGCGCTGGCATCCGCAAATGCGGAAAGCGCTGCGACGGTGCGCCAAAACCCACGCACAAAGCGATAGATGTTCGCGATTGGTTCATTGTCGGAAATCTCTTTCCGGCAGTAGGAAAAACCTTCCGCGAACATCTTGATCGGAGAGAACGAAACAGCGACGAGTCAACGTTGGTGACCGAGTCCAATTCCGAGGCTTGATGCCTTCATCCGTAAAGAGGGCACGCTTCGCTTGGTCTGCTTCGAGATTTTTGTCACAGGTGTTTTCGCCTTTGAATGGGCGCGCAACTCTTTCACGTCCGCTGCGGTCCATTCACGGCGGGTAATCTTCTTGGTTTTCTTTGGCATGGAGGCTCCTGATTGAAACGGGGTTTCTAGCAGGAGAACGGACTTAGCATCAAAAATGCCAACGGTCAGCTACTGACTGAGACGCAACTGTTGACGACTGCAGGCGACCTTGTGCGCAGGGCTCAGACCCCACAAGATCAAATCGCAATTGCGCAGATGCTTGGCTTTACCAAGGAATGGATTCCGTTTCTAGAGCAAGCCGCACACGGCTTGGACAGCATCAGGAATGCGGCGCAAGACGCCGGGGTAGTTATCAGTGACGAGACAATAGATAAGGCGGCAGAGTTCGACGAACGTTGGCGCAAGTCTAGCGTTGAATGGTCGTTGCATATGAGGGCAGCGTTCGACGAAATGCTGCCGTATATGGACAAGCTGATTGAAAAGGGTGTGGAGTTTATCAAGTCGATAGACCCTGCAGCAATTCAGAAGGCCAGTGACGAAAGCTTTAAGCAGTTCGAGAAGGCTACCGGCATCCCGGCAGACGACGGCGTTATCACTATTGACGCTGAAGGACTAACACAGGCTGCAAGAGAATTTCAGAACCAACCTGTATTTGAAACTCAGACTTGGACGAACTTTGGTAAGGCAATTTGGAACGGATTTTCGTTCCAGAGCGGCGAGTCGGCAGCAAACACAATACCGGGCTACGCTGCCAGCCGAATTGTCGAACCTAGCTACCCGACACAATCGCAGATGGACGCGGCCTTTGATAAGGCTAATCCACCGGACCTCGGCTCAAGGGCGCATCCCCTGGCTGGGCTGACGGCGGATGATTATGAGAACCCAATTCCATCGCGGGTAGCCGGTCGAGATAAGAACAGCAGTAATGATTCACTGGATCGAGCAACGGAGTCGCTCAACAAGTACATCAAAACTCAGCAAGCCGGTGCGGACTCGGTGGGTACGACTGCAGACAATATCGAGCATCTTAGAACCATGGCTCAGCTAGAGGCTGCGGCGGAGAGGGAAGGAATTTCAACCACCGATCAGCGCCGGGCCGGTTTTGAGAAGTTAGCCCAAAGCGCCGGTGATGCGGCTTTGGCGTTGGAGAAGGCGAAGGTTGCAAACCAAATCAACTTCTCAAGTCAAACGGCGATGTTGACGCCGCAAGACGTTCAGATTGCGACGGCGCTAAAGAATATTTACCCGGACGTTACAACCGCTCTTAACAGTGCGGAAGCCGCGCAAATGCGGATGAACAATGCACTTAGGGAGTTCAGCAATGAAGCCCGACAGGACATTACCGGATTCGCGACAGACCTAACGCACGCTATGCAGGCGAGCAACTCGTTTTGGTCTTCCTTCCAGCCGGCCGGTGTAAACGCGCTGAACAAGATTGCCGACAAGCTGATGTCAATGGCAATCGACAACCTTTGGTCAAAGGCGTTCGGCGGTACGACCGGTGGGGGATTGCTAGGGCTGTTCGGCACTGGCGGCGGTGGTAGCGCTCCAACATGCTCTAGCGGACTTGGTGCAGGTACTGGCGGTCTTTCGTTCCCAATGTTTGCAGACGGCACGGACAACGCACCGGGCGGTTGGTCAATTGTTGGCGAGAAAGGGCCGGAGCTAGTCAATCTGCCGAAGGGCTCGCAGGTTCTGCCTAACGGAGTGATGCCGGGAGCATCAGTTAGCGCGCCAGTCAACGTAACCATTGATGTGCGTGGTGCTGATGCTGCGGGGTTGGCGAGGGTTCAGCAACAGATTGCTGACCTCAGGGTTAGTCTGCCCAACGTAATCGTTTCTACGGTTCAGAAGGCCAAGACTACTCGGCGGTGATAAGACTTTAGATCGAGGGGCGGCTCTGCCGCCCCCGCAAAACGACTTGACGGGCCGGATCGTTCTCTTTATGTTCTTCGCTTCACGTTAGTTGAGTGGCGAAGTTTCTGCTACTTCCGTCCTGCTGCTTCGCGGCATCTGACGGGGGACATGAATGGGCCTTTTGGACGACAGTGTACTAAGCGGAATTTCCATCCAAAGAATGATTTTCCATATTGTCGGCCCGGCCGACGAAGATTTTCAATTGATGGACGAAATCGACGCGGCTGGATTCGAGAGCTTTTTTCTAGCGCGAATTCGGGAAACGAATATCGGCAATCGCTTCAATTTCATTGGTGAAGATGCTGGTGTGCGACCTTCGCTGCGAAGTGTATAGCCATTCCTTGCGCCCACCGCCGATATAGCGGCGCGCACGCTTTTTGACGATGAAATTGATTTCCGCAACTTCCTGCGCGGTAAGCCTCCGCTCGCGGATCAACGAGCCGATCTTGGTTATGGACTGCCGGTAGTTGCGCGCAAAGGTCCTCTTCTGGAGGGGGTCAGTCCTCGGGTCCTTTGCGTACTCCAGATTCGTGAGGATCAAACAGTGGTCGCGATCCATCGGGTAAAGCGTCTGCGAACCCCGCAGCGCTATTCCGGGATCAAGCGGGTACGCGCACGCGCCATCCGTGGGAGGGACCGCGTGGTTGTAGATCGTCACGGGGTGGTCGCTAGTAATGAACTTCACGTCGGAGTCTTCGGCAGAGACAATCTCGGGCACGCCTCCGACCCAGATCGCGCAGTGCAGCATGCAGATGCCCTGCATCTCGAACATCAGTTCGTTCTGCGTGCATATTGGGCCTTGAGCCAGTCCAAGCCCTTCGGCGTACGGAGTTTCTGGATATCGAGAAACTCGAAGAAGTCTTGGAAATGGTCGTGCCATTCGCCAATGTCTGTGCCTATGAAGGCGCGAACCGCTTGCGAGCCCCTGGCGTCGACATCGCCGAATAAGCGGCGCTCAATTTCGTCATTGACGGACGTTCCGAAAAAGGTCGAATACAAGTCCTTCTGGCGAAATGCCAATGAGGTCGGCGTACTGTCCCACGCGCCCCTTTGAGTAATCACGCGGCCGTCCGCCAGGACCTTCCGATCAGGTGTCGTGTCGACGTAGGCAAGCGACGAGCACACAGGCTCAAAGAACCCCTGTTGATACCATTGCGGGACGTAGTGGTTATTTCTTGTGATCGACACCGCAGCGATTCGCCCGACATTGTGACACCCCAACGCCCTGACCTGACTTCCGTCGCGATTGTCGACTGTCGCATCTTCTCAACCGAGCGGTTATCTTGCAAGGCTAGTTGGCGAGCGCCTCGTGCTGCGTCCGACATATTGAAGGACGGCGCAACGAGGTGTCGTCGCTGCGCAAAATCACGCCACGCTGCCATTGTGCGCAATGTCGATGTCCGGGCCTGAAGAACTCTGCTGCTGCTGCCGGTCCTCTGCCGGCCTGGTTCACGATACCGATGATCGCCATGCGATGATCATCGCCAGTATGATGATGACGCATCGAACGGCATAAGTGCCGATGATCATGATGACCATCGGATACGCAAGCGCAGGTCTGATCGAGGCCGCTTCGTACCAGCCGAGATCTCGGTCGGATCAAGTTTCGTCGAAATCGGTCTCGGTAAGGATGGGCTCTTGGCCGAACGGACGGTTGATGATGGCGAGAGCTTCCGGAGCGGCGTAGACGCGGTTGCGCGCGTATCCGGTCCTCTCTTGCAGAATGCCGGCTTCTTGCAATTGTGCGATGCCCTGATTTATCTGTGCAGGGGAGACATCGAGGAGTTGTCCAAGTCGCTTCGCGGTCACCACTGGATAGTTGTGAAGTTCGTCCAAGGTTCGCAACGCGGCCGAGCCCTTTCGGAATTTTCGTCGCTGCCTCCAGCGCTCAGATAATTCCGACAGCGCCGTCCTGGTTCGGATCAGTTCTTCGACGGTACCGGCTATAGCGTCGGCCATGAATGTGATGATGGGCTCCCAGTCAAGCCGTTGTTGCGCGTGCTTCAGCGAGGCGTAGTACGTACCCTTTTTGCTTTCGATGTAAGGCGATAGGTACAGAGGCACATGCTTCTCCGCCGCCATCATCAGCGGAAGTAAAAGGCGACCGACGCGACCGTTGCCGTCGCGGAATGGGTGTACCGCCTCGAAATGGGTGTGGGCGATCGCCATGCGCGTGATGAACCCTTGCGTCATCTGCTGCATCCCTTCGTTGCGAAGGTAATCAACCGTTTGGGCGAGGCAGCCCGGGACATCGGCGGGGGGCGGAGGGTTGAGACTTGAATACGCGATGTCCTTATTTCCGCCGATCCACACGACGCGGGAGCGGAGGTCGCCGGGAACATCCTGGTAGTCGGGATCGTCCTTCATCACAGCGCGATGGAGATCACTGATCAGGTCCATCGTGAAGACGCTGTAGCCGTGCTTGGCGGCCCTCGGGATGAAGCCATCCAAGGCAACGGCGTAGTTGCGGACTTGGCGCGCTTCGTCCCGGGCGCCATCATCGCCGGTCTCCTCAACGGACAGCAATTCGTCGAGGGTGCTCTGGGTACCTTCGATTGATGAGGAGCTGACCGCCTCACGTCTGGTCAGGACCCGGCTGACGATGTAGGGGTCCTTCATCTGGGCCGCGATGGCGTCGACCTTCCCGAAAGCCGCTTGAGCAGCTTCAAGGGTTTTGGTCGCTCCAGGGGCGAAGACGCCGTCTTCCGGAGGCGCCGGCGGGACGATCCCATAATGGGAATCGTAGGGCGGGGGCAACCTCTTAAGGGTCTCGCGGATCGTGTGGCTGAGATCACTGCGCTTCATGGGAACCCATACCAAGTCCAAGCTTTTCTAGTTATATTTTGGTTTTTTTAGAAAAACCATAGCATGCTGCGATCGCGGACCTGCTTGTTTTGGCTTTACAGGTTCCGAGTCGACTGCGATGTTCGTTATATGTTCTAATCGCCGATGGCCTCCGTGAGACCCGCGAGTTGGCGCATGCCGACCCGAAAACAAATGGACAAGTTGGCTGCTGCCGCTCCCCAAGCCGGCAAGACCGCCTCGATATCGCCTGCGGTCGGTCCGGCAGATCCGATGCCGCCGGAATACTGGCAGGCGATTTTGGACCAAGCTGCCGCCGACGCGCGGCCCGCCCCCAGCTCGGCCGAGGCTCGGCGCCTCTGTGAGATCAACCGGCACGTGTTGCGCGTCGACTGCCGCCGATGCGGGCGCACGGTCGAAATTCAGAAGGTTGACGCCTTGCGGCTATACGGTCCCGAGTTGATCTGGAAGAAGGTGGGGCAGCGGCTCCTCGATGATACCTGCAATCGGAGAACAGGCGGTCACGAGGAAGACGGCTGCTGGGCCTCGTTCTCGTAGTCGCCTCGCGCCTATTCGTCTGCCGGATGAGATAGAAACGCGGCCTCCACCGTCGTTCCGCTCTGGTCTTTCTCTTCTAGGTCTACGGCACTATTGCGAAAGCGCAGCCAAGATTCTCAGGCGAGCAGATGGCCACTACGAGCGATAGCAATATCGCCGGCTCCGCTGAACAACAGCAAAGGCAACATCGGTCCGATGTCGGGATGGGCTTGCACTCGTAGTAACCCCCCGCTGAGTACAGGGCTCAGGAGCTGCGTCATTTGAACCGGTCCTGCTCCAGGCGTGACACTCTACAAACAGGCACTTTCATTTTATGCTCGATCCAGCTGACATCTCCTCTTCGAACAGAATTCCATTCCCATCAAAGGGTGAGAACACGAGAGCGCGACTCGGTCGAGCAAGTGTCCGCTGACTGCACTCCCGCAGATCGAACTTATCCAGGGTTCGGCGCGCTCCGTCAGCTTCTTCTGATCTGGAGATGATTCTCCGCGGCAAAACAGAAAACTGCGCGTAAAAGCTGCTCAATGAGGCCAAGAAACACCCTGCACGAGCGGGGAGAAAGCTTGAGCGAGCTTGCGCGGGAATGCAGACTTACCTCAAGACGGGACTTAATAGTCCTGCCCTTGCTATTTGGGTCGATTGGAGATGCCGAATGGCGGCCTACGCGACATTGGCATCGGTTCTTTCCTCGATCATCTCCAAGTATTCTGGTGTTTATAGGGCGCGTCGCGAGCGCCAGACAATGCGCGCCTCTTTGTCAGATTTGAGCGATCGGGAATTGATGAATTTCGCCGTCAGCCGGGCTGAGATCGACTATGTCGCCTCCCGCAGACATCGAGTGGCGAGCTAAGTCGTCCTCGCCGAACAACGCGATTTACGTTTGTGGGGCTGGAATATCGGACCCCGACTGTGCCTTTGCAGCATTTTCCTTTATCTTTCTCTTGGCCAGGGACGATTCAAGGCGGTCGCATTCGATCGCCATCCGGAAATGCAGGTCAGCATGCGCTCGAATCAACTGGGCAAAGTGCCACTCGCGGTAGGTCTCGGCTTCTTCTCGAGGCTGGTTGCGACCGTATCGCCGCCTCCGCTGCTATCAGCCTGGTAGTATGTCTTGGCCTTAAGATGGTTCTGCAAGGCGACGGGCCGGTATGGTGCGAAGCTCGTAAAATTGCGCACCGCCTTCATTGCTAGCCGCTCATAGACGGTTGGGTGAAGTTGCGCTGTGTCGGGCACCTGGCGCACCGCCTTTGACCATTTGAGCGCGGTGCCACCCATACCCATCATGCATTCATCGTGCATCATGCCGTCCGCCGACGGATATAATCTTAATAGGTCTCTATCGACCAAGACGCGACCGGTCTCCGGAATCTTCTGGGTGATGAATTCCACCATCCAGGCAAGCGTGATGTCAGACAGGCGAGATTCGTTCTCGGGATAGCTTCCACCGATGTCGGCGTGATTGCCGGCAAACCAGATCTGGTCGAACTGCTCGGGCTCACCCTGTCGCTCCGGCCACTTCACGGTACCGCTTCCACCCCAGGGTACCCGCTTGAAGTCCCTCCGGCCCTCATCGATTGATTGCAGATGCCGGGCGTACTGGATATCGGATGGAAAATGTCGATCGTAAGCCCAGTCTGGAAAAAAGCGTTGCCAACCGATCGCGGCGACAGCGTCCCAAATTCCGATAAAATAGGCGGAAGCCCCTGCACGACGTCCGACCTGTGAGCTGTAGGCATTGCGAAACTGCGCCGCCCGCTTGTCGGCCTCCGCGGCTGCCCTTGGCATTCCAAGCCAGTAGATCGAGGAGACTGCCTCCTTGGCAACTTTCCTCAACGAAGCCGGATCAAGACTGATCGGCTGACCGTCCCGCTCCTTCGTCGGAATACCGCAGAGCTCGAGTACGTGCGCGAGGCACCTCGCCGTATAGGCGCCGCGGCTGAAGCCGAACAGGTAGATACGATCTTCAGGCTCCCAGACGCCGATAATCGCGACATAGCAATCGATGATCTTCTTCGTGATGCCGAATCCGAACATCTGCTGGACAGTCTCTTTCAACCTGCCCCAAGCGTTGGTGTGTCCAGGCACAGGCGTCCCAATACCGGGAATGTAGAGTGCTAATTGCCTCTTTGGGTCGATGATCGAATCCGGCCCGGTACGCGTTGCTCGGTAGAGCTTATAGACGTTCGTGCGGCTCTCGTCAGGCAGGAGACCGCCTTCGTTGCCCGTGCCGTCCGCGAACACCAAGATGTTCTTAGCCATGTCAGTCTGCCTTTATCATGTGACGAGAGGTTCGAGGGATGCATCTGCGACGGTAATGCCGGTCGCATCGGTGAAGATGGCGGCTACATCCCTGGCTTTCTGACGGTATGCGTCGTAGGTGCTTTGGCCCACGAGCGGGATCGCCTCTGCCAGGCTTATCACCTGCCCCTGCTTAGCGGCGATCGCGGCGGCCTTGAGCTTCTGCTCTTCAGAGCGAAGACTGGCAATGGCCGCATTGAGGTCGGAAATGTTCGTCGGTGTCACCAGCTTGCCGCCGATGTAGACGAGCTGGCTAAGTCCGACGATGCCCAGGATCGTGTCCGGAACGACGAAGGTCGAAAGCTGGTTTACGCCCGCCGCGATCAGCCCACCGATCACGACCAGCCCGAATATAAAGCTTTGGTAGCGGTACACATCGAAGACACCGTCAGTGGAGAAGAAGTCACGCCAGCTCGCATTCGACGGATCGACTGACGTCTTTGCCATCGGAAGCCAATTGCGGCGCAGGAGCCATGCCCGATTGTCTGCCGACAACGTGTTCCGTTGGCTGTCAGTGCCCTTTGCTATGGTTGCGCCAATGCCGCTAATGCCCAAGAGCGTCAGGATCGATCCGGACAGATCAACCAACGTTCCGGTCTGAAGGAGAAGCAGCGAAATCAGGGCAGCAACCGCCAGAGAGAAAGCCAGTGTCTGGAAGGTCGACAGACTTCCTTTGCCGTCCGGGCCCGCGGAGACCTGTGCGGGGTTCAACGCGCGCAAGAAAGATCCCAACGTGTGATCCTTCTTGCGGAGTGCAAAGGCTATCCAGAGGTAGAGAACCAGCACCTCGACAAGGACGGTCCCAATGCTGAACCAGTACGGACTGAGGCGGACGCTTACGGATGATACGCGCCAGGGCGACTGACCGACTGGGCTGTTGCAGGTGTAGAGATAGAGATCGACCCTACTCCAAAACCAGGCCAGATCGTCGCCCATATTCAATGTGACGATGGTCTGATCGGGCTCGAGCAGATGCTTCTTGACTAAGGCGTCCGTCTCCGTCGCGCGGTGGGTGACGACGTCTTGCCGCTTAAAAAGATAGGTCTCGTCTCCGTAGTCGATGCCCGCGAAATAGCGCACACCATCGACAAACGGCGCGCGCACGCCGACATCGACCCGCTGGTCGGTGGGCAAGAAGTTCGTGGCCAGGACGATTGGGGAGCCTACAGGATTGCGACCAGATCGAAGTTCTACAGCGAACTCTCCGGGCTTGACACATTGCTTCTGCGGATCGCTCGGCGCGATCTGAGGGGCGTTAGCGCCCGCTGACTGCGCAGGGCTCTGTCCGTCACCCCGTGCCGGCTGAGCCTGCTGCCCTCTCGCCGGCGCAGAGAGAAACAGAACCGTTAGCGCGACGTAAACAGCAAGGATACGGGATTGAGCCATTTATTTTCACCGGCAAGCAAAACATCATCATTTACCGGTGATTGTAGAAGCCGCGCAAGCCAACTTACATGTTTCAGCTTCTTTCTCCCCGACTAAAGCCATCAATTGTTGCCGCTAAATCTCTAGAGCTCTAGCCGCAAGCTCAGGAATTCTGTCGATGGAGTCGAGTAAAGGCTTCACCATAGCTTCGACACTAGCGGGCACGACTGGCGCCGCACATTGCTGATCGCGGTAAGCAATTGGCTTCCGTGCTGCGTAATACCAGTTCGATAGTGATTCGCGGCGACCAGAAGAGATTTTTTGCCGAATATCTGCATCGCGTTGTGTTAGCGATGCAAATCGGATCACGCAGTACTGAAAGCATTGCGTGGCACCCCAGCCGCCATCGCGTTCTCGGTATTGCCGCTGGCACCTGAATTGACGATCAAGGACGTGCGCGACGCATTCGCAGGAGCTCCGGTAAGCCCCTCACGTACCGACACAGGGCTTGATCGCGCCGAATATATTCTTGGTTGGAAGGAAACTAAGACTATGGCGACTTACCGTATTGATTGTGTTCGCAAGCCGAACCGCATGAGCCAGCATGAACACATCACGGAGGTGGGTGGACCCAAGCCCGAAGGAGGACGATGGCGGGACAAGGTGGAGAACGTCGTCCATTCTATCGAGAACAAGTACCACCGGTTCTATACGCAAAACGGCAATTCGACGGCCTGGGTTGCCGTGCGAAAAAGCCCCTCGGGACGTAAATTCATTCAGACTTATGCCGATGGGGTCTGGAACGACAATCTTCTCGCCCTCGACGACTGTTCGGCCTAACTCAGCCGCAGTATAGACACGCAATCGATGCCTTGACGAAAAGTCCAGGCCAAAGTCGCTCTCCAACTCGCGATCAAAACTCATTCGGCGCAAACGTCAATGAGCCGAGTGCGGGGCAGTCATCGCCGGAAACCATGTGGCAAGTAAGAGTGTGGGACTCAACTGAGCCCTGCGCCGCGATCCAGCGTGAGTTGGGGCATGCGCGCCGCATTCTGTTGTCGAATGCACGATATGAGCAGCGAACGTGACCTCAGGTTGTACCAGACTGCACGGTGTTCCACGTCTGTTTGGGAGCTTCAATATGAAGAAACTTCTAGGATTTTTGTTGCTCGTTCAATCCGTATTGCTCTCCGCCGAGGCCATGGCGCAAGGGCTTCCTGCCCCCTCTTACTGGAAAAATGAACGCGGCTCTGAACTGTTTGTTTGGTCTACCAATGGCGGGGTACTACAAGGGACCTTCACAAACCATGCCCAAGGTTTCGCCTGCCAGGGCATACCGTATCCTGCATCGGGATCGGTTAGTCCAACCGGCTTGTATTTTGTTGTCACTTTTGCCCAGTGCAATTCCTTCACTAGCTGGGTGGGTACAATCAAGGGATCGCAGATGCCAACGTCATGGACGCTTTTCTACGTTGACAGCAAAGGCAAGCCCCGCAAGCTGAAGGGCGCGGATATATTCAGGCGCGTATGGTAGTTTTCCACCCTAAAGCAAACCAGGCGGACGAGAGCTGAACTGCTCTCAGAGGGTCCGCGCTCCGAAGCAGCGCGTCTGGCTCAGTCCGGCGCATGAGCGCCAGTGCCGCGCCGACGCGTCAAACTTGGGTCTACTCACATCTCGAAGAAGAAGAGCTTGAGCATAACGCCGATCCGCGCCGACCTATCAGAGCTCAGCGATCGTATTCGGCGGTCCGGCTGCCTTCCGTGAACGCTGGTCTGCTGCAGACCATACATCAGATCACCTGCACAACATTCTTGCTTTCAGCTCTGACATTTCTAGTCGTTCCTGACAGAGCCTCACGAGCGATGTGCTTCAGACGCTCGCGGGCTTTCTCACCTGTATTGGCCGCCTCTAAGATCTTTGCGGCAACGTGAGCGCGAGCGCCGGTCTCATCGCGGGGAAGGCTCGCACAGACCTCATCGAGGACGGATCGTAGAAGCGCAGTTGTGGCGGCATCAAGCATTTTCGAGATCTCCCAATGGTGACACCATGATGGACCAGGAGGCTGACGAAAACGCTACAGTCAGACGTCTATTCGAAACATTGGCACCTTTTCGTTAAACTGAAAGAATCAGGTGGAGCAGGACAAGGATTGATAAGCCTGTTTGGAGCGAGTTTATTTTCAAAGCCCCCTGGGCGACGCTGCTCGACGTGTGAGATAGGTCCTGCACTTTCTCGGGACATCGTCTTAAGCTCGGAGATTGTTCAACGGCAGGAGGGACAGCCACGATCAGGCAGCCGACTGTACCGCCGATACACAACACCGATCACACGTATATCAGGCACCCCGAACCGCCGGACTGGCGCTCCAGGTACCGCGGAAATCCCTGTGGCACGCATGAATGACACCGGCTGCACGCACCGCTTTCCAGATGCCTGCGGGTCTGCCGTCGAACACCAGCACGACGCGACGGCATCAAGTTCAAATAATCCGGCCGGCGCAGATGTGCCCTCCGCGCTGGCTTGGGGCGATCATGATTGGCACGAAATAGCGATCGGTGGTGCTTCAGGCTGCTGCCTGTGGCTTCCATCGCATGAGGTGCCGCTCCAGACCTTGAAGCATGGCATTCAACGCGAGGCCGATCACGGTGATACCCAAGATACCGAAATACATCTGAGGGATCAGGAAGCTGTACTGGCTGTTGATGATGAGGTAGCCAAGGCCAGCCTTCGCCCCGACCATCTCGGACGCCACTAAGACCAGCATCGCGGACGCGCTCGCAAGGCGGATGCCGACAAAGATGGTCGGAAACGCGGCGGGAAGAATAACTTTGCGGAAGAGTTGCTGCGGCGTAGCCCCCATGGTTCGCGCCGATTTGATGAGGAGCGGATCCACCTGCTTTACAGCCGCGACGGTGTTGAGGAGAAGCGGCCAAGCGCAGCTATAGATCACCATGGTGATCTTCGACATCTCGCCGATGCCGAGCAGCAAGATGAACACCGGCAACAGCGCGAGCGGGGCCGTGTTCCGGCAGATCTCGATGAACTGGTTCAGGAGATTGCCGAGGCGCGAATACCAACCGACAGCGAGACCAAGTGGCACGATCAGCACGACTGATATCAGGAAGCCGCTCAAGGCCCGTAGCAGGCTCGCGGAGACATCATCATAGAGCTCTCCAGCAATGCAGCAAAGGGCTCATCCATCAGCAGGACCTCGGGATCGTAGGCGAGACTTCGCGCGATGGCGACGCGCTGCTTCATGCCACCGGAGAGCTCGTGGGGGTACCGGTCGGCGAAGCCGGATAGCCCGACCAGGTCGAGGTAATGCAGCGCGCGTTCGCGCCGCTCCTTTGTCTTTAAACCAGCGATGTCGAGCCCAAACTCGACATTCTGTGCGGCCGTACGCCACGGAAACAACGCGTATTGCTGAAACACGATGCCCCGATCGCGCGCAGGCCCCTCGATCACTTTGCCGTCGAGCAGGATCCGTCCGCTGCTCGGCCGGGTGAGGCCGCCGAGCAGGTCCAGCAGGGTCGACTTGCCGCAGCCGCTCGGTCCCACCAGCGCCAGGAATTCGCCGGCACGGGCGTCCAGCGTGATGTCATCCAGAGCTGTGAAGCCCTGCGCCGGCCTGCCATCCTTGCCGCGGACAAGGAATTCCTTGCGCACATGCTCGAAGCGGATCTTGGACGTGGTCATCTGGCCTCCGCGGTCTTCCCAGGACGGAAATAGTTGAACGCGTTGGTATAGGTATCTGACGCCTTGATCTGACCCGGCTTGAACAAGCCATCCTTCACAAGCCAGTCGATCCACACCTGGATCTCGGCATCCGAGATCATGCAGCCTTTGGCCGCAACGCCCGTGCTCTTCCAGTATTTGATCGAGGAGCCGTCTTCATTGCGCTTGCGATCTGCGATGATCCGCTCGAACCGCGCCCTCACCTCCTCAGCCGGTGCTGTGTGTGCCCATCCGATGGCGCGGGAGACGCCCTCCACGAGCTTGCGGGATGCTTCGGGATTGTCCTTGATGAACTTCTCCCGCAGCACGTAGGAACCGCCGGTGAATTGACCGAATAGATCAGTGTCGTTGAAGAGCGCGTGGATTCCGCCGCGCTCCAGAGCTTTGTCGCGCAAGATGCCGCTCAGCGTGCTCACCTCGACCTGTCCCTGACGCAGCGCCTGCTCGCCCGTGACGGGCGGCACCGCGACCAGGGTGACCTGCTTGGCCTCGCTTGCGCTAAGGCCGTTCCGCGCCAGATATTCGCGAAGGACGAACTCCAAGTGGGCGCCCAGCGTATTGACGGCCACCTTCTTGCCAATCAGGTCTCGCGCCGTCTTGATCGGGCTGTCGTCCTTGACGTAGTAGCCTTGGTAAGTGTTGGCGTCCGAGCCGTAGTAGCCGACGACGGCCTTGATCGGTGCCCGCGCCGAGATCAGCTTGAGGATCGCGCCATAGAAGGCGCCCCCGATGTCGATATCGCCGGTCACGACAGCCTGGATATCCTGCGGCCCGCTGATGGTGTTGCCGACCCATTTGAGCTTCAGCGGCGCGAGATAGCCGAGGTCCTCGGCAAGCTCGATGAACGTCACCTGCCCGACCCAACCCTGGTAGCGGATCTCGGTCTTCTCAAGCGGTGGCTCAGCGAAAGCCGGGGCCATCAGGCCAGGCTCAATGCACCTGCGAGCAGAAGCCGCGCGGCGTCGTGCCCCGCACGAAGGAATTTGATCATTGCATGCATCCTGGTGGTTGCTCGGATCGGATCAGGCGGCCTTCGCCGCCTGCGGCTTCGATGTCTTGATGCGGGTCACGCTGCGGCGGCCATCGACGCTGAGCGGAACGTCGCCATCGATCGTGGCGCGGCGGACCACCCGGTGCTGATCACCGTAGTCGTTGACCGCATAGTGCTGGGTCGCGCGATTGTCCCAGATCGCGACGTCACCGGCTTTCCAGCTCCATCGCACGGTGTTTTCCGGCGCCGTGATGTGGGACTGGAACAGGTCGAACAACTTCTGCCCGTCATATTTCGGCAGGCCGACGAAACGCTGGACGAAGTTGCCGAGCACCAGCGTCCGCTCGCCGGTCTCCGGATGAACCCGCACCACCGGATGCTCGGTCTCATAGATCGTGCCGGTGAAGACTTCCTCGAAATGCTTCCTGTCCGCCTCACTCGCGCGGGTCCTCACCGCGTAGTCATAGGCATTGCTGTGAACCGCCCAAAGCTCCTCAGCGAGCTTGCGCAAGGGGGCCGGTAGATCGAGATACGCCGCCGCGGTGTTCGACCACACTGTGTCGCCGCCGAAGGCCGGAATCACAACGCCTCGCAGCACGGAGATCTTCGGATAAGCATCGACGAACGTCACGTCCGTGTGCCATTGGTCCGCGCGACCGCCGCCGCGCTCCGAATCCAGCTCCAGAATCGATGACGTTCCCTTGGTTGCGCCCACGGTCGGATGTGGCACCAGCTTGCCGAGCCTGACGGCGAAGCGCTCCTGCTCCGCGTCATCCAGATGTGCCTGATCGCGGAAGAAGATGACCTTGTGCTCGAGCAGCACCTGATTGATGGCACGAACAACGTCGTCGGGGAGATCCCCTGACAATCTGACGTTCTTGATTTCGGCTCCGAGCCGGGCCGCGCGCTTGACGATGTCCGCACGGGGAATGACGTTGTCGATGATGGTAATATTGCTCATGATTGTGCTCTCGATTGGGATGTCTGAACAAAGCTCCGCCGCGCGCTGGTCGCCCGAGCAACAGCGGAGTTAGGGATGGAGTTATTTTCTGGCTTCGATCCTAGTGGACCGCGATGCGCTCCGGCGGTCGGCGAACAGGCCGCTGTAGCCGATGCGCGGTGATACAGCTCTCCGTCGTCGCGTCTGCACAGCGCAGCGCGTTCAGAGCCGAAGCCGGCTGCAACGCTTTGCGAAGGACGCAGATTTGATCGGATTGCCGCATGATGAACGACCTCGTTTGGACACCGCAGATCGTAAAAGCGATCGCAATCCAGTCAATGAAACGAAATCAGCTTTGTTTTTGCTGCAAGGCAATGATCGCCTCGCCCGTGACCCAACCGCTGAAAGATTTGCAATCGTGACCGCCCGGCCCGCAATTTCGACTGCTTCGCGGACCACAAAATCGGACCGAATGACGCGCGGAAGCACCTCAATCTATGCTGTGTCTCGTGCCCGCGCACGCAGTCGTCTGCGATGGATGGCCATCTCACGCGGTTCGTGCTGGCCCGCCACACAACAAGCAAATTCATTTCATCGCCAGAGCTGACGCCCACCAGCCAGCCCATCGACGGCTTTTTGTTCGTGAGCTCATCGTACGCGATTGCCCCCCAACAGCTCAGAGTTCTAGCTCAACACCGTTAGAAGATGATCGCGCGCCTGATGGGATGAGTTGAATCGAAGGTTCGCTCAAACAACTTGAGCAGCTCGCGCGTGAAGTGGTGCCCTTCATTCTTCAGATCACGAAAAACCGGGTCATCCCGCTGCTCTTTGGTGAGCCCCTTAAGATGCTCACGAATTTCAGGTTTCTCCAGTTGGTTCAGAAATCGGTCGTAACTCCTCAAGACCTGCCGACAATCGTGCTTACCGCAGATGTCGAGCAAACGATCGATGACAGTCATGTTGAACAGCTTCTCGAGCTCCTCTATCTTCTTGTCGCGCCGGAGATCGGCAGTCGCCGCAACGCTGAACAAGCCGCCGGCGTAAAGCAGCTTGCGGGAAAAAATGAGCTTTATATTTCTAATGCCCCAGGGCTTCTTCTTCGGACCCTCGATCGTCTTGAACTCGTAATCCACGGCCATGGTCCGATAATAACGAACAATGTCGTTGAGCAAAAACAGCGCGAGCTGATGATCGGTGATGGTGTCGGCTATATATCGCTCTAGGATCGATCTACGAACGCTCTTGAGCCCGGCATCGTTGAACAGCCATTCGCCTTCCAGCAGGAGGAGCATGCGCCGCGTGATGTTCTGGTTGCTGTCGTTTTCCCCGCCGATATTGTGCAGAAGGGTTTCTCGCGGCTCGATTTTTGCGAAAGCCCCATCCTCCGCGGGTTCAATCGGCACAAGCCGTTCAATTTCGGATTTTACCTTGTGTACCCAATCGGGCGTTTCCTCCGGTTTCGGCCCGGTGGTTACGACATAGAAGTCGATATCAGATCCCTCTGAAGCTTCCCGCCGCGCATAGGAGCCGTTAACGAAAACCATTTCGTCCGAGGGCACCAGATCTTTGATATTGCTCCGCAACTTTTCAAGTTGTTTCTCGGAATAATGCTTTGCTCGTTCAATCGCCTCGGTCACCAAACAGATCTCCCATTTCGTGCACTTCCTTCATTTCATGAAGGTCGACTTGCAGCGCCGCGGATCTCCGTGTTTGCAAATAGCGCTTTTTATCGTCTCGCTCAAAGAAATCGCTATTCTGGTCCACGAAGAATCTTCTTATCGTAACTCCGATAGTTCCGCTAACGGACCTGGTAACCAACTCGTCAAAATTCCTACTTCTCAGCAAGTTGCGGAGCCCAGGCAACTTTCTGAAGATGGCATCCTCAGTAGAGAAATAATCCTCCCGTTCAATGTCAGCCAAGTGCTGCCTCATGAAAACCTGGCAAGCCAGATCAGCCAATACACCTGCCTTCGAATTGATGACATGCGTATAGATCTGATCCTTGTATAACCAGAATTGATCGACCGTTTGCCGGTCGGCGGCGCTAGACCTGTTTACTGCGGCAGCGACAACGAGCTCGGGGGCCAAGGGACTGATCGAGGGCCTCGTATATGCTCTCGTTCTAAGAATTCCTTCGATCGTGTCAAAATTGATCGGACCAGAGAAGAAGCCGTGGTAGCTGGCATCTTGCCCCGAGATGAGGGCGATCACTCTGTCGGCATCTATTCCGTAAGTTCGCAAAGTCTGCGAAAGTGATTGACCAATGGAAACGCGACCCCTGATAATGTCCTTCGTGGCTTCATGATGATCGATTTCAAACAGCTCCTTGAAGACCGGCTCCAGGGAGTGCGAGAGCGGCGCGTGGCCCACGTCATGCAGAGCGGCAGCCGCGAAGATAAGTCGTCGGTCATGATCGGGTAATCCGCAGGCGCGGCTGTACATGAGACTGAGCCGCGCGACACCTAAACTATGCTGGTAGCGCGTGTAGCGCGTATTGCCCCAAACACCATTCGGATTTTGCACGAGAACGTAATCGATACCCCCGAGGAACCTGATGGAACGAAGACGCTGG
Organism: Bradyrhizobium sp. 160; assembly: GCF_023073735.1. Lineage (NCBI taxonomy): Bacteria > Pseudomonadati > Pseudomonadota > Alphaproteobacteria > Hyphomicrobiales > Nitrobacteraceae > Bradyrhizobium > Bradyrhizobium sp. 160. Next base: position 408,451 of record NZ_JADPKD010000067.1, read on the forward strand.
AATGCTGGCGTGGAAACTATCTCAAGCAGGAACGGATCCTCCACGCCCCAGGATTTCAAATCCATGGGATTCGAGAAATCATAGGCGTGGAGATCGTCGGCACTCATATGCGCCGAAGGAAATGAACTTTGTATCACTTAGCATCCGATCTGTTCGGATGGTATTTTAGCATGTCGGCGCGTCGGTCAAAGTAAAATTCCCCATCGGCGACTCTCGCGACCATCTCTCTGAGGATCGGCACTCCCCAGCTCGTCGTCAACCGCCCGGATGCACTCGGAGACTATCTTTTCGCGCAAGGATCAACGCTGGCCTGTGCTCAGGTCCGAGGTAAGTGGCGGCTCCAACTGACACACGTTCGTCTGGCTTAGATCGACCGAGAGACCTTGTCGGCTGACCTCGGATGCCGCGGTGGATGTGGCGGAGAAAGGGATCCGGGCACAGCCAGGTTCTGTCAAAACTCGATTTTGGTAGTCAGCGCTGCATACTTCTGTTTTAGCTCGGCTTGCCGCGCACTGATGTGGGCGATCTATACTGAATTTGCACTTTAGAGCTCGCGCTTGATCGCGGTTTTGCCATGAAATGCGTCAACGGCGCGCGCATGCTTTATGAGGAGCGACCGAACACGCACGGAGCGTAGGCGTCCGCGCCGCAGCACAATACGGGATCTGGCAGCGGCATCATTCCGCGTCACGCGCGATGTCGCTAGTTGCGCGGGAATATTGAAATAATGGCCAGCCTTTCCAACTCAGCAATGCTCGCGAACCTTAAGGGCAAAAAAGATTTGAGACTTACCTCGGATCCAGAACCAAGCTCATCTCGCGGATTTTTCCATCGATCTTTTCGAGGACAGCCGTCGGAACAACATCCCGCTCAGGAAGCTTCCACCAAAGATCGTTCACCGATGAAACGACTTGCTTGACGGCCGAGATGACGGCGGGATCCGGTAGCCGCGCCCGGTTGGCAAACTTCCGCCAACGATCCGGAGTAAGTGCCTTGAAGGACTTCTCGCCTCCCAATGACAGCGCCATGTCGTCCTTTGGAAAATAGGCCGTGGTCGACAGCACGTCGTACACTGGGGCGATGGCCGGAGTGCAACCGTCGCCCGGATAGATCGTGGACCAATTTTTCAAGTGCATGTCTCCGTTCCCGACAAGCGCGGCAAGAGCCAGGCGGCGAACAAATTCGAGTGCGGCATCTGTCGACACCGCAACATTCAGTGCGGAGGCGATATCGTGGTATGAAGCGTCGTCGTACTTTTTGGATGGTTGCCGGCCGAAAACCTGAGCAAAGTCTTCGATATGTATCCGACTGCCTTCGGGGCCCCTATCGAAACGCTTCACCAACAGAACCTTACCGGTTGAGAGGGTGTTGAACTCTTCGGGTATTTCCTCGAAATCGGATTTTTCAACAAGCTCTCGTTGAGGCACATCCATACCGATGGCCTCCGAGAGTGCCAGGATGGCGAACTCATTTTCCGACAATCCGACAAGATTGGTTGAAGGGAATTTCGCAATGTATTGGCCCTGCTCGTCGCCGATGGACAAGGTTAGTCCGCCTGCCCTGCCCGTGTTCTTCATCACAGAGAGCTTCATCTGAACTCCGGCCAGAGAAAAGCGAGCTTTGATCGCATGCAGATCGTCTTGAGCAGCTCTCGTGGTGGTGCCGTCGCTCGGCACGACGCGCACGGCGCCCGGCAAGTCCGTGCCAAGCGCAGCCAGCAGGTCGAAATCGTTACCCGGCCTCACCGCTCCTGCGTGGTGCTTCTCCATTGCCTCGCGGAGCCTGTCCTCAGGCAACATGTTCGCAAAGAATGCCGGCAAGACGTGGGCCGCGGGCTTCGGATCTTTGCGAAGGCCACCGTCGACAGAGCGCAAGGAAAGACTCAAGATGGGAGGCCTCGCCATGGCTCGATAGGCTGGATCGAGGCTGAAGGCGTTGAAATCGCCCGGGGTGCGTACCAGCGTTCCGACCTGTAGCTTTTGAAGGAACACGTCGAGCGATTGGATGGTTTTGGGGGCGCGGACCTGGACACTCATTGATCATCGTCCCGATCGGTTGTGAAGGCCGGCCGGTCTTCGTCGTCGGAAGGGCGAAGCAGAGCATTGACGCCCGGGACCATTGCTTGTGGGATCAGCATCAACTCCATACCCAGCGCGCGGGCGACGTTGATCAGGGTCGTGGCACGCGCGGCGGCCGCGCCCTGCTCGATATCACGGTAACGAGGCCTGGAAATCCCGGCGCGTTCGGCCACCTGCTCTTGAGTCAGACCCGCTTGTTTCCTGGCATCCCGGAGGAGGCGCCCTAGCTGGAATGTGGTCTCTGAACCGCGCTCCATGAGCTGTACTCGTACCTTTTGTTCAAACAAAGATACGTATACATATCCCCCCAGGTGCCAGCGTCAAGCCATTATGTTCCGTTTACGTATCTTTTTTATAACAAAGATCCATAAACGTATCATTTAGGGCGGTGGATAATACCTCCTCGGTAATTCATCGCAACGGCCGGCAGCGATTAGCCACACCGTATCGAAGGACAGGAGTTCCGATGCCGCGCGCGACGGATCTTCGGTGATACGGAAGCCGCTTAAGACCCACTCCCGCGGCGAGAGCGGTCGATTGGCTATCGGCGTTCACGCCTCCCTCTCGGCTGGTGGTGTCTTCGGGCTACCTCGACCACCGGCATCGTTACGCCTGTCGAGACACATCTGGTCGACGGGACGAGAGACAATCTGGTCACCGATCTCATCAACTCCGCCATTGACGCTACCCTCGTGGCGGAGCCGGTTCCAAGATGGAGCGACAGGCCGTTGTTAGTCTGAGCGAACGCGTTGTTGTCGCTCTTCCAGAGAATCATTCATTGGAGGCGCGAACGATGGCTGCACGCGCTTATCCACAGTAGGTTCGCCATCGTTGCATTGTGCTTTTGGTACGGCGCAGTGTGACGGCAGGTTGTTGTCCCCCCATAAATCCGTGCTCGGCTTGTGCGTGCGAAAGCCCCACAGATTAACGGGTATTCGTCCTATTTGTACGCCATAGCCATCCGGCAGCCCTACCCCAGCTCTAGCTTCCTTCCTTGCTAAGGAAGCCCAATATCTTTTTGCCTCGTTCAGTCGAAGACACGGGCGACGAGGACGAAATCACTCGGATCGATGTATTTGGGTTGCGAGGTAATAGGAAAATGTCGCGTGATGTGAAACGCAAGAACCGTGGCATGCCGCCGCCAGCGACGTTCGATTTCGATAAGCTGCCGGGCAGCTCCAATTTGACGGCACTGGAGGTCGCCGCGATCATCCGGCGTACGCCTGGAGCGCTCGAGCAATGGCGACGCAATCCGGACCACCCGTTGAGATGGCGCTACGTCGATGGACGCCCGCTCTATCGCGTCGATGCAGTGCGCGACTATTTGGATGGGTGCGATAAAACTGTTAGGCGCCCTCAGCCGCATAATGCTCGCGGAGACGACCCAGCAGTTCGGCCTTAATAGCGTCGAGCGGATTCGTCCGCTGCAGCCGCACGACCTTGCCGACCCGTTTCGCGCCGACCAACTGCGCGATGTAGTCATGTGCAGCTTCAAACGCCATCTTGCGGATGATCCACTGTTCGTCGTGGTTGTAGACCTGATCGATGCCCCGCGGCTTTTGCCCGACGCACAGCCGCTGGATCTCGTTGTCGTAGCCGCACCGTGACATGATGGTGCGCAAGCTGCGCCTTAAATCATGCATGGTGAATCTGGCGACACCTGCTTCCTTCACCAGGCGGCTAACCATCTTGGTAAAACCCGACATCTGGCCGCCGGTCTTCGGTGACGGGAAGACATAGTCGGAGGTTGCCCGCTGGAAGTATTTCGCCGCAGAGAGCACCTCGTCAACGAGGTGGGTGCGTGGTACGTCGTGGTGCAGCCCCATCTTGGTCCACGCCGCATCGAAGGTAACGCGATCATCCATGATGTACTTTCGCCACTCGATTGTGGTTAGCTCGCTTCGCCGCGGGCCGCTGAGCAGGCACATGCGCGTCAATAGCCCAAACGCTCCAAGCTTGCCGGCCGCCTGCCAGACCTTGATGATCTCGTCGTCGGTCAGCGCCCGTCCTTTTGTGCGACGGCCGAGCCGCTGCGCCCGGGTTTCCTTCGGCGCGCGATAGCCGGCGAGCACGTTGTGCTCGACGTAACCTTCACCGACACACCATTCGAGGAATGTGTGGGCGTGCTTGCGCAAGTCCTTGGCTGCGCCGCGCTTGCCAGTCTTGGCGATCTTATCCACCGCCGCCATGATTTGCCGCCGCGTCAGTTCGCCGATGGCGAGATCGACATGAGCATTGAGACCGCGCCTGAGCGCCGACATCGCTGGCTTCCAGTTGACGACTTGGCGTCCAGTCAGCGATGTTTCGTAGGGGCCGTCCTCAACGATCAGGTTCGCCAGCGTGATGCACTCCCGCTCGGCCTGCTGTTGTCGTTTGGCCTCACGCTTGGCGTCGTTCGGATCGCCCCCCTTGGCCACCTCGCCGGCGGCGATGGTGGCGGCCTGGCGCGCGGCTTTCTCGTTGAACTTGGGCCATGCACCCAACGTCTTGCGTTGCGTGCCCCTCGCCCCAGGCTTGGTGAACAGGTAGACCCAAGTCCGGCCGCCAGTCGCGCGCATCCTGATCGCAAACCCAGGCTGCTCGGTGTCGTGTAAGTAGTGCTGGGACTTGCCCGACGGCAGCGCGGCCGCGCGGATCGCCGCATCAGTGAGCCTGAAGTAGTTCGTCCTCGCTCCAGCGCTGAGGGCTTTGTCGCTCGCTTCCATCGTCCCTACCCTTTCCTTTTGTCCCGCTCCCGCGACATCCCAGGCGAGAGCCGATAAATCGATGACAACCCGTTCGCTTCACGTTCCTCTATTGTGCCCGCAGGGAAAAATCACGGCGGGTACAACGGGGGCATACAAAAATATGGGATGTCCCGCCATGGACCATTGCGGTCGCATATGGACAGCTAGCCCCCTTAAGGCAGACACTTGTGCAACTTTACTGTGGCGGGATTTGGTTGGCTGCGATCTACAGATTGTGGTTCACACGGGAGAGGTCCAAGGTTCGATCCCTTGTGCGCCCACCATTCATTTTCCTGAACCCTTCCGGTTGCGAATGATCGTCGACGCTGATGGCGTTGGGCGACCCCAAGCTCAACCAAAATGCGAAAACAACCCCATGCACAGTAGCCGACGTCAGCCGGATCAAGGGGTTAGGCTTCTACGACTTTTCCGAATCTCCGATTGACTCGTCGGGCAAAACAGGGGCAGGATGGCATCATCCGCGAAGAAGCCCGCGACGATGAGTTGGAACGAAGCCGAGATCGTCGCGGCCCGTCGCAAGATACTCAAATCCGCACAAGACATGCTGGCTGGACAGCTCTCTTCAATCGAGTGCGCACGGACCATTGTTACCGCCGGCACGAAAGCACGCCTCGACGAGCGGGACGTCGACCTGCTGCCCTTTGTCGGCATTGTTTCCGAGACAGACGCGCTACCCCTTTGGTGAGATGAGAAAGCAGCCGATGGCGCTCGCCCGCCGATCCCGGCAACGTGAGCGACGACCAACATCGGAAACGCGCGCGGGCAATGTAGAATGCGTTCTGAAACATCCGGAGGAGCGGCGCATGGCGATCGTATTCATCACCGGCAGCGCGGACGGTCTCGGCCGCGCGGCGGCACAATCCCTCCTCGATCAAGGTCACCGCGTCGTGCTGCACGCGCGTTCGGCCGATCGTGCCGCAGCACTTGGCCAGCTTGCGTCGCGTGCCGCCGGAATGGTGGTCGGTGATCTCAGAAGTGCCGCTGAGACGAAGAGCATCGCCGACCAGGTCAATGCGATCGGGCGCATGGATGCGATCATCCACAACGCCGGCGTCTACACGCGGCCGAGCCGTGGCTCGACACCGGAAGGCCATGCCGAGACTCTGGCCATCAACACGCTTGCGCCGTACATGCTGACGGCCCTGATCGAGCGGCCCGACCGATTGGTGTATCTCAGCAGCGGGCTGCACCGCGGCGGAGAGGGTTCGCTGGACGACCTCGACTGGACGAAGCGGGCTTGGGATTCGGCCAAAGGCTATGCCGAGAGCAAGCTGCATGTCGTCGCGCTCGCTTTTGCGCTGGCCCGACGCTGGCCCAAGGTCCTGAGCAACGCCGTCGATCCCGGATGGGTGCGCACGAAGATGGGTGGCGCGAACGCGCCGGTCGATCTCGACACCGGACAACGGACCCAGACCTGGCTGGCGGTGAGCGAGGATTCCGCTGCCCTGGTCAGCGGGCGCTACTGGCATCATCTCCAACAGCAGCAGCCCGCCAGTGAGGCGAGCGATCGGATATTTCAGGACCAACTCATCGGCAAATTGAGCAAGCTGACGGGCGTCGAGCTGCCGGAGGCGTAAAGCGCGATGATTCGTCGTCATTGCGAGCGCAGCGAAGCAAATCCAGTCTGCCTCCGCGGACACACTCTGGATTTGCTTCGCTGCGCTCGCAATGACGGAGCAAGCTTCAATCGATCCGATCCGGCCGCCATGCCGCATACAGACCGACGAGGGTCCCGATGGCGACCAGCCCTGCCGCGAGCAGCACCTGCAATTGCCCGCCATCGGTGGCGCCCACGGATGACACTAATCTGGTCACGACGATGAACAGAACGCTCACTGAGGCCGCCGCACCCACGCAAAGATGGGCGAGCTCTCGCGTCAGGTTCCGGCCGAGAAGTCCGAGTGCCGTAAAATACATCGCGCAAGCGTTGGGATGGACAAACAAGGCAACGCGGGCGTAGCGGCCGTAAGCGTCGAGCAAGGACTCACATCGGCTCAGTGCCGCTCTCGAGGCAACGCGCTGCAGGAGCGGTCTGAAAAAGCGAGCCTGTCCGTAACTCAGAACGGCGCCCACGATGATGGCCAGCCACGCCACGATAAGAACGGAGACATCCGCGGACTTCGGAGTAAGCGCGACGGACATCAAGATGAGGGCAGTTCCGGGAAAATAGCCAAAATAGGGGAAGAGCGACTCGGCGAGAATGCAGACGAACATGAAGACCGGAAACCATGATGAACCGGTCGCCCCCTGGACGATGGCGTTCAAGTCGAAAAGATTCGTCCTGTACAGGACGAGGTACATGCAAATGGCCAATCCGGCCAACGCGTAAAACGGCAATGCGCCGGACAGAAACCGTCTCATTCAACCATCAAGCTTTGTTGCGCTGACATAGCGGCCTCGCTCTTTTCCGGATCATGCTTTAGGCGAATGAGATTGCCTCTGTCGATAGCGCCCTTTGCTCACGCAATCCTCGCTTCGCCCTGCGCGCCTATCCGATCGACAGAATCTCGATCTCCTGCGCTCCCGCACCCACGACATCGCCAGCCGCCTTCCCCATCAACGCCCGCGCCACTGGCGAGACGAACGAGATCGTCCCCGCCTTCGGGTCGGCTTCGTCCTCGCCCACGATGCGGTAGGTCTGCACGCGGCCATCAGTGCGGCTGAAGGTGACGGTGCTGCCGAAGGCAACGACATCGCTCGAGGTCGGATCGGGAACGACCTGCGCGGTGCGCAGCCGTTCGGTGAGATAGCGGACGTCGCGCAGTGGCACGGCTGATTGCCGGCGCTTTTCGTTGACGTCATCGATCGCTTGCGCGGCTTCATAGGCCTCGCGCGCCTCGGCAAGCTGCGTCTGCAACGCCTGCAAGCCTTTTTTCGTCACGAGGTTCGGATGCGGCGAGATCGGGCGGTCCGGCAACAGCGTTTCGGACGCGGTTTCGGCGCTTTCTTCCTTGGTGAAGGCGACGCTCAATTTTCAAAATCCTGTCGAACTGTCTGGCTGCCGGCAGCGCGTTCCGCCGGTGACTGACCCGGACTATATCTCAAGTTCGACGAAACGGCGCAGCTTGAAGACGATGTCCGGCATGGCCTGGCGGAACCGGGTCGCGTTCTGGAACGTCGTCGAGAACGGCGCGAAGGTGATCATGGCATTCCAGTGCTTGTAACCGTAGACCGTGACGGAGGCGCCGGTCGCGGGAAAATTCTCCATCTTGCGCAATTCGCCAAGCACGAGATCGGCAATCGCTTCCGCAGGCAGCAATTGCTTGCCGTCTCGTGTGGTGACGATTTTCGGGGGCGCCTCGACCTGCGTGTCGGCTGCTACAGTCTCGACGGCAGGCGCTGCAGCATCCGTGTTGGACGGCTCGACCGCCTCGAACCCGTTCGTCGGCGCTGTCGGCGGAGCCTCGGCGAGCGGCGGCGGCGTCACGACGTCTGCGCGCTTGTTGCCCCCCAGGATGCTGGTGATCATGGCCACCAAGCCAGCATCCTTCCCGTCCTCGCTCATTCCTTCCCCCGGACCTTTGGCCTTTAGCGTATTATCGGTTCTGATTGAACCGAAGCTCCAGATTCTTGTTTTGACGCGTTTTCTTCACGCGAACCGGTATCCACTCGCTCGAAAACGCTCTCGCTAGAACCCGCAAGCGGATCGCCACAATGTATGCGGTCGAACCCAATCTGGCCAAGCCCATACGTTCGACGGCACCGGCGCCGCAACCGCTATCCCGGTCGCGCCGCGGCGCAATCCGCTACTGCTTATCGAACGGAATGTATTGCTGGTATTGCTTGGGCACCGAGCTGCGGTAGCGCGCGGGGACGGTGCCGGTGTCGACCGAATGATCGATCTCCTGCTGCCGCGTCATCTTCTTCTTCGCCGGCTTCTTCGATGCGCTCTTCTTGGAATCGGTCGGCTGGCTGGAGGTGTCGGTGGTCGCAGCCGGTGCCGTCGTCGCGGCCGGCGCAGTGCTCGTTGCGGCAGGCGCAGCGGTTCCGACGGCGGCCGGTGCGCCCTGCGCCAGTGCGAGCGGCGTTTGCATCACGAGCACCAGCGCTGCCGTCGCAGCCAGCAAATATGATCTCTGCATCAGAACCTCCAAAATGCCTGATCCGAATGAGGCAAGCCTAGTCCCACGGGATCGAGGCGTGCAAGTTCGTTGAGATTAGGTCGGAACCTCTGCGCGAACTGTGGTGGAGATCACATTGTCCGCCGCCGGCTGCGTCAGGATGTAACTCACCTCGAACGCATCCCGCGTCGCGGACACCAAGATAGGCATGACCGTGCGTCAGACAGACCACGGGGAACGCCGAGGCACGGCCGTTCCACCTCGCCCCAGAAGGAGATTGAAATGCGTCGCACCATCCTCACCCTTGCATCGTTCGCAATCGTGATCGCCGCGTCCTTAGCGGCGGCGCCGGCCCAGGCCGCAAACGACAGATATTGCCTGCAAGGCCGCAACTGGGGCTATCCCGGCAATTGCCAGTTCGCGAGCTATCAGCAATGTGCCGCCACCGCCTCCGGCACATCGGCCTCTTGCGGCATCAACCCGCGCTACGCCTACTCGCAGCCGTACTATTACTGACGAGAAGGCGGCGTGCGTGACTGCGCACACCGCGCTCCGCTATGCGCGAGCTCCGAGGCCGGTCTCCTCCAGCCGCATCGCGAACCAGCGCGACAGCGCTTCATCGACGAGCCCGCTGACATAGACCTCCGACATCGTGACCTGGTGCCTATCCAGCACCAGCAGCACGCCCATCCAATAGGGAAACCAGACATGCACGTCGGTCAACGCCCTCAGTTTGTGCTGGTCGTGCTCGAGCGGCGTGTGATTGCTCGCCTTGCGGATCTCGATCGTGAGCAAATTGTTCGGGATCTCGCGCTGATGCACGGCAACATCAGGATAGATCGACTTGCCGAGATGGTCGTCGGTCGAGATGATGGTGCCGTGCGGCAGATGCAGCGTGCGCTCACCGAGCCGGTCGTAATTGCAATCAACTGACCAGCCGGAAAACTGCTTCTCCAAGTGCACGGCGAAGCGGTGCGTGATCGCGCGCTCGCCGACGTCCTTCTCGAACAGGAATGATTCCTGCGCGTAGAAGTCCCGGAGCGCCGCGATCACCTTGTTCAGCTCGGTCTGCATCGTGCCTCCGGGCCCATCACGCGCACTCAGTTGCGCCGCCGCCAGATCCTCATGGTGAGGAGCGCGGAACGCGCGTCTCGAACCATGAAGGCCCGTATCCCACCTGCAAGCATCCTTCGAGTCGCCCGCTCACGCGGGCTCCTCAGGATGAGGACTGAAGTCGCGGCGCGACCGGCCAGACTCACATCTGAACTTCGATCAGGCGCGGCCCGGGCTCGGCGACGGCTTCGGCGAGCGCCTTGTTGAACTCGTCGGCATTGGTGACGGCACGGCCGGGGACGCCCATGCCCCTCGCGAGCGCGACGAAATCCAGCGTCGGACGATCGAGCCGCAGCATGTCGTTGGCGCGCTGGCCGGGCTCGCCGGCGCCGACATTGTCGAACTCGCCGCGCAGGATCTGGTAGATGCGGTTGGCGAACACGATGGTGACGATGTCGAGGTTCTCGCGGGCCTGCGTCCACAGCGACTGGATCGTGTACATCGCGCTGCCATCGCCGACCATGGTGATCACCTTGCGATCCGGACAGGCGATTGCGGCGCCGATCGACAGCGGCGTCGAGAAGCCGATCGAGCCGCCCATGTTCTGGAGCCAGTCGTGCGGGGCGGCGGCCGCCGTCGGCGGGAAGAAGCCGCGGCCGGTGGTGAGGGATTCGTCGACCATGATGGCGTTCTCGGGAATCGCACAGGCGATCGCCTGTGCGATCGAGGCAAAGGTGAGCGCGCCGGTCGGCTTGACCAGTTCCTGCAGAGCCTGCGGCTTGACGTCCGTGACGCTGGCCTTTACGGCGCCCGCAAGCGCTTCCAGTGCGGCGACCGAGTTCTCGCCCCAGGAGGTCATGCGATGGACCTCGCAGCCCTGCGGCTTGAGCATGCTCGGCTTGTTCGGATAGGCGAAGAACGCCACGGGATCGTCGGACTCGACCAGCACGATGTGACGGAATTTTGCCAGCATCGGCAGCGCCTGCTCGATGACGTAGTGAATGCGATCGATCGAGAAACGGCCGCGGCCGCGCGCCATCTTGGGACGGAAGGTCGGGCCCATCACCGTGCATCCGGTCTTGCCGGCGATCCGCTCGGCGAGCGCCAGGCCCTGCTCGCTCAGCGCGCTGCCGGTCATCAGCAGCAGCGTGCCCTCCCCGTCGCCATGCAGGATCCTTGCGGCCTGGTCGACCGCCTGCGGCGAATAGCTCGCCCGCTGCTGCTCGGCCGGAACCTCGGCGATGCCGTCGGCCTCGTTCCAGGCGGTGTCGGCGGGCAGGATCAGGGTGGCGATCTGCGGCGGCGCGCTCTTGGCGGCGGCAATCGCTGCGGCGCCGTCGGCGGCGACCGATGTGGAATCCGGCGAGGTGCGGACCCAGGACGACATCGGCCGGGCCAGGCCCTCGATGTCGGAGGTCAGCGGCGCGTTGTAGCCGATGTGGTAGACGGCGTGCTGGCCGACAATGTTGACGATGCCGGAATTGGCCTTCTTCGCGTTGTGCAGATTGGCAAGGCCGTTGGCGAGGCCGGGGCCGAGATGCAGCAAGGTCGAGGCCGGCGTTCCCTTCATGCGGAAATAGCCGTCGGCAGCCCCGGTGACCACACCTTCGAACAGGCCGAGCACGCAGCGCATGCCGGGCACGCGGTCGAGCGCTGCGACAAAATGCATTTCGGAGGTGCCGGGGTTGGTGAAGCAGACGTCCACCCCGCCCTTGACCATTGTCCGCACCAGGCTTTCCGCACCGTTCATCCCAAGGCTCCCACGACAGGCATTGTCCAGATATCCGTGCGATCAATCATTGTTCGCGCGTTCCGTCAAAGCAATAGCCGCCATCGCCGCCCTGCCCGGCGTAACGATGCGCCGGCTTGGCTAATTCTTTTCGGCAAATGGGCGCGGTTGCCGATTTGGTAACGCCAATCGTTAAGCATGGCGTCCCTCACGCGGCCGTGGCTTGCGAAATGCCCGCAAATATGGCCTCTGGCTTCCATTGAATCGATTTTTTGTTGGGGGAGACAATGATCCGGTTTTTTGCCGCGCCGATCGCCGCCATGGCACTGCTGTCGGCCATGGCAGGAGGCGCGCTCGCCGAAGAGTTCGACTCGCGCGACATCATGGGCGGCGGCCCGAACTTCTTCCGTTCCGGCGCCAATCCCGTCCCCCGCACCACCGTCATCTATAACGGCAATTACGCGCCCGGCACGATCGTGGTGAACACGAGCGAGCGGCGGCTGTATCTCGTGCTCCAGAACGGCCAGGCGCTGCGCTACGGCATCGGCGTCGGCCGCGACGGCTTCCGCTGGGGCGGGGTGCACAGGATCACCGCCAAGAAGGAATGGCCGGACTGGACGCCGCCGGCGCAGATGCTGGCCCGCCGGCCCGATTTGCCGCGCCACATGAAAGGCGGCGTCGAAAATCCGCTTGGCGCGCGCGCGATGTATCTGGGCTCGACGCTGTACCGCATCCACGGCTCCAACGAGCCGGAGACGATCGGCCAGGCCGTGTCCTCGGGCTGCTTCCGCATGACCAATGAGGACGTCACCGACCTCTACAGCCGGGTCGCGGTCGGCACCACCGTGGTGGTGCTGAACAACTAGGCTGCCACAGAGGGAACCCGCAGGGCGCGTGAATTTGTGGGCTTGTGCGCGCGACGCGAATGCGGCAGCGTCGCACGACAATGAGCGCATTGAACCTGACCGCGCCCGCCGTCCGCGCCGCCGTGCTGGCGCTCGCCGCGCTCACATTGGTGCCTGACACCGCGACCACGGCCCGAGCGGGCGAACTGCCCGCGATCGCCTCGCGCCAGCGCTCCGAGAAGAAGAGCTTTACTGACGGCGAGATCGTTGACGGTTTTCTCAAGACGGCGTTCGGCGCCGAATATCACCTCGCCGGCCGCGTCGACCGCATCCGCAAGTTCGACGGGCCGGTGCGCGTGTACGCCGAGAGCGACCGCGCCGACCGCAAGATGCAACTCGCAAGGGTCGTGACCGACATCGCCGCCCGCGTGCAGCATCTCGACATCGCCATGACCGACACCAATGAGGCGGCGAATGTGCGGGTGAAGCTCGTGCGCGATCGCGATCTCTACCGCACCCTCACCAGCTTCTACGGCGCCGAGAAGGCGCGCGAGATCCGCACCTCGCTCGATCCGCAATGCCTGTCCGGCTTCCGCAAGAACGACAATTTCGAGATCGAGCATTCCGACGTCATCCTCACCGTCGACAACGGCGATTTCGTCTTCCTCGACTGCGCCTATGAGGAGCTCTTGCAATCGCTCGGGCCCATCAACGACACCACCAGCGTGCCGTGGACGATGTTCAATGACAACGTCTCGATGGGCTATTTCGACGTCTACGACCAGTACATCCTCAATCTGCTCTACGACCCCCGCATCAAGCCCGGCATGACGGTGCAGGAGGTCAAGGCGGTGCTGCCCCAGGTGCTCGCCGACGTGCGCACCTGGGTGAAGCGGGTGAACGATCTGAAGGAATGAGGCGCTTCTTACCATTCCCTGGAGAGCAGGCAATCGCATATGGGTTTTTGGGCGGCGAATGAGCACGCGCCTCGTCCTTCGAGACGACCGCTTCCAGCGGTCTCCTCAGGATGAGGCTAAGCGGCATCGGTGCTCGTTGAAACTGCGGCCGTACACTCCGTCCTCATCCTGAGGGCCCGCCAAAGGCGGGCGTCAAGATCGCGCCCTCACACCTTCCTTGCTCTCGTCATCAGATATTGCTGGCGCATCACGTTGTTGCCGGCATCGAAATATTCCGAGATCAACGCCTCAAACTCGGCCCGGAAGCTCCTGAGCTTGTCCGGCTCGTCCTTGTACTGGGCGACGAGCTTGATCAAAGGCCCGATCGTCGTTTCCATGGTGCGGCGGAAATGCTGCGGGCTGAGTGCGGACGGCGTCATCATGTCCATCTCGAAGGAGATGTCCTGTGCTTTCCCGGCGAGACGCTCGGCGACCGTTTTCGGATCGCCCCACAACACCGGCGACGCCATACCCTCGGGCGGCGGCAGATGGCGGCCGATCAGCGCGAACATCCGTCCGACATAGAGATGTGGCGGCCAAGTGGAGAAAGCGATGGTGCCGCCGGGCTTCAGCACCCGCAGCATCTCGCCGATGGCAAGGTCGGGACGCGGTGCAAACATGTGGCCGAACTGGCTGAGCACCACGTCAAACTCATTGTCGCCATAGGGCAGGCTTTCGGCGTCACCGTCAGCGAAGTCGATATCGAGGTTCACCAGCTGGGCGTGCTCGCGGGCGCGCTCGATCAGAACCGGCGACAGATCGAGACCCCTCACCTTCGCACCGCGGCGCGCGGCCGTGATTGCGACCACACCCGTGCCGCATGCAACGTCAAGCAACCTTTGGCCGGCGACGACGCCGGCAAAACCGACCAGCTTGGCGGCGGCCGGTGTGGTGAACACTTCCATCGGGGTGAACAGCGACCAGGCCTCCTTCTGAACGGCCTTGAAACCTGCAAACGGATCCTGCGCGGTCATGGAACTCTCCTTCTCGAGCTCGATGTTCATGAGGCTGACGACGGACGCCGAAGGTTCAACGCGCTCACCGAAACCTTCTTCCCGTATGGTCCGCCTTGTCCGTCCATCCTTGCAAGGCTCAGCGGCACGAGGAACGTGGATGCGCGGGGCAAGGTTGGGCATGACGATCCCACTGCAACAGTCTAGCCTCGCGCGGGCCCGCTGCAGGCTCAATAGATCGAAGACTATTGCACGAGATCGGCAACGGTGGTGGCGGCTTTCAGGCCGGTGCCGGTGAGGACGGCGACCGTGGTCTCGTTCGCCTTGATGGCCCCGGCAGCGGACAGTTTTTCCAGCGCGGCAGCTGCGCTGGCGCTGGTCGGCTCGGCAAACAATCCTTGCCGTGCAAGACGCCGCAGGGCAGCAACGATCTCGTCCTCGGTGAGCGCGACGGTGCCGCCGCCGCTTTCGCGCAAGGCGCCGATGATCTCGCGCAGGCGCAGCGGATTCTTGATGGCGGTGCCTTCGGCGATGGTCTTGTGCACCTCGCGCGCGACAGGCGTATCGACGCCGGCCTGGAAGCTTGCATCGATCGGCGAGCAATTTTGCGGCTGCGCCGCGAACAGGCGCGGCAGCTTTGCGATCTGGCCGGCTTTGCGCAGCTCGCGGAAGCCGAAGGCGCAACCGAGCAGGCTGCTGCCGGCACCGACCGGGACGATGACGTTGTCGGGCGCGCGGAAGCCGAGGTCCTCCCAGATCTCATAGGCGAGCGATTTGGTGCCTTCGAGGAAAAACGGCTGCCAATTGTGGCTGGCATAAAACGTCTGGTGCGACTGGCGGATCGCCTCGGCCTCCGATTCCTCGCGCGGGCCATCGACGAGCTGCACCGCGGCGCCATAGGCGCGCACCTGCGCGATCTTGGCCGGCGAGGTCGAGGCAGGCGCGAGGATCTTCACGCGTAGGCCGCCGGCGGCACCCAGCCCGGCCATGGACGAGCCGCCATTGCCTGAAGAATCCTCCAGCACCGCATTGATGCCGATCTGGCGCAGGAAGGACAGCATCACGGAAGAGCCACGGTCCTTGAAGCTGCCGGTCGGGTTGAACCATTCGAGCTTGAACAGCGGTCGCAGTTCGCCCCAATCCTGCTGGACCAGGGGCGTGCAGCCCTCGCCGAGCGTGATCGGCTTTGCGATCTCGACCGGCAGCGCCGCCCGGTAACGCCAGAGCGATCGCATGCGGCCATCGATGTCTTCGCGCGACATGCCGGCGCCCGGCGTCACCAGCAACGGCGTGCGCTCGTCCGAGCACCAGCGCGGCCGGTCCAGCGGATAGAGCTGTCCGTTGCGGGGGTCGATGTAGCTGGCGGGCATGGCAGTCTCCAAGGCAAGGCGATCCTACGGTTGGGCTGAGTCAAGGTTTTGTCGAGAACGTGTCGTCCGCATAGCCAACCCATTCGGCACCCCTTGAAAACATGAAAATTGGAAATATTTCAATCTCTTAAACTGGCCGCAGAGGTAGATCGGCCGGGTCCGCCAACGCGGGCGCGCGGTGCCAAAGGCGGCGCTGCTGGCGCGTTGACGACGGGAATTAGGCACGAAGGGGCTCTGCCCGCCCGGCACGATTAACTTGTCTGTCGTGCCTCGCCGCTACAATATGTTGGATTGAGCTCGCGTCGCCGGTGTCCTCGACTGGCAACGCGACCGAGCCAGGCCCGTCCGAGCGGCGGGCCGTTGGCTTTTTGGGAGCCTGGACATGAGCCGCGCGAACCGAACCGACCACATCCGCCTGACCTCCCATCCGGAGCCGGGCCGGAAGGCCGCCTTCCCGATCCATTGGGGCGCCACTGAGGCGCGCGCCCGGGGTCCGATCATCGGCACGGTGTCGCGCGCTGGGGATCGCAACGTGATCGGCAGCCATGGCGGATCCTACGCGATGTACCGGGCACTCGCGGTATCCGCCGGGGCGCTCGATCCGATCCGGCGTCCTGACCTCACCAACACATTTCCCGCCGCGACCATTGGTCCGTTCCCGCAATGGAATGATCCCACGAAAATCGTCGCGCTCGATCCGTGGGGGCATCTCGTTGCGGAAAACTTCCGCCAGGAGATCGCCGAGGGCTTCGACATCAGGCCGAGCATCGCGGTAACCCGCGCGCGACTGGACCTGCCGGAGATCCGCGAGGCGCTGGCGGCAAAGCGGCTACGCGCCGACGGCGAGGTCGTGCACGCCAATGGCAGCGTGTCGGTGGTGAAGATCGCGATCGATCCGGTGTGGTACCTGCCGGGCCTCGCGACTCGCTTCGGCACCGGCGAGACCGAGCTGCGGCGCACGCTGTTCGAGCAGACTGCCGGCATGTTCCCGGAGCTGGTGACACGGCCGGACATGAAAGTGTTCCTGCCGCCGATCGGCGGCACCACGGTGTACTTGTTCGGCGATGTGACAAAACTACCGGACCACCGCACCAAGATCACCTGCCGCGTGCATGACGAGTGCAACGGCTCGGACGTGTTCGGGTCCGACATCTGCACCTGCCGGCCCTATTTGATTCACGGCATCGAGGAATCCGCGCGCGGCGCGCAGGAGGGCGGGCTCGGGCTCGTCGTCTACAATCGCAAGGAAGGCCGCGCGCTTGGCGAGGTCACCAAATTCCTGGTCTACAACGCGCGCAAGCGCCAGGAGGACGGCGATGCCGCCGCCGCCTATTTCGAGCGCACCGAATGCGTCGCCGGCGTGCAGGACGCGCGCTTCCAGCAATTGATGCCGGATACGATCCACTGGCTCGGCTTGACCCGCATCGACCGCTTCCTGTCGATGAGCGACATGAAATACGACGCGCTGACCTCGCAAGGCATCGACATCGTCGAGCGCGTGCCGATCCCGCCGGAGCTCATTCCCGCCGACGCCTATGTCGAAATCGCCGCGAAGAAGGCCGCTGGCTATTACTCGACCGAGATCGCGCCGGAGAAGGACGTCAACGACGTGGTCGGGCGTTCGCTGGAAAAATACTGATCGCGCAATGGTGGAGGCTTTGGAACGAGGGGCGCGCGCGCTGCTCACTGCGGCGGCGGTCCGCGCGCGGGCCGCGCAGATGCTAGAGATCGGCCTTGCCGGCGGCCTCCAGCATTTCACGATCGATCTCGACCGTATGGACGGCGTCGCGGAGGCCGTGCTCGCGGTGACGCGCAAGGCCTATACGAGGCTGGACATTCCCTTCCATGCTCGATGGCGGCATTTCGTGCTTGGCGGCGTCGATCGCTGGGCGGAGCTCGCGGACGCTACGTCCTGGCCGGATCGCGCGGCGCGGGCGCGCGCGGAGTTCGACCTCGCCATCGTCAGCGTGCTGCTCGATGCCGGCGCGGGTGCGGCGTGGCGCTATCGCGACGCGGTGACAGGAGAAAGCATCGGCCGGTCCGAGGGGCTTGCGATTGCAAGCCTTGATATGTTTGCGGGCGGCCTTTTCTCGCGCGATCCCGGCGCGCCGTTCAGGGCCGATGCGGACGTGCTTGCAAGGCTGCCGCGCGACAGGCTCACATCCGCCTTTCAGGTCGGCGATGCCAATCCGCTGCTTGGACTCGAAGGGCGCACGGATCTGCTGCGCCGTCTGGGCAAGCTGGTCGCAGAGCGTTCGGAGGTATTCGGTTTGAACGATACGCCGCGGCCGGGCGGCCTGTTCGATCACATCGCCGCGCAAGCCGTGGGCGGCGCGCTTCCCGCGCCCGCCATCCTTTCCGCGGTGCTGGACCAGCTCGGACCAATCTGGCCGTCGCGGCTGGAACTCGCGGGCATTCCGCTTGGCGATTGCTGGCGTCACCCGGCGATCGAGGCGGACGACGCCACCGCCGGTCTCGTACCGCTGCACAAGCTGTCGCAATGGCTGAGTTATTCGCTGATCGAGCCGCTCCAGCGCGCGGGCTTCGAAGTGACCGACATCGACGGCCTGACCGGGCTCGCCGAATACCGCAATGGCGGCCTGTTCGTCGATCATGAAGTGCTGCGTCTGCGCGATGCCGCGGATGCCGCGCGCGCGCATGCCGTGGATTCGCTGCTCGTCATCGAGTGGCGCGCGCTCACCGTCGCCCTGCTGGACCGGCTGGCAGAGCGCATCCGCGCCAAGCTCGACCGCACGCCTCAGACGTTACCGCTCGCCAGCATTCTGGAAGGCGGCACCTGGGCCGCGGGCCGCGCGATCGCCTTTGCGCGCCGTCCGGACGGTTCGCCGCCGCTCAAAGTGATCAGCGACGGCACGGTTTTTTAATAACCCTCTCCCCTTGTGGGAGAGGGTGGCTTCGCGAAGGCGAAGCCGGGTGAGGGGTTGTCTCCGCCGGCACATCCCTCATCGAAGCTTGTGGAGACGACCCCTTATCCGGCGCTTCGCGCCACCTTCTCCCACAAGGGGAGAAGGGAAGAAGAAGAGCATCCCATCATGGAAGGCGTCACGATCGTCGATCATCCGCTGGTGCAGCATAAGCTGACGCTGGTGCGGGACAAGTCCATCTCGACCAAGTCATTTCGCGAGCTGATCAAGGAAATCGGCATGCTGCTGTGCTACGAGGTGACGCGCGATCTACCGCTCGCCGACACGGTCATCGAGACGCCGCTGGCAATGATGCACTCGGCCAAGATCGCCGGCAAGAAGCTGGTGTTCGTGCCGATGCTGCGCGCCGGCACCACCTTTGTCGACGGCATGATGGATCTGGTGCCGACCGCGCGCGTCGCCCATATCGGGCTCTACCGTGAGCCGCACAGCTTTGCCGCGGTCGAGTATTTCTTCAAATCGCCGTCCGATCTCGGCGAGCGGCTCGCGATCGTGGTAACGCCGGTAGTCGCCACCGCCAACACGGCCGTCGCCGCCATCGACCGGCTGAAGGAACGCGGCGCCAGAGACATCCGCCTCGCCTGCCTGATCGCCGCGCCGGAAGGCCTCGAGCGCCTGCGCGGACTGCACCCGGACGTTCCGATCTGGACGGCCGCGGTGGACGAAGGCCTCGACGAGAATGGCTTCATCCTGCCCGGCCTTGGCGACGCCGGCGACCGCGCTTACGGAACGCGGTAAGTGCTACGCGCACATTAGGAACAGCTTCCGTCGCGCGAGGTTCTCCTGCTCTAGCATGGAGAGCACGATGACCTATCAGAATGATGACCGCAGAACTGACCGTGCCCGCCGCAACAGCCCGGTGGGCTGGGCGATCGGCGCCATCTTCGTGATCGCCGTGATCGCAGCCATCTTCTTCTACAATGGGCGCGAGGTCGGTCAGCAGACCACGACATCCAGCCCGAACAATGCGCCGAACGTCACCACTGGCTCGAACCCGCCGGCGGCGCCGGCGAAGTAAGCCCCGGCGGCTCACACCTTTCCGCTGCCGCAAATCGCCTTCAGCGCCCGCCACTCCTTGTCCGTCAGCAGCGGCGGGCCGCTGGCGGGGCGATCTTCCTTGGTCATGCGCGCAAGACGGTCTTCGGTCAGCGGATGGCTGGCGAGGATCGTCATGAGACCGGAGCCGCCTTCCTTGCCGGTGATGCGGGACATCAGCTCGGCCGCGGGCTTGGGCGAGCGGCCGAGTGCGTGCATGACGTCGATGGCGAAGGTGTCGGCGCCGGTCTCGGCCTCGCGCGAATAGGAGGCTTCGACCACACTGCGCGAGGCGAAGATCACGGCCGAGGAGCCGGTGACGTCGCCGAACAACAGGCCGATCAGGAAGGAAGTGCCGCCGTTGTAGATCAGGCCACGCATGTTGTCGTGATGCTTGAGATGGCCGAGCTCGTGCGCGAGGATGCCGGCGAGCTCGTCGGGGCTTTCAGCCTTGTCGAGCAGGCCCTTCAGCACGAACACCTTGCCGCCTGGGAGCGCGAACGCGTTCGGCACCGAACTCGGCAGCACGCCCGCCGTCATGGAATCGTCGTCGAGGCCGGCAGCATCGCGCAGACGGTTGACGAGCTTTGTGAATGCGGCCTTGCCCGCGGGATCTTCGCACGCGCTGCGGCCGAAAATGGTCTTCACCTGGACCTCGGACGCATCGCCAATGCGGCGCTCGATCGGTTTCGGCACGAGCGGCGCGAGCCGGTCGGCGGCGAGCGGTACGCCGAACAGCACGACGCAGACGATCGAGACGGCGGCGGCCACCGACCAGCCGACGATCCTGGCGACGCCACGGCGCGTGGTCTGGTGCTCGTCGAGGCGCAAGCATCGCGCGGCTAGATCGGCTGCGAGCGCGGCATCACGGACCTCGAGCCGCGCGAGTGGCGGCGCGGATATCGAAGCCAGACGCAAAACCCCGGCCGGGCTGTCGGCGCGGCGGATATCGGCATAGACCCAG
This sequence comes from Bradyrhizobium sp. 160, assembly GCF_023073735.1. Classification (NCBI taxonomy): domain Bacteria; kingdom Pseudomonadati; phylum Pseudomonadota; class Alphaproteobacteria; order Hyphomicrobiales; family Nitrobacteraceae; genus Bradyrhizobium; species Bradyrhizobium sp. 160. The sequence continues at coordinate 429,187 of NZ_JADPKD010000067.1, forward strand.
CGAACGGGCGCTTCGCCGTCCTCGGCGATCTCGAGCGCGTCACCGAGCGTCAGCGTCACCTGACGCTTGCGGCTCGAGACGCCGTCGAAGAAGATCGTCGGCTTTGCGGACTGCGCCGGGGCCTCGGTCAACAACTCGCTCACAGCTCAGAATCCCGCAACATCCAGTCCATCGGCAAAACCTTCGCCGAGCGCGCCAGCGAGCTCGCCGCTGCCGCGCACATCCGCCGCGGCCGCGATGTCGTGCACCTCGACAGTCTCCAGCACCTTGGCCCAGAGATCGCGCTGGAGATAGACGCGCATGACGATGTTGACGGCAAGGGCGAGCGCGAAATAGCCGATCACCATCATCACCAGCATCGGGATGCTCTTGGCAGCATTGTCCGGGCCGAACACCTCCTCCACCGGAACGCCGCTCAGCGTGACGACGAGCATGGTGGCGCCGCCAAGATAGGCGGCAAAAGCCATCGAGAGCAGCAGCCACCAGCCGATCACCTTCCAGTACAGGCCATAGAAGGCGTCATGAGGCAGGCGCGAAGACAGGCTGACGCTGCCGATACGGATGCCGTCGAGCCACCAGCCCCATTCGCGCGCCTTGAACTCGGCGTAGAAGAACGGTGCGAGCGGGAAGATCACCAGGGCGATCGGGCTGAGCAGCCACAGCCACCAGCCGCGCTTGAAGAACGTCCAGCCGTCGCCTTCGAAATCGCCGGTGAGATCGCCGTAATGGGTGTGCTGCATCTTGTAGCGTTCGAGCGCAGCCTCACGCCAGGGCAGCGCCAGGCCCAGCGTCAGGAACACGAGCAAGCCCCACAGCATGGCACGGAACGAATAGGCCCAGCCCGAGCCGTCCATCCAGAACCGCACGCCGCGCCAGACCGTGCGCGTCAGGCGATAGCGGCGCGCACGAAAAATCGCGAACTGGCCGAAGGCATAGAAGGCGATGAAGAGCGGCGCCGAGGCAAAGCCCTGCCAGCGTTCGAACTCGATGCCGACAAGGAAATAGGCGAGATAGATCGGCACCAGGATCGCAAGTGCGAACAGAAAGCCGACCAAAAGCTCCTTACCACGTCCGGTGTATTCGGCTGCATCGCCGTCGATCGCAGTGTTGGTCCACAGATGACGGCGGATGTCGGTGACGAGCCAGAACCGGTAGAAGCCGAAGGTGACAAGCTCGAGCATGGCACCCCTGGTGACCAGTTTGCGGAATTCGGGGCGGTTGCCGGTGAAATCGACCCGCATCGGCGGCAGCGGCGGCGGTATGGGTTCGGAGCCGGTAGGGGCCCATTGCATGTCGTTCACGGCGGCAACCTCGGGGTGCGGATCTGTGACGGCCAAACTATAGATCAGAGGTTAGTCGATCCCCAAGGTAACCGGGTTCGATTTACCTCGATTCCAGTTGGTTTCTTGCACAATTCCCCACTGAGCGGCGTGCGCGAGGTCACGTTCGCGTGCCAGCGTCACGTCCGCCCGACGCTCTCGGGAAGGTTGGATGTGGCAAAACTCTCCTTGCCCCGGCGTAGACAACCGGCTGTAATTGCAAATCAAATACCGCAGCGCAGAATTCAACGACGCGCGGTTCACAACAGGGAGAGCGGTCATGCATGGGACCATCGAGAGCGCGGCTACGCTCGACGCGTTGCGCGAGCGCGCCACGTCGCTGCCGCTGGAGCAATTCGATCCCGGCGATCCTGAACTGTTCAGGACCGATACGTTCTGGCCCTATTTCGACCGCCTGCGCCGGGAAGATCCCGTGCACTATTGCAAGGACTCGATGTTCGGGCCGTACTGGTCGGTGACGCGCTACAACGACATCATGGAGATCGAGACCAATCATTCGGTGTTCTCCTCCGCCTCCGCGCTCGGCGGCATCACCATCCGCGACATCGATCCAGACCTGCGCCGCGAGAGCTTCATCTCGATGGACCCGCCGCGCCATGCGGCGCAGCGCAAGACCGTGGCGCCGATGTTCACACCGACGCATCTGGACAATCTCGCGCTCAACATCCGCAAGCGCTCGGCCGAGTGCCTGGACAATTTGCCGCGCGGCGAGGTGTTCGACTGGGTCGACCGCGTCTCGATCGAGCTCACCACGCAGATGCTGGCGGTGCTGTTCGACTTCCCCTGGGAGGACCGCCGCAAGCTGACGCGCTGGTCCGACATTGCCACCACCATTCCCGGTCCCGACGGCCTCGTGGCGACCGAAGACGAACGGCAGGCCGAGCTGACGGAATGCGCTGCCTATTTCTCCCGCCTCTGGAGGGAGCGCATCGCGCAGCCGCCGAAGAGCGACCTCCTGTCGATGATGGCGCATGGCGCCGCCACGCGCGACATGGATGCGAAGAACTTCCTCGGCAATCTCATTCTTTTGATCGTCGGAGGCAACGACACCACCCGCAACACCATGTCGGGCTCGATCTACGCGCTGAGCCAGCATCCGGAGCAATATCGCAAGCTGCGCGAGAATCCTGATCTGCTCGACAGCTTCGTGCCGGAGGTGATCCGCTGGCAGACGCCGCTCGCGCATATGCGGCGCACGGCGCTCTCCGACTTCGAGTTCCGCGGCAAGCAGATCAAGAAGGGTGACAAGGTCGTGATGTGGTATGTCTCGGGCAACCGAGACGAGGAGGTGATCGAGAGGCCCTACGATTTCATCATCGATCGCGCCCGCCCGCGCACGCATCTCTCCTTCGGCTTCGGCATCCACCGCTGCGTGGGCTTGCGGTTGGCCGAACTCCAGCTCAAGATCATCTGGGAAGAGATCCTCAAGCGCTTCGACCATATCGATGTGGTCGGCGAACCCAGGCGGGTCTATTCGAGTTTCGTAAAGGGTATCGAGACGCTGCCGGTGAAGATCGCCGTGTGAGTCGAAGAACTCCCCTCTCCCGCGTGCGGAAAGAGGCGAAGGAAAGATCAACTGGAGCCACGACCATGAACATCCAAGCGCCGGTTAGAGTGGACAAGGCCGAACGCATGCGCAGGGCCCGCGAGGAGGCCTATGCGACGCCGTTGTCGCAATTCCACCCCGGCGCGCCCAGGCTGTTCCAGGACGATACTTTATGGCCGTGGTTCGAGCGGCTGCGCAAGGAAGAGCCGGTGCATTATTGCACCAACGCGCCGATCGAGCCCTACTGGTCGGTGGTGAAGTACAACGACATCATGCACGTCGACACCAATCACGGCATCTTCTCCTCCGACTCCAAGCTCGGCGGCATCTCGATCCGCGACGTGCCCGAAGGCTATGACTGGCCGAGCTTCATCGCCATGGACCAGCCCCGGCACTCGGCGCAGCGCAAGACTGTGTCGCCGATGTTCACCCCTCAGCATCTGGACGAACTGGCCAAACTGATCCGCCAGCGCTCGCAGACCGTGCTGGACAATCTGCCGCGCAACGAGACTTTCAACTTCGTCGAGCGCGTCTCGATCGAGCTGACGACGCAGATGCTGGCGACCCTGTTCGACTTCCCCTGGGAGGAGCGACGCAAGCTGACGCGCTGGTCCGACGTCTCGACCGCGCTGCCCAAGAGCGGCATCGTCGCCTCGGCCGAAGAGCGCCGCCGCGAGATGGACGAGTGCTATGCCTACATGTCGAAGCTGTGGAACGAGCGCGTCAATTCCGAGCCGCGCAACGATTTGTTGTCGCTGATGGCCCATAACGAGGCTACACGCCACATGGACCCCGACAACCTCATGGGCAACATCATCCTGCTCATCGTCGGCGGCAACGACACCACGCGCAACACCATGACCGGCTCAGTGCTGGCGCTGAACGAGAACCCGGAGCAGTACGACAAGCTGCGCGCCAACCCGGCGTTGATCGATTCCATGGTGCCGGAGGTGATCCGCTGGCAGACGCCGCTGGCGCATATGCGGCGCACCGCGCTCCAAGACACCGAGATCGGCGGCAAGCACATCAAGAAGGGCGACCGCGTCGTGATGTGGTACGTCTCCGGTAACCGGGACGAGGAGATGTTCGACAAGCCGAACGATTTCATCATCGACCGCCCGCGGCCGCGCACCCACCTCTCCTTCGGGTTCGGCATCCACCGCTGCGTCGGCATGCGTCTGGCCGAGCTCCAGCTCCGCATCATCTGGGAAGAGATGCTGAAGCGCTTCGACCGCATCGAGGTGGTCGGCGAGCCCAAGCGGATCTACTCGAGCTTCATCAAGGGGTATGAGTCGCTGCCGGTGCGGATTCCGGGGTAGGATAGGCTCCGCTCCTAGAAGGCTCTTTGGGGCAAGCGACCTCATCAATCTCCGCTGTCATGCTCCGCGAAAGCGGAGCATCCAGTACGCCGCAGCCTTTCGGTTCCAGCCGTGCGGCCTCTGGAATACTGGATTGCCCGCCTTCGCGGGCAATGACACCGAGGGTGAGGCGAAGAGCGCATCGCCCCTGATACTCGGCAAGCGCAGCGACACCTCGGCTATAAAATTCCGGCATGACAGCTCGCGCCAGATGCGAAGGCAAGTTGGCACCGGGCTGTTCTAAGCACGAGCGCACTTAACTCAGCCTGATGTCCCACAGGCCCTCCTTGCGGCAGGCCGCGACCTCCTCGCGCAAAAGTCCGGTGATGGCGAGCGAGGCCGTCGAGGCCGGACGATCGATCGGAGAAGCGAAAATGAGCTCGCGCGTCATCGGCTTGGATACGGGCGCGGTCTCCAGCCGGCCGTCCGCGACCTCGCCGTGGACGGATGATGGCGGCAGCAGCGCGAAACCGAGGCCCTCCTCGACCAGGCTCGTCAGCACGCGAAACGAATCCGCTTCCAACTGGACGTCGAGCTTGATCTTGCGCTGGGCCGCCGCGTGCTCGATCAGCGCGCGGAGGCCGTGCGAATGACTGGGCAGCACCAGCCGTTGCCGCAGCAGCCAGCCGATGTCGACGCTCTTCCTGCGCGCGAGACCACAGCCGCGCGGGCCGACAGCGACGATGTTGTCGCGGCCGAGACTCTCGACGTTGAGATGCAGGTCGGCCGAGCGGCCGTAGAGGATGGCCAAGTCCATCTCGCCGCGATGCAGCCATTCGACGAGATGGCCGCTGTAGCTCTCGACGATACGCAGCGAGATACCGGGAAATTTCTCGACGCAGCGCCGCGCAAAGCGCGCCGACAGCACGCAGCTCACGGTCGGAACCAGGCCAAGCACGACCTGGCCGGATGGCGGGCCCTTGGCCGACTGGATGTCGTCGCGGATCTGGTCGATCTGCCGGACGATGCCGGAGGTTCGCGCGAGCAGCAGGCGCCCGGCTTCGGTCAGCACCATGCCGCGGCCGTTGCGCGTGAACAGCTCGGTGCGCAGCTCGTGTTCCAAGAGCTTGATCTGGCGGCTGAGCGCCGGCTGCGCCACGCGCAACGTGTCGGACGCCTTGGACAGGCTGCCGAGCTCCGCCACGCAACTGAAGGTCCTAAGCTGACGGAAATCCATGCTTGCCAATCCTGGAAGGCTACTCCATACGCTATAGCAAATGAGCATAGGGGACTGGCGTTGTTTTCACAACGCCGGGGGATTGGCCGGCGTTATCTTAACTGCCGCTATTGATTGGAAACGCCATGAGTCAAGAACACCACACCGAAGATTACGCCGACATCCGCGAAGCGGTCGCCAAGCTCTGCGCGCAATTTCCCGGCGAGTATTGGCGCAAGCTTGATCGCGAGATGGCTTACCCGAAGGCTTTCGTCGATGCGCTGACTGAGGCCGGCTATCTCTCGGTGTTGATCCCTGAGGAATATGGCGGCGCGGGGCTGAAACTCTCGGCCGCAGCGGCGATCCTGGAAGAGATTCAACGTGCGGGCTGCAATGGCGGCGGCTGCCACGCCCAGATGTACACGATGGGAACGGTGCTGCGGCACGGTAATGCCGAGCAGAAGGCGAAGTATCTGCCGAAGATCGCGAGCGGCGAATTGCGCCTGCAAGCTTTCGGCGTCACCGAGCCGACCAGCGGCACCGACACCTCCTCGCTCAAGACCTTCGCGCGCAAGGACGGCAACGACAGCTACATCGTCAACGGCCAGAAGATCTGGACCAGCCGCGCCGAGCATTCCGACCTGATGGTGCTGCTGGCGCGCACCACGCCGAAGGAGCAGGTCAAGAAGCGCACCGATGGTCTCTCGGTATTCATCGTCGACATGCGCGAGGCCAAGAACAATGGTCTGGAGATCCGCCCGATCCGCACCATGATGAACCACGCGACCACCGAAGTGTTCTTCACCGACATGAAGGTGCCGGCGGAAAATCTGATCGGCGAGGAAGGCAAGGGCTTTCGGTACATCCTCTCCGGCATGAATGCCGAGCGCATTTTGATCGCGGCCGAATGCGTCGGTGACGCCAAATGGTTCATCGCGAAGGCCACGAACTATGCCAAGGAGCGCGCGGTGTTCGGCCGACCGATCGGCCAGAATCAAGGCATCCAGTTTCCGATCGCCAAGGCCTACGCCTCGATGCGTGCGGCCGAGCTGATGGTGAAGGAGGCCACGCGTAAATACGAGGCCGGGCTCGATTGCGGTGCGGAGGCCAACATGGCCAAGATGCTCGCGGCGGACGCGTCGTGGGAAGCGGCCAATGCCTGCATCCAGACTCATGGCGGTTTCGGCTTCGCCGAGGAGTACGACGTCGAGCGCAAGTTCCGCGAGACGCGGCTCTACCAGGTGGCGCCGATCTCGACCAACCTCGTGCTGTCCTACGTCGCCGAGCACGTGCTCGGCATGCCCCGCTCGTATTGAGGCAGCCATCATGGGAGCACTTGACGGGATCAGGGTGATTGCGGTCGAGCAGGCGGTGGCGGCACCGTTCTGCTCGTCGCGCCTGGCCGATGCCGGCGCGGAGGTGATCAAGATCGAGCGCCCCGAGGGCGATTTTGCACGCGGCTATGACGCGGCAGCCAAGGGCCAGAGCAGCTACTTCGTGTGGCTCAACCGCGGCAAGCAATCGGTGGTGGTCGATCTCGCAACGAAAGAAGGCTGCGCCGAGCTGGAAAAGCTGATCGCAAGCGCCGACGTTCTGATCCAGAATCTCAAGCCGGGCTCGATGGACAAGCTCGGCTTTTCGCGCGAGCGGCTGCTGAAGGACTATCCCAAGCTGATCTCGTGCACGATCACCGGCTACGGCGACGAGGGCCCGTACGCGCATCGCAAGGCCTATGACTTGCTGATTCAGGCGGAAAGCGGCCTGGCCTCGATCACCGGAAATCCCGACGGCGCCTCGCGCGTCGGCATGTCGATCGTCGACGTCGCGACCGGCGCGACCGCGCATGCGGCGATCCTGGAGGCGCTGATCGCGCGCGGGCGTACCGGCAAAGGTGCCGACATCCGCATCTCCATGTTCGACGTGATGGCGGATTGGTGCACCGTGCCGCTGCTCAACTCGGAGGCCGGCAATCCTCCAAAGCGCATGGGCCTGCGCCATCCGTCGATCGCGCCCTATGGCGTGTTCACCTCGGAGGACGGCAAGGACATTCTGATCTCGATCCAGAGCGAGCGCGAGTGGAAGACGCTTTGCGCGAAGGTGCTGAACCAGCCGGACCTGCCAAGCGATCCGCGCGTCGCCAACATGGTCGAGCGCGTGCGCAACCGCGACTTCACCGACAAGACCGTCGCGGACGCCTTCAGTCATATGACGCGCGACGAGCTGCTGAAGCGGCTGTCCGACGCCGACATCGCCTTTGCCGAGGTCAACACCATGGCCGACCTCACTAACCATCCGCATCTGCGCCGCATCGAGGTCGATACGCCCAACGGCCGGGTCAGCTATCCCGCGCCGGCGCCGATCATCGTTGGCGAGACGCGCAGCTATGGGCCGGTGCCGGCGATCGGCGAACGTCCCCAATCCAAGACATAGCAGAGCGAGGCGTCATGACCGAGAAGCTCGACATCGATCATTTGCGGCAATGGATCGGCCGCAGCCAAGAGGCCACCGACATCGTCACCGCGCAGCTCGTGAAAGGATTGCGCGCGACGCTGTTCCAGGAGGTCGGCGAGCCCAGGAACGGCGATGCCGCACCGTTCACGGTGCATTGGTGCCTGGCACAGCCGGTGTTTCCAATGTCGATGTTAGGGCCCGACGGCCACCCGACCCGCGGCGGCTTCCTGCCGCCGGTGCCGCTGCCACGCCGGATGTGGGCCGGCGGTGAGATCGAGTTCCTTGAGCCGCTGCGCGTTGGCGATGAATCGACGCGCACCTCACGCATCGCCGACGTGCAGGTGAAATCGGGCTCGACCGGCACGCTGTGCTTCGTCTCGGTCGAGCACAGCATTTCCTCGCCGCGCGGGCTCGCCATTCGCGAACGGCAGGACATCGTCTATCGCGAGATGACGAGCAGCGCGCCCGCGCCCGCCAAGGCTCCGCCCCCGCCACCGAAGGCGCAGCATCGCGAGACTCATGTCTCCGATCCCGTGCTGCTGTTCCGCTACTCCGCACTGACCTTCAACGGTCACCGCATCCATTACGACCGCGACTACGTCACCAAGGTCGAGGGCTATCCGGGCCTGATCTTCCACGGCCCGTTGCAGGCGGCGCTGATCATCGAAATGGCGGCCCGGTTGCATGGCGGCAAGGCGCCGAAGAAATTTACCTATCGGGGCGTGCAGCCGCTGTTCGAGGGCACGGAGTTCTCGATCAACGCGAACGACAGCGGCGAGAGCATGGAGCTGTGGACCGCGAACGCGGAAGGGCAGCCGACGATGAAGGGCACGGCGGTGTGGTAGTGCACTGCTCCCTCCTCGTCATTGCGAGCGCAGCGACGATACGGGAATCTAGACCCTCACCCTGAGGATCGAGAAGGGACCGAAACCATGTCCAAGAACGGCAAGACCGGCAGCAAGTCCGTCACCGTGAAGCAGGCCACGCTCGACCTGCTGCGCTCTTTCGGCATCGACAGGGTGTTCGGCAATCCCGGCTCGACCGAGCTGCCGTTCCTCAGCGACTGGCCTGACGACATCGACTATGTGCTGGCGCTGCAGGAAGCCAGCGCGGTCGGCATGGCCGACGGCTACGCCCAGGCCACGCGCAATGCCGGCTTCGTCAATTTGCATTCGGCGGCCGGCGTCGGCAACGCGCTCGGCAACATCTACACCGCGCATCGCAACCAGACCCCGCTCGTGATCACCGCTGGCCAGCAGGCGCGCTCGATCCTTCCCTTGCAGGCGTTTCTCTACGCCGAGCGCGCGTCGGAGTTTCCGCGGCCTTACGTCAAATACAGCGTCGAGCCGGCACGGGCCGAGGACGTGCCGGCCGCGATCGCGCGCGCCTATTACACCGCAATGCAGGCGCCGTGCGGGCCGACCTTCGTGTCGATCCCGATCGACGATTGGGCGCATGCGGCATCTCCGATCGAGGCGCGCAAGGTCAGCCGGGAGATCGGGCCCGAACCTGATGCGATGCAGGCGCTGGTGAAAGCGCTGACGTCTAGCAAGCACCCTGCCGTCGTCGTTGGCCCCGGCGTCGATCGCGCCGGCGCAGTCGATCTGATGGTGCGCGTGGCCGAGAAGGCCAAAGCCAGCGTCTGGGTCAGCCCGTTCTCGGCGCGCTGCTCGTTCCCCGAGCGCCATCCGCAATTCGCGGGCTTCCTGCATGCTTCGCCCGCGCAGCTGTCCGATGCACTACGCGATCACGACCTGATCGTCGTGATCGGCGCGCCGGTGTTCACCTTTCATGTCGAGGGCCATGCCGCGATCTTCGACGGCAGTGCGACGATCTTCCAGATCACCGATGATCCGGATGCAGCGGCGGTGACGCCGGTCGGCACCAGCATCATCGCGACGATGAAGCCTGCACTGAGCCTGCTGCTCGAGCTTCTGCCGGAGAGCAAACGCGCCGCGCCAAAGGGCCGCGCGCTGCCGCCGGCGCCGCAGGCCGCCGATCCGCTGCCGGTCGAATTCCTGCTGCATGCGCTGTCGCAGGCAATGCCGGACGGTAGCTCGCTGGTCGAGGAAGTCCCCTCGCACCGGCCAGCGATGCAAAAGTTCATGCCGATGCGCGGCCAGGACAGCTTTTACACGATGTCGAGCGGCGGCCTTGGCTATTCGCTGCCCGCCGCGGTCGGCATGGCGCTCGGCAAGCCGAAGCAGCGCACGGTCTGCCTGATCGGCGACGGCTCGGCGATGTATTCGATCCAGGCGCTGTGGACCGCCGCGCAGCGCAAGCTGCCGCTCACCGTCGTCGTCATCAACAATTCCGGCTATGGCGCGATGCGCTCGTTCAGCCAGGTGATGCAGGTGAGGAACGTGCCGGGCCTGGAGCTGCCAGGGATCGATTTCGTGCGGCTCGCCGAAGGCATGGGGTGCGAAGCGGTGTGGGTGACGAAGGCGGCGGAGCTGGGCGAGGCGCTGAAGCGCGGAATGACGTTTGCGGGCACGAGCCTGATCGAGGTCGTCGTGGATTCGACGGTGCCGGTGCTTTACGGGCAGAAGCACTAGGGGCGAATTCCGTCACACATTCAACTGTCATCGTCCGCGAAGGCGGGCGATCCAGTACTCCGAGGCCGCAGCGATCAATCGAGAAGCCGCGGAGTACTGGATGCCCGGCCTGCGCAGGGCATGACAGCGTCAATTGCGGGAACAGCGTCCCTTACTTCCCGAACTCCTCCCGCATCTTCGCCTGGATCTTGGCCATGCCGCCGATCCAGCGGTCGTAATTCTCGGTCTTCTTGCGCATGTAGCCGAGCACCTGGGGGTGCGGCAGGATCAGGAACGTCTCCTGTTCGAGGCCGGCGAGCACGTCTTTTGCGACCTGCTCCGGCGTCAGGTCACCGTCGCCGGATTGCGGGCCTTTCGGGATCGAGCGCAGCATGTTGGTGTCGACGCCCTGCGGACAGAGGATCGAGACCTTGATGTTGTGCGCCTTGTGCGAGATCGCGAGATTCTCGGCAAAGCCGACCGCGGCGTGCTTCGTCGTCGAATAAGCTGGGCTGCCGACCTGCGACAACAGGCCTGCGGCCGAGATCGTGTTGAGGAAATAGCCGCCGCCGCGCGCCCTCATGCGCGGAACGAGATGCCGCGCGGCATAGACGTGGGCCATGACGTGGATCGCCCAGCTCCGCTGCCACGGCTCATCGGAATCGCCGCCGGCATTTTCCGACATCGGATCGAAGCCGCCGCCGATGCCGGCGTTGGAGCAGAACAGCTCGATCGGGCCGAACTGCCGCTCGGTCTGCTCGATGACGTGGGCGATGTCCTTTTCCTGCGCGACGTCGCATTTGAAGGCGGCACCGTCCACCATGGCTGCGACCGCCCTTGCGTTGGTGGCGTCCATGTCCGCGACCACGACCTTGGCTGCACCCGCCCTGTGAAAAGCCTCGCACAGCGCCTTGCCGATGCCGTTGGCGCCGCCCGTGACGACCACGACCTTGCCGGTCACCTGCATGCGACGTCTCCTCTTGTCTTGGCCCGCGTCTCTTCTACCGCTTCGCGGCTTGCTCAGCTCAACACGAGGTCGAGCACCGCGGTATAATGACACGCCGCGCCGGCCAAGACAAAGCCGTGCCAGATCGCATTCTGGAAGCGCAGCCGCCGCCAGGCGTGGAAGATCACGCCGAAGCTGTAGAGCAGGCCGCCCGCAAGGATGAAGCCCAGCGCCAGCGCAGGAAGCGCCCTGACCACGGCGTCGTAGAGCATGACGCCGCTCCAGCCCATCGCGAGATAGATGCCGACTGAGATGCGGTCGAACCGGCCGGGATAGAACAGCTTCAGCACAATGCCGAGGATCGCGACGCACCAGACGCCGGTGAGCAGTAGCAGCGCGAACACGCTGTCCTTCAGCTCCAGGATGAAGGGGGTGTAGGTCGCCGCGATCAGGAGATAGATCGCCGCATGGTCGAACCGCCGCAGCACCCATTTGGCCGGCGACACCGGCCATAGATTATAGGTCGCCGACAGCACCAGCATCGAAAGCAGGCCGGCGACATAGATCGAGACGCCGACGATGTCGGTGGCGTCGGCATAAACCGCCGCCAGCACCACCAGTACGGTCGCGGCGATGAGCCCGGCGAGCACGCCGATGGCGTGAATGACACCGTCGGCGATCAGCTCGGCGCGGTCATAATCCCAGCCGATCGCGTCGGCCGCGGCATGGACTGAGGAGGATGCGAAGTGTTTCAGTTGGAAGACGGTCATGGCAATCCGCAACGTGAGGCAATGCCCTTCTTGTATGGGTGTTTCGCGACCGGCGCGTCGTTCAAGCGGCTGATTTGCCGAGAAAGGCGGTGGAAGTATGAAACTTGATTTTCCTCACGCAATTGCCACTTTTGTGAACGGTCGCACATTCCTCCCGCCCGAGATCACTCAGCGTTCATATGGCATTCAGTTTCCAGGATATGGTCGAGGAGGCGCGGCTGTCGGCGAGGGCGCTGATCGACTATGGCGAGCATTTCTTCAATCCGACGGTGCGGCTCGGGGTCACCGGCCTGTCGCGGGCCGGCAAGACGGTGTTCATCACCGCCTTGATCCACGGCCTTACCCGCGGCGGCCGGTTTCCGGTGTTCGACGCCTATGCCTCGGGCCGGATCGCACGGGCGCATCTGGCGCCGCAGCCGGACGATGCCGTGCCGCGCTTTGCCTATGAGGCCCATCTGCGCGCGCTGATCGAGGAGCGGCGCTGGCCGAACTCGACCGTCGACATCAGCGAGCTCCGCCTCGTCATCGATTATCAGCGCCGGAACGGCGCGGACCGCACGCTCACGCTCGACATCGTTGACTATCCCGGCGAATGGCTGCTCGATTTGCCGCTGCTGCAGAAGAGCTACGAACAATGGTCGGCCGAAAGCCTGACACTGTCGCGCGAGGCGCCGCGCGCGCATCTTGCCGCAGACTGGCACGCGCATCTTGCAACGCTCAAGCCCGAGGCACGTGAGGACGAGCAGGCGACGCTCACGGCCGCCAAGCTCTTCACCAATTACTTACGCGCCTGCCGCGACGAGCGTTTTGCGATGAGCCTCTTGCCGCCCGGCCGCTTCCTGATGCCCGGCAATCTCGCAGATACGCCGGCGCTGACCTTTGCGCCGCTCGACGTGCCCGCTGGCGGGCAGGCGCCCGAGGGATCGCTGTGGGCGATGATGGTGCGCCGCTATGAGGCCTACAAGGACATGGTGGTGCGGCCGTTCTTTCGTGATCATTTCGCCCGGCTCGACCGCCAGATCGTGCTGGCCGATGCGCTCACGGCATTCAACTCCGGACCCGAAGCGCTGCACGACCTCGAAGCTGCGCTTGCCGGCATTCTCGATTGTTTCAACATCGGCCGCAGCACCTTGCTCTCCAGCCTGTTTCGGCCGCGCATCGACCGCATCCTGTTCGCGGCAACCAAGGCGGACCATCTGCATCATTCCAGCCACGACCGGCTCGAGGCCGTGCTGCGCCGTGCGGTCACCCGCGCGGTTATGCGCGCCGAAAATACCGGCGCGGAGATCGACGTCGTCGCGCTCGCCGCCGTCCGCGCCACGCGCGAGGCGCAGGTGGCGCATGGCCGCGACAAATTGCCGTCGATTTTAGGAACACCGTCCGCAGGCGAAAGCGCTGGCGGCGAGTTCTTCGACGGCAACACCGAGGTTGCGACCTTTCCAGGCGATCTACCGCTGGATCCCGAGCCGCTGTTCAATGGTACGGCTGCGTTCCGCGGACTCGCGACGCAAGCTGCCGAGAAGAGTGATTTCCGCTTCCTGCGCTTCCGGCCGCCAAAGCTCGAGCACGAAGAAGGCACCGAAGAGCCGGCGCTGCCACATATTCGCCTCGACCGTGCCTTTCAGTTCCTGATCGGAGACAAGCTCTCATGAACGAGCGATCCCAGCAGCGGCGGCCGGCGACGTTCCGGCTGGACGATCCCGGCGTCGTCGTCACCGAGGCCGACGAGACGGGACGGGTCGGTCGTGGCACGATCCAGATCACGCCGGAGCCCGATCCGCTGGCGCTGCCGGTACCAGTTCAAACCACGCTTCCGGCGCGGCGCGGCTTTCCCTGGGGCGCGCTGTTCTGGTCCGGCCTCGCCGGGCTGACGCTGCTCGGTACCGGGCTCGGTGTCGTTCGTCTGATCGAGGATCTATTTGCGCGCAGCGACAGCCTCGGCATGGTTGGCCTTGCCTTCGCGTTCGTCACCGCACTTGCGCTCGCGGTCGTGATCGGGCGCGAGGCGTTCGGGCTGGCGCGGCTCGCGACGATCGTGAAACTGCATCAGCGCGCCGCCGCCGTCCTTGCCAATGATGATCGCAAGGAAAGCCGCCTCATCGTGCACGACCTCCTGAAGATTGCGCACCAGAACCCGCAGCTCGCCCGCGCCCGCGCGACGCTTGAGAGCCATGCTGGCGAGATCATCGACGGCGCCGATATGATCCGCCTCGCCGAGCGCGAGTTGATGTCGCCGCTGGACGCAGAGGCGCGGCGGCTGGTGTCGTCAGCCGCGCAAAAGGTCTCGATCGTCACGGCAGTCTCGCCGCGCGCGGCGATCGACGTACTGTTCGTGTTCGTCGCTGCGCTGCGCCTGATCCGCCAGCTCGCCTATCTCTACGGCGGCCGCCCTGGCGCGCTCGGCATGGTCCGACTGCTCCGCCAAGTCATCGCCCACCTCGCCATCACGGGCGGCATGGCCGCGAGCGATAGTTTGGTTCAGCAGATGCTCGGCCACGGCATCGCGGCGAAGCTGTCACAGCGGCTCGGCGAAGGCGTGCTCAATGGGTTGCTGACGGCGCGGCTGGGGCTGGCCGCGATCGATGTCACGCGCCCGCTGCCGTTCGCGGCGCTGCCGCCGCCGAAGCTCGCGGATCTCGCGACGGATCTGCTGCGGCGGAAAGACGACGAGGAGTAGCGCGCCCTCTCTTATCCTCCCCTGGAGGGCTATGGGATGCCCCCGCCAGCACCCGCCACTGGAACAGCGGCGAGTCCTTCGGCGGTGAGAGCTCCGGGGTCCAGCCGGTGAGCTTTTCCAGCACATAGGTGTCCATCACGAGCCCGCGCCAGCGGCGCTCGACTTGGCCAAGCTGCTTGCGTTTCGCCGGGATGCTCTCCCACAGCAATGATCGATGATCCGGCTCCCGCCCGACATAGATGCCGGCGTGGTCCCTGATCCGGTCCATGCCGGGATCGCGGAAATCCTGGAAGCGGCCGCGCTCGTTGATCTCGACGACGGGCACGCGGCCCCTGAACAGCCAGCGCATCATGGCGTAGGTGCGGTAGTCGGTCGTCGCGATCCAGGTCGCGCCGGTCTCATCGAGTGCGGCCTGCGCGCGCGCGGCGACCTGCTCGTAGCCGGCTTCGGCGCCGATCGGATCGATCTTGCCGAGGAGATTCCAGGGCGCGGCGACGTAATAGAGGAACACGATGACGACGAAGGCGATGCCCGTCGTGATGGATGTCCTGGCCCAGAACGCCGACGATCTGACCATGCGAGCCGACCATCTCTCCTTCGTCATCGTTGCGAGGTTCACAGCCGCAGCGGCAAAGCCGACCGGCCACATGAACATCGGCCAGGTGTCGCCGACCCGCAGCGTCGTCGACTTGACCAAAAAATAGAGAAACGGCACCAGCACCGCGGTCGACAACAGGATCGCGACCGGCTCGCGCGTGCGATAGCCGCGCCACGCCGTCAGCACCAGGCCCGTTAGCATCACCGGCAGCATCACGAAGCCAACCAGGCCGAATTGCAGGCCGATGTAATCACCGATGGTGCGCAGCGAAATGCCGTAATTGGCAGTGGCGCGCACGCCCTGGAAGCGGAACGAGGCCCAGTCGTGCTGCGCATTCCAGATCAGCACCGGCGAGAACACGAGAGTCGCGACCAGCACAGCGAGGTAAGGGTAAGGACTGCGCAACCAACGCCGACGCCAATCCGGCACCAGCAGAAAGGCAGCCACCGCGGGCGCAAACAGGATCGCGGTGAATTTCGACAGCATAGACAGGCCCGCGAACAGCCCGGCCGCAAGCCACCAGCGTCCATCGCCGCTTTGCGCCAGCCGCACCAGCGACCACATCATCGCCATTGCGAACGGGATCATGGCGACATCGGGCGCGACCTTGGCCATCAGCAGGCCGTAATAGAGCGCGGCCTCCGGCATCAGCACCGCGATCATGATTGTCCGTGCGTCATGGGTGAGACGACGGACGATGTCGGCGAGCAGCAGCTGCGTCATCAGCATCGCGACGATGCCGCCGAAGCGGACGCCGAGCGCGGTATCGCCGAAGATCGCGGTGCCGAAGCGAATGAGCCAGGCAATGCCAGGCGGATGATCGAGGAAGCTGAGCGCCGTTTCCTTTGACCAGGTCCAGTAATAGGCCTCGTCGGTCCGCAACTCGATCTCGGAGGCGTAGACGATCCGCAGCACGGTCATCGCGGCGATGATCGCTGCGGCCATGACGAGGGGCCGGCGCGCGGCGCCGCGAAGGGAAACGGTGATATCAGGGGCTGTCGTCACGGCCGCGCTTTTCGCCAACCTGTAACGGGGAGTCAATGCGGGAGCTCCATTCTCCCTGTCGTCCCGGATCGACGCGCGCTCGTCCCCGACGACGGCGGAGTGTGTGGCTCCTTGCCGCGCATGTGATCTCCAAAGCTGTCCACCTCCGGAATTAAACGCTACGCTGGCGGTTCTCTTTCATGAACTGATACAGTCGAATCATGGCCACCGCTCCCATACAGATGTCTGCCGTCCGTGCCACCAGCGTGCGGCAGGTGCGCCTCGTCTGCGGCGTCATCCTGTTCTGCTACGTGGTCAGCCACTTCCTCAACCATGCGCTCGGCAACATCTCGGTCGATGCCATGGAGGTCGGGGTCTACTACCACACCGTATTCTGGCGGTTCCTCCCCGTCGCGATCGTCTTCTACACGGCCGCACTTACCCATATGGGGCTTGGCCTCTACGCGCTGTACCAGCGCCGGCAGTTCCGCTGGCGGGCGATCGAGCCGCTACAGCTGGTGCTGGGCTTGAGCATTCCCGTCCTGATTATGGGACATGTGATCGGAGTGCGGCTCGGCCAGACGCTGTACGGACACCAGAAACTCTATCCGCAGGAGCTCTATCTGTTCTTCGTCGCCTCGCCCGGCCGGCTCTGGCAGATGACGATCCTGCTTCTGATTGCGTGGGTGCACGGCTGCATCGGGATCTTCTTCTGGCTTCGCCTCAAACCGTTGTTCACGCGCGCGGCACCCTATCTGCTCGCGGCTGCCGTGCTGATTCCGACGCTGTCGCTGCTCTACCAGGGCGGGCGCAGCGTCGCCGTCGAGAGCGACGATGGAGAATGGCGTACGCACAATCTCACCCGCCGCCAGGTCGGCACGGTCGCCGAAGGCAATACGCTCGACCGCATCACCGGCAGCCTCACCATAGGTTATTTCGGCCTGCTCGGACTGGCGCTAGCGGCGCGCGGCGTGCGCGCGTTACGCGAACGGCGCGGCGGCATGATCGCGCTGTCCTACGGCAATGGGAAAACGGTGCGGGTCCCCAAGGGGCTGTCGGTGCTGGAAGCAAGCCTGCGCCACAATGTGCCGCATGCCAGCGTCTGTGGCGGCCGCGCCCGCTGCTCGACCTGCCGCATCCGCATCATCGGCGATCATGGCGCCCTGCCCGAGCCGTCGCCGCGCGAGGTCTTCGTGCTGACCCGTGTCGGCGCCAGCGACCCTTCGATCAGGCTCGCCTGCCAGCTGCGGCCGACGTCCGACCTCTCCTTCTTTCAGCTCTTCACACCGCACACACTCTCCGCGAATGCGCAAGCCTCGACGCCCGCCAGAATTGGCCAGGAGCGTTATCTGGTCAGCCTGTTCGTGGACATGCGCGGCTCGACCCGGCTCGCGGAAAAGCAGCTGCCGTTCGACACCCTCTTCATCGTCAACCGCTTCCTCGGAGCGGTGTCGCAGGCGGTGATCGAGAACGGCGGTCAACCGAACCAGTTCATCGGCGACGGCATGCTGGCGCTGTTCGGGCTGTCGGCCGAGCCGCAAGCGGCCTGCCGGCAGGCGCTGAAGGCGGCCTCCGGCATCGCGACGCGTATCGACGAGCTCAACGAGCTCCTGAGCCACGATCTGCGCCAGCCGATCCGCTTCGGCATCGGCATCCACGGCGGCGAGGTCATCATCGGCGACATCGGCTATCGCGATCACATCGTCTTCACCGCGCTTGGCGATGCTGTCAACGTCGCTGCCCGGCTTCAGGACATGACCAAGACGCTCGCTTGCGAGGCTATTGTCTCGGAGGAAGTCCGCCGCACCGCGGGCCTTGCCGACGACGCCCTGCCGCAGCAGGAGGTCGCGATCCGCGGTCGCGATGAGCCGCTTGCCGTGCGTGTCGTCGCGGATGCGAGGGACTTGACGGCGCTCGTCGACCGAGGCGAGCGCGTTGCCGCGTAGCGCGTAAGCCACACGGAAAGTGCACTCCCTCCCCGCTTGCGGGGGAGGGTTGGGGACAGGGTGCTTCCGCAACGGGACAATCCCCTAGAGGAGAGAACCCTCACCCGGCGCTTCGCGCCGATCTCTCCCGCAAACGGGAGAGGTGGAGCGCGCCGGCGCCGCGGTTACAACTCGACTCCATCTCATCGCCCTCGCCTTACTCCCGTAACACCGGCCTGCTGCAACGCAGCGGCATGGGCTTGCTGCGAAAGCACGAATTGACTTCGTCCAAATCGTTGCAACAGATGAGTGCGGGATCGCGGTGATGACCGCGATCCGACGAAAAGCTCCGGGAGGGGATGAGAATGTTCGATCGACGCGACCTGCTCAAAGGAGCGGGCCTTTCCGCCCTTGCGGCCACACTGAACTCAACCAGAGCGCTGGCGCTCGACACCGTCATCCTGCCCTTTGCGAATGGCGAACGGCCGCTGGTGAAATATCCACAGAAGCGGCCGATGATCGGCCTGACCAGCCGGCCGCCGCAGCTCGAGACGCCGTTCGCGGTGTTCAACGAGGGCCCGATCACGCCCAACAACGCATTCTTCGTGCGCTATCATCTCTCCGACCTGCCCTACAATCTCGACCCCGATAAGTTCACGCTCGAGGTCAAGGGCAAGGTCGACAAGCCGCTGAAGCTGTCGCTGAAGGACATCAAGAAGATGAAGGCGACCGAGATCGTCGCCGTCAACCAGTGTTCGGGCAACAGCCGCGGCTTCTTCGAGCCACGTGTCGCCGGCGGCCAGCTCGCCAACGGCGCCATGGGCAATGCGCGCTGGCGCGGCGTGCCACTGAAGGCGGTGCTGGAAATGGCGGGCGTGCAGGCCGGCGCCAAACAGGTCACCCTCAACGGCATGGACGGCCCGGTCAGCGACAAGACGCCGGATTTCGTCAAGGCGCTCGATCTCGATCACGCCACCGACGGCGAGGTGATGCTGGCCTATGGCATGAACGGCGAGGACCTGCCGTTCCTCAACGGTTTCCCGCTGCGCCTGATCGTGCCGGGCTATTACGGCACCTACTGGGTCAAGCACCTCAACGAGATCACGGTGATCGACAACGTCTATGACGGCTTCTGGATGAAGTCGGCCTATCGCATCCCTGACACGCCGAACAACGCGGTCGAGCCGGGCACCGCGCCGAAGGCGACGATCCCGATCAACCGATTCACCATCCGCTCCTTCATCACCAGCGTCCCCGACGGCGCCAAGCTGAAGGCGGGAACTGCGATTCTGCGTGGCATCGCCTTCGACGGCGGCAAGGGCATCAAGGAGGTCGAGGTCTCCTCCGACGGCGGCAAGACCTGGACCAGCGCCAAGCTCGGCAAGGATCTGGGCAAGTACTCGTTCCGCGAATGGAAGCTGCCGGTGAAGCTCGCGGCCGGCAGCCATGAGCTCAAGGTCCGCGCCACCGGCAATGGCGGCGAGACCCAGCCGGATACGCCGCGCTGGAACCCGGCGGGTTATCTGCACAACGTGGTCGAAACCGTCCGCGTGACCGTGGCCTGAAGGAGAATGACCATGCAGCGCACCGTTCTCCTCGCCATCTCGCTCGCTCTCGCCGCCGTGATCGGTTCGGCACTTGCGGCGCCGGTCAATTACAAGACCCCAGACGAGGTCGCGGCGTTCAAGCCCGGGCCCAATCTTGAGGTCGTGCAGGGCAATTGCAGCGCCTGCCACTCATCGGATTACGTCGCCACGCAGCCGCCGATGAAGGACAAGAAGGGCTTCTGGCAGGCCGAGGTGACCAAGATGATCAAGGTCTATGGCGCACCGATCGACGATGCCGACGTCGGCAAGATCGTCGATTATCTGGCCGCGACGTACTGAAGGACCGCATCAACCGCGTTTTCTCTTACCCTCCCCTGGAGGGCCCTCCAGGGGAGGGTTAAGGAAGAACGGCTACGCGATCCCTCTCGATAGTAGATCCGCAGCACACGGGCCATTTGACCGCGAAACGGGCAAAACCGGCAAAATCGCTGCGAAGTTGAGCGGAATTCGGCGAAATGCCGATGTGGTTTGAGCTACCAAGCCTGCCACATTCCGCGTATCCTGTTAGGACCGAACCGGCCGGTTGGCGGGGACTGGCGATTCGAGATCTCGGAGGAAGACCCGCGGAGAAGTCGTGATGGCTAAAGGTACGGTCAAGTGGTTCAACCCGACGAAGGGTTATGGATTTATCCAGCCTGCGTCGGGTGGCAAGGATGTGTTCGTGCATATCTCGGCAGTGCAGAAGGCCGGTCTGTCCACACTTAACGAGGGACAGACGGTGGAATACGAAGAGATCGCAAACCGGGGCAAGACCTCCGCAGAGAACCTCAAAGTATAAGCCCGCGTCAGCCTTTGCTGCCTCCCGGATCCGTCCGGGAGCTGGGCCAAGAAAAATTTCAGAAGACGGCCAGTGCATTCGACGACAGGCGTTGCGATTGCACAAGGACAGCTATTTTTCCCGTGAAGACCGCTCATCCAACGCCACAGCAATGACAATCGCGACGGCATTTCGTCAGCCCACCGGCAACGGTGCGTCGCGCTTGATCTCCTCCATCACCGCATAGGTCCGCGTCTCCCGCACGCCCGGCATCGACAGCAGGGTCTGGCCGAGGAAACGTCGATAGGCGGTCATGTCTGCCAGCCGCGCCTTGACAAGATAGTCGAAGCCGCCGGCAACCATATGACATTCCAGCACCTCAGGCGCCAGCTTCACTGCGCGCGCAAAACGCTCGAAATTGTCGGGCGTGGTCTTGTCGAGCAGGACCTCGACGAACACCAAGAGACCGAGGCCAAGCCGGTGCGGGTTGAGGCGGGCGCCGTAGCCTTCGACAAACCCCTCGCGCTGCAAGCGCTTCAACCGCTCGCCGATCGAGGTCGGCGACAGCCCGATGCGCTCGGCGAGCTCGACATTGGCGATGCGCCCATCCTCCTGCAAGATCGAGAGGATTTTCCGGTCGATTTGGTCAAGTTCCATATCTTACAGGGCCAAATAGCCAATGATCTTCATTTTCTAAGGCAACTTGGCTAAATTGTCTATCGAGCTACGGTAACGCGGGCCTTATCCTGGATTTCAGCCACAGGACACGCCATGCCGAACATCCCACCGCCCTTCTCCGCGCCCTACGCGGCCGATGATAGCGAGATTGCCGCCCGCCTCTTGCCGGCGTCGCATCTCAGCCCGCTGCAGGAGGCGCGGATCGACCGCACCGCGACGCGGCTGATCGAGGCGATCCGCAAGCGCGACGACCGGCTCGGTGGGGTCGAGGACATGCTGCGGGAATTCGCGCTCTCGACCAAGGAGGGGCTCGCTTTGATGGTGCTGGCCGAGGCGCTGCTGCGCGTGCCCGATGCGCGCACCGCCGACCAGTTCATCGAGGACAAGCTCGGCGAGGGCGACTTCATCCATCACGAAACCAAGTCCACCGCCTTCCTGGTCAATGCCTCGGCCTGGGCGCTCGGCCTCTCGGCACGGGTGATCCAGCCCGGCGAGACGCCTGACGGCACCATCGGCCGGCTGGTGAAGCGGCTGGGGGCGCCCGCCGTGCGCACCGCCACGCGCCAGGCGATGCGGCTGATGGGCAATCATTTCGTGCTGGGGGAGACGATCGAGCAGGCCCTCGAGCGCGGCCGGCCGCGCTCCGGCCAGAAGCCGCGCTATTCCTTCGACATGCTCGGCGAAGGCGCACGCACGGCGGCGGACGCCAAGCGCTATTTCGAGGCCTATGCGCGCGCGATCGAGAGCATCGGCAAGACCGCGGGCAACCATCCCCTGCCCGATCGGCCCGGCATCTCGGTCAAGCTCTCGGCATTGCATCCGCGCTTCGAGGCGATCAGCCGCGAACGCGTGATGCGCGAACTGGTGCCGCTGCTGCTGGACCTCGCGCAGCGCGCCAAAGCCCATGATTTGAACTTCACCGTCGATGCCGAGGAAGCCGACCGGCTGGAGCTGTCGCTCGACGTGATCGCGGCAACACTCGCCGATGCCTCGCTGAGCGGCTGGGACGGATTTGGCCTGGCGATCCAGGCTTATCAGAAGCGCGCGAGCGCGGTGATCGACTATGTCGATGCGCTGGCCCGCGCGCATGAGCGCAAGCTGATGGTGCGGCTGGTGAAGGGGGCCTATTGGGACACCGAGATCAAGCGTGCACAGGAGCGCGGGCTCGACGGTTATCCCGTGTTCACGCGCAAGGCGATGACGGACCTGAACTACGTCGCCTGCGCTTCGAAGCTGCTGGCATTGAGGCCGCGCATCTTCCCGCAATTCGCCACCCATAATGCGCTAACCGTCGCGACTGTGCTGGAGCTTGCGCAAGGCAGTGGCGGCTTCGAATTCCAGCGCCTGCATGGCATGGGCGAAGCGCTGTACGAGCAGCTTGCCAAGGACCATGCTGACATCGCCTACCGCACCTATGCGCCTGTCGGCAGCCATCGCGACCTGCTCGCTTATCTGGTGCGACGACTGCTCGAGAACGGCGCCAATTCCTCCTTCGTGGCGCAGGCCGCTGATTATCGCGTGCCGGTGTCGGCGCTGTTGCAGCGTCCGGCCGATGCCATCGAGCGTCCGCAACAGGCGGTTCATCCCAGGATTCCGCTGCCCCGCGGTCTCTTTGCGCCGGAGCGCCGCAATTCGCGCGGGGTCGAATTCGGTGAGCGTGCCGCACTCGACCAGCTGCTGGCCGACATCAGGGCCGAGGCGATCGATCTCAAGCCCATCCCCGATGCCACACCGGATCGGGCCAACGCAGCGGTGACTGCCGCGCGCGCCGGCTTTGTCGCCTGGAGCCGGACGCCGGCGGCTGCGCGCGCGGCGGCGCTGGAGCAGGCTGCGCATCTTTTGGAAAGCCGCAGGGCCCATTTCATCGCGCTGCTGCAAGCCGAGGGCGGCAAGACGCTGGACGACGCGCTGTCGGAGCTGCGCGAGGCCGCCGATTTCTGCCGCTATTATGCCGCGCAGGGCCGCAAATTGTTCGGCGTTGACGCCGCCATGCCCGGCCCGACCGGCGAGAGCAATGCGCTCGCTATGCGCGGCCGCGGTGTCTTCGTCGCGATCTCGCCGTGGAATTTTCCGCTCGCGATCTTCCTCGGCCAGGTCACAGCGGCGCTGATGGCCGGCAACAGCGTTGTCGCAAAGCCTGCCGAGCAGACGCCGCGCATCGCGCGCGAGGCCGTAGCCCTGCTGCACCAGGCTGGCATCCCCAAGAGCGCGCTGCATCTCGTCACCGGCGACGGCCGCATCGGTGCCGTGCTGACCGCGCATGCTGACATCGCGGGAACTGTCTTTACCGGCTCGACCGAGGTCGCTCGCAGCATCAACCGCGAGCTCGCCGCCAAGGACGGACCGATCGTGCCGCTGATCGCGGAGACCGGCGGCACCAACGCCATGATTGCGGACGCGACCGCGCTGCCCGAACAGGTCGCCGACGATGTCGTGACCTCTGCCTTCCGTTCCGCCGGCCAGCGCTGCTCGGCGCTGCGGCTGTTGTTCGTGCAGGAGGACGTCGCCGACCGCATGATCGAGATGATCGCGGGCGCGGCGCGCGAGCTCAGAATCGGCGACCCCAGCGATGTCGCGACCCATGTCGGGCCGGTGATCGATCGCGAGGCCAAGCAGCGTCTCGATGCACACATCGCGCGAATGAAGGGCGAGGCACGGCTGCACTTTGCAGGGCACGCACCGGAGGGCTGCTTCGTCGCGCCGCACATCTTCGAGCTCAAAGAAGCCAGCCAGCTCACCGAGGAGGTGTTTGGGCCGATCCTGCATGTCGTACGCTACCGCGCCGAGAATCTGGAACGGGTCCTGCAAGCGATCGAGCGCACCGGCTACGGCCTCACCCTCGGCGTCCACTCCCGCATCGACGACACTATCGAGGCCATCATCGATCGAGTCCAGGTCGGCAACATCTACGTCAACCGCAACATGATCGGCGCCGTCGTCGGCGTGCAGCCGTTTGGTGGCAATGGCCTGTCCGGAACTGGCCCCAAGGCCGGCGGCCCGCACTATCTCGCGCGCTTTGCGACCGAGCAGACCGTGACCATCAACACCGCGGCGGCCGGCGGCAATGCTGCGTTGCTTGCGGGGGAGGAGTGAGGCCCTGCAGCGGGCGCCGTTGCATCCTGCCGAAACATCGGTCTAATGCTCCCACGAGGCGCCCGCGCCAATTCCAGCGCGCGGGAAACGACAAGAGCGAGGGAGCAACGCCGCGATGGAAAAGGGCATCTTTGCCGGGCTGAAGGTTCTGGACTGCGCGAGCTTCATCGCAGCGCCCGCGGCCGCGACCGTGCTGTCGGATTTCGGCGCCGACGTCGTCAAGATCGAGCCGCCCGGCACTGGGGATCCCTACCGCAATCTGCCGAACCTTCCGGGCTATCCGACCGGTGAGCACAATTTCGCCTGGCTGCTGGAGGCGCGCAACAAGAAGAGCATCGCGCTCGACCTCTCCAAGCCGGAAGCGCAGGCCGTGCTCTATAAGCTGGTGGCGGAGGCCGACGTCTTCATCACCAATATGCCGCCGCCGGTGCGCGCCAAGCTCGGCATCACCTATGACCACCTCGCCCATCTCAACGACCGGCTGATCTACGCCTCCTTCACCGGCTATGGCGAGAAGGGCGAGGAAGCCAACAAGCCCGGCTTCGACAGCAATGCCTATTGGGCGCGCTCCGGCCTGATGGACCTCGTCCGCGCCGATACCGACACGACACCGGCCCGCTCCGTCGCCGGCATGGGCGACCATCCCTGCGCCATGGCCTTCTATGGCGCCATCGTCACCGCGCTGTATCAGCGCGAGAAGACCGGCAAGGGCTCGCATGTCGCTTCCAATCTGATGGCCAATGGCGTCTGGGCCGCGAGCGTGCTGGCGCAGGCGAAACTCTGCGGCGCCAAGTTCGGCGAGCGGCGCCCGCGCGAGCGCGCGCTGAACGCGGTGGCCAACCACTACCAGTGCAAGGACGGCCGCTGGCTGATCCTGTCCCTGCTCAACGAGGAGCGGCAGTGGCCGACGCTGGCGCGCTGCCTCGGGCGCGAGGACTTGATCGACGATCCGCGCTTCGTCACCAAGGCCGACCGCCACGCCCGCTCGGTCGAGCTGATCAAGATTCTGGACGACACCTTCGCCACCAAGGATCTCGCCGAATGGCGCAGGATCCTCGACGGCAATGGCCTCGTGTTCGGCGTCGTTGCCATTCTCGACGACATCCCCAACGACAAGCAAATGCTCGACAATGAGGTTCTGGTGCCGTTCGAGAACGACACCATGCTCACCATCAACAGCCCGATCTGGATCGACGGCGCCAGGAAGGTGCAGCCGCGCAAGCCGCCCGCTGTCGGCGAGCACAGTGACGAGATTTTGCGCAAGGCGGGATACGACGAGGCGGCGATCAAGCAGCTGCGGGGTTCGGGGGCGGTGGGTTAGGAGCCGCACTCGCACGGCATCGTCATCGCGAGCGCTGCGAAGCAATCCAGAATCCCCCCGCGGATGCATTGCTGGATTGTTTCGCTATGCTCGCAATGACGGCGCGAGACCGTCTCGGTATAATGATCGGCAGCGCATCCCGTCTGCCTGCGAGGTCCCATGCCCAGCTACCGCCTGCACTACTTCCCCGAATCCGGCAACAGCTACAAGCTGGCGCTGATGCTGACGCTTTGCGGCGAGAAATTCGAGCCGGTCTGGACCGATTTCGGCGGCGGCGTCACGCGCACCGCGGAATGGCGCAGGGCGGTGAACCCGATGGGTGAGATCCCCGTGCTCGAAATCAACGGCGTGAAGATGACGCAGACCGCGCCGCTCCTGCTCAAGCTTGCCGATCAGTACGGGCGCTTTGGCGCTGATACGGACGAGGAAAAATTCGAGCTGTTGCGCTGGCTGTTCTGGGACAACCACAAGCTCACCGGCTACATGGCGACCTATCGCTTCATGCGCGCCTTCACCGCCAAAAACGATCCGCAGGTGCTCAAGCATTTTCGCCGACGGCTCGAGGACTTCCTCGGCATCCTCGATGAACACCTCCAGCACAATGAATTCGCGATCGGCGCAAAGCCGACGGTCGCCGATATCTCGATGATGGCCTATCTGCATTATCCGAGTGACGAGCACGGCTTCGACTTCGCGGCGAGCCATCCGGCCATCCACGCCTGGCTCGGCCGCATGGCCGCACTGCCCGGCTGGAAGCCGGCCTATGAACTGCTGCCAGGAAAACGGATGACGAATTACGCCAAGTGAGGGCGCCGACTACCGCACGGCCAGCCAGCCGAGCGTAAACAGGATCCCGCCGATGATGACCACCATCGCGACCGCCCAGGTGCTAACGCGGATGCTGCCGGTGACCTGCTTGGCTTCCTCGTTGTGCGCAATCTCGCGATTGCGCTCCTTGTTGGCTTCGCTCGGATCCGTCATGGGTCATCCAAATCGGTTTAGCGCGTCTTGATGAAGCACATGCCGATGCGGCGCGAGGCCGCAGCAGCCTGACAGGTAAGGCCTTTAGCACAGCTCCATGACGTAAAACTCTTGTCCGTCGTTCCCGATCCCGCATTTTGCAGGGAACAATGCGCGCCCCAGCCGTCCTGATATTCGGTCCCGGCCAGTTCGTGGCCACCGCGGGTCTGTGGCCGGCTGGCAAATCCGCGTGAGAAATCGGGACGTTTGCCCGCGGCGAATGCGGTCAGGATGTCGCGGCGGCGGAGCTGGTCGCCGAAGAAATGCGGCGAGGCCGGCACGTTGGCGGAGTTGGAGGACTTGTCCGCAAGCCAATCCACGCCCGGGAAATGGAAGCCTCCGATGCCGCGGGTCTGGTGGCAGCCGGCACAAGTGACGTCGTTGAGACGGCGCTGAAAGCCCGCGGCCGAGCGGACGTTCTGCAGCTCGATGCCGCGCGCGGCAGCCTGGTTCAAGGCACCGACCACATCGTCATCGCCGAAAACGGGAACGTCGCTGCCCTCCCCTTTTCCTTCTCCTTGCATCATGCCGAACTCTGGCTGCAACACCGAGGCATCGAGCCCGGCAGGTGTCGGCACCACCGCAGATGTCGCCAGGAATTTTTCCGGGATCAGCACCGTGCCGCGATCGAACTCGCGCAGGTTTTCGGGCGCGAGCAGCCAATCCCTGAACTCGCGCCGAAGCGCATCGTCGGCAAGGATTCGGTCGCGGTCGATTTGGTTCTCCAGCGTCGCTTCCTCGAACGTTTTCCTCGCAGCGTCGTACTTGAACACCTTGAGCAGATAGTCGGAGCGAAAATCGTGCAGCGCCGATTTCGGCGCGATGGAGACCTGGATGTTAGTCTCGATGCGGTCGAGCATGGCAGGCGAGGAGCGACTGCCGATCAACTCCTGCCAGTCGCCATTGTCGAGCCAGCGGCGCGCGATCTCGGCGCAGGTGACGCGATTGTTCCCGTCCGTCTGGCGCGCGTCGCGCGCCTTCATCACCAGATTGAGCGTCATCGGCAGGCGCGTTGCGGTGTTGCCGCCCTCCGGCCTGCTCTCGTAACGCGCGAGACGGTAGATCAGCCGGATCTCGCCGCAGGACTCTTCCGAGACATAGGCGCGGTCCATACGGTTGACGATGCCGGCCAGCACGAAACGCGTGTCGGGCGATTTCAGATTGGCTCGGTCGAACAATTGCACGTCAAAGCCCTCGCCGACGCCGATGGTCTCGCCCGGGTATGTCGCCTTGTACCGAGCGATGTAGCGGTCCAATTCCGCATCGATCGCCGGCGGAATCGCTTTGAGCTGCGGCAACGACGAGAACAGCAGGTCCGTCGTGAGCGGAACGTCGGCGTTCCGTTCCGGCTTTAGCAGGCTCACGATCGTGAGAGCATCGCTCTGATCGAGCCGGCGCAACAGATCAGGATCGGTGATCGCCGTGCCGCGCGTCAATTGCGCGCTCTCCGCCGCGGAAAGCGAGACGACACCGCCAAAGAATGCGGCGGCGGCAACGACAATTCGCAAGGCGCGGCTCATGCCCCAAGTAACACCGCGCCGACCAGCCTATTCAAGCAAAAAGGCGTCTCACGCGGTGGTGAAGCGCCTTTTCGAAGGCCGGATATGAGGGCTCAACGCGCGACGATCAGGCCCTTGCTGGTGACGACCACCCAGCGGCCGTCCTGGCGGCGGATCGCATCGACGCGGCCGACGCCGGGGATGGGATCGCCGGGATATACCTCGTAGAGGCCGTCGCGGCCTTCGATCAGCGCGCCGCCATTGGCTGCGTTGCGCAGCCTCCAGCCTTCGATCGTCGGCAGGCGGCCGACCTCGGTCTTGGGCGCGGCGGGTGCCGGCGCAGCTGCGGCGGTCGCAACCTGGGCCGGCGCGATCGAGCCGGTGGTCTCCTTGGCGGGCGCGGCAGCTGCGGCCTGCGCAAGGGCCGCTGGCGGCGCGGCGCGGAGTTTGTCGACGGTCTCCGACAGTTTTGCGATCTTGGCCAACGGCTCGGCCTGCGCCTTCTCGAGCTTGTCGAGGCGGTCGTTGGTCCGGTTGAACTGACTGACGTCGGTCTTGGAGGAGCGCTCGACATTGGCCTTCAGCGCGACGAGGTCGGCATCGATCCGAGCGACGGAAGCGTCCAGCGCGCTGGTATCGGCGACCTGTACCGGCGCCGGGGCCGGGCCGGCAAAGTGCATCATCCCGGCGGTCGCGAGCGCGCCGCTGATCGCGCCGACGCAAGCAGCGATCGCCACCACCGCAGCCATCGCCGACAGGCGGCGCTTGCCGCCGGTTTCGCGCGGCTCCTCCGCCTTCACATGCGGGGCAAAGTCCTCGCGATCCCAGGAGCGTTCCGAAGGTGCCATTACAATCAGCTTGCCGGGCTCGGGCTTGGGTTCAGTCCTGGACTCAGCTTTGGACTGAGCCTTGGGTTCAGTCTTGGATTCGAACTTCGGCACCTCGATCCTTGATGCCTCGATTTTTGGCGGCTCGATCTTGACCGGGTCGGCTTTGGGCGGCGCCTCGTGGTCAGGGGCGATCGAGGGGGCGTCGATCCCGGCGGCCTCGACGGTCTGCGACGCGGTCGCTGCGGCTTCGACGGCGCCATGATCCAGGGCGGCCTGCTCGGGCATTGGTTCGCTCACGGCTCAAATACTCCAGTCTAGGTTGACCTTTTGGTAACTTTCATTGCTTGCGAAATCCTTACCTCGGGACCCGCTTACCGAAGTTTTAGGAACTCGTCCGAGGCCGAATTTGGCCGGGAAAGTGGAACCGGCGTGGCGGCGTGCAACAAATTGTCAGCGGAGGCGGCATTGGGGCGCATTGCGCCCGTAGGATTCATTCGCGAGGCAGGGCGCCTCTCCGACGTGGTCCTGGCCTTGGCCAAGACCAGCGAGATCACATCACCACGGGCGCATCCGGCAGCTCGTTCGAATGCGGTCTTTGCGGCGGGAAATGCCGCGCCAGCTCGCGCGACACGGCCTCAATGCCCGCGATCACGCCGCGTTCGAACTGGCCCGCCCTGAACTCGGTCTCCATCGCGCGGCAGATGCTCTCCCAGCGCTCGGCTCCAACCCTCGCGTCGATGCCGCGGTCGGCGACGATCTCGACGTCGCGGTCGGCGAGCAGGAGGTAGATGAGAACGCCGTTGTTGTGCTCGGTGTCCCAGATGCGCAGATGCGAGAACATGTCGAGCGCGCGCGCGCGCGCCGGCTGGTTGCGGAACAGCGGCGCACCATCGAGCGCGCCTTCAACGACGAAGCGGACCTGGCCGGAATGGGTGGCTTCGCCCCGCTTGATCGCCTGCTCGATGCGGTCGAGCACGGCCTGCGGAAAAATCCGCTTCGCCCGCCAATGATGCTGCACGAGGTGCCTGGTGATGCGCTTGATGCTCATGACCTACCAACTCCCCGAGGCGCCGCCGCCGCCAAAACTGCCCCCGCCGCCGCTGAAGCTATCATCGCTGCTCGACGATCCGCTGCTCCAACCGCCTCCCGATGAGCCGCTCGACCATGAGCCGCCGCGCGAGCGGCCCGTGCCTGGCGTTGCCGCCGAAAACAGATCGGCGATAAACCCGATGATAAAGCCGAGTACGCCGACCGCCGCGGCGAGCGCGGCAGAGCCGAGGATGAGCCAAGTCACCGCGGCAATGATGCCGCCGGTCACCAATGATCCGAGCAGCCGCCCCAGCATCGCGCGGAAGACCCCGCCGATGCCTATGGAAGCGAATAGCGCCACGGCAAATGCCGGCACGAGATCGTCCAGATTGTGGGCGAAGTTGACGCTGCGCGAGGGTGACGGCAACGGCTCGCCATCGATGACCCGCATCATGCGATCGACACCATCCGAGATGCCACCGCTGAAATTGCCGGTCCTGAATTTCGGCGTGATGACTTCATCGATGATCCGCCTCGAAGTGACGTCGGTGAGCACGCCTTCGAGGCCATAGCCGACCTCGATGCGCAAATGCCGGTCGTTCTTGGCGACGATGAGGATGGCGCCGTCGTCAACCTTCTTGCGTCCGATCTTCCAGGCCTCGGCAACGCGGATCGAGAACTGCTCGATCGTCTCCGGCTGTGTGGTCGGCACGATCAGGACGGCGAGCTGGCTGCCCTTCCGATTCTCGAAGTCGCGCAGCTTTTGCGACAGCGTAGCGATCTCGGCGCTCGAGAGCGTGCCGGTCTGGTCAACCACGCGGCCGGTCAGTTGGGGGATGGCGATGTCTGCGTGGGCGGGGAGCGCGAAGGCGAAAAGAAGTGCGACGGCGAGAACAAACGACGAGAAGACCGAAAGGGCCCACCACACCCTCGCTGTCATCGCCCGGCTTGCCGTCTTCGCTGACGCTTCGCCGGCCCAATACCGAGGTGCCCGGCGAAGCCCTTGGCGGAGCCGGGACCGGGCGATCCAGTATTCCAGAGACGCAGGCGAGATACGGAGAGGCCGCGGCGTACTGGATTCCCCGCTTTCGCGGGGAATGAGAGCGGTGATTGAGACTTGGCGCATTCGCGAAACGACGCGCCTACTTCGACGGCGCCGGCGCCGGGTTGAAGTCCACCTTCGGCGCGGTCGAGATCTCTTTCTCGTTCTCGACCGAGAAATTCGGCTTCTCCTTGTAGCCGAATGCCATCGCGGTGAGGTTGGTCGGGAACGATCGGACCGTGACGTTGTACTCCTGCACGGCCTTGATGTAGCGGTTTCGCGCCACAGTGATGCGGTTCTCGGTGCCTTCGAGCTGCGACATCAGATCCTTGAACAGGGCATCCGATTTGAGCTGCGGATAATTCTCGGTGACGACGAGGAGCCGCGACAGCGCGCTGGAGAGCTCGCTTTGGGCGGCCTGGAATTTCTGGAAGGCTGCGGGATCGTTCAGCACCTCCGGCGTTGCCTGGACGCTGCCAACCTTGGCGCGCGCATTGGTGACGCCGAGCAGCACGTCCTTTTCCTGCTGGGCAAACCCCTTCACCGAATTGACCAGATTGGGGACGAGATCGGCGCGGCGCTGATACTGGTTCACGACTTCGGACCAATTGGCCTTGATCTGCTGGTCCTCGCTCTGGATCGCGTTGTAGCCGCAATTGGCCAAGCTCAGCGAGGCCAGCGCTGCCAGCACGGTCAGGATCTTGCGCATCAAATTTCTCCCGGTGGAATCTGGCGCAAGCTACCAGATTGGGCGCGTGAGAAAAGCAGCCGACTGACGCAAGCCTCTTGCCTATCCCTGGACGACATAGTCAACTCGGATAAAACAAGAACGGAAACGGCAAGGGAAAGCGATGAGCTCGTTCGAGACCATCCTCGTGGAGCGGCCGGAGCCGCCGATTGCCCGGATCGTGATGAACCGGCCCGACGCGCGCAACGCGCAAAACCTGCAAATGACCTATGACCTCAACGCCGCCTTCGATGCGGCCGTGCAGGACGACGCGGTCAAGGTGATCATCCTGGCCGGCAACGGTCCGCACTTTTCGTCCGGGCATGATCTGCGTCCCGGGGCTAAAAATGCCGCGGGCGTCGATTTTCCGCCGATCGGAAATTGGGGTGGCTTTGCCGAGCCCAATGCTCACGGCCGCTTCGCGCGCGAGCAGGAGATCTATCTCCAGATCACGCGGCGCTGGCGCAACCTCGCCAAGCCGACCATCGCCGAAGTGCACGGCAAGTGCATCGCCGGCGGGCTGATGCTGGCCTGGGCCTGCGACCTCATTATCGCCAGCGACGATGCGCAGTTCTGCGACCCTGTCGTCACCATGGGCGTCTGCGGCGTCGAATGGTTCGTCCATCCCTGGGAGCTCGGCCCACGCAAGGCCAAGGAGTTCCTGTTCACCGCCGATAGCTGGAGCGCCCAGGAGGCGCATCAGCTCGGTATGATCAATCAGGTCGTCCCACGCGCGGAGCTGTCAGCAAGCGTGCTGGCGTTGGCGCGCCGGATCGCGACGAAACCGTCCTTCGCGCTGAAGCTAACCAAGGAGGCCGTCAACCGCTCGGTGGACGTGATGGGCCAGCCTGCCGCGATCGACCAGGCCTTTGCACTGCATCAGCTCTGCCATGCCCACAATCTCCAGGAGTACGGCATGATCGTCGATCCCTCCGGCCTGCATCCCTCGGTGCGCAAGCCGCCGGCGGCGGAGTAGGCACATGGACCTCAATCTCAGTGACGAGCAGCGCCTGCTGCGCGAGAGCGCGGAACGCTTCGTAGCCGAAAGCTACGATGCCGCTCACCGCCGCACGATGGCAAGCGATCCGCTCGGCTTCAGCCCGGCCATCTGGAGGCAGTTCGCCGAGCTCGGCTGGCTGGCGTTGCCGCTTCCCGAAGAGTTCGGTGGGCTCGGCGGCGGGGCGGTCGATGTCGGCATCCTGATGGAAGCCTTAGGCCGCGGGCTGGTGTCGGAGCCCTATGTCGCAACCGTGGTGCTGGGGGCCGCGCTGATCGCTAGATGCGGCACCACGGCGCAAAAGCAGGCGAGCCTGCCCAAGGTCGGGGACGGATCACTGAAGCTCACCTTGGCACATTCCGAGCGCGCGGCGCGGTTCGATCTCGCCAAGGTCGCAACCAGCGCCAACAAGACGTCGCAGGGCTGGCATCTGGCCGGCAAAAAGATCGCGGTGCTCGACGGGCATGCTGCCGACGAGATCATCGTCTCCGCACTCATGCATGACCATCACGGACCTTCGGAACGGATCGGCCTGTTCGTGGTGCCGGCGACGGCACCGGGCCTCACAATCGCCGACTACGCTCGCCTCGGCGGCGGACGCGCCTGCAACATCGAGCTGTCGGACGTGCAGCTTCCCGAAGGCGCCCTGCTTGGCGACGGCAGCGATGCTCTGCCCGCGATCGAATGGGCCGTCGACCGCGCCATGGCTGCGCTAGGTGCGGAAGCCGTCGGCATCATGCAGACGCTGCTCGACACCACGCTCGAATACACCAAGATCCGAAAGCAGTTCGGCCGTCCGCTCTCGGCCAACCAGGTGATCCGCCACCGCCTGGCCGACATGGCGATGCAGGTCGACGAGGCGCGCTCGATGGCGCTGCGCGCCGCACTGAAAGCCGACGCCGAACCCGTTGAGCGCGCGCGGGCTGCGTCGGGTGCGAAGGCCAAGATCGGCAAGTGTGCGCGCTTCGTCGGCGAGCAATCGATCCAGCTCCATGGTGGCATGGGCGTCACCGAGGAGCTCGAGGTCGGCGCCTATTTCAAGCGGCTGGTCGCCTTCGACACGCTGTTCGGCGGCAGCGCGCACCACTATGCCCGCCACGCCCAGCTTGGCCGTACCAAACTGCCGGCCTGATACGAGGAGCGCTTCATGGACCTGTCGTTCAATGCCGAGGAGCGCGCCTTCCAGGACGAGGTGCGCGGCTTCATTGCGAAAAACCTCACCGAGGAGATGAAGCGCGCAACCGCGCTGACGCCCTCGGTGTTCTCCGATCCTGACATCGGCAAGGCCTGGCAGCGCGCGCTGCACCGGCAGGGCTGGGGCGCGCCGGGCTGGCCGGTCGAATATGGCGGGCCGGACTGGACCCCGGCGCAGCGCTGGATCTTCGAGACCGAATGCGCACGCGCCGGCGTGCCGAACGTCAATGTGATGGGCGTGAAGATGGTCGGCCCCGTCATCATCGGCTTCGGCAGCCCCGAGCAGAAGAATTTTTATCTGCCGCGTATTCTCTCAGGTGACGATTATTGGTGTCAGGGCTATTCCGAGCCAGGCTCGGGCTCCGATCTGTCGTCGCTGAAGACGCGCGCGGTGCGCGACGGCGACGACTACATCATCAACGGCACGAAAATCTGGACCACGCATGCCCACCACGCCAACCGCATGTTCGCACTGGTGCGCACCAGCGACGGGCCGCGGCAGCAGGACGGCATCAGCTTCATCCTGATGGACATGAACACGCCTGGTATCACCACGCGCCCGATCCTCACCATCGGCGGCGACCACGAGGTCAACCAGGTGTTCTTCGACGACGTGCGCGTGCCCGTCGCCAACCGCGTCGGCGAGGAAGGCAAGGGCTGGACCTATGGCAAATATCTGCTCGAGTTCGAGCGCGGCTCCGGCATCGCCTCGGCGAAGCTGCGCGAGGGATTGAGGGCGATCGCGGATCTTGCCGGGTCCGACCTCACGGGCCGCGCGATCGACAGTCCTGACATCGCAACGCGCATCTCCGAGGTCGAGGTCGACATCGACGCGCTTGAAATGACCGAGCTGCGCGTGCTCTCGGCGCTGCAGACCGGACAAAATCCCGGCGCGGTGTCGTCGATCCTGAAGCTGCGCAACAGCGAAATCCGGCAAGCCGTGACGCGATTAGGGGCCGACGTGATCGGTCACGACGCCCTCGCGGTGGAGCCGATGCGGCCGCTCTACAGGCTCAACCACGAGCCGCCGGTCCCGGAGGAGATGCTGACGGTGATCCCGGAATATCTCAACGGGCGAGCATATACGATCTTCGGCGGCACCTCGGAGATCCAGCGCGACATCATCGCGAAGATGATGCTGGGGATTTGAATCTGGCTTCGTAGCCCAGATGGAGCCCCTTGCTCCGTGTGTCGTCCCCGCGGAGGCGGGGATCCATAACCACAGCGAGAGGTGGTTACGGGGACTCGGAGTTACCAGCTTCCCACCAAACCACTCTCTGTGGTTATGGATCCCGGGTTCGCGCTTTGCGCGCCCCGGGATGACGAGCTGAGCTTGACGCAGCAGCTAACGCAACAACGCGCCAGGCCTACCCCGCCTTCGCGTCCCGGATCGCCTGCCAGATCTTCTGCGGCGTCAGCGGCGTATTGAGCTGGGTGATGCCGAGCTCGGCCAGCGCGTCCATCACGCCATTGGTGACGCAGGGCGGGCCACCGATGGCGCCGGACTCGCCGCAGCCCTTGGCCCCGAGCGGATTGGTGCGGCAGGGCGCGGAATCGTCGAGCGTCACCACAATCGGCGGAACGTCGTCGGCGCGCGGGATGCAGTAATCCTGGTAGCTCGCGGTGAGGAGCTGACCGTCGGCATCGTAGGACACGCCCTCATACAACGCCTGACCGATGCCTTGCACAACGCCGCCATGGATCTGCCCGGTGACCAGCATCGGGTTCACGGCAACGCCGACGTCGTCGACGGTGGTGTAGCGCACGACGCGGGAAACGCCGGTCTCGGGATCGATCTCGACCTCGCAGATATGGGTGCCGTTCGGCCAGCTCGGCCCATCCACCTCGCCTTCGGAATTGACGCTGAGCTTGGCGCCGGTCTCCTTCTCGGCGAGATCGAACAGGCTGATGCGGCGGTCGGTGCCGACCACGGTGAGCATGCCGCCCTGATATTCGATGTCCTCGATCGAGGTCTCCAGCACGTTCGCGGCCTTCTCGCGCGCCTTCTGGATGAGGTCGTTGGAGGAGACGGCCACGGCGGTGCCGCCGACGAACAGCGAACGGGAGCCGACGCTGCCAAAGCCCATGGCGAGATCAGTGTCGCCTTGGACGACGTCGATCTTGTCCATGGGAATGCCGAGGGTGTCGGAGATCATCTGGGTGTAGGTGGTCTGCAAGCCCTGCCCCATCGCCATGGTGCCGGAATGCAGGACGACGCGGCCTTGCGAGGTCGCGTGCAGGCTGACCTTCTCGGTATGGGCGCGGCCGCCGGTCCATTCGATGTAGGAGGTGAGACCGCGGCCATAGAGCAGGCCCTTCTTCCTGGCCGCCTTCTTGCGCGCGGCAAAGCCGTCCCAGTCGGCGAGCTTCACGGCGCGGTCGAGCATGTGCGCGAAGGCGCCGGAGTCATAAACCTGGCCCGCGGCATTCGTATAAGGCAGCTGCGCCGGCTTGATGTAGTTGGCCTTGCGGATCGCGCGCGGATCCATGCCGATCTTTCGCGCAGCCGCGTCGAACAGGCGCTCGACGATGAAGACGGCTTCGGGACGGCCCGCACCGCGATAGGCACCGACCGGGGCGGTGTGGGTCATCACCGACTTCACCTCGAAATGCACCAGCGGCAGATCGTAGACGCCGGTCTGCACGAACGGCCCGAGCACCAGCGGGATGATATTGGCCGCACCCGAGGAATAAGCGCCGGTGCAGCCGATCGACTTGACGCGATAGGCCAGCACCTTGCCCTTTTCATCCAGCGCGAAGGAAGCGGTCGAGGTGAGATCGCGGCCATGGGTGCCGCCGACGAACTCGTCGGTGCGGTCGCCGCGCCAGCGGATCTTCTTGTTCAGCTTGGTCGCGGCATAGGCGACGATGCCGTCCTCGGGATAGAGGTTGGTCTTCTGGCCGAAGCCGCCGCCGATGTCGCCGACCAGCACCCGCACGCTGTCCTTGGGACGCTTGAGCACGGCCTCCGCCAGCACGTCACGAGTCGAGGCCGGTGTCTGCGACTGCACGTGCAGCAGGAGCCGTCCCGTCTTCTTGTCGATTTCGGCGATGGTCGAGCGCGGCTCCATTGCGGATGGAACGAGGCGTTGGCTGACGAGATCGAGCTCGACCGTGTGCGCCGCTTTGGCAAAGGCCTCGTCCACCTTGGCTGCATCGCCATAGCTCATCGCGCCGACGATGTTATCGGGCGCGTCCGGCCACACCACGGGCGCACCGGGCTTTACGGCCTCCACCGGGTCGACCACCGCAGGCAGCACGTCGTATTCGACCACGATCGCTTCGGCCGCGCTCTGCGCCTCCACGCGCGAGGCGGCCACGACGGCGGCGACCGCTTCGCCGGCGTAGCGCACGACTTCATGGGCCAGCAGCCGGCGCGGCGGCACCGTCATCGGCTTGCCGTCGGGACGCTTGAAGATGTTCAGCGTCGGAATGCTGCCGATGTCGTCCTTGACGAGGTCGGCGCCGGTATAGATCGCGGTGACGCCAGGCATCGACGCCGCGGCGCTGGTGTCGATCGAGACGATCTTCGCGTGCGCATGCGGCGAGCGCAGCACGTGCAACCACAGCGCGCCGTCCGCCGGTTTGTCGTCAATGAATTGCCCCTTCCCGGTGAGCAGCCGCTGATCTTCCAAACGCTTGACGGGCTGGCCCGCTCCGAAACGCAAATTGCCGGGAAGAATGTTCATTCCGTTATGTCCTTGAAATCCGGAAAACGACCGCGGCGGTTTTAGCCGATTTTGCAGTCGATACAACCGAGCCGCAGCACATCAGCATTGCGTGCCACGCCTCCATTGGCCGCGCAGATTGCGACGTCAGGAACGCTCGATGTCGATGATGCCCACATTCACGTCGCGGGTGTCCGAGCCCCGCTTGACAGTGAGGCGAATGGTCTTCCCGGCGCCGGCCTGCTCCAGCGCATCGGTCAAGTCGGAGAGGCGCCGCACCGGCTTGCCTTCCACCGCGGTGATGATGTCTCCGACCGCGCCAGTCGAAAAGTTGACCCCGCGAATCCCCGCCCGCTCCGCAGGGCTGCCGGGGGCGGTCCGCACCACGATCACCCCTTGGGCGCCAAGCCGCGTGGAAACATCCTCACTGGCGGCCACGATGCCGATACCGGGCGTCGGCACGCGACCGTTGCGGATGAGTTCGGGGACAATCCGGTTCACGACATCGACCGGCACCGCAAAGCCGATGCCGGCGTTCGAGCCGGACGGCGATATGATCGCCGTTGTGACGCCAATCAGGCGGCCTGCGGAATCCAGCAGCGGCCCGCCTGAATTGCCTGGGTTGATCGCGGCATCAGTCTGGATGACGTTGGCAATCTCCCGGCCGCCATGGGTCGGAAGCCTGCGCTTGAGAGCACTGATGATGCCGCTGGTCATGGATTGATCCAGCCCGAAGGGATTGCCAATCGCAAAGGCGGATTGCCCGACCTTCAGATCGTTCGAACTGCCGAGAGCCACCGGCGGAGGGAGTTCGCGCACACTCCGGATTCGCAGGACCGCAAGATCGTAGTTGGGAGCGGTACCGACCAGGTCGACCTGGGCCACCTCTCCGGACGCAAAGCGCACGGCGATCTCGCCGCCATTGGCCACGACGTGATTGTTCGTCACCAGGTGCCCCTCGGCGTCCCAAACGAATCCCGTGCCGGAAGCGCCGCCCTGGCCCTCCTCACCCATGAGAGGACTGGCCGCCGATTTCACCGCTACCTGGACAACCGAAGGCGATACGCGCTCGAAGATGTCGATCGTGGCCTTTTCGGCCTCCGACAGCGGCCCGCGCTGCTCGACGGCTCGCGCGGCGGGCGTGGTCCACGGCGCATGCTGGATTTTCGCGGCAGTGACCACGAGTAGCAGAGCGGCCAGAGCTGCCGCGGCAATTCCGTAGCGACGATTCATGGGTGATCACCGCGGTATACTGAAGACAATGCTCAGATGCTCATCCTAAGGTGGCGGATCTCGCTCACGCAGCAACGTCGCAAGCGCCTGGAAGTTTCCTGATCGAAGCAGATAGGGAATAGTTCGGCTTGCGGCAGCACCTGGGGGCATATTGCCGCGTGACAATCGGCTATGCCAGCTCCCGCAACGCCGCTTCCACCATCCTGCGCTGCTCGGCCGTCAGCGCGGCCTGCGGCGGGACAGGGTCGCTGACGTCGTAGCCCTGGATCGAAAGCCCCGCCTTGATGCAGGCGGCGAGATTAAAGCGGGCAAAGGCCTCGTTGATGCGCCACAGCCGGCGCTGAAGCTTCATGGCCTCCTCCCAGCGACCAGCCTTGCAGAGCTCGTACAGCGCAACGCTCTGGCGCGGGATGATGCAGGCCGGACCTGCCATCCAACCGAGACCGCCGATCAGCATCACCGCGACCGGGATATGGGCGGAGGCCGAGAACACCCGCAAGGCATCGCCGCAGCGGTTCATGATCGAGAGCAGCCGGCCGGTGTTGGTCGAGGCGTCCTTTAGCCGATGCGCGGATGCTCGGCGAGGCGCGCGATGACATCGAGGGTGAGGTCGGAGCGTTGGAATTGCGGATTGGTGTAGATGACGACGGGAATGTCCACGGCATCGGCGATGGCGCGGAAGTAGGATTCGACCTGGGCATCGGCGAGCGAGAAATAGGCCTCCAAAATCGCCAGGATGCCGTCGGCACCGAGCTTCTGGTACGCTTTCGCCTGCGCCAGCGCGTCCGCGATCGAGGTTGAAGCGACGCCCGCGACCACCGGCACGCGGCCCTTGGCCGCCTCGATCGTGGTCTGCACGATCGCCATGCGCTGCGCGGCATTGAGATAGGCGAACTCGCCGGTCGAGCCGAGCGGCGTCAGACCGTGCACGCCGGCGGCGATTAGATCGTCGCAGAGCTTGCCGAGGACTTCGGTGCGCACCGTGCCGTCGGCATCGACGGGCGAGACGAGATAGGGAAAGACACCGTGGAATTCGGACATATCGGGCGTGGACCCCGGTCGATTGGTTTGCGCCTGAGGCGTATTACCAACGCCTGCGCCGGCGATCAAACCCTGAGAAGGCGCACCCGCGTGCCCCAGGGATCGACGGCCTCCAGGCCGCCCGCAAGCGCCCTGACCCGTGCGCCAACCTTGCGCAGGCGCTCCTCCTGGGCTGCGAGGATGTCCTGCTTCTCGGTCACCAGCGAGAACCAGGCAAGACCCGTCATTTGATCGTCGCGCTGGCCGGCACCCTGGCTCTGCCAGACATTCATGCCGAGGTGATGATGATAGCGGCCCGAGGAGAGGAACGCGGCACCGCTGCGGCGGCGGGTCGGGTCGAGGCCGATGCTGGCGTGATAGAAGCTCTCGGCCTGCGCGAGATCGCTGACGCGCAGATGCATGTGGCCGATGCGCAATCCTTCCGGCGCGCCGGCATAGTCGGCCACGCGCGTATTGGTCAGCGACAGCAAGTCGGGGATGTTGAGCTCGTCGGTTGCCATCTTCACGCCGCCCTCGCTCCACTGCCA
Organism: Bradyrhizobium sp. 160; assembly: GCF_023073735.1. Taxonomy (NCBI): domain Bacteria; kingdom Pseudomonadati; phylum Pseudomonadota; class Alphaproteobacteria; order Hyphomicrobiales; family Nitrobacteraceae; genus Bradyrhizobium; species Bradyrhizobium sp. 160. The sequence goes on from NZ_JADPKD010000067.1 coordinate 469,735, forward strand.
TTGCGAGGGATCGCGGTCGGCATAGACCTCGATGCCGTTGCCTTCGGGGTCGTCGAGATAGACGGATTCGCTGACAAGGTGATCGGCAAATCCCGACAGCGGCACGCGGTGAGCGGCGGCATGCACCAGCCAGCGCGCGAGATCCTTGCGCGTCGGCATCAGGAAGGCGGTGTGATAGAGGCCGGCGGCGTTGCGCGGCTCGATTGCGGCATCGGGACGGGCTTCCAGCACCAGCAGCGCGACGCCGGCCGTGCCGAGCTTCGCGCCAGTCGCCGAGCGCTCCATCACGGTGAGCCCGATCACGTCGCGGTAGTAATCGGCGAGCTTGTCGAGGTTCTTCACCCGGAGCGTCACCATGCCGACCCGCATCGGCGTGCGGCTGGCATAAGTCGGCCCGCCGCCCTGCGCATTGTCCTCGGCGCGCGCCGCGGCAGCGGCCGCCATTGCGAGAGAGGCCGCGCCGGCGAGCTGAAGCAGAGTGCGGCGGGTGAGATCCATGCTCATTCAGTCAGGGCTCGCGGAAATGGTTGAGGCCGTACAGCGCAATGTCGGGCCGATTGCTACACGTTTCCGTGAGCGGGTCCCAATCACATGTTCGTCGGCCGGCGCTGACGCTGCCCTGGCCACGCGGCCAGTTTCCGGACCGCCTGCGATATCCCAGATTGAGGACAGCTTACAGGAGCCTGCCATGACCGACCCAACTCCTCTGTCTTCACTGTCGTCCGCGCTCGCGGACATGGTGGCGCGCACCGCACCGTCCGTCGTCTCCGTCTACTCGCACCGCTCCCGCGCGAGCGGCTTCGTGTGGAAGCCGGGCCTGATCGTCACGGCCGACGAGGCCCTCGCCGACGAGGGCGCGGTCGAGATCGGCCTTCCCGACGGCAACCGAGTGGCCGCCGCTATCGCCGGCCGCGACCATACGACCGATATCGCGCTGCTGCGCACTGAGGCCGCGATTGCCCCGGTCAAGCTGACCACATCAGTCCCTGCGCTAGGCACGCTGTCGATCGTTGTCGCAACCAACCGCGATGCGCCGAGTGCGGCGCTCGGGATGGTATCGGCGTCCGGCAAGAGCTGGCGCTCCTTACGCGGCGGCGACATCGATGCGCGGATCGAGCTCGACGTCCGCCTGCGCGGTAGCCAGCAGGGCGGACTTGCGCTCGATGCGTCGGGTGAAGCCTTCGGCATGGCCGTGCTCGGACCGCGGCGGGTGCTGGTGATCCCGACGGCGACGATCGCGCGCGTCGCGCCGCAGCTCGAGGCGCGCGGCCGCATCGCGCGCGGTTATCTCGGCGTAGGGCTGCAGCCGGTGCGGCTCGACGACGGTATCGGTGCGATGGTGATGAATGTCGACAGGACCGGACCTTCGGCCGCGGCCGGCATCCGGCAAGGCGACGTGATCGTGGCGGTCAACGACCAGAAACTGTCCGGCGTGCGCGCGCTGTCGCGGACGCTGGGACCTTCCAGCGTCGGCGCGGTGGTCGAGGTCGCGGTTCGCCGCGGCGGCGAGCCGGTCAGCTTCAAGGTCACGGTCGGCGAGAGGCCGGAGGCGTGAGCGAGGACAACGCGCCGGAGATCGTGCTGGCCCTAGAGATCGACGACCCAGCCCTCGCCGATCGCCTGGCCAAGCTGCTCGGCAACGTCGCCGGACTTCGCCTCGTCGCGCCTGGCGAAGACGCCGCGGCGACGATTGTTGCCCGCGATCCGCGCATCATGCCCGGCGACATCGCGCTGACCCAGCGCGAGCTCGACGTGCTGGCGCTGATGGCCGAGGGCGCCTCCAACAAGATGATCGCGCGCCAGCTCGGCATCTCCGTGCACACCGTGAAATTCCATGTCGGCTCGCTGCTCGACAAGCTGGATGCCACCGGCCGCACCGACGCGGTCGCGCATGCGGCGCGCCGCGGCGTGATCGATCTGTGACACCACCGCTTCACGTCGCTGATGCCGCCTTGAAGCTGAGCTGGACGGTGAGGCCCGGCGCATTGTCATGCAGCGCGATCTCGGCGCCATGGAGGCGCGCGACTGCGGCGACGAGACTGAGGCCGAGGCCATTGCCCGGCGTATAGCGGCTCTGCTCGAGCCGGTAGAAGCGCTTGAACACGTAATCGCGTTCCTCCGCGGGAATGCCCGGGCCGTCGTCGGCGATCGCGATCACCGCGCCGCCATCGGCGCTACGGCAGGTGACGGTCACCTGCCCGCCTTTGCGGCCGTGCTTGATCGCGTTGTCGACGAGATTGGCGATGGCATCGAACAAGAGGTCGCGGTCGCCGGTCACCGGCACCTCGCGATCGCTGGCGAGACTGAGCTTTGTGGCGACCTGCTCGGCGGCGGCGTCGTAGAGCTCGACGACCTCGCCGGCGATCTCGGCGAGGTCGAGCCCGCGGAAGGCGCCGGTGCGGGCCCGGGTCTCGATCTCCGATATCCGGGTGATGGAAGCGAACATGCCGAGCACGGCGTCGAGATCGGCGATGGTGTCGCCGATCAGCGCCGCATCCGCCTCGCTGTTGCGCGGGGTGTGATAGGCCTTTTCCAGCCGTCCGCGCATGCGCGTCAGCGGGGTGCGCAGATCGTGGGCGACGTTGTCGCTGACCTGTTTGACCTCCCCCATCAGCGTCTCGATGCGGTCGAGCATTTGGTTGAGGTTTTCCGCGACGCGGTCCCATTCGTCGTTGCTGCCGCGCAAGGGAATGCGCTGGTCGAGGCCGGCGAGCATGATGGCGCGGCTGGTGGCGTTGATTTGCTCGATCCGCCCGACCGTGCGCCGCGTCACCAGCACGGCCGCGAGCCCGGCGAGCACCAGCAGCAGCACGGCGACCGCAGCGATCGCGAGCTCGATCATCTGCGCGAAGGCATCGTGATCGCCGGTCTCGCCGAGCCGGCTCTTCACATAGGCGAGCGTGCCGAAATAGACGTAAGCCATGATCGCTGCGACGATCAGCCCGAACGCCGCGATCGCGATCAGCGCCAGGCGGAAGGTCGAGGAGCGGAGCGTCTTAGCCAGGAGCACGGAGGCAATATCCGATGCCGCGGATGGTGTGGATCAGCGGATAGGCCTGGGCATCGTCGACCTTGCGGCGAACGCGCCCGACATAGACGTCGATGATGTTGGTGGAGGGGTCGAAATGCAGGTCCCAGACGTGCTGGAGCAGCATGGCGCGGGAGACGACGCGGCCCTCGTTACGAACGAGATATTCGAGCAGCTGAAATTCGCGCGGTAGCAGCGGGATCTTACGGCCGCGGCGACTGGCGCTGCGTGCGATCATGTCGATGGCGAGATCCCCGACCCGCAGCAGCGTTTCCTTGGCGATGGTTTCGCTGCGGCGGCCAAGCGCCTCCAAGCGTGCGAGTAGCTCGACGAACGAGAACGGCTTGACGAGATAATCGTCGCCGCCGGCGCGCAGGCCGCGCACGCGATCATCCACCTCGCCAAGCGCGGAAATGATCAGGAACGGCGCAGCGATGCCGTCGTCGCGCAATTGGCGCATCACCGTGATGCCGTCGATATCGGGCAGCATGCGGTCGATAGTGATCACGGCATAGTCGCGGGCGCCGCCCTGGTGAAGCGCTTCGCGTCCCGTGCCGGCGAGATCGACCTCGTAGCCGGAGGTCGTCAGTTCCTCGACGAGCTGGCCTGCGGTCTCCGGATCGTCCTCGACGACCAGGATGCGGCGGTGACCTCCGGTCATGACGAACTCCGCGCGACGATCGCCACCAGACTATCCCGTTCCGGGGCTGAGCGGAACTGCCCGGTGGCGACCGCGACAATGGTGCGGTCCGGCGATGCTAGTACCAATAGTCTCCGCACACATTGACCCATCGCCAGCCATAGGGCGTCCAGCTCCTGCGCCAGCAGCCGTCATAGTAACTGGCATAGATGAAAGGCGCGCCAAAGAAGGCGAAGCGGTGGAAGCGATGATGATGGCGGAAGAAGAAAGCATGCCGGCCAATGAAGGGCCTGCCGTGCCAGCCCGTGCCGGCAAACCGCGGGCCGAAGGCGGTGCGGGTCGCGAATGGCGCACCGGCAAAGCGCGGCCCGATGGCGGCGCGGGCGGCCATTGGTGAACCGGCGAAGCGCGCGCCACCGAAATGAGCGCCGCCCATGCCGCCCACTCGCATGCCCCCGCCACCCATGCCGCCACCACCGACATGCATGCCGCCGCCCCCGAAGTGGCCACCGCCGCCAAACCCGCCATGTCCGCCACCGCCGGCGCGGGCAAGAACGGGCGATGCGACCGCCAGCGTTGCGGCAACTGCCGCTGCGGCGAGGCCTGTGAGAAGCCTGTGTTTCATCGGAAAATCCTCCTTACAGTGCGGTGGTCACACAGCCGCACTCGGAGGTTCAGAAGAGGAGAACGCGCCGTCTCCTTCAACTTACAAATGCGCCAGATTCTGACGCGCGTGTTAGGGAGGCGGCCCACCGCTCTCTCCTCGTCAATTGCAAGCAGCTCTTGCGACGAAGCAAATCCAGACTGTCCAGTGGAGGCAGTCTGGATTGCCTCGCTACTATCCTCGCAATGACGAGGCGATAGAACTCGCTATCCGTGGAGCAGATCACCTCTCCCCGCAAAAGGGCGAGGAGAAGTTGAGACTCACACCCGCTTGCCGCCGTTCTTCTCGGCTGCACGCCGCAACGCCTCCGCAAGCGCGCCGCCGCCGGAGGATTCCTGCTTGCGCGGCGCCGACGAGGTCATGCGCGCGCTGTTGCGCGAATTGTTGTCGCGCTGCATGCCGGGCGCGTCCTTCTTGGCGCCGACCTCGTCATCCAGCCGCAGCGTCAGCGAGATGCGCTTGCGCGCGACCTCGAAGTCCAGCACCTTCACTTTGACGATGTCGCCGGGCTTCACCACCTCGCGCGGATCCTTGATGTAGGTCTTGGACATCGCCGAGATGTGCACGAGGCCATCCTGGTGCACGCCGATGTCGACGAAGGCTCCGAAGGCGGCGACGTTGGTCACGGTGCCCTCGAGGATCATGCCCTTCTTGAGATCCTTGATCTCCTCGACGCCTTCCTTGAACACCGCGGCCTTGAACGCCGGGCGCGGGTCGCGGCCGGGCTTTTCGAGCTCGCGCAGAATGTCGGTGACGGTCGGCAGACCGAAAGTCTCGTCGACGAAATCCTTCGGCTTCAGCGTGCGCACGATCTCGCTGCTGCCGATCAGCGCCTTGATGTCGCTCTTGGTCGCCGCGAGAATCCGGCGCACCACCGGATAAGCTTCCGGATGCACGCCAGAGGCGTCGAGCGGATCCTCGCCGCCGACGATGCGCAGAAAGCCCGCACACTGCTCGAATGCCTTCGGCCCGAGCCGCGGCACGTCCTTGAGCGCCTTGCGCGATTTGAACGGGCCGTTGGCGTCACGGTGCGCCACGATGCTCTGCGCAAGGCCTGTGCCGACGCCCGACACGCGGGCCAGCAGCGGTGCGGAGGCAGTGTTGACGTCGACGCCGACGGCGTTCACGCAATCTTCGACCACGGCATCGAGCGATTTGGCGAGCTTGGCCTGGCCGAGGTCGTGTTGATACTGCCCGACACCGATCGCCTTGGGCTCGATCTTGACCAGCTCGGCGAGCGGGTCCTGGAGCCGCCGCGCGATCGAGACCGCGCCCCGCAGCGTGACGTCGAGGCCCGGCAGCTCTTCCGAGGCGAAGGCGGAGGCCGAATAGACCGACGCGCCCGCTTCGGACACCACGATTTTGGTCATCTTCAGTTCGGGCAGGCCTTTGACGAGGTCGGCCGCGAGCTTGTCGGTCTCGCGCGAGGCGGTGCCGTTGCCGATCGCGATCAGCTCGACGCGATGCTTCAGCGCGAGCCTGCCGAGGGTCGCCAGCGACTCGTTCCATTGCCGCTGCGGCTCGTGCGGATAGATTGCGGTGGTGTCGACCACCTTGCCGGTCGCATCGACCACCGCGACCTTGACGCCGGTGCGGTAGCCGGGATCGAGCCCCATGGTGACGCGGGTGCCGGCGGGCGCGGCGAGCAGGAGGTCGCGCAGGTTCGAGGCGAACACGCGAACGGCCTCGGTCTCGGCCGAATTCCACAACCGCATGCGCAGGTCGATGTTGAGATGCACCTGGATCTTGGTGCGCCAAGCCCAGCGGACGGTGTCGATCAGCCAGCGGTCGCCGGGGCGCTTGAGGTCGGCGATGCCGAACCGCTTCATGATCTTCAGCTCATAGGCGCTCGGCACGCCCGGCGGCGGCGCCTCGGCCTCGGCCTGGATCTGGAGGTCGAGGATCTCTTCCTTTTCGCCGCGGAACATCGCCAGGATGCGGTGCGACGGCAGCTTCGTCAGCGGCTCGGAGAAATCGAAATAATCGGCGAACTTCTCCCCCTCAGTCTTCTTGCCGTTGCGCACCTTGGAGGCCATGCGCGCATTGGTCCACATCTCCTCGCGCAGAGCGCCGATCAGATCGGCGTCCTCGTCGAAACGTTCGACCAGGATGGCGCGGGCGCCGTCGAGCGCGGCAGCGGCATCGGCAACGCCCTTCTCGGCGTTGACAAAGGCCTCGGCCACGACCTTGGGATCATTGCCAGGCTCTGCCATCAGCTGATCGGCGAGCGGCTCGAGGCCGGCTTCCTTGGCGATCTCGGCCTTGGTGCGGCGCTTCGGCTTGAACGGCAAATAGATGTCTTCGAGACGCGCCTTGCTGTCGGCGGCAAGAATGCTGGCTTCGAGAGCCGCGTCGAGCTTACCCTGCTCGCGGACCGATTCGAGGATGGCCTTGCGGCGGTCTTCAAGTTCACGCAGGTAAACCAGGCGCTCCTCCAGGGTGCGCAATTGCGCGTCGTCGAGCGCACCGGTCGCTTCCTTGCGGTAGCGGGCGATGAAGGGAACCGTGGCGCCGCCGTCGAGCAGCGTCACCGCTGCCTCGACCTGCTCGGCACGAACCCCAAGCTCCTGCGCAATTTTCTGGTTGATATTTGCCACGCGAGAATTCCTCTATCCTAGCACGCGACACGGCGGCGAAGCACCGGCCACGGGACGCCGCTTATGAACCAACCGGGGTTGATTCATCAAGGTGCAGCGGACGGCCGTCGACAGAGGATTTTTTGTTGAACCGATGCGATCTCGCCACATTCGTGGAGATGGCGAAGACGGCGCACAAATTCCGCTGTCGTCCTGCCGGAGACCAGGACCCACGGCGAATCTGTCGATCACGGCCGGAAGCAATACCGAACGACGAATCTTCGCCAAATTGCTCCCTGGGGGTAATGGGTCCTGGCTTTCGCCAGGACGACGACGGGGATTGACAGGCGCCCGGCTTGGACGACTGTTTTGTCTGCCGGACCACCGAACCCCCAAAGAGAAGTGCAATGCAGACGACATCGGTCGACGCCATCAGGATCGCCACCAAGGGCCCCGGCGACGTGTCCGGCCTCATCAGTATGATCAGCTCAGGCGCGATCGATCCAAGCGAGATCCTCGCAATCCTCGGCAAGACCGAGGGCAATGGCGGCGTCAACGATTTCACGCGGGAATATGCTGTGGCCGCGTTGTGCGCGGCGCTTGCGCCGCGGCTCGGCCTGCCTCCAGAGCAGGTCGAGCAGCGCATCGCGTTCGTGATGTCGGGCGGCACCGAAGGCGTGCTCAGCCCACATATCACGGTGTTTACGCGGCGCGACGTCGAGGGGCGGCCGGCGGGCATGTCCGGCAAGCGCCTGAGCATCGGCATGGCACACACCCGTGATTTCCTCCCCGAGGAGCTCGGCCACTCGGCACAGATTACCGAGACGGCGAAAGCCGTCAAGGCGGCGATGGCGGATGCCGGCATCACTGACTCTGCCGACGTTCATTTCGTGCAGATCAAGTGTCCACTGCTCACCAGCGATCGCGTCGAAGCGGCCAACGCTCGCGGCAACAAGACGGCGACGGCCAGCGCCTATGGCTCGACGGCCTATTCGCGCGGCGCCTCCGCGCTCGGTGTCGCGGTCGCGCTCGGCGAGATCGCGCCTGACGTCCGCGACGAGGACGTGCTGCGGCGCGATGATCTGTTCTCGTCCGTTGCCTCCACTTCGGCCGGAATCGAGTTGATGCACAACGTCGTCATCGTGCTCGGCAACTCCTTGTCTTCAGCAAGCGCGTTCGAGATCGGGCATGCCGTAATGACCGACGCGATCGATGCCCCGGCGGTGGTGTCGGCGCTGAACAGCGTCGGGCTCGGCGTGGCGCCGCAGGCAAAGACGGGTCGCGAGCTGGTCAACATCTTCGCCAAAGCCGAGGCTTCGCCGAACGGCAGCGTGCGCGGCTTTCGCCACACCATGCTGGAAGACACCGACATCAGCGCCACCCGCCACGCCCGCGCTGCGGTTGGCGGCCTGATTGCGGGACTCGCCGGCACCGGCGCCATCTACGTCTCCGGCGGGGCCGAGCATCAGGGACCGCCGGGCGGCGGGCCGGTTGCAGTGATCGCGCGACTGTCGGATTGAGACGATCGGCAGCTCTGCGCCTCCACCTCTCCGCCCCATGCAACCCTGCCCCCCGCGCCGGCTCAGTTGATTCACGAAGGTCCTTGCGAAAGGAAAGATGGCGCCGCATCAAGAGGATTTTGCCGACATGACTTTGCCGATGAGCTGGAATGAATGGGCGCAGCACGACGGCGTGGCGCTGGCCGCGCGCGTCCGCAACGGCGAGCTGACGGCGAAGGAACTGGCGCGGCAGGCCGCGGCGGGCGTCGCCAAGGTCAATCCGGCGCTGTCGGGCGTGGTCGAGCTGTTCGAGGACCTGATCGCCGATCCCGCCAAGGACGGCGCCAACCTCTCCGGCCCGTTCGCAGGCCTGCCTTTCCTGATGAAGGATTTGGGACCGACCATGAAGGGCCGCCTCCAGGAGATGGGTTCGCTCCTGATGCGCGGCAATCGCGCAGCCGCCGACACCTTCCTGACCGGCAAATTCCGCCAGGCTGGCCTCAACCTGATCGGACGTACCACGACGCCGGAATTCGGCGTCTGCAGCTCGGCCGACAATCCCGCCGTCTATGTCACGCGCAATCCCTGGAATACCGACTACACCACTTGCGGATCGTCGGCCGGCAGCGCCGCGATGGTCGCGGCCGGCGTGGTGCCGATCGCGCATGCAACCGACGGCGGCGGCTCGATCCGCATTCCCGCCGGCGTCAACGGCAATATCGGGCTCAAAGTGTCGCGTGGCGTGTTCTCGCTCGCACCGCACATGTCCGATCTCACCGGCCTCGTCTCGATCCAGGGCTGCCAGTCGCGCAGCGTGCGCGACACTGCCGCCTTTGTCGATCATGCAAGGGGACCTGCCCCCGGCGAGTTCATGCCGTTCTGGACCACGGCGCAGCCCTATTCCGAGATGATCAAGCGCGATCCCGGCAAGCTCCGCATCGCGCTATCGCACACCTGGGGCGATTACACTGCAACGTCGCACATCGCCACCGAGCTGGAGAAGACCGGCCGCTTCCTCGAAGGGCTCGGCCATCACGTCGATTATGCGCTGCCCGAACTCGATTTCCGCGCTGCGTTCGCGGCGCAGACCACCTGCTACATCTCGAACTTTGCGGTGGTGATCTCCAACATGCTCGCCGCGCGCGGGCTGGAGAAGCCGCCGGAAGATCTGATCGAGCCCATGAACATCCGCATCTGGGAAGCCGGCCGACACACAAGCTTCGCCGAGCGCGCGAAGATGCAAGGCGTCTTCAACACGACCTCCCGCGGCTTCGGCGCTTTCTTCGAGCAGTGGGACGTGATCCTGACGCCGGTCACCGCGCTGCCGACGCCGAAGGTCGGCACCAAGGAATATCTCACGATCTCCGACAATCCCGACGTGCTCGACTGGTTCGGCAATCTCTGGCGCAATTTCGCCTTCACGCCGCTCGCCAATCTCTGCGGCATCCCGGCGATCTCGCTGCCAATGGCGACCCACGAGCACGGCCTGCCGCTCGGCATCCAGGCCATCGCCAAGCAGGCCAATGACGGGCTCTTGCTGCAACTCGCCGCCCAGATCGAGCGCGCGCTCGACGGCAAGTGGAACGGCGGCAAGAAGCCGAAGGTGCATGTGGGCTGAAGGATCGGCGATCGCATTGAGATGCGATCGCCGATGTTGGAGCACTCTTAGCCAACACCTCGCGCGATCGCTTTGTCGGCGCGCGCGCGCGAGACGCCATGCTCCGCGAGCAGACGTGCCGCGGGACTTCGTGTTTCGGCGAACAAGGCAACAAGCGCATTGGCGCGAGTGACCGCCGCATGGCCCACCTCCTGAGCGTGGAATGCGGCACGCCGGTCGACGCGCTTGAACGCGGCGGTGGGCTCGGCGCTTCCGGCCTCGATCACGGTGTGTTTGAGCTCGTTGTCGAGATATTGCACGAGGCTCTGCCTCAGCTTGCCAAGATCGGCGTAGCAGGCGAGCATCACGGCGGACGCGTTCGCATCTTCGATCAGGGCGAGCAGCAAATGCTCAAGCGTCGCGTATTGATGGCGACGCCGGTCAGCGAGATCGAACGCCAGCCGCTTCGTGGCCGCGTAATTTGCCGAAACCGGACGTTGCGACTGGTCAAGCAGCGCTTCGATGCGCTCAAGCCGCGTCATGGGATCGAGCGTCGCCAACAGCTCGTATTTCTCGCTGACAGGCAGCTTCATCCGCGTGGCGACGGTATCGGCGATCTGTCCGGGATCACGGGTTGAATCAAAGAACAGCCAGATGTCCGGCACGAGAATTCCGTGAACCGCCGTGTAATCCTGGAAGCGCTGATAGATCCTTCGGATCAGATCCCGCGCGTCGCGAGTCGCTCCCTCGCTGATGGCAGTGACTTCGGCCTGATACGCGACCGATTCAACGGCAAAGCCGCGTAGCGCGACACGCCTAAGTCCTCGGGTCAACACCCTGAGCGTGCCGTCGCGGAGTGCTTCAAGCTCAAGCAACTGAGCTAGGATGCCGATCTCGTAGACATCCGCAAGGCCCGGCTCGTCGACCGCCGCCTCACGCTGGATCGCCACCACAACCTCCCGCCCACCTTCGAACGCCTGATTCAAGGCCTGGATCGTTCTCTCGCGTCCCACGAACAGCGGGTAGGTCTCGTTCGGAAACGGAACGAGATCGCGCAACGGAATGGCCGGATAGAACGCCGTTGTCGCCGTGAGCTTCGCAGCCGGCGCAACCGTGTCACGGCGCTCGGCCTGAAGCACCGCCGACAACGTGTTCCAGTCGGCGACGCCCAGCATCCTCGACACCAGTTCGAGGCTCTCGCTGTGACTGATGGTGACGGTCTTGGTGGTCAGGGATTCGCGCAGGGTCTGCGCCATAGCCTTGGCATCGCGAAAATCGCGCATGGGTTCGTCCTCTGCGTGAGCGATCCAGGTGTGTCAGGTGGTTGCGTTGCTGACCCGGTCGCTCGGGCAAAGGGGGCCGATCAGGGCTCGATACATTCACCGTTCCACGGAGGGCGCAACCGGCAGGTTGTATCAACCTGCGCGAAAGGTGGCGCAAAGACAAATTGATGTCAATCGCGATCTCAATTCTTCACCGCCGGAATCTCCTCCTGCGGCTGCTGCTGGCCCTGCTTGTACATCGCCAGCGCCTTGTCGAGCGCTTCGCGCAGGGCAAGCGCCGCGGCCACGCTGCAACGCAGGTGCGCGGTCTGGACCACGTCGACCCTGACTGCGGCGCCGACCGGCATCAGGAGATTCGCGGCAAGCTCGATCTGGATCGCGCCGTTATGATGGCCGAAGCAGGAGGCGCCGTCGAAATAGATGATCGGGGCCCGCTCCGAGCTGGAGGTCGAAATGGTGACGGGCCCCTGGGCGGTCGAGGGTGTTTCGGGGTCGGTCATGAGCGCTCCTTGCGGATAGGTCGAACGAACGAAGCACCCACCATCGTCGCTTCGGCCGCCTCTGTCGAGACCAAACCGGCCTTGCGGGAGCGTGCGAAGGTTACATGCGGGTTTTGCGCGGTGCGCGGCACTGGTCTAGAACGTCGCTATGCCTAGCTCATCGACCGCGCTTCCCTTCGAGGAACTCGCCGAGGCCATCAAGGGCCGGCGCTCCGATTACGGCCATATCAGCGGGCTCCAGCTCGACCGCTTCGCGCCCGGCGAGGCCTGGTCCAGCCTGCCTTACCGTCCCGTCTTCGTCGGCGACACCGAGACCGGCGTTCTGCATGGCGGCGTCGTCACCGCGATGCTGGACGAGAGCTGCGGCATGGCGGTGCAGCTCGCGCTCGACGGCACGCGCGCGATCGCGACCCTCGACCTGCGGATCGACTATCAGAAGCCGGCAACGCCGGGCCTCGATATCAAGGCGCATTCGGTCTGCTACCGCACCACACGCTCGATCGCCTTCGTCCGCTCCACCGCTTACCAGGAGTCCGAAGACGATCCGGTGGCGACCGCGACCGCCTGCTTCATGATCGGCGCCAACCGCACCAACATGCTCGCCGACCGCAGAATGGATTCGCGCAGCATTCCGACGCTCGAGACGCCCGAGGATTCAGATGGTCCGTTCGCGAACAGCCCGTTCGCGCGCTGCCTCGGCATTCGCGTTAACGGAGACGCCACGCTGACGATGCCGTTCTCGCCGAAGATCGTCGGCAATCCGATCCTGCCCGCGATTCATGGCGGCATGACCGGCGCTTTTCTCGAAACCACCGCGATCGTCGGCGTGGCGCGCGAGCTCGGCATTGCGGCGCCACCCAAACCGATCGGCCTCACCGTCAACTATCTGCGCTCGGGCCGGGCGCTCGACACCTTCGCCGACGTATCGATTGTGAAGCAGGGACGGCGCATCGTCGCCTTCGAGGCGCGGGCCTGGCAGGACTATCCGGACAAGCCGATCGCCACGGCCTTCGGTCATTTCATGTTGCGGCCAACGCCCGGAAGTGACGAGGAATAGGCGTATTTCACTTGACGGGCGGGGCGCAGGACACAACGATATCGCGTTCCCGCGGGAGATATTGAGTTGCGGCATCCGCTCGACATCGTCGCCATGTTCGCCGCACTCTGGCTGCTGGCATCGATGGTGCTCGACGCGCTGACGCCGAAGGAGCTGACGGCGGTGATGATCGCCATTGCGATCGGGCCTGCCATCGTCGTCACTGCCGTGTTCTATTATCTGCGCTGCCCACGGACGGATTTCGCGGTGATGTTCGCCGCGCTCTGGCTGATCTCGGACGTTGCCATTGCCTTCATCTCGCCGAAGGCGCTGCCGCATTTCCTGATCGTGCTCGGCTTCGTGCCGGCGCTGCTGATCGGCACCGTGCTGCACTGGCAGCGCTTCCAGCACCGTCACGAGCGGCTACCGGTGCCGTCAGCCAAGCGCAGTTAACGCGGCAGCAGATTCGTCTTGGCAAGGTCCAGCACCTCGTCGCCACGACCGTTCATCACGGCGCGCAGCACCCAGAGGCTGAAGCCCTTGAGCTGCTCGGGCGTGATGGTCGGCGGCATCGACAGCTCCTGCTTGGCGGTGACTACGTCGAGCAGCGCCGGCCCGTTATAAGCCAGCATCTCCTTCATCGCGCCGGGCAGCTCGCCGGGGTCTTCGACGCGTTGGGCAAAGATACCCATCGCGCGCGCCATCGCTGCGAAATCAGGATTCTCCAGATCGACATTGGTGTCGACGAAGCCCGCGGCCTTCATCTCCAGCGCGACGAAGCCGAGCACGCCGTTGTTGAAGACGACCACTTTCACCGGCAGCTTCATCTGCGTCAGCGTGATCAGATCGCCCATCAGCATGGTGAAGCCGCCGTCGCCCGACAGTGAGATCACCTGGCGGCCGGGCTGGGCGGCCTGCGCGCCGATCGCCTGCGGCATGGCGTTGGCCATCGAGCCGTGCACGAAGGAGCCGATCAGCCGACGCCGGCCGTTCATGTCGAGATAGCGCGCGGCCCACACCGTGGGCGTGCCGACATCGGCGGTGAACACGGCATCGTCGGACGCATGGTCGCTGATGACTTTTGCCAGATATTGCGGATGGATCGGCTTGGCTCCCGGCGTGCCCCTGGCGAGTTGGTCGAGACCCTCGCGCGCCTTCTTGTAGTGCGCGATGGCATCGTCGAGATGCCTGCGCTGCGTCTTGGTCTTCAATAGCGGCAGCAGCGCCTCGATGGTCAGCTTGACGTCGCCGACGAGGCCGAGATCGATCTTGCAGCGCCGGCCGAGATTTTCGGGGCGGATGTCGATCTGCGCGACCTGGCAGTCGGTCGGGAAGAACTGCTTGTAGGGGAAGTCGGTGCCGAGCATAACGAGCGCGTCGCAGGCGTGCATGGCCGCGTAGCCCGAGGAAAACCCGATGAAGCCGGTCATTCCGACGTCGTAGGGATTGTCGTATTCGACATGCTCCTTACCACCGAGCGCGTGCACAATCGGGCTCTTGAGCGTTTCGGCAAGCTGCATCAGCGGCGCATGCGCGCCGGCGCAGCCACGGCCGCAGAACAAGGTGACGCGTTCGGCACCGTTCAAGAGATCCGCGAGCGCTTGCAACTCACCCGTCTGTGGCACGACCTTCGGCGCTGCCGGCGTAAGCCCGCGCGTCGTCGACAGCGCGCGCTTCGGCGGACTGCGGAAAGCGACATCGCCGGGCATGGCGACGACGGCGACACCGCGCAGGCCGACCGCCGCACGGATCGCATTCTCCAGCACGTAAGGAAGCTGGCTGGGATCGGAGACCAGCTCGCCATAATGGCTGCATTCGCGGAACAGGTTTTGCGGATGCGTTTCCTGGAAATAGCCGCCGCCGACCTCGGCCGAGGGGATCTGCGCCGCGATTGCCAGCACCGGAACGCGACTGCGATGCGCGTCGAACAGGCCGTTGATCAGATGCAGATTGCCGGGGCCGCAGGAGCCGGCGCACACCGCAAGGCTTCCCGTCATCTCGGCTTCGCCGGCGGCGGCAAACGCCGCGACCTCTTCGTGCCGGACATGGATCCAGTCGATGGTGCCGCGGCGGCGCAGCGCCTCGGTGAGGCCGTTCAGGCTATCGCCGACGATGCCATAGATGCGCTTGACGCCGGCCTGTTCGAGCGTCGCCACGAACAGATCGGCTACGTTGTTGATTGCCATGTCGGTCTCCTGAACTCGCTGGTGCAGCAAGATAGGATAACGCAGGACCGTGACGGCATCACGGCTTGTTTATTGGCGGCTCAGGCTTGCGCAATCGCCCGATCGTACGCCGCGATCGTCAACTTTGCGCGAGCGGCAACGTCCGTCGCCGTCATGCCGGGCTTGTAGAGGCTTGAGCCGAGCCCGAACGCCGTCACGCCGCCCTTGATATATTCGGCAAAATTCTGGTCGGAGACACCACCGACAGCGGCAATCATCACGCCGGCCGGCAGCACGGCGCGGATCGCGGCGATGCCGGATGCGCCGAGCACGCTCGCCGGAAAGAACTTCAGGCTCGAGGCGCCGGAGCGCGCCGCCAGAAGCGCCTCGGTCGGCGAGAACACGCCGGGCATCGTCACCATGCCGTGCTGATGCGCGCGCGCCAGCACCCCGGTATCGACATTCGGCGAGACCATCAGCTTGCCGCCGACTTCGTTGAGACGATCGACGTCTGCGGCCGTCAGCACAGTGCCGGCGCCAATCAACACGCCGGCGGGCGCGAGCTTCACAGCGGTGGCAATCGAGCGGAACGGATCTGGCGAGTTCAGCGGGATCTCGATTGCGGTCACGCCGGCCTCGATCAGCACGCCGACGATCGCCTCGGTCTCCTCCGGCTTGACGCCGCGCAAGATCGCGACCAGCGGACGCTTCATCGGCGGAAAGGCAACGCTCATTTCAAGATTCCTCTCATTTCATCCAGATCGCGGCGGCCGCCATCGAAAGACCGCGGCGAACCGCTTCATCGGCGTCAATCGGCTGCACGGTGACTGCCAACGCCTCGAAGGCGAGCCGGTACAGCATCGCGAGCCGGCCGGAGGCAATCAGCTTGACGCCAGCTTTCGGGACGGCCCCGGAAAGGCCCGCTGCGAGCTCGACGCCAATGAGGGTACCCGATACCGTTTCGCGGGCCGCGGCCGGCGTGCCGCCGAACAAGAGCTGCCGCGAGCGCGCGGTGAACAGAAGATTGGCGGCGAAGGCCGGTGCCTTGAATGCAGCAACCACCGCCGCCTTGAAGCTTGCGACGTCCTCAACGTCATCGGCGCCGGCGACCGCGAGCGACAGGATCGTCTCGCGCGAGACGACACTGAAGAGCTCGCCGGTCATGAAGGTCGAGAAGTGCTCGACAATGCCACCCTTCACGCGGACCCATTTCGAATGCGTGCCGGGCATGCAGACCAGCGCCTCGCCGGCGGCATCGAGGCCGAGCGCGCCGAGCAACTGCGTCTCCTCGCCGCGCATCACGTCCGGCTTGTTTGCATCGCGCTGCGCGATGCCCGGCAGGATGCGGATGTCGCGCAGCTCGCCGGGCACAAGCGCAGCCTGCTTCAGGATGGCGGCAAGTGGCGCCGGCGTGTCGACATAGCCGGCCTCGACCCAGCCCGTCTTGGCACCGGCCATGCCGCAGACGAGAACCGGCAGATGAGCCGGCGCTTCGAGCGTCGCAAGATGCGATTGCAGCACGGCAGGGAAGCCGGTCTTGGCCGCAGCCAGCATGCCCTCGCCGCTGCGGCGTTCCGCCAGCACCTGACCGGCACGATCGATCAGCCAGAGCCGAAAGCTGCTGGTGCCCCAGTCCACCGCGACGTAGGCGGGTTCGGTCATTCGAAACTGTCCTCGTCTTGCGGCTAAGACGTCGTCTCGCGACATGAGACGACATGTTGCAAGTCTGTGCCGAGATACCGGCTATTGCGAGGGCAAACCAGCCCTTTCTCACTGATTTGAGGCCCCACCGCGCTGGCACACCGCTTGCTGAAGCTTCGCCACTCAGCTCCGCCAACGCGCAACAAGACGCGTCAACATCAGATGAGGAAACCCATGGAGATCGGCTATTTCACGATGCCTTCGCATCCGCCGGAGTGCGGCCTGAAGGAAGGGAACGACTGGGACCTGCAGGTCATGCGCTGGCTCGACGAGCTCGGCTATCAGGAGGCCTGGGTCGGCGAGCACCACACCGCTCCCTGGGAACCCAACCCGACGCCGGATCTTCTAATCGCACAGGCGCTGATGCAGACCAAGAAGCTTCGCATCGGCCCGGGCGGCTTCCTGCTGCCCTACCATCACCCGGCCGAGCTCGCCAACCGCGTCGCGATGCTCGATCATCTCTCCGAGGGCCGTCTCAATTTCGGCGTCGCGGCGAGCGGCCTGCCGAGCGACTGGGCGATGTTCAACGTCGACGGCATGAGCGGACAGAACCGCGACATGACCCGCGAGGCGTTGGAAATCATCCTGAAGCTGTGGACCGAGCCGGCGCCCTTCACCCACAAGGGCAAGTTCTGGACGGTGACCAAGCCTGACACGATGTTCGACTTCCTCAAGCCTCACATCAAGCCGTTCCAGGCGCCGCATCCGCCGATCGGCGTCGCCGGGCTTTCCAAGAATTCCGACACGCTAAAACTGGCAGGCGAGCGCGGATTCATTCCGATGAGCCTCAACCTCAACCCGGCCTATGTCTCGAGCCATTGGGATTCGGTCGAGATCGGCGCCGCCAAGACCGGACGCAAACCGAACCGACAGGACTGGCGGCTGGTGCGAGAGGTGTTCGTTGCCGATACCGACGAGGAAGCCTGGAAGCTCTCGACCGGCGACATGATGGGCCGGATGATGAGCGAATACTTCCTGCCGCTGCTCGGCCATTTCGGCTTCAAGGACTACCTCAAGCACGCGCCTGACGTGCCCGACAGCGACGTCACCGTCGAATATTGCGCCAAGCGGAACTGGATCGTCGGCTCGCCGGCGACCGTCGCCGAGAAGATCGAGAAGATCTACGACGAGGTCGGCGGCTTCGGCGTCCTCTTGGTGTTCGGCTTCGACTACAAGCACAAGGCCGAAGCCTGGCACCGTTCGCTGTCGCTGCTGAAGAACGAGGTGATGCCGCGCCTGACGCATCTCGGCTCCGCGCGCAAGGCGGCTTGACCCGGTATGGGTGCGGCGCGATCGTGCCGCACCCACCCAATCTCGGAGATTTCCGCGTGACGGTCGACGCCAAGGATTTCAAGCAGGCGATGCGCCAATGCGCCGGCGCGGTTGCGCTGGTGACGGTCGGCGCCCAGCACGGCAAGCGCACCGGACTGACCGTGACCTCGGCCTGCTCGCTCTCCGACAATCCGCCGTCGCTGATCGTCTGCGTCAACCGTAGCGCCAGCGCACACGGGCGCATTCGCGAGGAAGGCGCATTTGCAATCAACTTCCTGCACGAGGATCACGCCCTGCTGGCGCTGACTTTCAGCGGCCAGAAAGGCGTCAACGGCGACGACCGCTTCGCTTTCGGACAATGGACGCGAGGCAAGACCGGCGCGCCGGTGCTGACGGACGCGGTCGCGGCGTTCGACTGCGTGCTGGCGCAGGAGTTCGAGACGAAGACGCATTCGATCTTCATCGGCGAGGTGCGCGGCGTGTCGCATGCGGATGGCGCCAAGCCGCTGGTCTATCTGCGCGGTAATTTTCACAGGCCGCAGGAGATCCGCGAGGGCGTGACGATCGGCGACCTCGATGCACGGCATCTGAGCTGGACGGATTTTTCGTGACGGCGGCAGAGGCGGCGTGCTCTCTCGCCCCGCTTGCGGGAGCGACTCGTTTTTTCGACGCTACTGCGTCGTCTCGATCTTCAGCAGCTTGATCTTGCGATAAAGCGTCGCGCGGCTGAGCTTCAGCGCGCGTGCTGCCTCGGTGACGCGACCACCCTGCCTGCGCAGCGCCTCGACGATCGTGGCGCGCTCGGCCGCTTCGAGATCCGGCTCCGCCTTTCCGAACCGCGGCAAATCGAGATCGGCATCGGTGATGACACCGTCCTCCGCGGTGCAGCCGGCAAGCCGCAGCACGTGGCGGAGTTGGCGCATATTGCCGGGGAACGGATAGGCCACGAGCTGCGACCAGGCTTCATCCGAGAGTCGGCAGTTCGGCGCCTCCTCGCGTGCAATATGGCGGATGACGTCGTCGCGGTCGGCGCGCTCGCGCAACGCCGGCAATCGCACCTCCATGCCGCGCAGGCGGAAATAGAGGTCGGCGCGGAAGGCGCCCTCCTCGGCCATGCGGCCGAGATCGCGATGGGTGGCGCTGATCAGGCGGATGTCGACGGCGACAGGCTTGAGCGCGCCGAGCGGCCAGACCTCGCGGTTTTCCAGCACGCGCAGCAAGCGGGTTTGGAGCGCGATCGGCATGTCGCCGATCTCGTCCAGGAACAGCGTGCCGCCATCGGCCTGCACGATCAGGCCTTTCGAGCCGTCGCGCCGCGCACCGGTGAAGGCGCCGGCCTCGTAGCCGAACAGCTCGGCGTCGATCAGGCTCTCCGGCATCGCCGCGCAGTTCAGCGCGACATAATTGTTGCGCGCGCGGTTGCTGGCCGCATGAATGGCGCGCGCGAACACGTCCTTGCCGACGCCGGTCTCGCCATGCAGCAGCACCGGCAGATTGTGGTCACTGATGCGCCTGAGCCGTTTTACGCTTCTGATCAGTCCGGGGTCGCTACCGGCGAGCCGGTGCAACGCGTCGAATCGATCGACGGAGCCGTCGCCGCGCGGGGCCGGCCGACGCGCCCTCGCGCGCAACGGGGGCGCGACACGGCCCCGGCCTAACGGACTGCCGTCGGCGCGGCGCAACTCGACGATCTCGTCCGCGCCGCGCGCTGCGTGACGAACGAACCTGACATAGCGTGATAGATCGATGCCGGACGCGATCATGCCGTCGGTTAGGCCCAGCAGCGCACGCGCAGAACGGCAGGCGCCGACGATGCGCCGATCATCGTCATAGGCGAGCAGGCCGCGGCCGCCGTCTCCAGGCACGGTCGCAACCCAGGCGTCGCGGAAATGACCGCGGAAGATCGCGTCCTCCATTCGCCGCGCCGCAGCCATCGTCACCGCGAGCGCAAGCTGATGCGAGGCGCGGCTGAGGTCATCACGACACGACGTGATGTTGACGGCGCCAGCAATGCGACCCGCTTGGTCGAACAAGGGCGTCACCGCGCAGGAGAAAATGCTCCACTGTTCGCGAAAATGCTCGTCCCGATGCACCAGGATCGATTTCTGCTCCGCAAGGCAGGTGCCGAGTCCGTTGGTGCCTTCGAAGGCCTCCGAAAAGTTGGAGCCGGTGTAGACCTTCCAGCGCAGGAAGATGTCGGCGTCGGCCTCGCCCGGCAACCGGCTTAACAGCATGGTCGCGCTCGCGTCCGCGAGATTGACGCAATAGCCAGCCTCGCGCAGCACCGTGGCGAGATCGTCGAGCTCGGGCGTTGCGAGCCTGATCGTCTCCTCCATCGGCTCGGCAACGTGACGGATCTCGGCTTCGGTCAGCGTCTGCGGCGGCCCGCGGCGGGCGGGATCGAGCTTGTGATTGACCAGGCAGCGCCGCCAGGAATTGGCAATCCGCGAAGAGGCATCGACGTCCGCCAAGCGGTCAGTAGCCTGATTGGCGACGGACAAGACACGGGCGACATGGTTCGAGGCCGAAAGGCTGGCCATCGCGGACGTCTCCACCCTGTATTTTGCGCAAAGTCTGGCACCGCGGGCGGGGATGTCAATCGGGAACCGGGAACGCACGCGGCGCAGTCAAAATTGCTGCACCGCGCTCACCACGTATCGATGCACGGCCGCTTCTTGCCCGTCCGCGCGGGCGGCTTTGGCACTGAGCGCAGGCCCGCCATGATCCAGCGCCGCGTCTCGGCGGGGTCGATGACATTGTCGATCTCGAACACGGAGGCAATCGAAACTGCCTTGCCGTTGGCATAGAGCTCGGCGACCTTGTTGCGGTAGTAGGTCTCGCGCTCTTCGGGATCGGCGATCGCCTCCATCTCCTTGCGGAAGCCGAGACGGACATAGCCCTCCAGCCCCATGCCGCCAAACTCGCCGGTCGGCCAAGCCGCGGTGAAGAACGAGGCGTGGAAGCCGCCGCCGATCATCGACTGCGCGCCGAGCCCGTAGCCCTTGCGCAGCACGATGCCGAATAAAGGCACTGTGAGGCTGGCTCCGGTCACGAACATGCGCGAGACGTGGCGCACGATTGCGGTCTTCTCCGCTTCCGGGCCGACCATGAAGCCGGGTGTGTCGCAGAGCGAGACGACGGGCAGATCGAAAGCGTCGCAGAGCTGGAGGAAACGCGCGGCCTTGTCGCCGGCATCGGCATCGATCGCGCCGCCGAGATGGCGCGGATTGTTGGCAATCAGGCCGAACGGCTTGCCTTCGATGCGGATCAGCGCGGTGATCATGCCGACGCCGTAGTCGCGGCGCAGCTCCAGCATGGAGTCCTTGTCCGCGACGAGCTCGGTCACGCGGCGGATGTCGTAGACGCGAAGACGGTTTTCGGGGATGGCGCGGCGGAGCAGGCGCTGGTCGGCGGCTTCCCAATTCGACACCGCGCCCTGGAAATAGGACAGGTATTTCTGCGCAACGCGCGTTGCCTGCTCTTCGTCTTCGACGAGGATGTCGATGACGCCGTTCGGCGCCTGGAACGAGACCGGCCCGACCTCGGCCGGATGATAGACGCCGAGCCCGCCGCCCTCGATCATTGCCGGGCCGCCCATGCCGATCGAGGCGTTCTTGGTCGCGATGATGACGTCGCAGCAGCCGAGCATCGCAGCATTGCCGGCGAAGCAATAGCCGGAGACGACACCGACTACGGGCACGAGGCCGGACAACCTTGCGAACTGCACGAAGGACGGCCCGTCGAGGCCGGTCATGCCGAGCCGGTCAGTGTCGCCGGGCCGGCCCCCGCCGCCTTCGGCGTAGAACACCAGCGGCACGCGCCAATCCTCCGCCAGCGTCAGCATGCGGTCGATCTTCTTGTGGTTCATGTGGCCCTGCGTACCCGCGAGCACGGTGTAGTCATAAGCCACGACGATGCAGCGCCCGCCTTCCGGGCCGAACTTTTCGGCGTTGACGGTGGCAACGCCCATGACGAGGCCGTCGGCCGGCGTGTTCTTGATGAGATCGTCGAGCTTGCGCCGGCGGCGCTGGGCCGCAATCGCCAGGCTGCCATACTCCATGAACGAGCCGGGGTCGACGAGCTGGGCAACGTTCTCGCGCGCGGTGCGCTGGTTGGTGTTGCGGCGGCGTTCGACCGCGGCAGGGCGGTTCTCGTCGAGCGTATTGGCCTGACGCGCGATCAGCTCCGCGAGGTCGGGACGGATGTGATCGAGATCGATGTCGGCTTCCGCCGCCGTGCTATCCGCCGCAACGTCGAGCGGTTCCAGAAAAAGAATCGGCTCGCCATGCATCAGCGTGACGCCGTCGGCGACAACGAGCTTCATGACCCGGCCGCCTTGCTCGGCCATGACGAGGTGCTCCATCTTCATGGATTCGATCACGGCGAGCTGCTGGCCGGGGCGGACGATCTCGCCTTCCTTCACCTGGATAGTGACGATGGTTCCCTGCAAGGGGGCCGCGACCATCACCGCCCCTTCAGGCACGACTTGCGCGACGTTCGCCTCGGCGCCGTGAGCGCTGCTTCGCTCGGCCGCAGCAAAGTACAGCGGCTTTGCAGCACCGTCGGATGCGTCCACGAGCTTGCCGATATTGCGGTCGATGAAATCGGTCGCGATGCGGTTGGTCCTGAAATCGGGATGCGCAAGCACGGCCTGAAGAAAGGCGATGTTGGCGACGACGCCGTCAATTCGGAACTCGCGCAAGGCACGCGAGGCCTTCGCGACCACGTCGTGCCAGGCATCGACCGGCGTATGCACGATGACCTTCGCCAGCAGCGAGTCGAACGCCGCGCTGGTCTTATAGCCGGCATAGCCAAAGCTATCGACGCGAACGCCGGGCCCTGACGGCGGCTCGAACACGGCGAGCACGCCGCCGGTCGGGTGCGTCGCCCCCGTTTCGTCCAGCGTCTCCATGTTGATGCGAAGCTGCATGGCATAGCCGCGCGGCTTCGGAATATCCACTTGCGCAAAGCCGATCGAGGCGAGCGTCGCACCTGCGGTGACCGCGAGCTGAGCGCGGACGAGGTCGAGGCCGAGCACCTCTTCCGTCACGGTGTGCTCGACCTGGAGCCGCGGATTGGCCTCGATGAAGGCAAAGCTGTCGTCGGCGCTGCCATCGACCAGGAACTCGAACGTGCCGAGATTGTCGTAAGAGGCGGCCGCGGCGAGCTGCTTCGCCGCCTCGATGATGCGGCCGCGCAAGCCATCGCTCAGCGAGGGACTCGGCGCGACCTCTATCAGCTTCTGATGCCGGCGCTGGATGGTGCATTCGCGCTCCCACAGGTGAGAGATCGCGCCGAAGCGGTCGCCGATGATCTGCACCTCGATATGGCGCGCCTGCCGGATCAGCCGCTCGGCATAGACGCCGTCGAAGCCGAACGCCGCCTTGGCTTCGGACTGGCAGCGCGCATAGGCTTCCGCGAGATCGGCGGCGTTGTCCACGACGCGCATGCCGCGACCGCCACCGCCGGCCATCGCCTTAATCACGATCGCCGCGTCGCCGCCGAGCGAGGCGAAGAAGGCTGTGATCTCCTCCAGTGACGACGGCCCGCTGGTGCCCGCGATGATCGGCACACCGCAGCGCTTCGCCAATTGCCGTGCCGCAACCTTGTCGCCGAACAGCTCGAGCGCTGCTGGCTTCGGCCCGACGAAAGCGACGCCCGCGTCAGCGCAGGCTGTTGCGAATGCCGCGTTCTCACTGAGGAAGCCGTAGCCGGGATGCACGGCATCGCAACCGGCCGCTTTCGCCGCCGTCACCACCGCGTCGATGTCGAGATAGGCCCGCGCACCACGGCCGGCGATCTCGATCGCTTCGTCGGCAACACGCACATGCAGCGACAGCGCATCGTCAGCGGGGTGGATCGCAACCGTCATAATGCCGGCATCGGCCGCGGCGCGCGCGATGCGGATGGCGATCTCGCCGCGGTTGGCGATCAGGAGCTTCTTGAACGACATGCAACGGTCTCCTTGCCCGCGAGGCCAGGCGCGGGTCGGCAGGTTCGAAGATCCTGCTTCTTCACTTTAACCGCAGCCGTCAAGAGCGAGAAGGACGGCCGCAATGACCGCTCCCGCAGGCCGGAATTTCGATCTAGTCGCATGCGCCGTGACGAGGCCAATAGTCCACGTCACGGCAGACGGATCGGCGACGATCAGGCCGCCCGCACGCCCGCAACGAAGACGCTGACCTCGTTCTCCAGCGATTGCAGCTTCTGCGTCAGTCGGCCGCTCGATTGCAGCACGAGACCGGCGGCTTGGCCTGTCGCCGCCGTGGCATCGGTGACGCCGGCGATGTTTTGCGAGACCTGGTCGGTACCGGCGGCCGCCTCCTGCACGCTGTGGGCGATCGCCTGGGTCGCAGCGCCCTGCTCCTCGACCGCGGCTGCGATCGACGAGGAGATCTCGTTGACTTCCATGATGGTTTTGCGAATGCTCTCGATGTTGCCGACCACCTGGTTGGTCTCGGCCTGGATCGCGGTGATCTGCGCTCCGATCTCGTCGGTCGCCTTCGCGGTCTGGCTCGCCAGCGATTTCACTTCGCTCGCGACCACCGCAAAGCCCTTGCCGGCTTCGCCGGCCCGCGCTGCCTCGATGGTGGCGTTGAGCGCGAGCAGATTGGTCTGCGAGGCGATCTGATTGATGAGGTCGATGACCTCGCCGATCTTGTGCGCGGCAGCGGCCAGTCCCTGCACGGTGTCGTTGGTGCGCTGACCATCGGCGGCGGCCTTGTCGGCCACGCTGGCGGCCTGCGCGACGCGCTGGCTGATTTCGGCGATCGAGGACGACAGTTCGCCGGCGGCCGAGGCCACCGTCTGCACGTTGCTCGAGGCCTGCTGGCAGGCGGTGGCGACGAAGCTCGCGCGGTCGGTCGCCTTGTTCGCGGTCTCCGACATGCCCTGCGCAGCCTGCTGCATCGCGCGCGCCTCGTTGAAGACATCGCGCACGACGGCCTGAACGCTTGCCTCGAACTTGCCGGCAAGATCGGCCATCGCCCTGCGCTTCTCGTCGTCGGCCTTCTGCTTCAACTCTTCCTGCTCGGCATGCATCCGGCTGACCGCCGACGCATTGTCCTTGAATATGGCGAGCGCCTTGGCGAGCCCGCCAACCTCGTCGCGGCGATCGGTGTAGGGCACATCGAATGAGCTATCGCCGGCGGCGAGCCGCTCGGTCAGCCCGGTGATCCTGGCCAGCGGCCGGGTGACGCTTCGCCCGATCAGGAAGGAGGCGCCGAGGACCAGGACCAGCACGGCGAGACATAAATAGCCGAAGGTCATCGCATTCTGGCGGAAGACGGCGTCGACATCGTCGAGATAGATGCCGGTCCCGATGATCCAGCCCCAGGGCGCAAAGCCCTTCACATAGGAGATTTTCCCGACCGGCTGGTCGAACCCGGGCTTCGGCCAGAGATAGCCGTAGAAGCCCGCGCCCTGCTTGTTGACGACGTCGACGAAGCCCATGAACAGGGCGTTGCCCGCGGGATCCTTCATCCCGGAGAGGTCCTTGCCGTCGAGCTCGGGCTTGATCGGGTGCATGACCATCTTGGGGGCCATGTCGTTGATCCAGAAATACTCGACCTTGTCGTAGCGCAGGCTCTTGATTTCAGCCATTGCCCCGGCCTGGGCCTGCTCGCGCGAGAGTTTTCCTTCGCTCTCGAGCTTCTGGTAATGCGCCAGGATGCCGTAGCCGACATCCACCATGTGCTGCGTCTTGGCCTGGCGGTCGGCGATCATCTGCGCGCGCAGGGTGGATAGCGCGAGCGGCACCAGCGCGACCATGCCGAGGAGGCTGATGCCGACAATCAGGACCAGCTTGAAACTGATGCGGGAGAAAATCATCGGTGCTCGCAGGAATTGGAAGGGCAGATATGCCAGTTTATCCTGCGCTCCTTAGCAAAGCTTTAAGCATTGGTTTCCCAAGTCCCCGCAAAATTGCGTAGGGACGAGTGCAGGTGCACCGCCCGGCTTCGCGGGCCTGCAAAGCTGGCTGCATCCGAGATTGAAGCTTCTCAAATCTAGAAGACCTCGATATCGCCCCTGCGAACGTTGACTTGCAGAGGGCTCTGGCAGAACCATCGGCGCAGATGATCAACGCCAGCCATGGCGTGAGCACAGCCGAAGGCCGGAGTCTCAATGCATCAATCGACATATACCGGGTCCCTCAACCTTCCCGCGCTGAGCGCGGCGGAGCGGCTCTTCATCTGGGGATTTCGGGCGAAAGCACGCAGCGGAAGCGCCGTCCCGACTGCGGCCGAGATCAAGCAGGTGTACGACCATTTTCGCGTCGGCGATGCGGTGCCCTCACTGGAATCCATCATCGAGATCTTTGCGTGCATGGCGCATACGGCGATCGAAGTGCATTGCCCCACCTGCCCGCGCATGTCCGATAGTGAGCACGGAATCCTGCGGGCGATTGCCGCGACCCAGCAGGAGCGCATCGACGTCGCGCGCGAGCAGTTCGAGTGCTGGCTGCCGCCGGAGGGAGCCGATTGGGCGCTGGCGCCGGTGCGCGGGCTTGCAACGATCTTCCGCATGGCAGGTCTCATCCTGCCCGACCGGCACGTCCGCTCATTCGCGCATGATCGGACGATGGCTATGAAAAGCTGGTTTGTGGGCAGTCCGACGCTGCACTGACGTTGTGCTGACATTTTGACGGCTTCTAGTCGCATCCGGAGCGGCCTTGCGCTATCAACGTCGCCATGGAGAGGCGGAGCTCGACGCCTTCCATAAAACCTCCAGACGATCCCGGCGCGACCACCGCTGGGATCGTCGTTTGTCGCATATCCACCTAGCCACACTTCTTACCCAGCACGAGGTCGATTGTGTGGGCGGCGATCTTGCGCAATTGCGGCTCGTCGCCGAATGCACGTTCGAGCACGGCGAGACCGCGCGTCACCGTAACGATGTGCAGGGCTGCGGCGGCGGGGTTGCCGCTGAACTCGCCACGTTCGGCGCCCGCTGACAGCGTATCCTGGACCAGAGCAGTGATGCGCGAGACGAGGCTTGCAAAAGCCTGACGCGCCTCCTCATCCAGCCCTTCGCCTTCGGCCGCGCCGAGCTCCATCAAGCCACGCGTGGTCGGACATCCCCGCGGGGGAGAGCCCGAGCGGAAGTTGCTGATGGTCAAGTCGAAGAACGCGGCGAGGCGTTTGCGCAATGAGCCCGCGCCGAGCGCCTTTTGCAGGACGAGGAGATAATCGCCTGCGTAGCGTTCATAGGCTTGCAAGAACAGCGCCTCCTTGCTGCCGAACGCATTGTAGAGGCTGCCGCGCTGGACGCCGGCATCACGCGCGATGTCCGACAGCGATGTGCCGCGCACACCCTTGCGCCAGAACTGCTCGAACGCGATGCGCAGGACGTCGTCGTGGTCGAACTCGCGCGGTCTCAATGGCGATCCTCTTTCACTGCCGGTCCTGACTTGGCCGATAGTATTTGACAAGGTGTCAAGAACGTGATTTTTTGACACTACGTCAAAAACAAATTGATCGCCAGCTTCGTCTATGCGCGGCCCGCTAGCAGGCGGTCGCGCCGAAACCAAAAAGGGAATCCCCATGCCTCTGCTCCACATCTCGATGCGCGCCGGCAAGCCGGAAGCCTATCGGCAGGCGATCCTCGACGGCCTCTACCGCGCGATGCGCGAGACGCTGAACGTGCCCGAGGGCGACCAATTCATGACCATCAGCGAGCTCGCGCCCGCGAATTTCCGCTGCGGCAACGCCTACGGCGTCCAGCGCAGCGATGAAGCCGTGCTGATCCAGATCACGGTGTTCGCCTCGCGCACCGCAGAGCAGAAGACGGCGCTGTATCGCCGCATCGCGGACCTGCTCGGAGAAAGCCCGGGCATCCGGCCCGCGGACGTGTTCGTGAACGTGCTCGATGCGCCCAAGGAGAATTGGTCGGTCGGAAACGGCATCGCGCAATTCGCCTGATGTGGTACGAGCTGCAGCTTCAGCCTGCAACGCACGCCTCCATGATTCCATCCAGCTCCGCCTTCGTGAGCACCCCGAGCTCGGCGATGAAAACGATCCGTGCTCGCGGCGCGCCTGGTGCCGGCGCTTCACCCGGCGCCAGCGTGGCGCGGCCGGCGGCGAATTGAAACACCATCAGGCGGCCGGGCTGCTCGATGGTCTCGAACAGACCTTTGGCGCGCGCCAGCTTTGGCGCAAGGCGGCTGATGGCCTGCTGCAAACGCGGCAGCGAGATGGGCTGCTCCGAGGTCCAGCTCAGCGTCTCGAAGCGCTCCTCGGCGGGACGTTTCGGCCCTGGCTCGCGCAGCGCAGGCGCGCGATCTACGTTCGCGGGGAACAGCAGCGCGGCAGGAATCTCGCCATGGTTCGCATCGACCACCGCGGCAGGGACGCGCTGTGCCCGGATGGCCTCGCGCATGCGCAGCCCTGCGCCGGCATCCGCCAGATCCAGCTTGCTCAGCGCCACGATATCGGCAACGCGCAACTGCGACCGCTGGAGCGCATCCTCCAGGGCGGCCGGCGGCGCCGTCGCATCCAGCACGCAGAGCACCGTCTCCAGCGGCGCCTCGCGCAGGATCACCGGATCCATCAGATTGCGCACAATGTCGGCGGGATCGGCGACGCCGCTGGTCTCGATGACGATATATTCGGGCTTAGGATCGCGCCGCAGCAACGTCGACAGCGTGCGCAAGAGATCTCCTTCGAGCGAGCAGCAGATGCAGCCGTTGGCGAGGCTGACCACGCCGTCGCTCGCACCGGCGATCAACTCCGCATCGATGTTGATCGCGCCGAAATCGTTGATAACGGCGGCGATGCGTCGCCCGTCCGCATGCGCCAGCAGATGGTTGACGACCGTGGTCTTGCCCGCCCCCAGAAAGCCCGTCACCAGGAGGATGGGGACCGGCATGAATCAGCTCCCGATGGCGGGCCGGCGCACGGGGCGGCCAGGCCGCGCCGCCACGTCCAGCACGCCATCACTGATCAGCGGCTCGCCGCTGACGATCAGATGCCGCACGCCCTCGGAGGGGCGGTTCATCGCCGTGAAGGTCGCGCGGTCCGAGAGCTTCTCGTAGTCGAACACGACGATGTCGGCATCCGCGCCCCTATCGAGCCGGCCCTTGGCGCGCATCGCCGGCGTGCTCTGCGACAATATCTCCGCGGGGATCAGCGCGCATTTGCGCACGCCTTCGAGCAGCGACACCGTCTTGCGCTCACGCACCCATTCGCGGATGAATTTCGTGAAGCAGCCGGCCGAGCGTGGATGCGAGGTGGCATCATCCGGCAGGGGCCAGGCATCGCCGGTGTAGGTCGAGCCGTCAGGCAGCGTCCACGGCATCGCGTCGGAGGCGATCGCGCCGCCGGGATACAGCACCGAGAGGTCGAGCAGGTCGCGGTGATGCGCATTGTTCTCGGTGTCGAGGATGTGCCAGAGCACCAGCGAGGACGGCTCTTCGGCCTGCGCCTTGAGCAACTCCTCGCGGTCGCGAAAGCGATGGCCATCAGTCACCCGCTGTACCGAATCATAGCCGGTGCCGTTGCGCTCGACGAACTCGGGATCGCTGAAGAAGGCGGCGGCGAGCACGGTCGAGCCGGTGCCGTAAGGATAGGCCTCAACCGTGATCGGCAGGCCCTGCACCTGCGCCTTCTCGACCAGCACGCGGCAGCGCTCGATGTCGGTCTTGCTCGATGAATTAAAATGGCAGATGTGCATGTGCGCGCCGGTGGCGCCGGCATAGCCGATCAGGCGGATATAGGCTTCCGCCGCGCTCTCAGGATCGATGCGCGACATAAAGGCGACGTGGGTGAAGGTCGGCACGTCCTTTGCAGCCGCGAGCTGGCAGACCGCAGTGAGCTCCTGCACCCCGGCGCCGGGCGCATAAGCGTTCAAGATGCCGATGCCGATGCCGCCCTCGTTGAGGCCGCGCGAAAGGCGATCGAGGATGCCGGCGACCTCCGCATCGGTCGCGACGTTGTCGATCCAGCGGCGGTCGCGCATGGCATTGCCGAAAGCCTCCAGCGAACTCTCCGCATTAGAGCCCGTCATCGCGCCGATGCGCGCAAATGCCCAGTTAGCGGCGGCGCCGTAATTCAGCACGCGCCCCTTCCTGGCCTGGCGTTCATACCAGGATGCGACCGGCAGCACGCCCGCCTCGAGATCGAGCGTCGTCGTCACGCCGTCGAAGGCCTGCATGCGGTCGGCCGGGACCGACTGGCCATGCGCGTGCAGATCGATGAAGCCGGGCGCGACCACGAGGCCGGTCGCGTCGATCACCCGCTCGGCGCTGCCGAGCGAGGCGCCGACCGCGGCGATCCTGCCGTCCACCACCGCAACGTCGCCGATGGCGTCCATTCCGCTGGCGGGATCCACCACCCGACCGCCAGAGATCACCAAGCCGCTCATGTCGAAACTCCTCCGCGCTGATATCGCATCAAGGCAGATTCCGCGGGCAACGACCACCTCCACCGAGGCCGACGCATCATGCTTCCACGGAAGGTCGTTGACAGGAGATCACGGACGCGCGCTTGCAGCCCCGCGGCATGTTGTGCCCGAGCTGTGCTCTCCTCTTCAACCCTCTCGGAGGAAAGGGCGCAGGGAAGACCGGGCGCCGGCTGGCACCCATAAGACCCCTGCGCTGAACGAATGCACACGCAATGCACAGGGGAGACACAGGGCAGCCGAAACCAGGCCTTCCCTGCGCGATGGTTTGACGGCCTATGCCGCGCTCTCCCGGGAGCCGAATTCGTTCTGGCCTCCCTCGCCCTCGCAGAAGTCACGGACACCGCGCCGGTTGACGCCAACGCCGCATCCGCAAGAGCTTGACCGTAGCAACGACGGCCAGGACCACACGGTTTCGCCGTACGCGAGCCATCCGGCTCCGCCAAAAGGCCTCGCCGGACATGGGCGCCGTCCGTCTTCGCAGGACGTGCCATGCTCACGAGGTTCATCTCGCCCTGCACGCACAAGCCCGCCTTTAACGCCGCCCGCGTCCACCGCAACTCCAGCCCGCGTTCGTGACGACGTACGACCGCCCCTTGGTGGGCTGGAATGGGCGACACATACGACAAATCCGAATTTCGGTAAAGTGGAATATTTTTGCAAGGAAGGCTTGACGCCAATTTCGCTGTTTTGCCCGACGTCAGTGGGTCCCATCCGAGCCGCCGCCGATACCGCGCGACGGCCCGGCAATTTTTACGACCGGCGCTAGGTTGCTATGCCGCAAGGGTGTCGGCCGGTCATCATTGAAACGACGCCAGCCGGTTCCAGAACTTCACGGGACGGCTCGCACGTCCTGCGGCGGCGGACGCGAACGCCATGATCATACAGCCAATCGCGAAGCGGCTCCGCCGTCTTCTCGCCTCCATTGTCATTCAGGGAGCTAGCCGGGGCGGCGTTACGGTGGGCAAAGTTCCCAAAGGTTCCTGTGATCATCCGACGTCTCCTGCAACGCGACTCGCATCATGCTGTTTCCCGCCGCGCTCTGCTCGGCGGATTTGTGTCGGCAGGGAGTGCCCTCGCGCTCGGCGGATGCGCCGGCTTGGGTGCGACCGGCGCGCGCTTCGACGCCTCGTCCCTTTCTATCGACCCCACATTGCTTGTTACCACCACGCGCAAGCCCGTGAGCGGCGGTCGCACGAAACCCTGGTTCGGGCCGGAGCGCGCGACCAGCATGACGGTCGCGCGGGCGAAGCTGGTGGCGCCGGACGAAAGCCGTCTTTCTCTTGCCTCTGTTGGACTTGGCGATTGGCGCGTGGATCGGGTCGAGCCGGTGTCGGCCGACCTTGCCGATCTCGTTGCGCAGGCCGGCGGAGGAGACGTGCTGATCTATGTGCACGGCTTCAAGCAGACATTCGAGACGGCGGTGCTGGACGGCGCCCATCTCTCCGATGGGATCAAGTTCCGCGGCCGGACCATGGTGTTCTCCTGGCCCTCCAAGGCAGGATTGTTCGACTATGCCTATGACCGCGACAGCGCGATGTGGTCTCGCGACGATTTCGAACGCGTGCTCTCTGCGCTGGTGTCGGCTCCAAGCGCCGGTCGAGTGCACATCGTTGCGCACAGCATGGGAACCATGCTGACGCTCGAAAGCCTGCGTCAGCTCTATGCCCGCTACGGCGACACCGTTGCGAGCAAGATCGGCTCGGTCGTGTTTGCCGCACCTGATATCGACATGGACGTATTCTCGTCGGCGATCCAGCGCATCGGCCCGCTCGCCGGCAAGATCACCGTGATTGCTGCGACGAACGATCGCGCATTGGCGCTGTCGGGACAAATCGCAGGTGGAATGACGAGGGTCGGCGCCGCCGAAAAGGCCGCCATCGCGCGGCTTGGTGTGCGCGTGATCGATGCCTCCCAGGAAGGCTGGGGCATCGTCAACCACGACCTGTTTCTATCGAATGCGGAAGTGCAGCGGGTGATCCGCCGCTCGATCGACGGCACGACCGCGTAAGGGCGCGCCGTGCCAAGCCACATGAAGAGCTTGCTCAAGCGCTCGTTGCGGCTTCGAGCCGTAAAAACGGCCGATTTTGGAGTGCCCAGCTCGTAGGCAAATGGCGCTCCCTAGGGGAATCGAACCCCTGTTTCAGCCTTGAGAGGGCCGCGTCCTAACCGCTAGACGAAGGGAGCGTGAGGGTTAGCCAATAACCTCGAAATTTGTCCGCCGCAAGGACCCAGCAGCCGTTTTAGGGCTCATTGGCAAATTTCAACATTCCGGCCGGTTTCAAGGTGTGGGCATCGAAGGTGCGGAGCTCGGTGACGCCGCCGATGTCCAGTGTGACAACGAGGCGATCGCCCGCCACGCCGGTCGAGACGATCCTGGCGCCTTTCGGCAGGGTAGCGATGACGTCGCCGGCCACCTCGACCGCCCTTCCCTCCGACTTGAAAAGACGGTAGCCCACCGCGATCAGGACGGCGCAGATCGCCAGCGCCGTGGTCAACCCCGCGATCAGCATCATCCGCCGCACCCGCGCGAACAGCGCGGCCTGCTCGGGGGTCGGTTCGGGAACAGCGGTTTCGGTCGTCATGGAAAGCTCGGGCTCTGCGCAAAGGTTGGAGGTTGTCGTCGCCGGCGACGAGGGCTCGGCCCGGCTCGACCGCGTGCTGGCGGCGCACCTTACCGAACTGTCGCGATCGAGGCTGAAAGCCCTGATCCTGGCGGGCGCAGTACACCTGAAGGCCTCCGCGGTCCGCGACCCCGCTTATCACGTCAGTCCCGGCGATACGATCACAATCGACGTGCCGGAGGCGGCGCCGGCGGAGCCGAAAGGCGAGGATATCGCCCTCGATATCGTGTTCGAGGACGACGACATCATCGTCATCAACAAGCCGAAGGGCCTGGTCGTGCACCCCGCGGCCGGGCACGAGACCGGCACGCTGGTGAACGCACTGATCGCCCATTGCGGCGCCTCCCTATCCGGCATCGGCGGGGTGCGCAGGCCCGGCATCGTGCACCGGCTCGACAAGGACACGACAGGGCTGATGGTGGTCGCCAAGAACGACCTCGCCCATGCCTCGCTGTCCGCGCAATTCGCCGACCACGGCCGCACCGGCGAGATGCGGCGCGGCTACATGGCCTTCGCCTGGGGCGTGCCGAACCGGCATCGCGGCACGGTGGACGCGCCGATCGACCGCCATCCGCATGCACGCGAAAAGATGGCGGTGCGCCAGGGCGGCCGCGAGGCAGTGACGCATTGGGAAATCCTGGAGAGCTTTGCCGGCCGCGATGGCAAACCCGTCGCTGCCCTGCTCGCCTGCGAGCTCGAGACCGGACGCACCCACCAGATCCGCGTCCACCTCGCCCATATCGGCCATCCCCTGCTGGGCGACGCGGTCTATGGTCCGCATTTCAAGACCAAGGCGAACCAGCTCGGGCCTGAGTCGCAGGCGGCCTTGACGGCGCTGGGGCGACAGGCCTTACACGCTTACCTGCTCGTATTTGAGCACCCAAGAACCGGAGAATTACTGCACTGGGAGGCACCGCTGCCGGAGGATTTGCTTCTCCTTCAAAGCTGCCTCAAAGCGGCGCTATGACGCAGGCCCCTTCAGAAAGCCTTTACATTACAAAAAGTTATAGCTGCCACACGGGGACGTGACGTCAGCAATCCTTCCCTTTTCGAGCCCCGATAGGCTATATTGCGCCTGCGTTGAAATTGACCCAACGCGGAACATCGCAGCTACGGCCGGCTTTAACACAGCGGTCGTCTGCCTGGCCCGCCGCTATCGGGGGCCTGAACCTTTTGGAGGGCGCACTATGGCCCGTACCGCTGCTTTGCCGGTCCTCAATGGAGAATCCGGCCTTTCTCGCTACCTCGCCGAGATCCGCAAGTTTCCGATGCTGGAACCCCAGCAGGAATACATGCTCGCCAAGCGTTGGCGCGAGCATGACGATCGCGACGCGGCGCACCAACTCGTCACCAGCCATCTCCGCCTCGTGGCCAAGATTGCCATGGGCTATCGCGGCTACGGCCTGCCGATCTCCGAGGTCGTCTCGGAAGGCAATGTCGGCCTGATGCAGGCGGTGAAGCGATTCGAACCCGAGAAGGGGTTCCGTCTCGCCACCTACGCGATGTGGTGGATCAAGGCGTCGATTCAAGAGTACATCCTGCGTTCCTGGTCACTCGTGAAGATGGGCACCACCGCGAACCAGAAGAAGCTGTTCTTCAACCTGCGCAAGGCGAAGAGCAAGATCAACGCGCTGGACGAAGGCGATCTCCGCCCCGACCAGGTCGCGACCATTGCCAAGCGGCTGGGCGTGACGGATCAGGACGTGATCGACATGAACCGCCGTCTCGGCGGCGACGCCTCGCTCAACGCGCCGATCCGCGACGACGGCGAAGCCGGCGAATGGCAGGACTGGCTGGTCGACAATACGCCCAACCAGGAAGCCATGATGGCGGAGCACGAGGAGTATGATCACCGCCGTGACGCGCTGAACGGCGCCATGGGCGTGCTCAACCCGCGCGAACGCCGCATCTTCGAGGCCCGCCGCCTCGCCGATGAGCCGATGACGCTGGAAGACCTTGCCGCCGAGTTCGGCGTGTCGCGCGAGCGCGTCCGCCAGATCGAGGTCCGCGCCTTCGAGAAGGTGCAGTCCGCGGTCAAGGGCACGATCGCAAGACAGGAACAGGCTGCGCTGGAAGCCGCGCATTAAGCGGGCTTTGTCGGCGCCAGGAATTGGCGGGTCGAAGAGAGACAAAAGCCGGCGGCAACGCCGGCTTTTTTGTTTGGGGCGGTGCCTTGTTGAGCGGTGCGAAGTGCAGCATCACGCGCGCTGTCATGCGCCGCGCTTGCTGGCGGCAGACGGGCCGGCGGAAGTGCCGCAGCGAGCGGGATTGATGCACGATCGGGCGCTCACTCCCCCCAAACCCTCGCCAGCGTCGCGAGCCAGCAGCCTTCGCAATAGCGGGCGTCCTTGTAGTCGATCCAATTGTGCGCGTAGACGCGATCGGCCGGGATGCCGTAGCGCGTGCGCAGCACCCTAACCAGGATCTTCCAGGCTGCGACCTGTGCCTCGGTCGGCCCGGCCGCAACGTCAGGATAATTGCCGGCGAACTCGACGCCGATCGAATTGTCGCGCACGATCTGGCGATAGGTCGACCTGTTATCGATGTATTTGTTGTCGTTGCGGTTGGCGCCGTCGCCATGGGTCGGCACCAAATTCTCCGCCACCGCCCAATAGACCGTGCCGTCGGTCTCGACCCACACCGTGACCCCGCGCCGGGTCGGGTTCTTCGCCTGCGCCAGCGCGCCGCCCCGCGCCGAACCGGCGGGCCCCTCGGTCTGGTGCACGATGATGTTGCGCCAACGGTTTGCGCTGTCGACGTCGCGCCATGGCGCAAGCCACACGATCTTCAGGCCGGGAATCTCGGGCGTGCCGGAGGCGCGCGCGAGTTTTTCCAGCTCGGCATTCTCAGCGGCGGCGGGGACGGTCAGGTACAGGGCGGCAAGAACGACCGCGAGCAGGCGGGACATCGTGATGCGGGTCCAATGCGACCCCTGATGTAGCACGCCCTTACGCGAAGTGGTGCGCGGCCTCACCGGGACCGATCGGCTCGGGCGAGAGCGGCGGGGCCGGATCGTAGACGGCAAGATCGTTCTTGCCGTTCTTCTTGGCAGCGTAGAGGGCGTGGTCGGCATGCGCGATCAGGCGGTCCGGGAATTGACCGACGCCGCGGTCCCACTGTGCAACCCCAATCGAGATCGCGATCGGAATGTCGCGGCCGGTGCAGGCCGCGGCGTCCTGACGGCAGACCTCGAGCACGCGGCGAGCGATCGCGGCAGCCTCGCGCAGCGACGACGACGGCAGCACGATGCAGAACTCGTCGCCGCCGGTACGAGCCAGCATGTCGCCGGGCCTTAGGCGCGTCTGCGCCATCAGCGTGAAGTGCTTCAGGCAGGCGTCGCCCGCGGCATGGCCATGCGTGTCGTTGATGGTCTTGAAGCCGTCGAGATCGATCACCAGCAGCGAGAACGGCGCGCCGCCGCGCTCCGAGCGGGCGCATTCCTCGGTCAGGCGCTGCAGCAGATGCCGCCTGTTGGCGACGCCGGTGAGATCGTCGAGCAGCGCGAGGTCGGCAACCTCGTTGCGCAAGCTGTCCATTGCCAGCAGCAGGAAACCGAAATTCAGCGTCATCGACAGGAACAGCAGCCCCAGCACCATGACGGCATGGGTCTGGCCGCCGGCCCGCGCCGAGAGATCGTGGCCGAGCAGATTGCCCACCATACGGGCGAACAGGATCGCGATGATGCCGAGGATGACGATGCCGGACAGCCGCGCGCCGGGGCTGACACGCCCCTCCGGCGACAGCAGGAGGCGCAGCGCCAGCACCAGCGGCAAGGCCTGGCCGAGCGTGTAGCTGAGCATGCGCAGCTGCATGTGCTCGAAGCTGACTGTAAAGACCATGACGCCGGTGAGGCTCAAGCCTCCCGTTGCGGTCATGAGACGCCACGAGACCGGCCGGTCATAGAAGCGCTGAATGCCCATGGCGGCGAGGCAGCTCGCGGCAATGACGCCGGCTGCGCCGAGCAGAAGCGGCAGGGGCGAGGCGACGAACAGACGGATCAGGGCCGTCATCGCGCCGGCGGCGCCGACGAAGGACGAGGCCATCCAGAATCGCGCGGCTGCGAATTTCGGATAGGAGCGCGTCACGTAGGCCCAGATCACACCGAGCGCCAGGAAGTTGACGACGAAGACCGTCCACAATGTCGGTACGTTCAGCATGGCGCGTGCGGCACGCGCAGCGTCGCGCCCCCCGTCCCTGGCAGCCGTCCGTCCATCACCCATCCCCGTTTTCTTCCGGCGACAATGCGCGAGTTGCGCTTAATGGAGTCTCACTGCGACTCTTGAAAACGCGCCTTTGGTTTTGGATTCATGAACGGCGCCTGGCTGTTGTCGGATCGTTAAGCCTGTCGCAAGCGACGGTGCGCCGACGCGGCGATGCGGATTCGCGCAGCAAAATCACCTGAAAATGCATCTGAGCTGTGGATAACACGATGACACAGATGTGACGGCACGGGGCAGAGGAGCGCGAATCTGCTGAGTTTGTCGTCGAGGATGTTGCGAGGCTGGCCCTCCGCCGAGCATCCCTCGTGTCGCGTTCCCACCATTAAACCCTAAGAGGATACTATGGCTAAGAAAGCGAAGAAGGCGGCGAAGAAGAAGGCGAAGAAGGCCAAGAAGGCGAAGAAGAAGTAACGCAGCTTCTTTTTCTTTGCCCGGGTGGAGCCTCGCTCCGCCCGGGCGTCGGGCAAGATCGAGAGTTTGAAGGTGGCGGGCGCAAGGCCCGCTTTTTTATTGGGAGAAAGAAAGACTACCGCTCCGCGAACGCCAGCTTGGCGCCGAGTGCGGCAAAGCCGGCGGCGAAGCTGCGGCGCAGCCAGGCCATGACGCGGGGCCGGGAGATGACGCGCTCGCGCACCGAGGCGGCGCAGAGGCCATAGACGACGAACACCGCAAAGGTCATCGCCATGAAGGCGCCGCTCAATTCCAGCATCCGCGCCAGCACATGGGCCTCGTCGAGCGCGATGAACTGCGGCAGGAAGGCGAGGAAGAAGATCGACAGTTTGGGATTGAGGATGTTGATCAGGAAGCCGGT
Organism: Bradyrhizobium sp. 160; assembly: GCF_023073735.1. Classification (NCBI taxonomy): domain Bacteria; kingdom Pseudomonadati; phylum Pseudomonadota; class Alphaproteobacteria; order Hyphomicrobiales; family Nitrobacteraceae; genus Bradyrhizobium; species Bradyrhizobium sp. 160. Next base: position 507,747 of record NZ_JADPKD010000067.1, read on the forward strand.
GACGATGACGCGGCCGCTCGACCGCTCCTTGATTTTGCCCTCGACCGCGAGCGCACCTCGCTCGCGCAGCGCCTGCCAGGACATGTAGAGCAGATAGGCGACGCCACACCATTTCAGCGCGGCGAAGGCAAGCGCGCTGGTGTGGAGCACCGCGGCAAGGCCGAGCATCGCCGCCATCATGTGCGGCACAATCCCCAGCGTGCAGCCGAAGGCCGCGGCGATGCTGGCGCGCGAGCCGCGGGTGAGCGCCGCCGCCAGCGTGTAGAGCACGCCGGTGCCGGGCGAGGCGACCACCATGAGCGAGGTGAGCAGGAACGACCAGGTCATGATTGGACCTTATCACCGCGCCTTACGTCGGAAAAGCGATGGTCGGCGACCGCCCTCAGGACAGCTGCGCGATCTCGGCCTCGCGCAACACGTCGAGCGGCGCCCACGGCTTGGCCCAGAACTTGGCACCGTCAGGCAGCGGCTGCATCAGGGGCCGCCCGGAGGTGACGACGACGTCGAGCTTCGGATTATGGCCCTTGGCGAGATGAGCGAGTTCGACCCCGTTCATGCGGCCAGCGAGCTGAACGTCCGTCAGCATCAGGCAGAGTGCGCCCGCATTCTTCTCCAGCACGCGTTCGGCCGCCTCCGCACTCTCGCACTGGATCACGTCGTACCCACTTTCCTCGAGGAGAACGCAAAGCATCTCCCGCTGCATGTGGTCGTCTTCGACAATCAGCGCTGTTGCACGAAATGGCTGTGCCTGTCCCATGGAGCGGCTCCCAATGCTTGCTTCGTATCGTATGTTAAAAGCCCAAATCGGCCGTGGTTCAGTTCCATTCTGAAAAAATGTAAATCATAGTTCCCGCTTTCCGGACTGACGGGGAGATCCATGTCTGCGATTCGCGGCGCCGCCGCCATGACCCGAGAACGCGGCGAAGACCACGCCGAAGGATGCCGCCCTGCGCATGAGCCGAGGCATCGAGAGGAACGAGCCCCGCATCCTGATCGGCAACGACGCCCGCTTCATGGATCTGCTCCAGCGCTTCCGCCCGGGCGCGGCGCGACAGCAGCGCGACGCCCCCCGTCACTTGCGAGCGTTAGCCGTGCGCCCCCTCACTGCCCCATCAGCCGATCCGCGAAATACCCGATCGTCTTGCGATAGACCACCGCCCTGTTCCACTCGCGCATTGCCTCGAAATTCGGCGTGCCTTCACCGTAGGGCTGGCCCATCTTGAAGCCGCTGGTGTGGAGCAGGTTCGCAGTCGAGGCGAGCACGTCGGGGACGCTGTGGCGGAGGTCGACGTGGCCGTCGCCGTCGAAATCGACGCCGTATTTGATGTAGGACGACGGCAGGAACTGGGTCTGGCCGATCTCGCCGGCATAGGCGCCGATGAGATCGCGCAGCGGCAGGTCGCCGCGCTGCACGATCTTGAGCGCGGCGAGCAGTTCGCCCTGGAACAGATCGGTACGGCGGCAGTCATGCGCCAGGGTCGCCAGCGTGCGGATCACCGGCAGCTTGCCGGTATCGCCCTTGCCGAAATCGCTCTCCAGCCCCCAGATCGCGACCAGGATGTAGCGGGGCACGCCGAACTTCTGCTCGATCCGCGAGAGCAGCGCGGCATGGCGCTGGAGCAGCGCCCGCCCGCCATTGATGCGGCCGGGGCCGACGCGGGTCGAGACGTACTGTTCGAAGCTCTTATTGAAGGTGTGGCGCTGGCGCCGATCGAAGGCAAGCACGGCGCCATCCTGGGTCACACCGCTGAGCGCCGCATTGGTCACGCTCGCCGAGACGCCGGAGGCTTGCGCCTCCGCGGCCATGCTGGCGACGAAAGCGTTGAAGTCGCCGCCGCAGCGCGCGGCCTGCGCCGACCCACCGGCCAGACAGACGATGGAGGCGGTGGCCAAAGCGTGTCTCAACATACCGGAGAATCCTCTAATCCTCTGAAGAATGAGCGCGGAAAGCAGCGCGCGATCATGCCCGGGAACCGAATTCGCGTCAAAGCAGCAAAGCCTCGCCGTGAAGGCGCGCGAGCTTGATCCGCCTCGACATCGTATCCAAGCGACGCGAGATGGACGATTCCGACACTCTCCTCTCGTCTTCCGGGCGGCGTTTAACGAGACGCGCGCAGCGGCCCGGTGACCGCATGATTTATCGCGATAGTGGACCTCGATTCGGCGCTCGCGATCACACATTGCAGGCAGGCGGGAAGACATACAGCCTGGCGCGCCTCGCTGCGAGCCAGTCGCGCTGCATTGCGACGGCCCGAACAATGAACAAAGTGATTTGGTGATCCAAACGATTGTTGCGACGCGCATCAAGTCGGCATGCCGCGGCCAACGCATATCTGATCCGCCCGCTGCGACCTCAACGCCGCCACGATTTGCCTTGCCATCGCATGGCGCCTTCGATAGTCTTCTATTTTAGGTTGTCACCCCGCCAGCCCCGGGCGACACCGAAGACCAAAGATAACTGAAGACTAAAGATCAACGGCGGGCTTCGCGGCCCGCCGTTGATTGGGAGTTCACATCACGCCTGGCACTCCGAGGCAACGACATCTGATCCGGCAGCCGCGGCGGGCACCCTCGCCTTCAATGCATCGCCAACGTCGATAACCGCCGAAGTCATTTGACTGCGGCGCCCTGATCGACGACAAGCCGCCATGGCCAAGAAACCCGGAACCAATCCCAAAGGCGAGTTCGCCTTCTTCAACGTCGTCTATGAGGACGATACCCAGCGCTCCAACCGCCGCGTGCCCACCGAGCTGCTCGGCGGCCTCGACGGCGACGAGCCCGCGCGCGGCTTCATCATGGAGCAGGACCGCGAGATCGCCGAAAAGAGCGGTCGGCCACCGCTCGAGATCAAGCGGATTGAGCGGGTCGGGGTGAAGAAGAAATAGGCAAACATCGCCAGCGCCCCATCTTGCAGACAAGCAGCTGACAGAAGCAGATGACGCTTCTTGGCTGAACGCTGCTGGCAGACAGGCACGAACAAAAACGGCGGGCTTGCGCCCGCCGTTTCGTTCGGATAGATGCCCGGGTCAGGCTGGGGCATGACGATCAGAATTAATTATCCAAGAAGCTCCGCAGCTTCCTCGACCGCGACGGATGCTTCAGCTTGCGCAGCGCCTTCGCCTCGATCTGACGAATGCGTTCGCGCGTCACGCTGAACTGCTGGCCGACTTCTTCCAGCGTGTGGTCGGTGTTCATGCCGATGCCGAAGCGCATGCGCAGGACGCGCTCTTCGCGCGGCGTCAGAGATGCCAGCACGCGCGTGGTGGTCTCGCGCAGGTTGGACTGGATCGCGGCATCGATGGGGAGGATCGCATTCTTGTCCTCGATGAAATCGCCGAGGTGCGAATCCTCTTCGTCACCGACCGGCGTCTCCAACGACAGCGGCTCCTTGGCGATCTTGAGGACCTTGCGGACCTTTTCGAGCGGCATGCCGAGCTTCTCGGCGAGTTCTTCCGGCGTCGGCTCGCGTCCGATCTCGTTGAGCATCTGGCGCGAGGTGCGCACGATCTTGTTGATCGTCTCGATCATGTGCACGGGGATGCGGATGGTGCGCGCCTGGTCGGCGATCGAGCGGGTGATCGCCTGCCGGATCCACCACGTGGCGTAGGTCGAGAACTTGTAGCCGCGGCGATACTCGAACTTGTCGACCGCCTTCATCAGGCCGATGTTGCCTTCCTGGATCAGGTCGAGGAATTGCAGGCCGCGGTTGGTGTACTTCTTGGCGATCGAGATCACCAGACGGAGATTGGCTTCCACCATCTCCTTCTTGGCCTGGCGTGCCTCGCGCTCGCCCTTCTGCACGGAGTGCACGATCTTGCGGAACTCGACGATCTCGAGGCCGGTGAGGGCGGCGAGCTGATGCACTTCGTGACGAAGGTCCTTGATGCGGTCCTTCTCGTGATGAACGAAATTCTTCCAGCCCTTGGCCGAGAGTTTCGAGACGCGGTTGAGCCAACGCGGATCGAGCTCCGAGCCGGTGTAGTTGCGTAAAAAGTCCTCGCGCGCGACGCCGTGGCTGTCGGCAAGACGCATCAGGCGGCCCTCGTAGGAGACGAGGCGCTTGTTGATGTCGTAGAGCTGCTCGACCAGCGAGTCGATACGGGCCTGGTTGAGGCGGAGCGACTTCACCTCGACGATGATCTCGTCCTTCAGCTTCTTGTACTTGCGCTCCTGGTGCGGCGAGAGCGACTCGTTCTGGAGCTGGTTCTGGATGTCCTGCTCCTGAAGCTTGCGCAGCTTCTTATAGCTGTCGGCGATCTTGTCGAAGATCTCGACCACCTTCGGCTTGAGCTCGGCCTCGATTGCCGCGAGCGACATCTGGTTCTCGAACTCGTCGTCGTCCATGTCGGACTCGGCGGCGGACTCGGCTGGATCCTTGTCCTCGCCGGCCTCAGTGGCACCGGGCGCAGACGCGGCGCGGAACGGGGTGGGCGACGGCGGCGCGGCGGGCGGCGCGACATGCGCGGGGGCAGCGGCGGACGCGGTGGCTTCGCCACCCTCGGCCGACGCTTCGCCGTTCGGGCCGGCGATCATCGCGGTGTTCATGCCGCCCTTGGCGTCGGGGCCGGCATAGGTCGCTTCGAGATCGATGATGTCGCGGAGGAAGATCTTGCCTTCGTTGAGCTCGTCCCGCCAGATGATGATGGCCTGGAATGTCAGCGGGCTTTCGCACAGACCCGCGATCATCGCCTCGCGGCCGGCCTCGATGCGCTTTGCGATGGCGATTTCGCCTTCGCGGGACAGCAGCTCGACCGTGCCCATCTCGCGCAGATACATGCGCACCGGATCGTCGGTGCGCTCGCCCGGCTCGCTCTTCTTGACCTCGGTGACGGCCTTCTGGGTGACCTCGACGAGCTCGTTGTCGGTCTCGTCCTCGCCCTCGTCCTTGTCTTCCTCGCCTTCGGTGTCGTCGGCTTCGGTGACGTTGATGCCCATGTCCGAGAGCATCGACATGATGTCCTCGATCTGTTCGGGCGAGGTCTGGTCGGACGGCAGGACCTCGTTGAGCTGATCAAAGGTGACGAAGCCGCGCTTCTTGGCCTGCTTGATCATCTTCTTCACGGCGGCGTCGGACAGGTCGAGCAAGGGCGAGGGCGCGTCCTGGGAGTCCTTCTCCGGCGCATCCGCTGCCTTGTCGTCCTTTTCCTTGTCCTTCGCCTGCAGCGTCTTTGCCTTGGTGGCCATCCATTGCTCCTCAACGCGCTTCAATGCAGACGGCGCGCCCCGCCTGCCTGAATTCACATGAACCTGTTGCTCGACGCTCTCGCTTCGGCAGCTCTCGACACGGAAAGGGCGGCGCACAAACTTCTCGCCACCCCCAACTTTCTCTCGCCGGATTTGCCTAACGCTTCGTGAGCCTCTTTGTCGCAGCGGATGCAGGTGTAGTGCCAACAGCGGTTGCGCGGATTCATTCCTGACGCATCTGTTCTGCCTGCGGCCGCCTTCGGGCCAAAGTGCTACAAGACCGTTAAGCCTCGATTAACCCTGTTTCTGCCGCCAAACCAAGGATTTGGCGAGTCTTTTAGCGGTTCCGACCCCGGCCGTCCGCATGATTCTTTCATTACATGCTCTTCTGGAGCCGACCCGACAGTTCGCCAAAACCCTCGATCAGAGCCTCGGTACCGTCGACTTCGCCTATCCGAGCCTTGACGTCACGCAGCCACGCCAAATTGGCCTCGCTGGGGTCCTCCCCCAGGGCCAGCTCAGCGTCTTTCAGCTCTCTAAGTAGTGAATGCCATTGCCGATGCAAGGCAACCAGCTGATGCCAAGTGGCAAGAACGTCATCCCGCGCCGCGCCCTCCCGGGCGCCCCACACCGCCACGGTGGTGATGCCGTTCTCAACCCTTTGAAGAACTTGCGAAAACCCGCCCTTCTCAAGGTCGCCCCGCATCTTCTCGGCCTGCTCGCCCGGGTCCGGTGAGTGGTGATGATCGTTGGCGAAGGCGGCGATGATGCCGGCCCTGAGCTTATGGGCCTCGGGATGGGCCAGCTCCAGGGCGGCCACCTCCTCCAAGTGCTCATGGAGCAGCCAGGGGTGGTTGATCAGGCATTGCAGGATCAAGGCCTCCCGGCGGGAGATGGCACTGCGCTGGCCGCGCATGATCGGGCTTGCCGCCAGCTGGGGGCTCGCCGCCTGGTATGGACCGGACGGCAGCGGGACGGGACCGGGCGGGCCGCGGCGGGCGCCGCCAAATCCATGGCCACCGAATCGATTCGCGCCTCCCCCAGCCCTGGGCTGGAATGGCCGACCGCCGCCACCTTGGCGGAAACTGCCCCGGCCGCCAAAGCCGCCGCGCCCGCCTTCGGGGGCAAAGGCGCGCTGGAGCCGATTGGCAAAGTCGTCGCGGTAATAGCGCCGCACCACCTCGTCGCGGATGCCGTTGGAGAGCTCCTTGATGCGCGCCTCCAGAGCGGCGCGGCGCTCGGGCGTGGCAAAATTGCCGCCTTCGAGCTCGCGCGACCAGATCATCTCCGCGAGCGGTCGCGCCGCCGCGATCACGTCCTCGATCGCGCCGCGGCCACCCGAGCGAACGAGATCGTCGGGGTCCTGCCCCTCCGGCAGCAGCGCAAAGCGCAGGCTCTTGCCCGGCGCGAGGAACGGCAAGGCAAGGTCCGCGGCGCGGTAAGCCGCCTTCTGGCCGGCGCGGTCGCCGTCGAAGCAGAGGATCGGCTCGTCCGCCATCTTCCACAGCAGCCCGAGCTGGCTTTCGGTGAGCGCGGTGCCGAGCGGCGCGACGGTGCCTGCGAAGCCCGCGGCGACCATGGCGATGACGTCAACATAGCCTTCGACCACGATCAGGGCGCCGCCGTCATGGGTGGCTTTGCGCGCGGTCTGGTGGTTGTAGAGATTGTCGCCCTTGTGGAAGAGCGGCGTCTCCGGCGAGTTCAGATATTTGGCCGGAACGTCCTTCTCCAGCGCGCGCCCACCGAAGGCGATGACGCGGCCGCGCAAATCCGTGATCGGAAACATCACGCGGTCGCGGAAGCGGTCGTACGGCACCGGAATATCGTCGCCGGCGACGAGCAGTCCGGTCTCGACCATGTCGTCAACGGACACGCCGAGCTTGCCGAGATGCTCCTTCAGCGCGAAGCGGTCGGGCGGCGCATAGCCGAGGCGGAACTGCAGTTGCGTCGCCGGCGAAATGGCGCGGTCGGCCAGATAGCCGCGCGCTTTGGCACCTAAGCGCGAGGCCAGCGTCTCGGCGAAGAATTTTGCCGCAAGATCCATGACGTCATGCAGCGATTTGCGCCGCTGCTCATGCCGGGCCGCATCCGGCGTCACGGCCGGCAGCGGCAGGCCCGCCATGCCCGCGAGCCGCTCGACGGCCTCGGCGAACGGCACGCCGTCCGTCTCCATCACGAAGCTGATGATGTCGCCGTGCTTGCCGGAGGAGAAGTCGTGGTAAAAGCCCTTCTGGTCGTTGACGTAGAAGGACGGCGTCTTCTCCTGCTGGAACGGCGACAACCCCTTCCACTCCCGCCCCGCCTTCTTCAGCTTGACGCGCTTGCCGACGACTTCGGAGACCGAAAGCCGGGCACGAAGCTCGTCGAGGAATTGGGGCGTGAAGCGCATGAGATCCAGTCTTGCCCGAGCGAGATGAGCCGGGCCAAGATCAGGCATATAGGTGCCGCCTGCACAAAAGTCAGGTTTGTCGGGATTATACGCGCTGTTCACAGCCCGCGTCATTCCGGGGCGCGCAGAGCGCGACCCTGGAATCCATCGCGCCACCGGACCGCTGGCGGAAATGGATTTCCGGGCTCGCGCTTCGAACGCCCCGCAAATGACTTGGAGAGAGGCCTTGAACCGCGCCCGGTTCCACGCTTCCATACCCCCATGTTCAGGACCTTTCGAGGCGGCCAGAGCGGGGGCTGGCGCGTGACGTCGATCTCGCCCGTGCGGGGCGAGCCCCTGCCCTTCGTGCCGGCACTGTCGGTGACCGACAGTGAGGCCGTCTCGTTGCCGCTGGTGCCCTCGCGCAACGCGTGGCGGCTGGTCGGCGTCGCGAGCAGCTTGCGTTACACCGAGCGGCCTGAGAAGCAGCAGCTCGTCGCCGTGCAGGCCGGCCTCGGCCGGTTAGAGGCGACCAGCGCAGCGCTGATCCCGATCCGCAAGTCGCAGGCCTGGTGGGAGCTGACGCAGGAAGAGCGCCGCAAGATCTTCGAGGACAGATCGCACCACATCGCGAGCAGCCTGCGCTACCTGCCCGCCATCGCGCGCCAGCTCTATCATTGCCGCGACCTCGGCGGGCCTTTCGACTTTCTGACCTGGTTCGAATTCGCACCGGTTGATGCCGCGTTGTTCGAAGAGCTGGTGGCGATGCTGCGGCAGACCGAGGAGTGGACCTATGTCGAGCGCGAGGTTGACATCCGCATGGTGAAGGAGGTGCTGTCGGCCTAATGCTCCAGGAAACGGCCGGACTCGATGCGCGGAAGATCGGTGACGGGCCAGTTGTAGACATAGGTCCAGGCCTTGCTGCTGGTGCCGTCCGGCAGCGACACGTCGATCAGCTGCCGCAGATATTCGGTCGGCTCCGGAAAGCCTTCGCCGCAGGCCTCGTACATGTCGAGCTCGCGCAGCAGCTCGTCGCCCGCGCGTAAGTGAAACAGCTCGCCATGGACGATGTCGGACGGGGCGTCCGACAGCAATAGCCCCGGATAATGCTTCACCAGGACCAGCCGACCGCGGCAGGTCGCATCGCCAAGGAAATCCGCATGTGCCGCGAGCAGCCGCGCCATCGGATGATCGAAGCCGCGCATCAGGGTGCCGTAGACGAAGAGACGATCGCAGGTCATCCGGTGTGTATAGCTGGCAATGGCGCGGAACGACAACGTCGCATATTCGCTGTCGTCCTGGCGAAAGCCAGTAGGACGATGTGCAGGCAATGACGCTCTCAGCGGCATCCTCGGTCAAGCATGGTGATTTGAAGCGAACCAATCTATACCGATTTTCTTCGAACTTCAGGGCGACAGCTTTTCCATAGGCAATCAGGATGGCTTTAGATACGGCCGACGCGACCGATCAACTCCTCGGCGAGGGCGACATTGCGCCAGTGCATGAGGTGAATGCGGCAGGCCAATCACCCTTCCTGCTCACCGCGGATCACTACGGGCGGGTGCTGCCGCGCACGCTCGGCAATCTTGGCGTCGCGGAAAACGAGCTTGTCAGGCACATCGCTTGGGACATCGGCATCGCCGGCGTCGCCGAGCGGCTCGCAAAAATGCTCGACGTGCATCTGATCGCGCAGCGCTATTCGCGGCTCGTGATCGACTGCAACCGCCCGCCCGCGGCTGTGAGCTCGATTCCCGTGATCTCCGAAGCCACCGCGATTCCGCGCAACGAGGGCATTTCGGAATGGGAGCGCGAGGCGCGGCGGCGCGAGATCTTCGCGCCCTATCATCATCGCATCGACGCCGCGATCAACCGCCGCCTGCGCGACAAGCGGCCGACAGTACTGGTGTCGCTGCACAGCTTTACGCCGGTCTATGCCGGCGTCGCGCGGCCCTGGCACGTCGGCGCCCTCTATAACCGCGACACCGTGCTGCCGCAGCTCCTCTTGAAACATCTCCGCGCTGAAAGCGATCTCGTCGTCGGCGACAACGAGCCCTATGCGGTGAACGACCTCACCGACTACACCATCCCCGTGCACGGCGAGGCGCGCGGCCTCGTCAACACCGGCATCGAGATCCGCCAGGATCTGATCGCCGACCAGTCCGGCCAGCAGCAATGGGCGGAACGGCTGGCGCGGATCCTTGCCGAGATCGAGGTTGAGCTGAAGACTCAGATGTTGGTGTGAGCCTCACTTCGCCCTGGTCAGCGCCAGCCAGATGCCGCCGCCGATCATGAAGCCGCCGGAAATGCGCGACATCATCCGCGTGCGGCGGGCCGAGAAGAATTTTCGGGCGCGGCCGGCGGCGATGGCGTAGAGCGCGTCGGTCATGACCGCCGTGACCATGAAGGTGGCACCAAGCAGCGCGACTTGCGGAAAGTGCGGCTGGTTCATGTCCATGAACTGCGGAATGAAGGCGCCGAAGAACACCAGCACTTTCGGGTTCGACAGCAGCACCAGGAATCCTTGCAGGAAGAAGCCGCCGCGCGGCGGCGGAGGCGGCGCGTCGACGTCGACGCCGTCGACCGGCGTCCAGATCAACTTGATGCCGAGCCACACCAAATAGGCGGCGCCGGCAAAGCGCACCCAGTCGAACCAGTACCCCATGGTCGCCATCAGCGAGGTCAGACCGACCGCGACGATGCCGATCACGATGGCAAGACCCGCTTGCGCGCCGGCAACGTTGGTGAGCGCCGCGCGGGTGCCGTGCCGCAGGCCGTTGGCAATGACGAGGGTGACGATCGGCCCCGGCAGCAACGCCAGCGCGATGCAGGCGGCGACGAAGGCGAGATAGGCTTGCATGGACATCATGGGGAGGACTCGCTGCGGTTTGTACGCATTAATGCATGGCGGAGGCGGGAACGGAAGCTCGCAGATCTCGTGTTCCCGCTTGCGGGAAGCTCTTCGCCCTCGTCCCGCACGCGGAGAGACTGCACGCGACCAACATGATTTCTCGAGCCCGCTTGACATGCAACCATTTGGTTGCCTATCATCATAACCATGGATGAGGTCTTCAAAGCGCTCGCCGATGCGTCACGACGGTCGCTGCTGGACAGGCTTCACGCCCGGAACGGCCAGACGCTGAACGAGCTCTGCGAAGGCCTTGCCATGACGCGTCAGGCGGTGACCAAGCACCTTGGCATTCTGGAGGAGGCCAATCTCGTCACCACCATCAGGCATGGCCGCGAGAAGCTGCACTATCTCAACCCCGTGCCGATCCATCAGATCGGCGAACGCTGGATCAGGAAATTCGAGCGCGGCAAGCTCGCCGCACTCAGCGAGTTGAAACGTCAGCTGGAGAAACGCGATGAGTAAGCCGGAATTCGTCTACGTCACCTACATCGAGACCACGCCGGAAAAAGCTTGGGAGGCGCTAACCAACAGCGCGTTTACGCGGCAATACTGGTTCGGCGCCGAGGTCAGATCCGACTGGAAGGTAGGCTCTTCCTTCGCCCTCACGCTCGACGGCGAGATCACCGATTCCGGCGAAATCCTCGAAGCCGATCCGCCGCGGCGATTGTCCTACAGTTTCAAGCACCAGAAATACGAGGAGCTGCGCGGCGAGCCGATATCGCGCGTCGTCTTCACCATCGAACCGTTCGGCTCGCTGGTGCGTTTGACCGTGCTGCATGACGGGTTTGTCGAGGGCGGCAAGTATCTCGGCGCCGTCTCCAATGGCTGGCCGGCGATCCTGTCCGGGCTCAAGAGCCTGCTGGAGAGAGGCAAAGTACTCGCCATCCCGCGCACGGCGCTCAACAAGGGATTCGACGCAAAATGAAGCTCGAGCAGTTCACGCCGCTGACCGTCTACACCATCTACATCGCCTCCACGCCCGAGAAGGTGTGGGAGGCGCTGACCTCGGCGGAGTTCAGCCGACAGTATTTCTTCGGCAATGCCGTCGAGGTCGAGCCACGGCTCGGCGGCACCTTCATCGTGCGCACGCCCGACGGCGCCGTGCACATCAGCGGCGAGGTTCTCGCCTACGATCCGCCGCGCAAGCTCGCGGTCACGTTCAACGTGAACTGGCCCGATCTGATCGAGAAGCTCGGCCCGACCCTCGTCACCTACGAGATCGCACAGGCCGGCGATGCGGTCCGGCTCACCATGAGCGAAGGCCACGACCGCCCGCTCAGCGACGACATACTCGCAGGCGGGCGCTCCGGCTGGCCGGCGATCCTGTCCAGCCTCAAGAGCCTGCTCGAGACCGGCAAGCCGCTGGTCGTCAAGCCGGGCCCGCCACAGCGGATGCTCGATGCGCTGAAGGCGATGGGCATCAAGACGCCGTAGGTGCGACGGTTTCCGTGTTCGTCCCAGACAAGCGCGCCTCAGCGGGCGCCGATCCGGGCGCCATAGCGAAGAGTGAAGTTTTGGCGAAGACTCGTGGTTACGGCTTCGCGCCCACAACATCTCGTACGGTTATGGGCCCCGGGGGCTTGAGGCGTCTTTGCCATTGTCAGAGGCTAACCTTTCGCCCGCAGCTCGCGCCGCAGCACCTTGCCGGTGGCGGTCATCGGCAGCGTCTCCGCGAAGGCGACGAAGCGGGGATATTCGTGGGCGGCAAGCTGCACCTTGACGAACTCCTGGATCTCGCGCGCGAGTGCGTCGCTGCGGGTGAAGCCGGGGCGCAACACGATCCAAGCCTTGATCGATTCGGTTCGGATCGGATCGGGAATGCCGACCACCGCGGCCATCGCCACCGACGGATGCTTCATCAGCGTATGCTCGATCTCGGACGGGCCGACGCGATAGCCGGCGGTGGTGATGACGTCGTCCTCGCGGCTGACATACCAGAAATAGCCGTCCTCATCCTGCACGCCGAGGTCGCCGGTGAGCAGGAATTCGCCGGCATATTTCTTCGCCGTCGCCTCCGGATTGCGCCAATATTCGAGCATGGTGACGGGACATGGCTGGCGCACACCGATGATGCCGCGCTGACCGCGCGCCAATTCCTCGCCCTTGTCGTTGACGATGCGGACGTCGAAGCCTGGCGTTGCCTTGCCCATCGCGCCGGGGCGGATCGGAAACAGGTTGGAATTGCTGCCGATCACCAGGTTGCACTCGGTCTGGCCGAACACTTCGTGCGCATCGATGCCGAAGGTCTCGCGCACCCAGCCGAGCAATTCGCCACCCAGAGATTCACCGCCGGTAAAAATGCTGCGCAGCTTGACGCCGGGGTGCTTCACGCCGGCCTGTCGCATCAGCTTCAGTGCCGTCGGCGGCAGGAAGACATTGCGCACGCCGAGATCGGCCATCATCTGCATCGCTGCCTGCGGCTCGAATTTGCGCGCGCGATGACCGACCAGGGGAATGCCGTGATACCAGAACGCCAAGAGGCCGTTGACGAGGCCGCCGATCCAGGCCCAGTCCGCCGGCGTCCACATAAGATCGCCGGCGCGCGGCAGGAAGTTGTGGCACATCTCCACATTCGGCAGATGGCCGAGCACGACGCGGTGCGCATGCAGGGCGCCTTTGGGATTGCCGGTCGTGCCAGAGGTATAGATGATCAGTGCGGGATCATCGGCGGAGGTGTCGACCCGCATGAAGTCGGGTGAGGCCGCTTTCACCGAATCCCAGAACGATTTCGCGCCTGCCGGAACGCGCTCGCCGACGACATAGACGTTCGTCAGCTCCGGCAGGCGATCGCGGATCCTCGCCAGCTTCTCCCAGCCTCCTTCGTCAGTCACGATGGCCTTGGCCTCGGAATTCGACAGGCGGAATTCCAGCGCGTCCTCGCCGAACAGCGCGAATAGCGGAATCGAGATCAGGCCCGTGCGGAACGCAGCCATGTGTACGATCGGCAGCTCCAATGACTGCGACAGGAACACCGCGACGCGGTCACCGCGCGACAGCCCATCCGCCTTCAGCACGTTGGCGAAGCGGCGCGACATCTCGGCGATCTCGTCAAAGGACGTGCGCGTGGTCAGGCCGTTCTCGTCGACATAGATCAGCGCGAGCCGGCCGCTGCCGTCGGCGTGGCGATCGCAGCACGCCTCCGCGATGTTGAATCGCGCCGGAATGTCCCAGCGGAAATTGCGATAGAGCTCGTCGTAAGTTGCGGCTTCGGTCAGCATGGCAGCACGTTTCCAGGGGAGTTGTCGCCCAGTCTAGAGCCGTGGATGCTCGGGACAAGCCCCACGCGGTCATTGCGGGCCGACACCAGCTTCGAACCCGGAATCCATCATGCGGCATTTCCCGTGGCGCGATAGATTCCGGGCTCGCCCTTCCGCCCTCGCTCATCAAGCTTCGGCGGACAAGCCGGGGCGCCCCGGCATGACGGTGAGACTTACCGCACCGTCGCAAAAAACGTCCGGACATCGCGCACGAACAGCTCGGGCTGCTCGAAGGCGGCGAAATGGCCGCCCTTCTCCATCTCGCTCCAATGCGTGATGTTGAGGAAGTTGGGCTCCATCCAGCGTCGCACCGGCGTGATGATCTCCTTGGGAAACACCGCGACGCCCGTCGGCAGCTTGACGACAGGCGTGGCGCGGCGCTTGCCGAAACTTTCCCAATAGAGCCGCGCAGAGGACGTCGCAGTCTCCGTCGCCCAGTACAGCATGACGTTGTCAAGCAGCTCGTCCTTGGTGAAGATGTTCTCGGGATGGCCGTTGCAATCGGTCCAGGCCCAGAATTTTTCCAGTATCCAGGCCGCCTGCCCGCTCGGCGAATCCGTCAGGCCATAGCCGAGCGTCTGCGGCCGCGTCGACTGCTGCTTGGAATAGCCGGAATCGAGATCGACATAATGCTTGAGCCCGGCGAGCGCGCGCTTCTCTTCCGCCGTCGGCTGGCCCTCGATGCGTGGCGGCGAGTTGAAGGACAATGTGATGTGGATGCCAGCGCAATGCTCGGCGTCCTGCGCGCCGAGCGAGCTCGTCACCGCCGAGCCCCAGTCGCCGCCCTGCGCGCCGTATCGCGCGTAGCCCAGCCGGTCCATCAGCTTCGCCCAGGTCGCCGCGATGCGGTCGACGCCCCAGCCCGTGGTCTTCGGCTTGGCCGAGAAGCCGAAGCCCGGCAGCGAGGGACAGACGACATGAAACGCATCAGCCGGATTGCCGCCATGCCCGGCAGGATCGACCAGCGGCGCGATCACTTTCTGGAATTCGACGATCGAGCCGGGCCAGCCATGGGTGATGATCAGCGGCAGCGCGGACGGCTGCGTCGAGCGCACATGCAGGAAATGGATGTCGAGTCCGTCGATCTCGGTGGTGAACTGCTCGAAGCGGTTCAGCTTTGCTTCGCGGGCGCGCCAGTCGTAGCCATCAGCCCAATAGCTGCAGATCTCCCGGATCCATTGCAGCGGCGCGCCCTGGCTCCAATCATCGACCAGCTCCGCCTCCGGCCAGCGGGTGCGGGCGAGGCGCGACTTGAGGTCGGCGAGGACGTCGTCGCTGATGGCGATGCGGAACGGTTTGATGGCGCCGGTCATCATGCCTCCCCATTTTCGTTTTGAGAGAATAGACCGAACTGATGCGGCATCAAAGCGAGCCACCCTCGTCCAGAAGGGAGAGGGAAAAGCCTAGCCCGACAATGCGGCCTTCACCAAGCCGCTGGCTTTACCGAAATCCATCTGTCCCGCGTACTTCGCCCGCAACGCTGCGATCACCTTGCCCATGTCTTTCATGCCGGCCGCGCCGGTTTCAGTGATCGCATCCGAGATCGCTTTCTTCACCTCGTCGTCCGACATCTGCTTCGGCAAATACGCCGAGATCACCGCGATCTCCTCGCGCTCCTGGGCGGCGAGCTCGGCGCGGCCGCCCTTGTCGTAAAGCTCAACGGCCTCCTGGCGCTGCTTGATCATCTTCTGCAGCACCGCAAGGATGTCGGCGTCCGACAGCGGCGGCTTGCCGCTGCCACGAGCATCGATGTCGGCATTCTTGATGGTCGAATTGACCATGCGCAGCGTGGACAGCTTGCGCTCGTCCTTGGCCTTCATGGCCTCCTTGACCGCATTGTTGATGTCGTCGCGCAGCATTGGTCGGGTCCTCTCAATCTGTCGCGCCTGATCTAAGCCGTTCGCGGGCAAGAGGCCATACCGGACCGGCCCTCCGGTGCATTGTTTCCTTGCCGGGGCTCGAAATGGCGCAAAGTTGCCAGTTCCGCCTTAAGTGCCCGAAGCCGCCCGTCAAATATGCAAAAACGCATGTGAATCCGGCCTGTCCCGCTTTGACGGCGGCGCCCGCGCAGACTATGAAACGCGCTCATGACACAACATGACAACGATCCCGCCTGGCCGGACCACAAACCGACCGCGCTCCTCGTGCTTGCCGACGGCACGGTGCTTGAAGGCTTCGGTCTCGGCGCCGAAGGCCACGCCGTCGGCGAGGTCTGCTTCAACACCGCGATGACCGGCTATGAGGAGATTTTGACCGATCCCTCCTATGCCGGCCAGCTCATCACCTTCACCTTCCCGCATATCGGCAATGTCGGGACCAACGAGGAAGATATCGAGACGGTGAACATGGCGGCAACGCCCGGGGCGCGCGGCGTGATCTTGCGCACCGCGATCACCGATCCCTCGAACTACCGCGCCACCAAGCACCTCGACCAGTGGCTGAGGGCCCGCGGCATCATCGGCCTCTCCGGCATCGACACCCGCGCGCTGACCGCGCTGATCCGCTCCAACGGCATGCCCAACGCCGTGATCGCGCATTCCAAGAAGGGCGAGTTCGATCTGCACGGTCTCAAGGAAGAGGCGCGCGAGTGGCCGGGCCTCGAAGGCATGGACCTCGTGCCGATGGTCACCTCCGGCCAGCGCTTCACCTGGGACGAGACTCCCTGGCTGTGGGACAAGGGTTTCGGCCGCCAGGACAAGCCGGAGTTCAACGTGGTGGCGATCGATTACGGCATCAAGCGCAACATCTTGCGCCTGCTCGCCGGTGTCGGCTGCAAGGTGACGGTGGTGCCGGCAACGACTTCATCTGAGGATATCCTTGCGATGAAGCCGGACGGCGTCTTTCTGTCGAACGGCCCGGGCGATCCGGCCGCAACCGGCAAATATGCCGTTCCTGTGATCCGGGACGTGATCAAGTCGGGCACGCCGACCTTCGGCATTTGCCTCGGTCACCAGATGCTCGGTCTCGCCGTCGGCGCCAAGACCAAGAAGATGCACCAGGGCCATCACGGCGCCAACCATCCCGTCAAGGACGAGACCACCGGCAAGGTCGAGATCACCTCGATGAACCACGGCTTTGCCGTGGACGAGACGACTTTGCCGAAGGGTGCGACGCAGACCCACATCTCGCTGTTCGACGGCTCAAATTGCGGCATCCAGCTCGACGGCAAGCCGGTGTTTTCGGTGCAGTACCACCCGGAGGCTTCGCCCGGCCCGCGTGACTCGCACTATCTGTTCCAGCGCTTTGCCGATCTGATGCGGCAGAAGAAGAGCGCGTAAGGCGCGCTATCGCCTTTGCGGCGTGATCCGCTGCTGAACCGGGGCCTATAGACACGGCGTTTCGTGTCCGGGCTCAGCGACGCATCGCGTCCGGGACACGAGACCTATCGAGGAACGCCTGCACAGGGTGAAATGTTGTCCGGGCACTCTCGTGTAGCAGGAGCCCGCCATGTCCGTCGTCCGCGACAAGGCCGAGCCGCTCGCCATCGTGTTCGAAGATGACGGGCTCGTGCCAAACAACATCCTCCCGTTCCTGGTTTACCAGGGCGCGGTGAAGCTCGATCCGGAGCAGCCGGAAGAGACTATCGAAGAGCTGTTCGAAGCGAACGGCTGGGGCGGCACGTGGCGCAACGGCATCTACGATTATCTGCACTATCATTCGACCGTGCATGAGGTGCTCGGCGTTGCGCGCGGCAGCGCTCGCGTCCGCTTCGGCGGCGACCATGGCCAGGAGCTTCAGATCAAGGCGGGCGACGTCGCGATCCTGCCGGCCGGTACCGGCCACCAATGCATCAAGGCGAGCGACGATTTCTGCGTGATCGGCGCTTATCCGCCAGGCGCCAAGATGGAGATCACGCGGGCGACGGCTGAAAATCACGCCAAGGCGCTGAAGACGATTCCGCAAGTCGCGATGCCACCGGCCGATCCGGTGACGGGCAAGGAAGGCGCGCTGATGAGGTTGTGGCACTCGTGAATCGAGCGCGTAGGGCGGGTTAGCCGAAGGCGTAACCCACCATCTCTGTCATCGCGGATGCAAGAGCGGTGGGTTACGCCCAGCGACTGCGCTTCGCGCAACCGCAAGGCTAACCCACCCTACAAGCAAGCCCTACAAGCTCGCCCTATGCCGCGTTGCTGCCCTCCTGCCTTGTGGCTTCGAACAGGAACCAGGTGCGGCGCTCGGTCTCGTCGATGAAGTTTTCGAGGATGCTGGCGCTGGCGACATCGCCGGCTTCGTCGCAGACCTCGTGCGCCTTACGCATCGCCGCCGCGACATGCTTGTTGTCCTGCATCAGCTCGCGCAGCATCTCGCGCGGCGGAACGTAGTCCTCGTTGTTGTCCTTGATGGTCTGGAGTTTTGCGACCTGGCCGATCGACCTCAGCGTGGTGCCGCCGATCTTGCGGACGCGCTCGGCGAGCTGGTCGGTGGTGGCGAAGATCTGGTCGGACTGCTCGTCGAGCAGCAAATGATAATCGCGGAAATGCCGGCCGCTGATGTGCCAGTGGAAATTCTTGGTTTTCAGATACAGCGCGAATGCGTCGGCCAGAAGCACGTTGAGCGCCTCCGAGACCTTCTTGACCCCATCGGGCGGCAGATCGGTGGGGGTGTCGAGATCGGGCGAGACCTTGTTGTTGGTTTTGCTCACGGGAGACCTTCCTGTTAGGACGCGGACATTGACGGCGCGCCGTCGCACCCCTAACGCAAGGCGGGCAGCGCCGGTTCCGTTGGCGGAACCGTTTGGCCGGGACCTTCGAATAGCATGGACGATTGGATCGATTATTACGACTCCACGCATACGATCTATGTCAGCAAGCTGCATCGCGACTTGCACTTCCAGATCATTGCGCGGGACATCATCGGCTATATCCCCTCGTCCGACGCCGTGGTGCTGGACTATGCCTGCGGCGAGGCGCTGTCGGCGAACCAGGTGGCCGCCGCCTGTGGCAAGCTGATCCTCGCGGAGCCCGCGCCGGGAGTGCGCGGCCGGCTGATCGCGCGGTTCGCTCCGAACACCAAGATCCGCGTCCGTTCGCTCGATGACGTCCGCAAGATGCAGGACCAGTCGATCGATCTCGTCGTGATGAACTCGGTCGCGCAATACATGACGCCGGACGAGCTGGATGGCGCTCTCCTCAACATCCGCCGGATCCTAAAACCCTCCGGCAAGCTGGTGCTCGGGGATATCCTCCAGCCCAATGTCGGCATGGTCAGGGACGTGATGGCGCTGCTCAGCTTCGGCCGGCGGCACGGCTTCCTGAAGGACGCGCTGATCGGGCTGATCAGCACCGCGCTCTCGGACTATCGCCAGCTGCGCTCGCGCATCGGGCTCCAGCGCTACAGCGAGGCGGAGATCACCGCGAAGCTGACGGCGGCCGGGTTCGTGGTCCAGCGCGCGCACACCAATATCGGCCATAATCGCTGGCGCATGACCTTCATCGTGCGGCCATCTCTGATCCGTTAAGCATCATCTCTGATCCGTTAAGCATAACGACCAGCCGAGGTGGCCTGCCGCGCCTCCGATCGGTAATGATCGATGCGGCCCGGTGGCGGAAGCGTCTACGCGAGGGCGGTGCAACGCTCTTCATCCTGGTTCAAATCCAGGCCGGGTCTCCACGCTTCGCCCCTGCGGGGCTACGCGTGGCGCGGCCACGCACGACGCGTAGGGGCGAAGCGTGTCCGGCGTAGCTGGAGCGCAGCGGAAGAGAAGACAGGCTGGCGCTCCAATCGCGCAATCCGCTCACTTGCGATCCGCGCTGACCACTTCGCACTCCGGCAGCAATTGAAGCCGATCCGCATCTTTAGCCGCCGACTTGATCACGGCATCGAGCAGGCCCGGGAAGCGCGCATCCAGATCCTCCCGGCGCAGCCGCATGAAACGGTTGGTGCCGGCCACGCGGGTCTGCATCAGGCCGCATTCGCGCAGCTTGGCAAAGTGATAGGCGAGGTTGGACTTGCCGCCGAGGCCGCTGAAATCGCCACAGCAGAGCTCGCTGCTGACACGTTCTTGCTGCGCGAGCTGGTAGACGATCGCCAATCGGATCGGATCGCTTAGGCAATCCAGGACCATCGGCAGCTCGATCTGCTCGCGGGTCGGGTGAAGCGGCATGCGGCTCATGGGTCCATCATAGCGACAAGGCCGCAATGTTCAATAGTTCTTGAACCAATTGACACCTCGACCGGCCCAACCGATAGTTCAATAAACGTTGAACATAAGGATCTCTCTCATGAGCGTGTTCTGGCTGGCCTTGGCGGCTTTCGCGATCGGCACTGAAGGCTTTGTCATTGCAGGACTTTTACCCGCGATCGCCACTGAGCTCTCGATTTCGGTCTCGGCCGCCGGGCAGCTGGTCACGGCTTACGCCCTCACCTATGCCGTGGGCTCGCCAATCCTGGCGGTGGCGCTCAACAATATCGACCGCCGCACCGTGCTGGCTCTGGCGCTGACGACCTTCGTCGCCGGCAACCTCGCCGCAATGGTGGCATCCAGCTACACCCTGCTGCTGGCCTCGCGCATGCTGATGGCGCTGGGCTCGGGACTGTGCATGCCGACCGCGCTGGCGGTGTCCGTGGCGGTCGCCTCGCCCGAACGGCGCGGACGTGCGGTGGCCCTCGTCACCTCGGGCCTTACGGTCGCAACCGTCATCGGCGTCCCCCTTGGCAATCTCGTCGGCAGCCTGCTCGGCTGGCGCGCCACCTTTGCCATGGTCGCCCTGATCGGCACGCTGGCACTCGCCGGCCTTCTGCTTGGGCTTCCCAAAGGCCTGCCGCGCAACACTGCCTCGCTGAGCGAGCGGCTGGCGGTGGCGCGTCACAGCAATGTCTTGATCGCGCTTGTGATCACAATTTTATGGGCGCTTGGCGGCTTCACCGTGTTCACCTATTTCGCCGTTCCCCTGCGCAGCCTCGGCTTTGACGCCTCGCAGATCAGTCTGGCACTGCTGGTGTTCGGCGGCGCCGCCGCGATCGGCAACATGCTCGGCGGCGTCCTGGCCGACCGGCTCGGCACGCTCGCCACCGCCGCGCTCGGGCTCGCCGGCATGGCGAGTGCGCTGATCCTGCATTCGCTGGTGCTGAAGCTGATGCCCGGACAGGCGCATTATGCGGTGCTGGGCGCGATCTTCCTCTGGGGCGTCTCGGGCTGGGCGTTCTATCCAGCCCAGATCGCCAGCATCATCCGGATCGAGCCGCAGGCCTCGATGATCGCGCTCTCGCTCAACGCCTCGGCAATGTATCTCGGCTTCGCCATCGGGGGCGCCTTGGGCGGCGCGGTGCTGGCCACTCTCTCGCCCAATGACCTCGGCTGGATCGGCGGTATGAGCGTTGCGGCCTCGCTTCTGGTGCACCTCGGCCGCGGCTGGCAGGCGCGGCCAAAACCGGTCAAAATTGCCGGTTGATGGGCGTTTTTCGGGGTTTCGCCGCCCCGAAAACTGGTCTAAGACCCACCCGCGCGCGAGGGAGACCACCGCGCTCTCGGCCACAGGGACGCGCGGTAGCGCGCCCTTTTTTTTGCCCAAATCCCAGTCCGGCGAGAGTTGATGCCCAAACGTACAGACATCACCACCATCCTGATCATCGGCGCCGGTCCCATCGTGATCGGCCAGGCCTGCGAATTCGACTATTCCGGCACGCAGGCGGTGAAGACGCTGAAGGAAGAGGGCTATCGCATCGTCCTCGTCAATTCCAACCCGGCCACCATCATGACCGACCCGGAATTGGCCGATGCGACCTATATCGAGCCGATCACGCCCGAGATCGTCGCCAAGATCATCGAGAAGGAGCGCCACGTCGTTCCCGGCGGCTTCGCGCTGCTGCCGACCATGGGCGGCCAGACAGCGCTGAACTGCGCGCTATCGCTGCGCCGGCAGGGCACGCTGGAAAAGTTCGACGTCGAGATGATCGGCGCGACCGCGGATGCGATCGACAAGGCCGAGGACCGCCAGTTGTTCCGCAACGCCATGGAGAAGATCGGTCTGCAGACGCCGAAGTCGCGGCTCGCCAACGCGTCCGAGCTGAAGAAGTCGTTCCGCGACAAATACCATGCCGAACGCGAGAAGCTGTCGGGCGCGGCGCTCGAAGAGCTCGACCGGCAATGGACGCTTGGCGAAAGCGACCGCCGCAAGCGCTATCAGGAATATGCGCTGGGCCAGGCGATGATGGCGCTCTCCGAGATCGGCCTGCCCGCAATCATCCGGCCCTCCTTCACGATGGGCGGCACCGGCGGCGGCATCGCCTACAATAAGGAAGAGTTCCTCGACATCATCGAGCGCGGCCTTGATGCATCGCCCACCAACGAAGTGCTGATCGAAGAATCCGTGCTCGGCTGGAAAGAGTACGAGATGGAGGTGGTGCGCGACAAGAAGGACAATTGCATCATCGTCTGCTCGATCGAGAACCTCGATCCGATGGGCGTGCATACCGGCGATTCCATCACCGTGGCGCCCGCCCTGACGCTGACCGACAAGGAATACCAGATCATGCGCGACGCCTCGCTGGCGGTGCTGCGCGAGATCGGGGTCGAGACCGGCGGCTCCAACGTGCAGTTCGGCGTCAATCCCGAAGACGGCCGCATGGTCGTCATCGAGATGAATCCGCGCGTGTCGCGCTCATCCGCACTGGCCTCGAAGGCCACCGGCTTTCCGATCGCGAAGGTCGCTGCCAAGCTCGCGGTCGGCTACACCCTCGACGAGATCGCCAATGACATCACCGGCGGCGCCACGCCGGCCTCGTTCGAGCCGACGATCGACTACGTCGTCACCAAGGTGCCGCGCTTCGCCTTCGAGAAATTTCCGGGTGCCTCGACCACGCTGACGACCTCGATGAAGTCGGTCGGCGAAGTCATGGCGATCGGCCGCACCTTCCAGGAAAGTCTTCAGAAGGCCTTGCGCGGGCTCGAAACCGGATTGACCGGCCTCGATGAGATCGAGATCGAGGGTCTCGGCCGCGACGACGACAAGAATGCGATCCGCGCCGCGCTCGGCACGCCGACGCCGAACCGGCTGCTCCAGGTCGCCCAGGCCATGCGGCTCGGCTGGTCCAACGAGGACATCTTCAACTCCTGCAAGATCGATCCGTGGTTCCTCGGCGAGATGCGCGGCATCGTCGACATGGAGGAGAAGGTTCGCAAGAACGGCCTGCCGGGCAATGCCTTCGGCATGCGCACGCTCAAGTCCATGGGCTTCTCCGATGCGCGCCTCGCAGTGCTCGCCGGGACGACGGAAGCCGAGGTGACGGCGAAGCGCCACGCGCTCGGCGTTCGTCCCGTCTACAAGCGCATCGACACCTGTGCGGCCGAGTTCGCCTCTCCCACCGCCTATATGTATTCGACCTATGAGGCGCCGTTTGCGGGTGCGCCTGCGGACGAGAGCACTCCGTCCGACAAGAAGAAGGTCATCATCCTCGGCGGCGGACCGAACCGCATCGGCCAGGGCATCGAGTTCGACTATTGCTGCTGTCACGCCTGCTTCGCGCTGCACGATGCCGGCTACGAATCCATCATGGTCAACTGCAATCCGGAGACCGTATCGACCGATTACGACACTGCCGACCGGCTCTATTTCGAGCCGCTCACCGCCGAGGACGTGCTGGAGATCATCGCCAAGGAGCGCAGCAAGGGCACGCTGCACGGCGTGATCGTGCAGTTTGGCGGCCAGACCCCGCTGAAGCTGGCGCGCGCGCTGGAAGCGGCCGAAGTGCCGATCCTCGGCACCTCGCCCGATGCCATCGATCTTGCCGAGGATCGCGACCGCTTCAAGCGCGTGCTCGACAAGCTGCGGCTCAAGCAGCCGAAGAACGGTATCGCCTATTCGGTCGAGCAGGCGAGGCTCGTCTCCGCCGATCTCGGCCTGCCGCTGGTGGTGCGTCCGTCCTATGTGCTCGGCGGCCGCGCCATGCAGATCATCCGCGAGGAGAACCAGCTCAACGACTATCTGCTCGGCACGCTGCCGGAGCTGGTGCCCGCCGACGTCAAGGCGCGCTATCCCAACGACAAGACCGGGCAGATCAACACCGTGCTCGGCAAGAACCCGCTGCTGTTCGACCGCTATCTCTCGGACGCGACCGAAATCGACGTCGACTGCCTCTGTGACGGCAAGGACACTTTCATCGTCGGCATCATGGAGCACATCGAGGAAGCCGGCATCCATTCCGGCGATAGCGCCTGCTCGCTGCCGCCGCATTCGCTCGATGCCGGGATGATCGAGGAGCTGGAGCGGCAGACCCGCGAACTCGCGCTCGGCCTCGACGTGGTCGGCCTGATGAACGTGCAATACGCCATCAAGGACGGCGAGATCTACGTGCTCGAAGTCAATCCGCGCGCCTCGCGCACGGTGCCGTTCGTCGCCAAGGTGATCGGCACGCCGGTCGCGAAGATCGCCGCGCGCATCATGGCCGGCGAGAAGCTCGCCGATTTCAAGCTAAAGAAGGCGGAGCTCAAGCACGTTGGCGTCAAGGAATCGGTGTTCCCGTTCGCGCGCTTCCCCGGCGTCGACACGGTGCTCGGCCCGGAGATGCGCTCGACGGGCGAGGTCATGGGCATCGACCGCTCGTTTGCGGTGGCGTTCGCCAAGAGCCAGCTCGGCGGCGGCACGCGGGTGCCGCGCAAGGGCACGGTGTTCGTCTCGGTGCGCGAGAGCGACAAGACACGCATCGCCGAGGCTGTGCGCGAACTGCATTCGCTCGGCTTCAAGGTGCTGGCGACCTCGGGCACCCAGCGCTTCCTGACCGATCAGGGCATCCCGACCGAGAAGGTGAACAAGGTGCTGGAGGGCCGGCCGCATATCGTCGATGCCATCACCAATGGCGACGTCCAGCTCGTCTTCAACACCACCGAAGGCCCGCAGGCGCTCGCCGACAGCCGCTCGCTGCGGCGCGCGGCCCTCTTGCATAAAGTGCCGTATTACACCACTCTTTCCGGGGCCGTGGCGGCCGCGCAGGGCATCCGCGCCTATCTGGGCGGGGACCTTGAGGTTCGGACCCTGCAGAGCTACTTTTCGGAAACCTGATTGCTAGCGGGGCTGGGCCTTGAGGGCTCAGCCTTCCGCTAAGTGATTGGCAAGGAAGCCACAATGGCGGGAGGAACTGTCCGGCCATGTGAGTGTTCTGTTCCGGCGCCAGACCCGAAATAATATCCCGGTGGGCGCATGTTCAGCCCCGGGAACACCGACGCATCAAGGTTGCCGCGCCCACCCTTTATGGGCGCGCAGCTGGAGGACGAGAGAAGAGATGGAAAAGGTTCCGATGACCCAGGCCGGCTTTGTCGCGCTCGGGGAAGAATTGAAGCAGCGCCAGTCTGTAGACCGTCCGCGGATCATCGAGCATATCGCGGAGGCGCGCTCGCACGGAGACCTGTCGGAGAACGCGGAATATCATGCCGCGAAGGAAGAGCAGTCCCACAATGAGGGCCGCATCGCCGAGCTCGAGGACAAGCTCGCGCGCGCCGACATCATCGACATCTCGAAGCTCTCCGGCGACACCATCAAGTTCGGCGCCACCGTGACGCTGGTCGACGAGGACACCGACAAGAAGACGGTGTGGCAGATCGTCGGCGAGGTCGAGGCCGACGCCAAGAAGGGCCGCATCTCCATCACCTCGCCGCTCGCCCGCGCCCTGATCGGCAAGAAGAAGGGCGCCTCCGTCGAGGTCAACACGCCGGGCGGCGCCAAGGCATATGAGATCACCAAGGTGGAGTGGCGGTAGAGATTTGCCGCTGCCCGTGACGCCATTGCGAAAAGGCCGCGCAATGCGCGGCGGCCTTCTCGTTTGTGGCCCTCGGTCATCTCCCGGCGCTGCAGCGCATCGCTGAAGATGCGCTGCGCTTCATCCGGGGCATGCGATCACCCCAGCTACCGTCGCCCCTTCACCTCGAGCGGCACCGCCGCCTCATATTTCGAATTGTGCAGCACCAGCGACGTCCGCACGTTGCGCACATGGGGCGCAGCGGTCAGGTGCGTGACGAAATCCTGGAACGTCGCCATGTCGGGGGCGACGCATTTCAGGATGAAATCGACCTCGCCCGACAGCATCCAGCATTCCCGCACCAAGGGCTCGGCGCGGACGAATTCCTCGAAGGCGCGCAAATCCGCTTCGGCCTGGCTGGACAGGTGCACGGCGGCAAATACGGTGACGTCGAAGCCGAGCTTGCGGGCGTCCAGCAGGCCTCGATAGCCATGGATATAGCCCTCCTCCTCCAGCGCCCGGACGCGGCGCAGGCAGGGTGGCGGCGAGATGCCGACGCGTTTTGCCAGCTCGACATTCGTGATTCGACCGTCGGCCTGAATCTCGGTGAGAATTTTCAGGTCGATCTCGTCTAGGCTCCGCGACACGTGATTGGAACTCCTGGCCTCGGCGGCGGTATTGGGTGGCTTGTCGCAATCCTCATACCCAGTCCACACGCCCAGCGCAATTTTATTGCGCGTGCAGCGCAATCGACTTTTGTTCCTTGTTGGAAAAATCCGCCGATAGGGAATGCAATTCTTGCATAGCTCACCAGAAGGCTTAGATTAGCTCTGATATTTCAGCGCCTCCGCGAGGCCTCCCGGCACGTTCCGCGCCCGCGCTGCAAATCCCCCGTGAAAGGCGTCCACCGAAATGTCCGCTCCTGTTCATGCCAAGGTCGTCATCATCGGCTCCGGCCCCGCCGGTTACACGGCGGCGATCTACGCCGCGCGTGCGATGCTCGAGCCGATCCTGATCCAGGGCATCCAGCCGGGCGGTCAGCTCACCATCACCACCGACGTCGAGAACTATCCAGGCTTCGCCGACGTGATCCAGGGCCCCTGGCTGATGGAGCAGATGGAGAAGCAGGCGGTCCATGTCGGCACCAAGATCGTCTCCGACCTAGTCACCAAGCTGGAAACTGCGCAGCGGCCGTTCCGCCTCACCTGTGACAGCGGTGACGTCTATCTTGCCGACACCGTCATCCTCGCCACAGGCGCGCAGGCGCGCTGGCTCGGGCTGCCGTCCGAAGCAAAATTCCAGGGCGGCGGCGTGTCGGCCTGTGCCACGTGCGATGGCTTCTTCTACCGCAACAAGGAGGTCGTGGTGGTCGGCGGCGGCAATACCGCGGTCGAGGAAGCCCTGTACCTCACCAACCATGCCTCCCAGGTCACCATCGTGCATCGTCGCGATCACTTCCGCGCCGAGCGCATCCTGCAGGAGCGTCTGTTCAAGCACCCCAAAATCAAGGTGATCTGGGACTCAGCCGTCGACGAGATCTGCGGCACCGAGAACCCGAACAAGGTCACCCATGTGCGCCTCAAGAACGTCAAGACCGGCGCGCTCACGAACGTGAAGACCGACGGCATCTTCATCGCCATCGGCCACGCCCCGGCGACCGAGCTCGTCAAGGGCCAGGTCAAGCTCAAGCCGTCGGGCTACGTCGAGGTTGCCCCGAACTCGACCGCGACCTCGGTGCCCGGCCTATTCGCCGCCGGCGATGTGGCCGACGAGACTTATCGCCAGGCCGTGACGGCCGCCGGCCTCGGCTGCATGGCCGCACTCGAAGCCGAACGTTTCTTGGCCCTTCGCGCCAGCGAGCGCGCGGCAGCGGAATAGAATCATGCCCCGAACACGCGACGGATTTACGGATATGGACTGGGACAAGCTGAAGGTGTTTCACGCGGCGGCGGAAGCGGGCAGCTTCACGCATGCGGGCGAGCAGCTCGGCCTGTCGCAATCGGCGGTATCGCGCCAGGTCTCGGCGCTGGAGCAGGAGCTCTCGGTCTCGCTGTTCCACCGCCACGCCCGCGGCCTGATCCTGACCGAGCAGGGCGACCTGCTGTTCCGCACCGCGCATGACGTGTTCATGCAGCTGCAGGCGGCGCGCGCCAAGCTGACCGACAGCCGCGAGCGGCCGAGCGGCGACCTCAAGATCACCACCACGCCTGGCGTCGGCATCAACTGGCTGATCCCGCGGCTCGGCGAGTTCACCGCGCTCTATCCGGAGATCCGGATCTCCTTGATCGTCACCGACGAGGAGCTCGACCTGTCGATGCGCGAGGCGGACGTCGCGATCCGCACCCGCAAGCCGACCCAGCCAGATCTGATCCAGCGCAAGCTGTTCGCGATGGGCTTCCACGCCTATTGCTCGCCGGAATACATCAAGCGCTTCGGCACGCCGCGCACGCTGGAGGAGCTCGACTCCCACCGCATCATCACGTTGTCGGACGGCAACTTCGCCCCGCATCTTCAGAACCGCAATTGGCTGATCGAAGCCGGTCGCAACGGCTCGGGTCCGCGCGAAGCCTACTTCAAGGTCAACAACATCCTCGGCCTCGTGCGCGCCTGTCAGCAGGGCCTCGGCATCGCCGCCCTGCCCGACTACCTCGTCGAGGAACAGAACAAACTGGTGCAGCTGTTCGGTGAATCGGATTCGATCCAGCTCGACACCTATTTCGTCTATCCCGAGGAGTTGAAGACGGTTGCACGCGTGCAAGTGTTCCGCGACTTCGTGGTCAGCAAGGCGCAGCGCTGGCCGTCCTGATTTCCGCATGACTGACATGCGGCCTCGGCTGTTGCTGGACGGCGCTCGTCAAGCCCATACTGTTTGCACGCTGAGCCTTCGCGTTGCGCATTTGTCCCCCTCCTCCAGTGGCGCGGGAGTTCAGTAATCCCTCTTGGAAGGTGATTGTGTCGGCCTCACGTGGCCAATACCTAAGCCGGGCCTTCGGGTCCGGCTTTTTTTCGTCAAAATTGCCTTTCGCCTTCCGCGTGTATTGACAGGCTTGGGCATACCCCGCATCATTTGCGGATGATCACGAAGTCGTGCGCAGTCATCTCGAAAAAAGGTCCCCATGCGGGGACCTCGGATTTTTGCGCGCGCTAATACCGGCTTCGTCATCGCAGCAAATCCCGAAACCCCGCCGCCTGGACGGGGTTTTTTCATGTGCCCTCCGTCTCAGGCCTTTTTCCCGAGAAGGAGATGGAAACATGACCGAACTACGAGACCAATTGCACGGGCTGTGGCTGCCGCTGGTGACGCCGTTTCGCGACGGCCGTCTCGACGAGACGTCACTGCGGCGGCTGACGCGGCACTACGGCGCACAGGCCATCGACGGCCTCATCCTGGGGGCGACTTCGGGTGAAGGCATGACGCTGCGCGACACTGAACTCGAGCGCCTCGTCGCCGTCGTCCGCGACGAGGTGGCGGCGGGCCGCCGCACCTTGCCGATCTGCCTCGGGCTGTCGGGCGCGGACACCTCGCGGCTGAAGGATCGCCTCGACGAGACCGCGGACTGGCCGATCGACGGTTATCTGATCGCGAGTCCATACTATGTGCGGCCGTCGCAGCGCGGGCTGCTGGCGCATTTCGAGTCGCTCGCCGATCACGCCGCCTGGCCGATTGCGCTCTACAACATTCCCTACCGCTGCGCGGTCAACGTCACCAACCAGACCATGCTGCGGCTTGCCGAACACAAGAACATCGTCGGCCTGAAGGATTGCGGCGCGAGCCGCGAACAATCGATCGCGCTGCTGCGCGACAGGCCGAAGGATTTTCGCGTGCTCACCGGCGAGGACGCAAATTATTTCGAGGCGCTCACCGACGGCGCCGACGGCGGCATCGTGCTGTCAGCCCATGTCGAGACCGCGACATTTGCGGCGGTGTATGCGGAACTCAAGCGCGGCAATCACGATGCCGCGATGGCGCGCTGGCAGGAGGTCGCCGAGCTCACACGGCTGCTGTTCGCCGAACCGAGCCCTGCGCCGGCGAAGTACTGGCTGTGGCGCAGCGGCCTCATCGACAGCCCCGAAGTGCGCCTGCCGATGGTGGAAGTGAGCAGCGAGCTCGCCGCCACGATCGATCGCGAGATCGAGCGACGGATGAAAGCCGCGGCCTAGCGCTTACCCTCCGCCTTCGGAGGAGGGTAAGAACGCCTGCATGGTTAACCGCGCGCCAACCGCCTTCGCGTCTGCCGCATGGTGCATCCACGCCTCGTTTACGCAATCGCGCCTATCGTTTCCGCCAAGACTTTCAAACGGGGGAATGACCATGGGACATCGCACCCGGCCGACGGCCGCGAGCCAATTCGCGCCGGCCGATCTCTTGCAGGGAATTCTGGTGGTGTCGTCGTTCGGGTTCTGGGCGGTGATGCTCGGCCTGATGCCGGTGCTGCTGTTTCGCGTTTGGCTGGCGGGCTGACAGCGCCACGCGGATGGTTAACCCGTGGTAGCACCTGTGTTCAAAATGCACGGCCAGCTGCGACCCGGAATTTTAAAACATCCCGCGTATCACTGGCGCCCATAAGCGAAGAAATCGCGGGGGCGTTTGTGAATAGTCAGAATGAAATGGCGTCGCATTACGACGCCGGACAGCAGAGCTTTACCACGGAGGACATTCTCTGGGCCGTCGGCATCTGGTCGGTGATCCTCACCCTGTCGCCGGTGATCGTGTTCTACATGCTGATGGTGGCGTAGCTCAGCTCGTCATTCCGGATCGACCGAAGGGCGAATCCGGACTCGCGAGATTCCGGGTCTGGCGCTTGCGCGCCATCGCGGAAAGACAGGTGACGGCAGAAACGCAAAACGCGCGGCTCGTCCGCGCGTTTTTTCGTCGGGGGAAATGAATAATGAAATTATGCCGCCTGCTTGTGCATTGCGCCGGAAGCCGACGCCGTGCCGCGAATAGCCTTCACTGAACGCTCGATCGCCGCCCACAGTCTTGCAATTTCCTGAGCCGCGCGGCTCTCGGCCTGATACTCGCGCGCGCCTTCGCCGTGGCTGAGCGCCATCAGGAGATCCGAACGGTTGGTGATCTGGCCGCCCCACACCGGGGCGCGGAATTTCGCCAGCGCCTCGCGGGCGATGGTGACGATCGGGCTTTCGGTCTCGTCGCGGCGCGCCGGCGCACCGTTGAGCACGACCGCATAGGGCTTGCGCGCGGCGCGGCACATCTGGATGGTTTCCTGCACCGCGTTGACGTCGAACACGCCGGGACGCGCCGGAATGATCACCATCGTCGCGTTCCTGATCGCGTCGTCGACGACGGCCGACAGGTTCGGCGGCGTGTCGATCAACACCCATTCATAACCGTCGCGCCTGGCCGCGGAGACGATGCCGCTGACGGAGTTCACGGCCGCCTTGATCGACGGCTCGTTGGTGCCGCGCAGCTTGTGCCAGAGCGTGAGCGAGCCTTGCGGATCGGCGTCCACCAGCATGACCTGCTTGCTCGCCTTGATCTGCGCGGCGAGATGGGCAGCGAGGGTACTCTTGCCCGAACCGCCTTTACGTGATGCAAAAACAATAACGTTCATACCTTCGGCCTCCAGATTGACCCCGTGGCTCGAAAATGAATCAGCGCGCTGATTCGTGAAAGAAAAATTTATCGGGAGTTGCGTTGCCGCCACGAAATAACAAGGCGTGTTGGCTTTTGAGTCACACTGCCTGGTGCGACGCCCGATACAATCGCAATGAAATGCGGCCTGCGCGAGCGATCATGCGCTTTTTGAGCAGCGAAGCGGGACAAAGCGGAACGCAACCTTGCCGCGCAAACTGATTCGCGACTCTTCTTTTGTCGTGTGCGCTTGGAATTGCCGCAAGCCGGCGCGCCGGTCGCGCGAACAAAACGAGTCCAGGGGAGGAAACGCGGCTGCCGAACTTCAGGGAAGAAAGCGCGCTGTCGCGCTCAGCCCTGCTCGGATTTCTTCTTCTTGGCTTTCGGCGCCGGCTTGGTGCTCTTCCTCGCGGCCTTGGGCGCGATGTTGGTCGGCTTGCCGGCACGGACCTCGCCCGGCTCGGGTCCTGGCCGGAAGAACACCCGGCATTGCGGCGAGAGCTGCGACTTCTTCGCGATCATGCAGGCGGTGATGGCATCGACGTTCGGCACGAACTCGCCGCACAGCCGCATCGCGTCGGGCGAGCAGGCCTGCTGCTCTTCCTGGGTGTAGGCGAAGCCGGCGCGCGGCAGGGCCAGGACGGCCAGGGCAATGCCGAGGCTGGCAACGGCCAAGGGTTTTGCAAAGGACTTCTTCGAGCGAAACGCCGGCATCGATCCCCCCACATGTCGAACAGGTGAGATAGTGGGTGAACGGCGGTTGATTGGCAACCGGAGGGGGATGCGAAAGGCGCAACGTGTGCGGTCTCGGCAACAGGCGGTGAGGGCCTGCAGTTCCCACGGGCGAAAGCGGCCTACAGCGTGCTGGTTCAGCAGGCCCCAAACAAAAACCGCGAAAACAACCCCATGCACAGTAGGCAAGTCACGGCAATCCCTCAGCATTTCCAGTATTAGGATTTCACGAATTCGAATTTGACTCGTCGGGCAAAACAGGGGCATCATGTCATCATCAAAGAATGCGCGTGGGATGGATCGGCTTGTCTCCTGCGCTGATCAAGAGCGCACGGGAGTGGAGCGATCGCATGGATGGGAATGAGACGGAGCTGCCGCTGTCGGGCGTGACGGTGGTCTCGCTCGAGCAGGCGATTGCGGCGCCGCTTGCCAGCCGGCATCTGGCGGATTGGGGTGCGCGGGTCATCAAGATCGAGCGGCCGGGCGACGGCGATTTCTGCCGGGACTACGATCATGTGATGAACGGCATGTCGAGCCAGTTCGTCTGGACCAATCGTTCGAAGGAAAGCCTCGCGATCGACATCAAGAGTCCCGATGGCCGCAAGGTGCTCGACGCCCTGCTGCCGCGGGCCGACGTCTTCATCCAAAACCTCGCGCCCGGCGCGGCGGAGCGGCTGGGCCTCGACGCCGCATCTCTCTTGCGCAAATTCCCGCGGATCATCGCCTGCGACGTTTCAGGCTATGGGACCGGAGGCCCCTACAGCAACAAGAAGGCCTACGATCTGCTGGTCCAGTGCGAGGCCGGCGTGCTCGCCGTCAACGGCACCGAGGCGGAGCCGGCAAAGGTCGGGCTTTCCGTGGTCGATATCGCCACCGGCATGCACATCCTCAATGGCGTGCTGATGGCGCTGTATCGCCGTGAGCGGACCGGCAAGGGCACCGCCTTCCAGGCTTCGTTGTTCGATTCCATCACGGACTGGATGAGCTATCCCGCCTTCTACACGCACAGTACGGGCCGGCCGCTGCCGCGAACCGGCGCGCGGCACGCGACGATCGCGCCGTACGGCCCGTTCCGGGTGGGAGACGGCAACACCATCTTCTTCGGCATCCAGAACGATCGCGAATGGCGGTCGCTGTGCCGCATCGTCCTCGGCGATGCCGGCTTCGCCGACGACCTGCGCTTCCGCACCAATCCGCTGCGCATGCAGAACCGAGACGATCTGCAGGCGCATATCGAGCAGCGCTTTGCATCGATGACCAGCGAAGAGGTGCTGCGGCTGCTCGACGAAGCCTCGATCGCCAACGCCCATCTGAACTCGGTCGATGCCTTCCTGCAGCATGAGCAACTCCACGCGCGCTCGCGGGTGCAGACGGTCGGCTCGCCCAGCGGACCGGTGATGAGCTTCCTGCCGGCGCTCACCATTGCCGGCCTGTCGCCGCGGATGGATCCGGTGCCTGATGTCGGCGAGCACAACGATTCCATCCTCGGTGAACTCGGCCTCGCCAGGGAGACGTGACGATGGTCTCACTGCGGCCGACGCGGGCCTATCTGGCCGTTCCCGCGCATCGCTCCCGCCTTGTCGCCAAAGCCGCCGCCTCGGCTGCCGATGCGGTGTTCATGGACCTCGAGGACGCGGTGCCGCCATCCGAGAAGGATGTTGCGCTGGAGGAAGCTGTCCGGTCGCTGTCATCGCTCGACTGGGGCAACAAACGCATCGCGATCAGGCTCAACGCCGTCGACAGCTCGTTCATCGGAGAGGAGATCCGCGCGCTGGCGGCGCATCCGCGGCTGGATGCGGTGATCGTGCCGAAGGCGGAGCGCGCCAGCGACATCGTTGCCATTGCCGACCAGCTGCGCGGGGCTGCGCCGGATCGCCCCGCGCCGGTGGCGCTCGAATTGCTGATCGAGACGGCGCTGGGTCTCGTCAATGTCGACGCGCTCGCCGCCTGCCACGACAGCATCGCCGCGCTTCATCTCGGTGTCGGCGACTTCGCGGCCTCGCTCGGGGCCCGCACCTCCGACATCGGAATTTCGCCAGACGGCTACCGCCACGTCGGCTCGGCGCAAAGCGGCTACGCGTCCGCGCCGCTCGATCTGTTCGCCTATCCCATGATGCGCCTCTTGGTGGCGGCACGTGCCTTCGGCCTGCGCGCCATCGACGGCCCGTGCGGCGCCTTTCGCGATGCCAGGCTCACCGAAAGCAGCGCGCAGAAGGCCGCCGCCATGGGCTTTGACGGCAAACAAATCATCCATCCCGACCAGATCGAACCGACGTTGCGTGCGTTCATGCCATCGGACGAGGAACTGACGCAGGCACGGCGGATCGTCGAGGCCATGGAGAGCGCCGAGGCGCAAGGCCAGGGCGCGGTGACGCTCGACGGCAAGATGATCGACTATGCCAATGTGCGCATGGCGCGGAGGATCATCGGGCTGGGGTCATAGGGGCGCATGGCCACCGCATTGATCGTCGTCGATCTCAAGAAGCAGGCATCAGCTTATGTTGCGGCTCAGCGCGAGCGGCGCCGGCCGAAGCGCACCTTTGATCATGGGCGGCCCTTCCAAGCCCAGTTCGACACGTCGGTGGAGGGGCTTGGACTGCAAAGCTCGATTTTGGCGCTGCGCTCGCTTGGCTCGACCCTATCGCTTTCGAGAAGCGGCTGCACGAAGAGATCGGCAGAATACCGCACCCAGCGCTCACGATGTCATCAGATGAACGCGCGGCCAAGCTGCTGGAGCTGGAAGCGGAGCTACTGGCTCGCGAGCGCGACGAGGAAGCGCTGATCGAAATCAGCGAAGAGCAAGGCGCAGCCTTTCGCAGGCTGGACGCGGACCGGCGCGCCGTACTCGGCATCGTCGTAGCGGGTGCCAAGAAGCCGGAGCGGATCAGTGCGGCTTAGCGAATACCCTCGATCTGGGGCGGACAAGTCGGTGAGTGTCCGATCTTCATGAAAAACCCCGACAGCCTGCGGCCCTTCTCATTTCCGGGCGCGGTAGGCATTGCGAGCCGCCGCTCCTTTGTCTCGCGTCCGGCGGCGGCCGCAATTAACGCTGAGAATGGGCGACAACTCTGATGCAACAGCATTCGGGCACCATCTACCCATCTACCTAGAGAATCTTCCAGCTTTCGTCAGGAGTAACAAAAGCGAAGATGTTGCCGGACACTCTTCGCTTTTCCCGTGCTCGAGCAAACTCATTGCGATACTTGTTACCAGGGCCAGGGTCATAGACGGCCCCTGCAAATTTCCCACTTAGTCGAGGCAGATTGTTTTGCCACGCCCACGAGTCCTTGAGCGCGTCAACATCAAAAGGCATAGCCAAATCGCCCAAGTCATCAACAAACGCAGCTCCGCTCATATCGCAATCTTTGAACGTGCAGTTGTTAAAGCTGCAATTCCAAAATCGCGTATCCCTGAAGCGAACGTCCTCAAAGTCCATGTTATGGAAATTGGTCTCGTAAAGATCGTTCCCCTCAAAGTTAACCTGATGAAACGTGCCGAACCGAAATGTAGCTCTGGCTAGCTCGCAAGAGCGTACCTCCAACCCATAAATTTGAGGCTGATTTAAATAGGAATGATTTAGGTTCAAGTTGACGAGCTGATCGCGGTGATCTAGCCGGAATTGGGAGAGCACAATACCTTGGAGATTGACTGTATCTATTCCACCTGGCCGGGTCCTGCAGATGCTCTTAAAGGCATCAACAATTTCTGCTGGCGTAGCCTTGTCGGCAAGTTTCTGCATCGCCTCAATGTCCTTAAGTGGAACAAGTGCATCAAGCGCATCTGTATTGTGAGATCGGATGAAACTAGCCAACAGCTCTGCGCAGAGAGACCGGTACTTTTCGTCACCTATAGCAAGCTCGCGAAGGAGGTATATGCCGGCTTGGCGGACGGCTGATTTTTCGTTGTCTAGCAGCTGTGCAGCGCGCGCGTACCTATCGAACCTCTGATTGTTCTCCGCGATCTCGGCTTGCTTGCTGGCAGTCTCAGCCTGCTTGCTTGCAATCTCGGCCTGTTTAATCGCGGTCTTTGCTTGCTCAAGAGATGCCGTCGCTTGACGATGTGACGTTATCGATCTCCAGATCGCAAGGGCCAGTCCGATGAGGGCAAGCAAGAAGAGCGCGACTTGTTGCGCGATCTTCATGCCGTCGAACTTGACCTCTTTGATCGACCCATGGGAGTCAAAGGTACGCTCGGCCCAGAAGTTTGGGTCCGTGGCAGTGCTGACAAAGAAGAAAAGCACCACCAGTGCGAAAAAGGTGAGGACGATCCACGAGCGTTGCAAAAAGGAGCTGAGTTCATGTCCTCGACGGCGCAAACATCCGAGATAGAGCGCAGCACTCTTTTCGATCATTTTTCTGCCGTGATTGTTACAGGCATCGTCGTAATCAAACCGAGCACCAGCCTGATCAGCTAGCCGACCTTATGAAGGTTGCACTTCTCGACCTCTTGGCGGCCGAGCTTCGTCAGGAAAAATTCGCCTGCCTCGTTCTCGTGAAGCAGCCAGTTACAGTGACACTCAATCGATGAACATTGCTTTTTTTCTTTTGTCGCATGACGGACGGATCGACGCCACAACTCACTTATAGATCGGAGTACCGGCGCGCCTGATTTTAGTGAGCCGCTCCCAATTGCCTTTGCCGCGTTCGATTTTCCAGAACCACCAGCCGTTAATGGCTCGCCGTACGACGGCTCTGCCGGCTAAGCTCAGAGAGCTGTAGGTTTTGCCTCTGTAGCGGACGGTGCCATCTCGGCGTGCGCGGGCCTTGAATATCTTCCCCTTGTAGTCCGCGCGTAGTGTGGCTCCCGTTGGAAGGAGCCGTACTAACTCAGTCTCTCCGCGTACTTTCGCGGGTATCTCATCGTCATCTCGGATAGGCCCCCAATCAAAGAGCGACGACATTTGCTTAGCTTGTTTCGAACGTATCGATCGCTTTATCTGGCGCTTTAGATCGCGTGATTGCGCTAGCTTGCCTGATTGTTTTGCGCCGGGAGGGCGCGTAATTCGCAGCAACAGCGCTTCAATCTCTCTGAGGTGCTGATCGCGAATTGTCAGGTAAACCGAGAAGTGGTCCCAGGAATTTCCGTGTCGGTTCTTTCCGTGTGCGGTCAGTCGGTTGCGCAGGGCGCTGGCGAGACCGACGTAATAGAGCTTGTTTTTGCGATAGAGGGCGTAAACCCCTGCGTTCCGGCCGATCAGTTCCCGCACAATGTCGGGGTGATCGATTAAGAGGTTCTTTGAAACCCGCTCAAGGTGCGCAAAAACAAGTGCCTCGCGCTTGAGGCGACGCGGCCTTTTGGCTTTCGTCTGCACCATACTGCCCCGAATCAGTTTTCCCCGGCACATTGTAATCGTAGGTGGCTTTCGGCCGGAATCGTGAACGACGCGAGCGGGGCCTAGCGCCGGCACGACGTAGAAAATTCCCGAATTTGGGCACCCCGAATCTGGGGATCATCTCAGCAAGCTTGCGTTGCTCGCACAATTCGGAGGCTAGTATCCCCATCATCGCGACTTGAGAGTGGGGAAGCGCACATGGAAGCGAAAGACATTTGGCTCTTAGTTGCTGGGACGATTTTAGGGTTCGTCACAAACATACTTTCTACATTCGCGATGCCAACGATCGGCACCGCTTTTGGCAAACTTAAGTCAGGCTTCATTGAGCGCAACAAGGCAAGGCACTAGCTAGTTACGCGCTCGTGAGGGACTTTAAATCGGGCAAGCGAGATAAATACATTTATGCAATCAACCACTGGGGCTTCATTAGCCTCTACACTTTCATAGGCCTCATGGCGGGTTTCTTAGGATTTGCCACTGGAAGAGCGGTTGGCCCGCTAGGCTCACCGGGACAGGAAAAGCCCGCAGCAATCTGGCTCTTGGTGTCAGGCCTTTTCCTGCTCGTTCTCGTTCTCAGACGCATGCTGCGCATGTTCCTCACTCTCGGCAGAATTGACAATTTCCAGCGGTACCGTTCGAATCTCATGCAGCGCTGGCCGGATATCGAACTACCCGAGTAAGCGCTCATTACGTTAGCTAGGTGGTAGCTACAGATATGGGAAGAAAAGACCAAAAGCAGTGTAAGATCTTATTTTGCTTGGTACAGTTGGGTGGGCTCGAACCACCGACCTCCTGTTCCACAGACAGGCGCTCTAACCAACTGAGCTACAACTGCATCCTGGCGAGCCGCGCCTTGGGACGCCCTCAGGTAAGGGCCGGTGCCGAGGGGGCTGGACGGGGCGGAAACTAGGTGCAACCGGCGTTTTTGGCAAGGCCGCAAAACCCGATATTTGCCCCTCTCCAGGGCGAGAAAATGAGATCGATCGGCTGGGCCTTGTTCACCTCTCCCCAGCGGGGAGAGGTCGTCCGAATTCTTGGCGCAGGTCGATTAACCCAAGCCGCATCGCCCGCAGCGTCGTTCCAAAGAAAACCCGGGACTTTCGGCCCGGGTTTCTCAATCACTTCAAGTCTGGTCCGCTTCAGGCGGCGGGCTTGTAGAACTTCTCGGCGCTGGCCTTGATCGGCTCGGCGGTCTCGGCGGCGACGCGCTGGCTGAGCTCGACCAGCTCCTTGGCCTGGGATTGCAAGGTCTCGAACTGCTTGCGGGTATGGCCGGTCCACAGCTCCAGCACTTCGGCCGGCGACTTGAGGCCGAACAGCTGCTGGGCAAAGTCCAGCTGGGCGCTGGTATTGGCCTTCATGAACTCGACCAGCTTGGCGGTGTACTCGCTCGCGCCCTTGCTGGCGGAGGTGAACACGGCTTCCACGGTGCCGTTGTGGGTTTCGGCGGCGTCCTTGAACTTGGCGTAGTTCTCGCGGGCCTGCGACACGCCCTTTTCGGCGAACGCACGCATCTGCTCGGGAACCTCGAACGGAATGATCGAGGCAGAAAACGGATCAGTCGCACCTGTCATGTTGTCCCTCACGCTAAATGAAAAAATGGAGTGAGCCTTCTGGCGCGCCCGCCGGCCCCAATTTGGGCCCTCGCATTCAGCGGGTACGAAGACTGGAAACGCGAAACAAATGAGATGGCTCGCCCAGCGCCCAAGACTATGGCAGCGCATCGTGTCAACATTGTGCATCGCAATGTGCCAGGAGGGTGCGTTGCGATAATTTAATCCCGCTGCGGGTGAGGTTCCCGATTGGGAAGCCGGTGGTTGAGGTAGCCGGGTGCGTTGTTGGCTAGCCAGAGAGATCCACTCTATCGTTCCCTCCCTTGGGCAGGGGCAGGGGAGTCCCACTCGGGGGCTTTCCGGAGGGCATCGGCTTGGGTGCAGCATCAACAGGTGGCACCTTTTCCTGGGCTCCCCCCTCTCTAGCCCTCCCCCACAAGGGGGGAGGGAACGGACCTTCGTCGTGGCAACGAGCGAGTCTCTTCCGTCAACCGGGATGATGAGGGTCGTCCCGCGAATCCCTTGGATGCCACGGCGCTGCGGCTTGCGGGGTCGGCTGGATTAAGGTTATCGCGGCTTTGGGCCGTGCGCGAAGGGCCGGAGCCGTGGACCTGCGCGCGGGCGCGGGCGATACTAACCCTTTCTTAAGGCTGTCATTCGCGGCAGCCTTAACGCGATGCTGACAAGCGGGACTTAAAGCCGGTCGGATGAAGAGTTCGGATTTCCAGTTGCGAGGCGTGGGCGATCCCCGGCTGGCCGTGCACGCGACCTCTCCGCTGCCCGCCTGGCTCTGGTCGATCGACGGCACGCGCGTGCTCTGGGCCAATCCGGTCGGCGCAAAACTGTTCGGCGCGGCCCATGCCACAGCCCTCGCGGAGCGGACGTTCGGCCCGGCGGACAGCCACCGCCGCCAGGTTGCCCGGCTCGCCCGCAGCCTGCCGCCGACCGGCACTGTGCGGCTCGAACGGCTGCGCGGCTTCGGCGCCCGGCTCGGCATGCTGATGACCTGCGCCTGCGCCCGCCTCGACTTCGCCGATGGCAGCCATGGCGTGCTCGTCGCCGCGATGGACCCGTCGCTGCGCAGCATGCCGCTGCTCGAGCGGCTGCTTCGTCTCGTCGACGGCGCCAAGGTGCCGATGGCCGCGTTCGCGCCTGACGGCCTGTTCGTCGGCGCCAGCGAGGCCGCCCGTTCTCTCCTCGGCTTTCGCGATCTCGGCGAAGCGGGCCTCGACCGGGCCCGCAGCGAAGCGCTGACCTGCGGCCGCGCCGCGACGCCGATCGGCATCGGCCAGATGGTGCTGCAACGGGTCGGCACGGGCGCCGATGTCGGCCTTGTCGCGCTGATCGAGCCCAGCGCCGCGCAACAGGCGTCCGCAGCGTCTGCGCCCGAAAGCGTATTGGACGCTGCTGCCGAAACCCCGGTCGAAGCGGCGCAGGACGCCGCAATGACGAACGAGCCGTCATCGCTGGATGCGGAGGCCGGGATCGCATTGTTCGACGCCTTCGCTGAGCCGATCGAAACATCCGACATAGCCGCGACGACGACGCCCGCGCCCGAACCGGCCGTGAGCGAAGCGGCCGTGGAGGCCGTGCAAGAACCGGCGCCCGAGCAGACCGCGGAGGCCGCGGCCAAAACTCCGGTTGAAAACTGCGCCCAGGCCATTGTGTCGCCGCGGCCGGCGCCGATCACTATCGGCATGGTCGAGCCGCCGCCGGGCCACGAGAAGACGCCCGCACCGCGTCAGCATCCGCTGCGCTTCCTCTGGCAGATGGATGCCGAGGGACGCTTTGTGCTTCGCTCCGACGAATTCATCCGTCTCATCGGTCCGCACACCGCCGCCGGCTTCGGCCGCCCCTGGCGCGAGATCGCCGCGGAATTTGCGCTCGATCCCGACGGGCGCATCGCAGAGGCGCTCGAGAGCCACGACACCTGGGCCGGCATCACCGTGAACTGGCCCGCCGATGGCGGCGAGCATCTGCCGGTCGAGCTCGCGGGCCTGCCGATCTACGATCGGGAGCGGAATTTCGCCGGCTTCAAAGGCTTTGGCGTCTGCCGCGATCTTGACGGCCTCAACCGGCTCGAGGCGCTCCGCCGCTTCGAGCGGCTGGCCGAAGCGCCGGCGCAGCACGGCCTGTCCGCCGAAAGCGTCGAGCCGGAG
The DNA here is from genome assembly GCF_023073735.1 of Bradyrhizobium sp. 160. NCBI lineage: Bacteria > Pseudomonadati > Pseudomonadota > Alphaproteobacteria > Hyphomicrobiales > Nitrobacteraceae > Bradyrhizobium > Bradyrhizobium sp. 160. The sequence goes on from NZ_JADPKD010000067.1 coordinate 548,503, forward strand.
CCGGAGGCCGAGGCAGCGACGCCGCCTCCGCCGATCGCGCCGCCTGCGCCCGAGGCTGAAGCCGAACTGCCCGACCCCACACCCGACGCGAATTCACATCCAACCGATCCGGAAACGCCAGTGGAAACGCCGCCTCCGAATGTCGTGCCGTTCCGCCCGCATGGCGATGCACGCTCGCCGACGCTGACGCCGGTCGAGAACAGCGCGTTCAACGAGCTCGCCCGGCAATTATCCGAGCGGCTCGAGCGCGACCGCGAGACGATCGCCGCCGACACGTCCGAGCCGCCGGCCGCCGAGATCGCGCCCGAACCACCCGCGCCTGGGCCCGAGGCGCCGCAGGCTGCGGCCGAATGGCTGACCGAGCCGGCGCCGCCGGCACGCGGCGAGCCCGCGCGCGACCGCGCGCTGCTCGACCTGTTGCCGACCGGCATCCTGATCTATCGCCTCGACCGCCTGCTCTACGCCAACCCTGCCTTCCTCGCGCGCATGGGCTATCAAGACCTGAGCGCGCTGGAGGATGCCGGCGGGCTGGACGCGCTCTATGTCGAGCCGGGCGTGTCTGCGGCCAGCAGCACGTCGCAAGCAGGCACGCCGGTGACGATCAGCGCGGCCATCGCGAACGGCCAAGCGCCGCTTGCGACCACGGAAGCGCATCTGCACACGATCGACTGGGACGGCGAGAGCGCGCATGCGCTGATCTGCGCGCTGCCGCAGGCTGCGCCAATGGTCGCCGCGCCCGATATCGCCGAGACGATTGTCTCCGAATCCTTGCCCTTTGCGCCCGAGCTCGAGCCCGCGGCCGGCGATGCCGACGCCGAGGATCTCGCCGCGATCCTGGACACCACGGCCGAGGGCATCGTGATGTTCGATGCGGAAGGCAACATCCACGCCTGCAACCGCAGCGCCGAGGCGCTGTTCGGCTATGACGGTGAAGCCCTGCTCGAGCAGAATCTGGCGACGCTGTTCGCCCCTGAGAGCCAGCAGATCGTCGCCGACTATCTCGAAAGCCTGAAGAGCCAGGACATTGCGAGCCTGCTCGACCACGGCCGCGAGGTGCTGGGCCGCGAGAAGAAGGGCGGCGTCATTCCGCTCGCGATGATCATGGGCCGCACACGGCCGGACGGCCCGAACTTCTTCGCCGTGTTCCGCGATCTCTCGCAGAGCAAGAAGGGCGAGAGCGAGCTGACGCGGGCCCGCCGTCTCGCCGACGGCGCAGCGACGGCCAAGGCCGACATGCTGGCGCGGATCAGCCACGAGATCCGCACCCCGCTCAACGCCATCATCGGCTTCGCCGAGGTGATGATCTCCGAGCGTTTCGGCGCGCTCGGCAACGAGCGCTACGGCGAATACATGAAGGACATCCGCGCCTCCGGCGAGCGCGTCATCGCGATCATCGACGATCTCTTGGAGCTGTCGCGGATCGAGACCGGCAAGCTCGACCTCAATTTCGCCAACCTCAATCTCAACGACCTCGTCGAGGCCTGCGTCGTGGTGATGCAGCCGCAGGCTAATCGCGAGCGCATCATCATCCGCACCTCGCTGGCGCATGCGCTGCCGCAGGTCACGGTGGATGCGCGCGCAATGCGGCAGATCACCGTGAACCTGATCTCGAACTCGATCCGGCTTGCGAGCGCCGGCGGCCAGGTCATCGTCTCGACCGCGCTGACCGATCGCGGCGAGATCGCGCTGCGCATCCGCGACACCGGCCATGGCCTCAGCGAACGCGAAGTCGCCGCCGCGATGGAGCCGTTCCGCACTCCGCCGCCTGGCGATGCCGCGGACAGCTCCGCGCTCAGCCTATCGCTGACCAAGGCGCTGGTCGAAGCCAACCGCGCCCAGTTCAACATCAAGAGCGCGGGCAATTCCGGCACGCTGATCGAAGTGGTGTTCGCGCCGGCGCTGGCGAAGGCGTGAGTGGGCATTCTGCGGAGGGTCGGTTCCAACGGACCGGCCCTCCTTCACGCCGCTCTCAGCGCTTGGCCGGCGGGCCGCTCTTGTTGCCCGGCAAGCCCTTGATGTTCGAGGTATCCTGCTGCTGGACGGTCGGGTTTTGCGAATTTGAGCCAACCGTTCCGGTGCGAGCGGGAGGACCGTTCTTGTTGCCGGGAGCCCCAGCGATACCCGTCCCCGAGTTCTGCGCGCTGGGCGCGGTAGCGACACCGCTGCTGCTGTCCGTGCGCGTGTGATCTCCCGGCGCGGTCGCGGCCGAGCCCGGCTTGTCCTGCTCTCCAACGTAGCCCGAGGCGCCGGAATTCTGCGTCTTGAGGCCTTTGTCCGCCTCGCTCTGCACGTTCTGGTTAGGTGTTGCCTGCTGCGCGATTGCCGGCCCCGCCATCAGCGGGGCCGCGATAAGGATGACTGCCATTGTCGTTCGCATGAGCGTTTCTCCTCCGCTTGCCCCTTCGCGCGTAAACGCCCGACACCGTGAAGATTTCCAAACCAGCCGGAATAAAGCCTTCGGTTGCAGGAACCAGGTCTGCCATGCTGTCGCTCAAACGAAAGGGCACGGCGCTTGTCGCGCCGTGCCCTACACAATGCTTGCGTTGGTCTCAGTGATAGATCTCGAAGTCTCAGTGATAGATCTCGAACAGGCCGGCGCCGCCCTGGCCGCCGCCGATGCACATCGTCACCACGCCCCACTTGGCCTTGCGGCGTGCCCCTTCCTGGAGCAGATGGCCGGTGAGCCGCGCGCCGGTCATGCCGAAGGGATGCCCGATCGCGATCGAGCCGCCGTTGACGTTGTACTTGGCGGGATCGATGCCGAGCTTGTCGCGGCAATACAGGCACTGGCTGGCGAAGGCCTCGTTGAGCTCCCATAGATCGATGTCGTCGATCTTGAGCCCGGTGCGCTTCAAGAGCTTCGGAATCGCGAACACGGGGCCGATGCCCATCTCGTCGGGCTCGCAGCCCGCGGTCGCCCAGGCGACGAAGCGTCCGAGCGGCTTGAGGCCGCGCTTCTCGGCGTCCTTGGCTTCCATCAGCACCACGGCGGCGGCGCCATCGGAGAGCTGGCTGGCATTGCCGGCGGTGACGTATTTGCCGGGGCCCTTCACCGGCTCGAGCTTGGCAAGGCCCTCCATCGTGGTGTCGGGCCGGTTGCACTCGTCGCGATCGACGACGTAATCGACGATCGACTCCGCCTTGGTCTGCTTGTCGACGACCTTCATCTTGGTCTTCATCGGGACGATCTCGTCCTTGAACTTGCCGGCCTGCTGCGCCGCGGCCATGCGGCGCTGCGATTCCAGCGAGAACTCGTCCTGATATTCGCGGCTGAGCTTGTAGCGTTCCGCGACGATGTCGGCGGTATCGATCATCGCCATGAAGATGTCAGGGGCGACCTTGAGCAATTCCGGATCGATCGATTCCTTCGGCGAGCCGCCGCCCGGAATCGAGATGCTCTCAACGCCGCCGGCAACGATGCAGTCGGCACCGTCGGAGCGGATCGAGTTGGCAGCCATCGCGATGGTCTGAAGCCCCGAGGAGCAGAAGCGGTTCACCGACACGCCGGCGGTGGACTTCGGCAGGCCGGCGAGCAGCGCGGCCTGACGGCCGATGTTCGGCGCGCCATGAGCGCAATTGCCGAGATAGCAGTCCTCGACATAGTCCTTTTCGACGCCGGCGCGCTTCACCGCGTGCTGGATGGCGTGGGCGGCGAGCGACATCGGCGGCGTGATGTTGAACCCGCCGCGGCCGGACTTGGCCAGGCCGGTGCGCGCATAGGAAACGATGACGGCTTCACGCATGTGTTTCTCCCTTGTCGAACGATTTTGAACGGAGCGTCCTTACCGCCATTGGTACACAAAGTTTGGCCGAGGCGGGAGAAATAAAAACGCCGCCTCCGGTGACGGAGGCGGCGTTGTTCCGCGGGTCGGAATATGTCGGCGGCGCGACGAAGGATCAGACTCATCAGACTCAAATGGCTGGTGTGAGTCACCTCTCCCCAGCGGGGAGAGGTCGGATTGCCATGGCGCGCAATTGCGCGCCTGAGCAATCCGGGTGAGGGCCGCAGCATTCGGTGAGAGCCTAACCCCTCACCCGGATCGCATCTTTCGATGCGATCCGACCTCTCCCTACGGGAGAGGTGAAGGATCAGAACGTCAGCGCCTTGGCCTGCTTGACCTGCGGCAGCGCCTGCACCTTGGCGAGCAAATCGGCCGGCACGGCGCCGTCGACCTCGACCAGGGCAATGGCATCGCTGCCGGGCGCGACGCGGCCGAGATGGAACGTGGCGATGTTGATCTTGGCGTCGCCGAGCAGGCTCGCGAACTTGCCGATGAAGCCCGGCTTGTCCTCGTTGGTGACGTAGATCATCGACTTGCCGAACTCGGCATCGACGCGGATGCCCTTGATGTCGACGAGGCGCGGCTTGCCATCGGCATAGACGGTGCCCGAGACCGACCGCTCCTGCCGCTCGGTGGTGACGGTGACGGTGATCAGGCTCTCATAGTCGCTCTGCGCTGCGCGCACGATCTCGTCCACCACCATGCCGCGCTCCTTGGCGACGACCGGCGCGGACACCACGTTGACCTCGCCCAGCATCGGTCGCAGCAGACCCGAAAGCACCGCGGAGGTGATCGCCTTGATCTTCATCTCGGCGACGTGGCCTTCATAGGTGATCTCGACCTTGAGGATGCCGCTCTCGGTGAGCTGGCCCGCGAACGAGCCGAGCTTCTCGGCGAGCGCGATGAACGGCTTCAGCTTCGGCGCTTCTTCCGCGGTGATCGAGGGGAAGTTGACCGCGTTCGAGATCGCACCGGTGAGCAGATAGTCCGACATTTGCTCGGCGACCTGGAGCGCAACGTTCTCCTGCGCTTCCGTGGTGGAGGCGCCGAGATGCGGCGTGCAGATTACGTTAGGATGGCCGAACAGCACGTTCTTGGTTGCGGGCTCCTCGACGAAGACGTCGAAGGCGGCGCCGGCGATGTGCTTGGAATTGAGCGCATCGACCACCGCCTGCTCGTCGACGAGGCCGCCGCGGGCGCAGTTGATCAGGCGCACGCCCTTCTTCATCTTGGCGATCGCGGCCGCGTCGATGATGTTCCTGGTCTTCTCGGTGAGCGGGGTGTGCAGGGTGATGAAGTCGGCGCGCTTGAGGAGATCGTCGAGCTCGACCTTCTCGACGCCGATGTCCTTGGCGCGCTCCGGCGACAGGAACGGATCGAAGGCGATCACCTTCATGCGCAGGCCGAGCGCGCGATCGGCCACGATCGAGCCGATATTGCCGCAGCCGACGACGCCTAACACCTTGCCGGTGATCTCGACGCCCATGAAGCGGTTCTTCTCCCACTTGCCGGCCTGGGTCGAGGCGTCGGCCTGCGGGATCTCGCGGGCGAGCGCCAGCATCAGGGTGATGGCGTGCTCGGCGGTCGTGATCGAATTACCGAACGGCGTGTTCATCACGATGATGCCCTTGGCCGTGGCGGCGGGAATCTCGACATTGTCGACGCCGATGCCGGCGCGGCCGATCACTTTCAGCCTCGTCGCCTTCTCGATGATCTTGGCGGTCGCCTTGGTCGCGGAGCGGATCGCAAGGCCGTCGTAATCGCCAATGATCTCGGCGAGCTTGTCCTTGTCCTTGCCGAGGTTGGGCTGGAAGTCGACGTCGACGCCGCGGTCCTTGAAGATCTGCACGGCGGCGGGAGAGAGCGCGTCGGAAATGAGAACTTTGGGTTTAGTCATGGGTGTGATCCGTGGGTGCGGGCTGCATTTACGGAACGTCATCCGCGGGCTTGACCGGCGGAGCCATCTCTCTTGATCGATGGATGGCCGGGTCAAGCCCGGCCATGACGAGTTGAGATAACGCGACGAGTGAAACCTGCTCACGCCGCCTTGGGCAGAGCGGCCTTGGTCTCGGCAAAGGCCCAGTCGATCCACTGCGTCAGCAGCTCGACGTCCTTGGCTTCGACGGTGGCGCCACACCAGATGCGCAGGCCGGCCGGCGCATCGCGGTAATAGGCGAAGTCGTAGCCTGCGCCTTCCTTCTCGACCAGCGCGACCAGCTTCTTAGAGAACTCGGCCTGCGCGTCCTCGGAGAGCGAGGTGATCGCGGGATCGGTGAACTTGAGGCACACCGAAGTGTTGGAGCGGATCGAAGGATCCTTCGCCAGGAAGTCGATCCAGGGCGTCTTCGCCTTCCAGTCGGCGAGCACCTTGGTGTTGGCGTCGGCACGCGCGATCAGCGCCTTGAGGCCGCCGATCGACTTGGCCCAGTTCAGCGCGTCGAGATAATCCTCGACGCAGAGCATCGAGGGCGTGTTGATGGTCTCGCCGACGAAAATGCCTTCGTTGATCTTGCCGCCCTTGGTCATGCGAAAGATCTTCGGCAGCGGCCAGGCCGGCTTGTAGGTCTCGAGCCGCTCCACCGCACGCGGCGACAGGATCAGCATGCCGTGGGCGGCTTCGCCGCCGAGCGCCTTCTGCCAGGAGAAGGTGACGACGTCGAGTTTTGCGAAATCGAGCGGCTGCGCGAATGCGGCCGAGGTCGCGTCGCAGATCGTGAGTCCTTCGCGAGTGGCGCTGATCCAGTCCGCGTTCGGCACGCGCACGCCTGACGTGGTCCCATTCCAGGTGAAGACGACGTCGCTCTTGGGATCCACCTTGGAGAGATCGGGGATCTCACCATAGGCTGCGTTCAGCTTGGTGACGTCCTTGAGCTTCAATTCCTTGACGATATCGCTGACCCAGCCCTCGCCGAAGGATTCCCAGGCAAGCGTGGTGACGGGCCGCGCACCAAGCAGCGACCACAGCGCCATCTCGACCGCGCCGGTATCCGAGGCCGGCACGATGCCGATGCGGTAATCGGCGGGGACCTCGAGCACTTCGCGCGTCAGATCGATCGCGAGCTTGAGCTTGGCCTTGCCCACCTTCGCGCGATGCGAGCGGCCGAGGGCTGCGTCCTTGAGATTTTGGGCGTTCCATCCGGGGCGCTTGGCGCAGGGGCCGGAGGAGAAATGCGGCACGTTCGGCCGCGAAGCGGGCTTCGCTACAGTCATAATCTACCCTTCCAGATAGTAAGCCTCCCGTTGGGGGGAGGTGTCCCGCCGCGGCTGATACGGGAGTCGGGCAGACCAGTCAAGGAAGTTCCGGCGTCTCACGGCGGAGTGAAGGCGCCTCCGGCGCAAGATCAGGGGATTCGACGGCAGCGAGCGCATTCAGCAAGTCCGTGGCTTCGCTGATCAATTGCGCGGCTCTGCGGCGGCTGCCGACCTTCAAAATGCATTTGTCATTGGCCTGCACGACATAGTCGTTGCCGACCTTGATCATCGAATAGCTTGTCATCGAAATCCCCGAACCGACCGAGCTCGGTGTCTGACGCTGCCGTAGCACCGTTCGTTCCTTCATCAATGTGAACGACGAACGCGTAGTTTACCGGCTCTTAACACGAACGAATGCGCGATCCGATTCCGCTGATCGCGCAACGCCTGCGTCACGCTGCGTCAAAAGCGGACAGTCATACCGACATGACTCGCCGTGAAGCCGAGCCGCTTGTAGAAGCGCTGCGCATCGACGCGCGTCTGATGCGTCAGCAGTTCGACGAGATTGCAGCCGCGTGCTTTTGCTTCCGCAACCGCCCATTGCACCAACCGCTCGCCGATACCGCGGCTGCGACAATCGGAAGCAACGCGGACGTCTTCGAGCAAACCGCGCACGCCGCCTTGCGAGCTGATGCCGGGCAGGATCGCGAGTTGCAGGCAGCCGACCACCCTGCCCTCGCTCTCGGCGACCACAAGCGTCAGATTGGGATCGCGCTCGACCCGCGCGAATGCTGCGTAATAGGCGGCGGGCAGCGGATCCTCCACGCGCTCGCGCGCGCGTCCGAGATGATCATCGGCGAGCATTGCAACGATCACGGCGACGTCGTCGCGGCGCGCGCGGCGAATGGAGACGGCTTCGGCGTTCATGCGCGATACTCCAGACTCAGCGCGCCGGCGCAAGGCCGAGAAAGGCCTCAGTCTGGTCGATCCAGCGGCGGACGGCCGCAAAGCGGCCGAGATCGAAGCCGCCCTCATGCGCAACGCGGGTATAGGCGAGCAGCGAGACATCCGCGAGCGAAACCGCCTCACCGGCGAGGAAGCGGCTGGCCGCTAGATGCTGCTCCATGCGGTCGAGCGCCGCATAACCGCGCTTGACCTTCTCAGGATCGAGCTCGGACGCCTGCTTGCCGAGATAGACCAGGAGGAAGCGGCACACAGCGATATAGGGCTCGTGGCTGTACTGCTCCCAGAACAGCCATTCGTCCATCTTGGCCGCGATGAAGGCGTCGCGCGGAACGAGGGCGCTGTCGCGTGCGAGATAGCGGATGATGGCATTGGATTGCGCCAGCGTGCGGCCGTCGTCGAACGCGACGGTGGGCACCTGGCCGGCGCCGTTCATCTTCAGGAATTGCGGCGTGCGCGTCTCGCCCTTGCGCGTGTCGATCTCGATCCACTGATAGGGCAATGCGAGATGATCGCAGACCCACTTCACCTTCAGACAATTTCCGGAATTGCTATCGCCATAGATCTTCATCGCTGCCGCCCTGCTCTGGAGCCACAGAGCATCAGGAGGCGAGAAAGTTGTCAACCGAAGGCGCGAGGATCAGAACTTGTAGCCGGCACCCACGCGGAAGTTGTTCAGGCCGACGGAAATGTCCTTCACGTTCGAGAAGCCGACGTGCTCCCATTCGGCGCGAAGGAGGAAGTTGCTGTAGATCGCGTATTCGACGCCTATACCGGCGGTCCATCCGTACATGAATGCGTTCACGCGCTGCTCAGCGCTCAACCAGGCGCCCGTATCAATCGTGTCCTGATGATGCGTCGTGGCGGTGACACCGCCCACTGTGACGGACGTATCGTAGTCGTCATGCTTGATGTAGGACACAGTCGCGAATCGCGAAACTTCGGCGCGCCCGATTGCCAGACCGGCAAAGGCATAGGGCATGAAGTCACCACCATCCCATCCGATTCGGCCGCGGAATGTGGCATAATCCTTCAGCTTCAGCGAAGCGCCACCACCGAGCGAGGTGACATAGGTATAGGTATGGCCCGCCGGAGCTGTCTCACCGTCGAGAATGCGCGTCATGGAGTCGCTGGCCGAACTCGATATATTGTTCATGTAGCTGTAATTGGCTTCGATGCCCATCAGGGCATCATAAATCTGCCAGTTGCGACCCACATATGCGCCGAACCCGGTCGACTGCACGTGGTTCTTCGGCAGCAGCGACCATCCGCCGACCGGCTCTTGAAGGATGCTGTTGCGCAGCATGAAGTCGGTCATCGATTTCGGCGCGTGGCTGAAATCGATGTCGGTCGTGGCGAAACCGAACTGGCCGCCGACATAAAAGCCATCCCAAGGATAAGATGACTTCGACAGGCCATCGGTGAAGCCGCCGCGCAGGATCGGCAGGTCCGGCATGTCGGCCGCCTGCGCGGCAGACACCGTCCCCAACATCACCGCTGCCCACAAAAGCCCACGCATTGCAACGCTCCATCGAACTCGAACTTTCACCGGTGATCATGGCTTGTTAACCTTAACCAATGGTTGCGGCCGGGGCGCCCGCCTCCGTCAGCAATGAAAAAAACGCAAAGCAAAACGGCGCGGGATGATCCCGCGCCGTTAAGAGACTTTAAGCGATGAGGCTGCCGATCAGCCCTTGGTGATGAGCGGCGGCGGCGCGTAGACCGGCGGACTGTTGAGATCCCAGCGCACGCCGAGCTTAACGTCGTGCGAGGTGAGCTCCCTGATCTTGATAGAGGTCGGACCGGAGGCACTGTTGTCGAACAAGCGGTAGTTGCCAGGCGCCGCGTCGCCGAGGTTCATGTAGCTGTAGGCCAGTTCGACGGTGAACCCGGGATTGACCTTGTAGGCGAGACCGGCATGAGCGGCCCAGGCGAAGTTCCACTTTCCGCTGTCTGCGAAGTAGGCGACGCTGTTGCTCGGAGTCGGGGTCAGCGCGGCGCTATAAGAAACGCCGTCGTCACGGAAGCCACTGATCTTGTTGTAGGAGCCGCCGACGCCGGCGCCGATGAACGGGGTGATGCACCACCAGGTGCCGAGATCGACATAGGCATTCGCCATGACGACCCACTCGGACTTGCTCCCGCTGTAATTGTTTGTGCCGACGAAGCCGGGTCCAATGACGTTGTCCGCACCGTGCAGGTTAGCCTTGCCCCGGTACTGGCCGATCACGTCCGCACGGAACCAATTGTTGAAGCGATAGCCGACGCCGAGATCGAACAGTGGCGAAGAGTCGAAGCCGAGTCCCTCAGTCGACTTCTGATACCCAGCCGGCAGGGCGCTGTCGATGCGCTTGGCACTCTGGTTGGTCATGCCAATATCACCGCGCAGATACCAGCCGCCGAAATCGGCGGGCGGGGCCGGCGGCGCGTACATCGGAGGGGGCGCCGCGATCGGCATATCGGCGGCGAATGCCATCGACGAGATCAGGGTTGCCGCACCCGCGGTGAGGAGAGACTTAACGCTACGCATTGGCTTCGTCCTTATGGCCGGTGAGGCAAAATGCAGCCGCCTCACGTTCTGGAAACTCACGGGAGGACGATGGCACCAAATGTTTAAGCGCCACTTAACCCTAATTTTTAAGGTTGATTTTTTCTGACCGTACACGCGCGCGCCGCGCCAGCGTTGCAAAAATGCAGCGCCAAATGCGACTGTCTTCGCCGCATTCCCTAACGATGTGTGAACCGCAACGCGGGGAAAAGAGGATGTGTTAACGCGCGTGCCGAGGCAGCCTGGGCAGGAACACCGCAAGCAGGCCGATCGCCGGCAGAAAAGCGCAGACCTGATAGACGAAAGCGATCGAGGTGTGGTCGGCGAGCTTGCCGAGCACGGCCGCGCCCAGCCCACCGATGCCGAAGGCGACACCGAAGAACACGCCGGAGATCATGCCGAAGCGATGCGGCACCAGCTCCTGCGCGAACACGATAATCGACGACGTCGTCGAGGAGATGATCAGGCCGATGACGACGCTGAGCACCGCGCTCGCATAGAGGCCGGCATAGGGCAGCGCCAGCGTGAACGGCAGCGCGCCGAGGATCGAGATCCAGATCACGATCTTGCGGCCGAAGCGGTCGCCCAAGGGACCACCGAGAAACGCACCCACGGCGTTCGCCGCGAGGAAGATGAAAAGATAGATCTGCGCAGCCTGCGTCGACACGCCGAAGCGGTCGATCAAGTAGAAAATGTAGTAGCTCGACAGGCTCGACACGTAGAGCTGCTTGGAGAACAAGAGCGCGACCAGGACGAGCAGCGCGACCGCGACACGGCGCGAGCTCGGACCGCCCGGCTGGCTGTGAACGGGGGCTGCCTTCTTCGCCGTGATCTGCGGCGCGTACCAGCGGCCGATGCGCCACAGGATGAGGATCGCGAGGAAGGCGATCGAAGAGAACCAGGCGATGCTGCCCTGCCCGAACGGCACGACGATGAGCGCGGCGAGCACCGGCCCCATCGAGGTGCCGAAACTGCCGCCGAGCTGGAACACCGATTGCGCAAAGCCGTAGCGGCCGCCGGAGGCGAGCCGCGCGATGCGCGCGGACTCCGGGTGAAACACCGCCGAGCCGAGACCCACCAGCGCAGCAGCGATGAGAATGACGAGGTATTGATGCGCGGCGCTGAGCAGCAAGAGGCCGAAGAAGGTCGAGGCCATGCCGATCGCCAGCGAATAGGGCTGCGCCTTCTTGTCAGTGTAGTGCCCGACCACCGGCTGGAGCAGCGAGGCCGTGAACTGGAAGGCCAGCGTGATCATGCCGATCTGCGCGAAATCGAGCGCATAGGTGTCCTTCAGGATCGGATAGACCGAGGCGATCAGCGACTGCATGGTGTCGTTGAGGAAGTGCGAGACGCTGATGCCGGCGAGCACCACGTAGACCGGCCCTGGCGCTTTGGCGGGTGCCACGTCGTTGACGACAACGGGCTCGGTCAGTGTTTCCTCTGAGACGACGACAGGCTTGTTCAATGCAGCAATCCCGGCAGGCGCAGCGAAGCATCCGCTCATTACGATGCAAGCTGCAGCCGATCCACCGCCAATCGCCCATGGCTGGAATGCGCGGGACTTACCCTCTCCCGTTGTGGGACCCCTTGTGGGAGAGGGTGGATCGCCGCGTCAGCGGCGAGACGGGTGAGGGGTCTGCCTCCGCGAGTCTCTCTGGCAGTTGGGGGCGGCGATAGAACCCCTCATCCGGCGCTTCGCGCCACCTTCTCCCGCAAGGGGAGAACGAAGAGCCCTCATGCCGCCGCCTGGCCCAGCGCGGAGACGATGGTATCGACGACGTCCTCGACCAGGATGCGGTCCTCGCCTTCGCCCATGACGCGGATCACAGGCTCCGTGCCGGAGGAGCGGATCAGGAGGCGGCCGTGGCCGTTGAGGCGCTTCTCGCCGTCGGAGATCGCCGACTTGACGTCGGAATCGTCGAGCGGCTTGCCGCCCTTGTGGCGCACGTTCTTCAGGATCTGCGGCAGCGGATCGAAGCGGTGGCAGACTTCGGAGACGGGGCGGCGCAGCTTCTGCACCACCGCCAGCACCTGCAGGGCCGCAACGAAGCCGTCGCCGGTGGTCGCGTAGTCGGACAGGATGATGTGGCCGGACTGCTCGCCGCCGAGATTGTAGCCGCCGCTGAGCATCTGCTCGAGCACGTAGCGGTCGCCGACCGGCGTGCGGACGAGATCGAGCCCCTGCCCGTTGAGGAAGCGCTCGAGGCCGAGATTGGACATCACGGTGGCGACGATGCCCGGCCGCGACAGCCGGCCGTCCTCCTTCCAGCTTTGCGCGATCACCGCGAGCAGCTGGTCGCCGTCGACCAGATGGCCGCGCTCGTCGACCAGAATGACGCGATCGGCGTCACCGTCGAGCGCAATGCCGATGTCGGCGCGCATCTCGCGCACTTTCTTCGACAAGGCTTCCGGCGAGGTGGAGCCGCATTCCTTGTTGATGTTGAAGCCGTCGGGCTCGACGCCGATCGGCACCACATCCGCACCCAATTCCCATAGCGCCTCCGGCACCACCTTGTAGGCGGCGCCATTGGCGCAATCGATCACGACGCGCAGCCCGTCGAGCGACAGATCGCGCGGCAGCGTGCGCTTGGCGAATTCGATGTAGCGGTCATGCACGCCGTCGATGCGGCGGGCGCGACCCAGGCTCGCGCTCTGTGCGAGACGCTTGTCGAGGGATTCGTCGAGCAGCTGCTCGATCTGCCTCTCGACGTCGTCGGAGAGCTTGAAGCCCTGCGGGCCGAACAGCTTGATGCCGTTGTCCTCGAACAGATTGTGCGAAGCCGAGATCATGACGCCGAGATCGGCGCGCATGGATTTGGTCAGCATCGCGACCGCCGGTGTCGGCATCGGGCCGACCAGCAGCACGTCCATGCCGACCGAAGTGAAGCCCGCGACCATCGCGTATTCGATCATGTAGCCGGACAGGCGGGTGTCCTTGCCGATCACGACTCGATGGCGATGGTCACCGCGCTGAAACGCAAGCCCTGCGGCTTGGCCGACCTTGAGCGCGAGCTCCGGCGTGATCAGTCCGTTGGCGCGGCCCCGAATCCCGTCCGTCCCGAAATATTTGCGGCTCATATCGTCCCCCAGGCAACAACCAGGGACCCCTCTACAACCACGGGCTGCCCGAAAGGGCCCCGCATCCCTGATTTGCCGAGTACTTATAAAGCCATCGCGGCTAAGTTGGCTTCAAAAAATATGATAAATCATTACGGAACCGGGCACGCCGCTGCCCCGATAATACATTGTTAACATTATATTTCCGCACTGGGAAGCCGGAACGGGAACGGAACCTGTCCCTAGCCGGTGCGCTTCACATGCCCGTCCCCGCGGCTCGGCGGCGGCTGGGTGACATTGACGGGATCTGACGCTGGAAAGGTCTCTTCCAGACCTTCTTCCAGCGCTTCCTCGAGGGCGCGCTTCTCCTTGATCTCTTCCGGCGAAGGTCCGGCGTGCGGCCTCGTCATGGCGCCCTCCTGCAAAACGGTCTGGCAAACGATTTGGCTGTGCATCCAACCATGCTAGATGACCCCGAAATCATCCGATGCAAGACGGGCCGGGGAAACGATCATGAAGCACATCACCTGTATCGACGATCTCCGTGCGCTGCATAAGCGCCGCGTGCCGAAGGCGTTCTTCGACTATTGCGACCGCGGCTCCTATGCCGAGGAGACGCTGCGCGCTAACCGCGAGGACATGCAGGCGATCAAGTTCCGCCAGCGCATCCTGGTCGACGTCTCCAAACGCGACACCTCGACCACAATCCTCGGCGAGCCCTCGACCATGCCGCTGATCCTCGCGCCTGTCGGCCTGCTCGGCATGCAGCATGGAGACGGCGAGATCCATGCCTGCCGCGCCGCGCAGGCCGCCGGTATCCCGTTCACGCAATCGACGATGTCGATCTGCTCGATCGAGGACATCGCCGCCAATGTCGAGAAGCCGTTCTGGTTCCAGCTCTACGTGATGAAGGACCGCGGCTTCATCAAGGAATTGATCCAGCGCGCCGTCGCAGCGAAGTGCAGCGCGCTGGTCCTGACCGTCGACCTTCAGGTGATCGGCCAGCGCCACGCCGACATCAAGAACGGCATGACGGTGCCGCCGGAATGGTCGCTCTCGAAATTGCTGGATTTCGCCAGCAAGCCGGCCTGGGTTTCCGGTGTCCTGCAAGGCAAGCGCCGCACCTTCGGCAACATCGCCGGCCACGTGAAGAACACTGAGGATCTCAACCGCCTCGCCGAATGGACCGCGTCGCAGTTCGACACCTCGCTGAACTGGAAGGACGTCGAGTGGGTCCGCAGCATCTGGCCGGGCAAGCTCATCCTCAAGGGCATTTTGGACGTCGAGGATGCCGAGGAAGCCGCCAAGACCGGCGCGCAGGCCCTGGTCGTCTCCAACCATGGCGGCCGGCAGCTCGACGGCGCGCCGTCATCGATCGAGGTGCTGCCCGAGATTGCGGACGCGGTCGGCGAGAAGATGGAGATCATGTTCGACGGCGGCATCCGCTCCGGCCAGGACGTGATGCGCGCGCTCGCGCTCGGCGCCAAATCCTGCATGATCGGCCGCGCCTATGCCTATGGCCTGGGGGCTGGCGGCCAGGCCGGCGTCGCCAAAGCGATCGATATCATCCAGAACGAGCTGCTCACGACCATGGGCCTGTGCGGCGTCAACCGGATCGACGAGATCGACGATCATATCATTGCAGCAGCACCGTAGCGTCGTAGGGTGGCAGGGCGCTTGTCCACCGTAGCTCGACGCGCAAGGCGGAAGCGTGCCCTCCTTCGTTCCAAGTTGAGAGACGACGTGGGCACGGCGCGAGCCCGCCTTTGCCCCCTGCCCGGCGAGATGCAGCAGCACTCACAACCGTCGTCCCGGCGGAGATCTGGCGACCGCTCCCCCTCACATTGGCGGCGTCAGGCCGTCGCGGCCGACGCTGACGCGGTTGGTCTCGAAGGAGCCGTCCGGCAATTGCTTCATGAAGGCGATGACCTTGGCACCGGTCTTCAGATCGGATTTGTCGCCGGGCACCAAGGTCACTACCGGCGTGTTGTCGGGAACGAACACCTTCTTCTCGCCGTCCTTGTACTTGACCAGCAGCGTGTGGCCGTCATTGCCGACCACGCTCTCGGCGACCGTCGCATTGGTCATGCTGGAGTTGGGCTTAAGGTCCCAGGGCCGCGAGCCCTCGCCGGTGCCGCGCATGCTCTCCGGAAACACGTGGACCTCGACCGCGTTCTGGCTGCCGTCCGGCCCCGGCACGGTGGTGGCGCCGATGAACGAACCCGGCTTGATGTCGGCGAGTGAGATCTTGGTGATGCCTGAGACGTTCACATCAGCGGCGATGTGAAGCTTGAAGTCTTCGCCGCTGCGCGACTTGACCTGCATGGTGTCGCCATTGACGCTCTCGATCGTGCCGCGGACACGCGTCGGCACCGGCGCTTTCTGGGCGACGGCGCAGTAGGTCGAGAGGGCCACCATCGCGATGGCGAGAAGTGGACGTGTGAAAGTTGCGCGTTGAACAGACATGACGGTCTCCGGTTGTCCCCACGGAGATAGAACTCCGGAACAGCCGCGCCATTCTCTCAAGTCTTTGTGAGATCGGCCTCGACCAGCGCGCGCAGCTCGGCGGTGACTTGAGGACGCCGGCCGAACCACAGCTCGAAGCCGCGCACCGCCTGGTGCAGCAACATGCCGAGCCCGTCGGCGGTCTTCAGGCCGTGCGCTTTGGCTGCCGCAAGCAGCGGCGTCACCAGCGGGACATAAACGAGATCGGCGACCACCGCCGCCTGCGGCAGGCGCGCCACATCGAGATGGAGCGGAGGCTGGCCGTGCATGCCGAGCGAGGTCGTGTTCACGAGAAGTTTTGCACGCGGCAGCACGTCGTTGATGCTGTCCCATGTCACAGGATGCACCTTTGGCCCAAACAGACTTGCCAGCGCCTCCGCCCGCGCGATGGTACGATTGGCAAGATGGATGCGCTTGATGCCTTGCTCGCGCAGTCCGAACACGACCGCGCGCGAGGAGCCGCCGGCCCCGAGGACCAGCGCCTCCTCAGCCGCATTCCAGCCGGGCGCGCTGGCATCGAGGTTGCCGATGAAGCCTTCGACGTCGGTATTGGTCGAGTGCAGCTCGCCGTCTTCGAACCACAGCGTATTGGCGGCACCCACCTCCGTTGCGCGCGCATCGGGTTTCGACAGCGCCAGCACGTCCTCCTTGTGCGGGATGGTGACGTTGGCGCCGACGAAGCCGCGCAGCGACAGCCGCAGCACGAAGTCGCGCAAATCCTCGGGCGGGACGGCCTCGATGACGTAGCCGCCCTCGATCCCGAGCGTGCGCAGCCAGTAATGATGAATCAGCGGCGAGCGCGAATGCGCCGCCGGCCATCCGATCAGACAAGCGGCGGGAGCCCTGGTCACGGTCGTCCTTCCCTCAAGCGATATGGAAGGCGATCCATTTCGCGTCCCGAAGGCTCTGTCAAGCGCACGAGCGCCGCATCGCCACGGCGCCGTCAGCTCGCGGCAGCCTCATCGGCTGCAGAGCTCTTGATGTCAGCAATCGCGCGCGCGAGGCTCTGGCGATAGCGCGCACGCGGCGGCGTCACGCCATGGGTGAGCAGAGCGCGGCGAACCGCTGGCGAGGCCCCCGTGATGAACAGCCTGATGCCCTGGCGATGAGCCCTCGCAGCGACGCGCCCGAGCACGTTGGCCGCGGTGGAGTCCAGGAACGGCACCGCGGCGAAATCGACCACGAAGGCTTTGCGCCGGTCGGCGATGCCGTCGAGCACGCTTCCGATCGCAGAGGCGGCGCCGAAGAAGAACGCGCCGGTGATGCGATAGACCAGCACGTCGCGGTCCACCGCAAGCGCGGGATCGTAGGGAACGCGCGAACCGTTGCCGTCGTCGGGGCGATCGGCGGCCACGAGCGGCGTGCGCTCCTCGATGCCCGTCATCTCCGCCATGCGATGGATGAACAGCACCGCGCCGAGCGCGAAGCCGACCAGGATGCCTTCGGTGAGATCGCGGAAGATCGTGAGCAGGAAGGTCGCGAGCAGCACGACGGCATCGCCCCATGACGAGCGCAGCAGCGTCGCGAATTCGTGCTTCTCCGCCATGGTCCAGGCCACGACGACGAGCACGGAGGCGAGCGCAGCCAGCGGAATGTAGCTTGCGAGCGGCGCCGCGATCAGCATGAACAACAGCAGGAAGAGCGCGTGCAGCATCCCCGCGAGCGGCCCGCGCGCGCCAGCGCGGATATTGGTCGCGGTGCGCGCGATCAGGCCGGTGACACAGATTCCGCCGAACAGCGCCGAGCCGATATTGGCGGCGCCTTGCGCCACCAGCTCGCAATTGGAACGGTGGCGGCGTCCGGTCATGCCGTCGGCCACCACTGCCGATAGCAGCGATTCGATCGCCGCCAACAGCGCGAACGCAATCGCATCCGGCAGCACCGCCCTTGCCTTCTCAAGCGAGAAGGCGGGCAGCGCCGGCGACGGCAATTCCCGCGGAATGCCGCCGAAGCGCGAGCCGATGGTCTCGACCGGCAGCGACAATACGGCAGTTGCGATCGCCGCAAACACGACCGCGATCAGGATGCCGGGCCAGGACGGCCGCCAGCGACGCAACACGCCAATGATGACGATGCTGACGATCGCGACCGCGACGGCGGCTGGATTGACGGTGGTGAGGCCGCCGGCGAGTGCAACGAGTTTCGGGACGAATTCGCTGGGCTCTTTCCCCGCAAGCGTGATGCCGCCGAGATCGCGGAGCTGGCTCGCAAAGATGATGACGGCGATGCCGGCAGTGAAGCCGACGGTCACGGGATAGGGAATGAACTTGATGTAGGTGCCGATCCGCAACAGGCCCGCCGCCACCAGGAACAGCCCCGCCATCAGCGTGGCGAGGATCACGCCCTCGACGCCGTGCCGCTCGGCCGTCACCGCAACCAGGACGATGAAAGCGCCCGCGGGTCCGCCGATCTGGAAACGGCTGCCGCCGAGCATCGACACGATGAAGCCGCCGATAACGGCGGTGTAGAGGCCGCGGTCCGGTGTCACGCCCGATGCGATCGCGATCGCCATCGACAGCGGCAACGCCACGATCGCGACCGTGAGGCCGGCGAAGACGTCGGCGCGAAAGTCCGCGGCGCCGTATCCCTCACGCCAGACGGTGACGAGCTTTGGCAAATACAATTCGGCAAAAGTCGGCCGGCGAAGCTGATGCAGTCTGCCCGCGTGATCGCTTGTGATGCTCATGCCCCACGATGCTCCGAAGCATCGTGCGTCCCGTGTTGCCGAGGTGCGACGATGCGCTAGCCCATCCTGATCCCGAGCATGATCAACGCCCGATCATGCCCCCACCCGCCGCGGCGGCCCCGGCTGCTTGAGGCGAACGCCGCGCCCGCCGCTGTCGCTGCGGGCCTGCTCGCCGATCAGCTCGACGCCCGCCCGATCGAACGCCTCGACCACCTTGATCAGGGTCTCGACCACGCCGCGAACATTGCCGGTGCTGGCTTCCATCCGCTGGATGGTCGGCAGCGAAACGCCGGCGAGCTCGGCCAGGGTTTTCTGGTCAATGCCGAGCAGCGCCCGCGCTGCCCGCATCTGGAACGACGTGATCACCGTGGCCTCACGTATCAGAACCTATAAATAACATCTGGAACATACACAATGATGTAAAATACATCACACGAGGCCGACCGCAAGGGCTTTATGCGCTCGCTGTCTCTCTCTTTGCAATAAAGGGTGGCAAGCCAGCGTCTCACCCTCTCCACGCAAGGGCGGGGAGAGGGAGTGAGAGGACTGTGCTTCCCGAATAGATCACGCCGCGTGCTGATGAGCGGCAATGATCTGATCGGCGGCGCGGCCAGTCACTTCGGCCATGTGGTCGAACTGGCGGGTGAAGCTGCCGGCGCCGGCGGTGGCCGAGCGCAGCTCGACGATCAGCTCACCGATCTCGGCTTCCGGCAGCATGGCGCGAACGCAGTCCCAGCCGCTCCAGCCGTCGCGGGTGTCGAAGCCGAGGATCTGGCCACGCCGCGCCGACAGGATCGCGTTGATCTTGGCGGTGGCATCGGTCGGGCAGACGATCTCGACCATGTGGATCGGCTCGAGCAAGACCGGCTGGCATTGCGGCAGGCCCTCGTTGAGCCCGATCCGTGCCGCCGTGCGGAAGGCGAGGTCCGACGAATCGACGCTGTGATAGGAGCCGTCGGTCAGCGTCACCTGCACGTCGGTGACGGGGAAGCCGAGCGGGCCGCGCGCCAAGCCGTCGACGACGCCTTCCTCCACCGCGGGGATGTAGTTGCGCGGCACCGCGCCGCCCACCACCTTTTCGGCGAACTTGAAGCCATCGCCGCGCGGCAGCGGCCGGATTTCGAGCACGACATCGCCAAACTGGCCGTGACCGCCGGACTGCTTCTTGTGGCGGCCACGCTGGACGATCGGCTTGCGGATGGTCTCCTGATAGCCGATCGCGGGCGGGTGCGAGGTGACCTTGACGCCGAAGCGGTCGCGCAGCCGCTCGCCGGCGACTCGCAGATGCATTTCGCCCTGGCCCCACAGCACGGTGTCGTGGGTCCGGGCGTTCTGGACAACAACCAGCGAGGGATCCTCCTCGTGCAGGCGGGCCATCGCCTGGCCGAGCTTCACGTCGTCCTTGCGATCGGTCGCCGCGATCGAGATCGCGAGCACCGGCGGCGTCGGCTCCACGGTGACGAGCGCCGCCGGCGGGGTCTTGCCGCTCGAGACAGTGTCGCCGGTCTTCACGGGATCGAGCTTGGCAAGCGCGACGGTGTCGCCGGCTTCGGCCGAGGCACGTTTGGTGTCGTAGGCGCCATTGACGGCGAGGATGCCGGAGATGCGTCCCGCGCCGCCGGAAGAGGATTGCAGCGTGGCGCCGTCGTCGAGATGGCCGGCGAGCAGCCGCGTCAGCGACAATTTTCCGCCATGCTGCGAATGCAACGTCTTGAAGACGTAGCCGAGCGCATCCCTGGTCTCGGGAACGCCGAGACGTTTTGCGGTCTCCGCGACACCCGGCGCCTCATGGCGCAGCGCCTTCATCAGGCGCAGCACGCCGTTTTCGCGCGCGGCGGCGCCCAGCAGCACCGGACAGATCAGCCCTTCGCGCAATTCGCGGGCGAGATCGTCGAACACGGCATCGCGCGGCGGCTGGATGTCCTCGAGAAGCTGCTCCATCAGCGCATCGTCGTGATCAGCGAGCTTCTCCAGCATCGAGAAGCGGGCCTCTTTCTCGCGGTCGAGATTGCCGCCTTCGAGCGCGATCACCTCGGAGGCCTTGTGTTCGCGATAGATGAAGGCGCGCTCGAGCGCGAGATCGACGAAGCCCTCGATCAGCTCGCCATTCCAGATCGGGATCTGGCGCAGTACCAGCGGCACGCGCGAGGCGGGCTGTAGCGTTGCGAGGCTCTCGCGCACGCGCTCGGTGGCGCGGTCGATCTTGTTGAGGAACAGGAAACGCGGGATCTTCAGCTCTTCCAGCTCGCGCAGGATGATCTGAAGCTGCGGCAGCTTCTTCTCGTCGGCCTCGCAGACCACGACCGCGGCGTCGACCGCAGGCAGCACGGCGCGCATGTCATAGGCGAATTCAACGGAACCGGGACAGTCGAGGAAGGTGTAACTGTCGCCCATGAAGGTCGTGGTGGCGGCAGTCAGGCCGACGGTCATCTTGTGATGACGGGCCTCGGGCGTGGCGTCACCGACAGAAGTTCCGGCATCGACGCTGCCGGCGCGTGGGATTGCGCCCGTTCGCGCCAGGATTGCTTCGAGAAGCGTGGTTTTACCGCTTTGGAATGGGCCCACCAGCGCAATGCACCGTGGACCTCGGGGACTTCTGACGTCCTGTCCCATTCGCCGTCTCCTTTTTTGTGGAGCTCGGCCCATGATTGGGTCGGCAGCGCAGATGCTCTGCCCGTCCCCGAGATTTGGCAAGCATCAAACGTCGCTGCGGTGCGTCGTCGGCTGGATTAAGACTTCAACTCTTGACGATTGGTACGATTATCGGTCCGAGCGTTCCACCTCGCCGCGACGGGGAGAGGCGAGCCGCCGCCGGTGCAGTTAGAATTGACGGCAATCAGCGGCCCGGACGGAGTTCCAGACTCTCCAAACCAGCGGCGATGTTGAGGCCGACCTGGCCCTGCAGGCTGAGCGGCTGAAGCGCGATCGAATTGTTGGAGCCGCCGACCAGCACGTTGCCCCCTAGGCCGACGCCAACTGAGGCGCTGCCCTGCGCGCCGGCGTAATTGCCGGAGAGATCGCCGGGGCCGAGCCGGTCGACCGGCGCGAACACGCCCCAGGCGAGCGCCGTCTCCTGGGTGATGCCGATGTCGAGACCGACTTTGCGGATGGTCGCGACGTAGCGGTCGTCGGGCAGCCCATCGGCGCGCAGCACGCAGCCGAGATGGGTCACCGATCCCACGATGAAGCCGACGCTGGCGCCGCCGCGGCACTCGAGCACGCCGACCCGCGCCATCCGCTGCTGCGCGCCGGCGGCAGCGACGGAGACAACAAGGCTTGCGGCGGCGAGCCCGGAGAGGAGGAACGAACGGCGCATGAAACGTCTCCGGCGATGATGGTGCGAGCAGGAAGGCGCGGCACACGCCGCATGATGGTCTATGCCACAATAGTTGTGGTGGGGCCAGATCGCGCGCAGGCGACAGAAAAAAGGGCCCACTAACCGCGGGCCCTTTGATGTCACGTCCTTGCTGCGCGCTTACCGCAGATTGCCGCAGAAGCGCTGGATGCGCTTGCAGGCGTCTTCGAGGTCCGAAGTCTTGGTCGCATAGGAGATGCGGAACGCCGGTCCCAGGCCGAAAGCCGACCCCTGCACCACGGCGACGCCTTCGGTTTCCAGCAGCTCGGTGACGAACGTCTCGTCATTGTCGATCACCTTGCCCGACGGCGCGGTCTTGCCGATCGTGCCGGCGCAGGACGGATAGACGTAGAACGCCCCTTCCGGCCGCGGGCACTCGATGCCTTTGGCCTGATTGAGCATGGAGACGACGAGGTCGCGGCGCTCCTTGAATACCTTGTTGTTGGCGGGGATGAAGTCCTGCGGACCGTTCAGCGCTTCGACCGCAGCCCATTGCGCAATAGACGAAGGATTGGAGGTCGACTGCGACTGGATCGTCGACATCGCCTTGATCAGCTGCGCCGGACCGCCGGCATAGCCGATGCGCCAGCCGGTCATGCAATAGGCCTTCGACACGCCGTTCACGGTGAGCGTGCGGTCGTAGAGTTTCGGCTCGACCTGCGCGACCGTGGTGAACTGGAAGTCGTCATAGACGAGATGCTCGTACATGTCGTCGGTCATCACCCAGACGTGGGGATGCCTGAGCAGCACGTCGGTGAGCGCCTTCAGCTCGGACTTGGTGTAGGCAGCTCCCGTCGGGTTCGACGGCGAGCACAGGATCACCCATTTGGTCTTGGGCGTGATCGCGCGCTCCAGCGCTTCGGCTTGAAGCTTGAAGCCTGTCGCAGCGGTGCAGACCACCGGCACTGGCTCGCCACCGGCGAGCGCCACCATCTCAGGATAGCTGACCCAATAGGGCGCGGGAATGATCACCTCGTCGCCCGGATTGATGGTCGCCATCAGCGCGTTGTAGAGCACCTGCTTGCCGCCGGTGCCGACGATGACCTGGTTCGGCTTGTAGGTGACGCCGTTCTCGCGCTGAAACTTGGCGATGATGGCTTCCTTCAACTCGGGAATGCCGTCGACCGCGGTGTACTTGGTCTTGCCGGCTTCGATAGCGCGGATCGCCGCCAGCTTAATGTTGGCGGGCGTGTCGAAATCGGGCTCGCCGGCGCCGAGGCCGATGACATTGCGGCCCGCCGCTTTCAGCGCGCGTGCTTTATCCGTGACCGCGATGGTCGCGGACGGCTTCACACGGTCGAGCGCAGCGGCAAGGAAGG
This sequence comes from Bradyrhizobium sp. 160, assembly GCF_023073735.1. Lineage (NCBI taxonomy): Bacteria > Pseudomonadati > Pseudomonadota > Alphaproteobacteria > Hyphomicrobiales > Nitrobacteraceae > Bradyrhizobium > Bradyrhizobium sp. 160. Next base: position 571,910 of record NZ_JADPKD010000067.1, read on the forward strand.
ACATCGTCATCTCCTGACAAGCGTCGTGAAGCCCTTCGCCTCACGACTCCGATTGTGGGAATGAGCCACCCTAAAACGGGAGCCGCTGCACCGCAAGAAACTTCGGCCCGATCTCGCAGAAGTTTACGGATTTCCAGCGTTTCGAGCAGCGATTACCGCAATGTTCCGCAACTTTGCCCGCCGAATCCCTCATATCCGGCAAGGCTTGTCCTCGGAGCAATTTGTCGCTTCCTCTCATGGCCGGGCTTGCCGTCTTTGCTGAAGTTTCGCCGGCCCAAACGGCGAAGCCTTGGCGTAGCCGGGTCCCGGCCATCCACGCCTAGCCGCGCGCACGACGAACGTGGATGCCTCAGGACAAGCCTGGGCATGACGGCGCGCTGCATCCAAATCGCATGCGATCGTCGCCGAGTTCACGAATAGCCGACGCAACGCGCCCGTGCTCTAACGCAAGCGTGATCTCGTTTGCGCGGTCGCGCGGAAATGATCTTCCGCACCGTTGCAGTGCGGTAGGGATTTCGAGTTTTTCTATTGGCTGGCTCTTGCGGCGGATTCGCATCGGCATCATTGTTTAGCCGCGCTGCAGGGCAGCCAGCGCCGCGCCTTCCCATCCTCGGAAACGAACTCCCAGAATGTACAAGCTCTATTCGATGCAGCGCTCCGGCAACAGCTACAAGGTCCGCCTTGCGCTGGCGCTGCTCAACGTGCCCTACGAAGCCATCGAGGTCGACATTCTGCGCGGCGAGAGCCGCACGCCGGACTTTCTGGCGAAGAACCCGTCCGGCCAGGTGCCGCTGCTCGAGGTTGGCGGCGACCGCTATCTCGCCGAGTCCAACGCCATCCTCTGGTACGTCGCTGTCGGCACGCCGCTCGCGCCGGAGAACCGCATCGACCGCGCCGAGGCGCTGCAATGGATGTTCTTCGAACAGCACGCGCTCGAGCCCAACATCGGCGCGGCCTATTTCTGGCTGTCGCTGGTCAAGGGCGGCCGCGATCTCCAGACCCATTCGCTCGAGGACTGGATGGAGCGCGGCTATGGCGCGCTCCAGGTCATGGAGAACCATCTCAAGACCAACGCCTATTTCGCCGCGCGCCAGCTGACGGTCGCCGACATCGCGCTCTACGGCTACACCCACCTCGCCGATCGCTGCGATTTCGACCTTTCGACCTTTCCGGCGATCCGGGACTGGCTGAAGCGCGTCGAATCTGCGCCCGGCTTCGTCACGATGGACTGGCGCCCGGCCGACGTCGACGACCCCGCCAGCATCGCCGTGGGCGCCTGACAGGCTAGTCCCCGCTGGCGAATAGCGGGCACAAGGGTCGTCTTTGCCGCAATCTCGCCGTTTTCGGCGCGACGGCCGCCGCAATGTTGCCCGTTGAAACGGTGAAATTGTCCCGCGTTGCGGGTGATTCGCTCGCGTGTTGAAGGATTTAGACCCATGATTCGGGCGTCCGGCACGGCAGGCTTCCAGGGCCGATCCGCCACCGTCGCGTCTTCCCGGCTGACCAATGCGGTCGCGGCCTCGCTCGCCGTCGCCGCGCTCTCGCTGTGCCTGATCGTCACGCTGACGGTCATGTCGACCAAGGCGACCATGGCGATGGGCCTGCCGATCTGATTCCCGTTTCATCCTGGACCAGCCTTCAAGGCGCCGTGCGGCCCTTGCCGACCGGCATTGCGACAGGACCTCGATGAAGTCACCTGTGGTAGTCGTTGCAATCACGCTGACTGCGGCCATCCTGGTCGCGGCGTCGCTGTTGATTTTCACCGGCATGCGCAAGAGCTCGGGCACCTCGACGCTGAATGCACCGTCGCTGCAACAGCGCCTCAGGCACTCGCACTTGGTCTAAAATCATCCGAAAGATTTGCGCTTCGCGGCAAGGGTCTCTTAAGCGCGCCGCGCGAAATCGCATCGCATCTGCGCAACGATGAGCCAGTGTTGCTGCGTTGCCTCGTTCAGGAGGAGCGAGACTGGCCCATGCGGCTCGGGTGGCGTGCGATCTCCGGTCCGGTGCTGACGGCAGCGACGCTGCTCCTGTCGACGCTGTTCGATCCCTTCATCCCCGCTCCCTCCGCTGCGCCGCTGCTGGTCTGCATCGTGGCGCTGGCCGGCACGCTGTCGGGTCTCGCCTCCGCCGTGACCAGCGCAGCCATCGCGGTCACCGGCGCGGCGCTGCTCTTCCTCAACCAGCATGGCGTCTCCGGATATGGCATCGCGGACCTGGTCCGGCTCGGCCTGCTGGCAATCGCGGCCGCCGGCACCGCAGCCGTCACCGTCCTGATGCGCGAGCGGCTGCTCGGCACGTTCGCGGGCGAGCGCCAGAGCCACGCGACCGCCGCGCGCCTGTCGGCCGCGCTCGACCAGATCGATATCGGCGTCGTGCTGCTCGATGCCGAGACCCGAGCCGAATTCATCAACCGCGCGTTCCGCGATTATTTTGCGGTGCCTGACCAGATCGCCGACGGCAAGCCGCCCTTCATCGCGCTGATGTATCACGGCCGCGATACCGGGGCGTTCGAGCTGCCCGAGGACGAGCTCGGCACCTTCATCGCGCAACGCATGGAGATGGTGCGGATCGGCGATGCCAGGCCGATCAACATCGCCTTGCGCAACGGCGAGGTGCTGCGTTTCGTCTGCACCGCGCTGCCCGACGGCGGCCGCATGCTGAGCTACACGCCGGTGACCGACCTCGTGCGCCACACCGACGCGCCCGCGCGTGCCGACTACTACCGCTCGCTGCGCGATCCGGCGAACCGAAGGCTGATCCGCTCTTTGCGCGTTGCAGAGTGATGCGACAGCAGGATTGATCGGCAGCGCGATAATCTCGTATCAAGGATGCCTCACCGGCCGTTCGCATCCTCCGAGCCCAGGAATATCAGATGTCCCTCACCATTCGCTCCGTCACGAAGCAGGATTACGAACAATGGCTGCCGCTGTGGGACGGCTACAACGCCTTCTACGGCCGTTCGGGCCCGACCGCGCTCGCGCCCGAGATCACGCGCATGACGTGGCAGCGTTTCTTCGACGCCTATGAGCCGGTGCATGCGCTGGTCGCCGAGAGCGACGGCCAATTGCTCGGACTGACGCATTATCTCTTCCATCGCAGCACCACCGCGATCGAGCCGTCCTGCTATTTGCAGGATTTGTTCACGCGCGAGGCAGCGCGCGGCAAGGGGGTTGCCTCGGCGCTGATCTATGGTGTGTATGAGCGGACGAAATTGGCGGGGTCGCCGCGCGTCTATTGGCAAACGCACGAGACCAATGTCACCGCGCAGCGACTGTACGACAAGGTCGCGGAGCGCTCCGGCTTCATCGTCTATCGCAAGATCTTCTAATCTTCGCAGGCAGATCCTGTGGATAATTCCTGCCTGTCACCCGCGCGTAACACAGCGGAACTACGCTGCACCTGCGTCTGGTCAGGCTCCCCCGTCACCGATCAAGCGCCCCAAGCGGTCCCCGTCAGTCGCCGCGTCTGACAGGGGCCGCATTTTTTTATGGCAGCGTCACTTCGCGCCCCCGCCGACCGTCTGCATCACCTCAAAACCTTCGAACTGAGGATGGCCGAGATAGAGCGGCTTGTTGTCGCCAGCCCGGTGATGCGCGGCGCGAAATGCTTCCGACTTGGTCCACGCCTCGAACGCCGCGTAATTCGCCCACACCGTGTGCGAGGCGTAGAGCGTATGGTCTTCGAGCTCGGGGCCCTTCAACAGATGGAATTCGACGAAGCCCGGCACCTTGTCCAGATGAGTGTCGCGCGTGAGCCAGACCTGCTCGAAAGCGGCCTCGGAGCCCTTGGCGACGCGGAACCGGTTCATGGCGATGTACATTGCGGTGATCTCCTGATGTCGCATCATTATCGCGTCATTCCCCGGCGCGCGGCAAGCGCGGGCCCGGAATCCATTTTGCGATTCCGGGTTCGCGCTACGCGCGCCCCGGAAATGACGGGCTGATATTACGCCACCAGCCCCTTCATCGGCTTTGCGGCGGCGCTATCTGGAAACACCGTCTCCGCCAGCACGCGATCCGAAAGGCCGAACTGGTCCTGCAGCACGCCCTTGATCACGGAGCGCAGATCGGTGGTCGGCTTGAGGTCGCGCCCTTCGTGGAGGTTGGCAAGCTTGAGGCCGGGCCAATCGGCGATGACGCGGCCGCCCATCACCGCGCCGCCGGCGAGCAGCGCGATCGTTCCCGTGCCGTGATCGGTGCCATCAGTACCGTTGATGCGCGCGGTGCGGCCGAACTCAGTGGCGACGACGACCACGGCGTCGCGCCAGCGTTCGCCGAGCCCGCTTTCGAATTCGGCGAGCGCGCCGTCGAGGCCGCCAAGCAGGAAGGCGAGACGCCCCACAGGCCCGCCTTCGTTGGCATGCGTGTCCCAGCCGTCGAAGGCGAGCGCCGCGATGCGCGGACCATCGTCGGCCGCCATCAATCTTGCCGCGCCGCGCGCCACCTGGCGCATCTGCACGGCTGCGTTGCCGCCCTTCGGCTTCATGTTGTCGCCGCTTGCGGCCTTGTCGAGCTGAAGGCCTTGCGCCAAGGCCGTCGCCAGCACGGGATCGCGATGGCGGTAGAGCTCGACGAGCCGCATTGCAGTGTCGTCGTCGGCCTGCGGCAGCGCGACCGGCGCCCAGCCGACGGTCGGCGCATTGCCGCGCAGCACCAGCGGCGTGGTCGGGCCGACAGCGAGGCCGCTCGATACCCGCTCGCCGCGCGGTAGCACTTCCAGCGCGCGATTGAGCCAACCGGACTGCACCCGGCCCGGGCCGGCATAGCCGCTTTCGAGCACGTCCTGGCCGTCGAAATGCGAGCGATCGCGATACGGTGTTGCGACCGCGTGGATCACGGCGGCGTGCTTGTCGCGGTACATGCGTGCGAACTCCGGCATGGCGGGATGCAGCGCGAAGAAGCTATCGAGCATGGTCGCGGGGTGCGCGCCGTCAGCCGTGAGCGCGATCGAGCCGTGCAGGCCGGCGTAATCGGGGTCGCCGATCGGGGCAACGGTCGAAAGCCCGTCGAGCGCGCCGCGCAGGATCACCACGACCAGGCGCGGATCGCGCCCGTCGGCGGCGCGTGCGAATTTCGGCAGGTAGGCCCAGGCGGCGAAGGAGGCGCCGCCGAGCAGGAGCCCGCGGCGCGAGGTCAGGAGCCGGTTCTCGACGCAGTCGATCATCATCATCTCCGCTGCATTTCCGGCGACATCAGCAGCAGCGCCAGCGCCTGCTGCCGCGACTCCGCGCGCTCGATGGTTCGCCGCGTCTCGATGGAGGCCGCATCGGCCGCGGCGAATTCCAGCAGGTCGAGCGGATCGATGTTATTGCCGAGCCGCGAGCCAATTTGCGCCGCGATATCGAGCCTGAGCTTCATGCCCTCGGGTGCGGCCCAGGCTGCATTGGTGTCGGGAAAGCCGTTGGGCCCGGCCGGCGACCATAGCGGCTGCCCGAGCAGGTTGAGGCCATTGAGATAACGGCTCGGATCCTCCGGCACGCGCGCGAGCAGCCGCCCGCTCGCGACCAGGAAATCGTAAGGCGAGCGCATCTTGGTCAGCGGCGCTGTCCACGCCTCGTCGGAATCGACCAACGCCATGGCAAGCGCCTTGAGGTCGCCATCGGTCCTGAGGAAGATGTCGCGCAACCGCGCAACGAGAGATGGCGGCGGATCATCGGCAACGAAGTGGCGGACGAACTTGGCGGCGATGAAATTCGCGGTCGAGGGATGGCGCGCGAGGTCGGCGAGCGCGGCCTCGCCTTGCGCGAGGCCCGCCTGGCCGTAGGTCTTGCCGAGCAGGATCTGCGGCCCCGGCTGATGCGCATTGACGTTGAACACGAAGGAGCCGGGCGCCCCCAGCTGCCCCTGGCGGCCGGCAAAGGTCCAGCCGGTGATGATGCGCGCGAGCGAGGTGACATCGTGCTGCGTGTAGCCGCCGTCGACGCCGAGCGTATGCAGCTCCATGATTTCGCGCGCCAGATTCTCGTTCAGCCCGCGCTTGCGGTTTTGCCCCGCACGCGAATCCGGTCCGAGCGATTGCTGGTTGTCGAGAAAGAATAGCATCGCCGGATGCTGCTCGATCGCCTTGAGCATGTCGGCGAAGCGCCCGAGTACGCGGGGCCTGATCGCCTCGCGCTCGAACGCGCCGGCCCAGATGCGCGCCAGCTCGCCCTTGCTCGCGGAGATGCAGAAATGGTTGGACCAGAACACGACGAGGCGCTCGGTGAAGCCGCACTCGACGAGGGTGGCCCGCTGCAACCGCGCCAGCGCCTCGGTGCGAAATGTCTTCTGGATGACATTGAGCGGCTGCGGCGCGGGCTTTGCGGCGGGCGGCGCGCCGGGGCTGGGCTGCATGGCCTCCGGCTTCGCCGCATTGTCCGCTGGTCTCGCATCCGCCATCTGGCCGGCGACCTCGCTCGCGGCTGCGTTCAGCGAGAGATTGCGGCGCAGGGCGGGCTTCTGATCGGCAGGCGCTTGTGTCGGCATTTCAGCGGCCGCCGTGGCCTTGGCGGCGTCGCGCGCCTGCTTGACCTCGTCCTGATAGGCGAACACCGCCTGCCCGAGCTGCGGCGTCGATTGCAGACCCGGCGCTTCCAGCAGCACGCCATTGGGACGCGCAAGCTCTGCCTTGACGAAACCGCGCGGGTCGGAGGCGGCATTGATGAGATCGCCGGACGCGCCGCCGCGGGCGCCGAAGCCGAAGCGGTTGAGCGCAACGAGGGCGGCTTGCGAATCACGGGCCATCGGTCTGTCCTTCGCGCGCCTGGAGCCGCTTTCCGAGTCCGTGCGCAAGGCATAATATACCGCGGCGGCCAATGAACCCGACATGAAAATGACGGCCTAGCTTCGACGTAAATCATGACAAATCAGCAAGAATCTGCGTTGCCGGAACCCCGCCGCCTCGCCTGCTCCCGCTGCGGCGCCGAGTTCGGCTGCGAGCTCTCGGGCAGCTGCTGGTGCGCGGAGGAGACGGCAAGACTGCCAATGGCAGTCGACGGCGAGGATTGTTTGTGCCGGTCGTGTTTGCGGCAGGCGGCGGGGGCGAGTGCTGCTCGTTAGGCACGAGAGCCGACCACGCTTTCCGTGTCGTGAGCCAGGAGGACCCATTACCCTGGCGAGCATGTGACGAAGATTCCTCGTTCGGTACTCGCACTGCCCACGATTGATAGATCACGCGGGATGGGCCCTGGCTTCGCTAGGACGACGATGGGAGCGAGCCTACCCTACACCGCGAATCCGGGCGACTTGCGCGCCATGCCGTCGAACGCGTCGAGCAATTTTTCCCGCCACGCATAAACCGGATCATTGGCTTCCAGCAGCTTGAACGGGCTCACCACCCGCGCCCATTGAAAACCGCCGAACACGATATAGTCGGCGTAGTTGGGCGCGGCGCCGCCGAGATAGGGCTGCTTCTTCAATGTCTGCCGCATCACCTCCAGCGACTTGCGGAACGCGACAACGCCGGTGTCGCGGCTGGCCATGACCTGTTCCAGTGACTTGCCGCCGAAGCGCGCCTCGCGCGACTGGCGGAAATAGGCGGCGTCGACCTCGGCGAGGTTCTTCGGGATGTCGGCGACGATCAACGGAAAGATGCCGCCGACGATGGCGATATCGCCGAAGGCATTGATCATGCGCGCCATGGCGCGACCGCCCTCGCCGCCGAACAACGATGCACGATCCGGAAAATTGTCTTCGAGATAATTCGCGATGGTCCAGGAATCGACCACGGGCTTGCCGTGATGCAGCAGCACCGGAACTTTCTCGGAGCCATGCGGCGCAAGCGCGCTCTTCTCGGTGAAGCGCCAGGGCAGCGATTCCGCCATCAGCCCCTTATGCGCGAGCGCCATCCGCGTGCGCCAGCAATACGGGCTGAACGGGCGCGCTGCGTCGATGCCGACGAGTTCGTAGAGTTTGAGTGACATGCAAAGCAACTCCCTGCCAGATCCTCATCCTAAGGAGCGCGGAACGCGCGTCTCGAAGGATGAAGGCCCGATCTCGGCCTCGCTCTTTCGAGACGCGCGCAAGATGCACGCTCCTCAGGGTGAGGGTCTCCCATTCTGGATTTGCTTCGCTGACGCTCGCAATGGCGATGTCGAGACGGAGGTGCGCATCACCGCCGGTTCATCCGCAGCAGCTTCTCGCCGCCTTCCGTCACTGCGATGATCAGCCCGATTCCGGGCACCGTCTTCCGCGCGACATAGCCGCGCTCAGTGGCGTCTTCCCAGATGGTGAGGCGCGGGCACGAGGTCTTCCAGGTCGCGATCACCTCGGCATAGGCGCGCGGCTCGCGTGCGACCCATTCGACGAAATCCAGCACCAGCGGATCGGCGGTCTCGCTCATTGCAAACCTCCCTTATCGAAGGCGACCGCGACCTCCGTACGCAGCAGGAGCCAGCCGCCATAGGCGATGTAGTAGCAGGCGATGGTGGTGATCAGCTTGTTCGACCAGGCCACGAATTGCTGGTCGGTCATGGCTTCGAGGATGCGGCGCGCCAGTGTGGTGCCGAGCATCGAAGCTGCGATCGCGACGCCGGCGAGGACGGGATCGAGGCTCGCCGCCTGGTCGATGATGCCGCCGAAATAGACCAGCTTGGTGAAATGGCTGACCAGCTGGCACATCGCCTTGGTCGCCACCTTCTCGCGCCGGCCGAAATCGCCGCCGAGGAAGAAGGTGTCGAGCAGCGGGCCGGAGACGCCGGTCATCAGCATCAAGCCCATGCAGATCGAGCCGTAGACCGAGCCCTGCCAGACGCTGTCGGGGTTGGGCTTGATGTTTGACGGCAGCAGCCGCGCCATGAACGGCGTGATGCCGAGCAGCAGCAGCGCGACCGCCTTGTCCGGAACGTAGCGCGTGAGGGACCAGGCCGCGAGCGCGACCGCGCAGCCGGCGAGATAGTTCGCGACCGGCCGCCAGCGGATATGCGCGCGCCACAAAAACGCACGCCAGCCGTTCGAGGCCATCTGCGTGATCGCATGCAGCACCATGGCCGCCGGCAGCGGCATCAATGCCAGCAACACGCCGATCAGGATCAGCCCGCCCGCCATGCCGAACAGCCCGGACAGGAACGCGGTGGCGACCATCAGCATGCCAAGGGCAGCGATCACGATGGGCGTCACGAAAGGATTCTCCTCAACATAGGCAAGGCACGCAAGCTGCTTGCGCTGCCTCGCCCCGCTTGCAGGGAGAAGCGAAGAGCGCTGCGCTGCCGGAATCAACCTAGAATTACACTCGTTCTTGTGCCTCGCTTGCTCGCCACGCGCAAACTGAGTTATCTTGGCCTGGCATCAGCTTTCCTGAGGGTCGGGCATTTGCGGCGGCTGCTGTTTCTTAACGGCATCAAGGCATTCGAGGCGGCGGCGCGGACCGGCAGCTTTGCCGCGGCCGGGCTCGAGCTGAACGTGTCGGCGGCCGCCGTCAGCCGCATGGTGCATCTGCTGGAGGAGCGCCTCGGCCTCGCGCTGTTCGAGCGCAAGGCCAACAAGCTCGTGCTGACGCAGGCCGGCCGCGCCTATCAAAGCGGGCTGACGCCGATCTTCGATGCGCTGGCGAGCCTCACCGCGCAGGTGACGGCGCCCTCCAGCATGCGCGTGCTCACCATCGGCGTCGGCCACACTTTTGCGATGCGCTGGCTGATCCCGCGCCTGTCGGAGTTTCGCAGCGAGGAGCCCGACATCGAGGTGCGCTTCACCACCGGCGGTGCCTCGGTGCCGTTCGGCGAGGACTGGAGCTGCGGCATCAAGCTCGGCACCGGCGACTGGCCCGGCCTCGTCGCCGAGCCGCTGTTCGCGGGTGACCTCACGCCGGTCTGCGTGCCGCGCCTTGCGAGCGGCCTGAAGCGGCCGGCCGATCTCAGGGGACCGAGCCTGATCCGCGTCGCGCATTCGCCGCAGGACTGGCCGCTCTGGCTCAAGGCCGCGAACCTGGCGCGCATCAACGCGCGCGGGCCCGAGTTCCAGTTCTACGGTCAGGCGCTGCAGGCCGCCGCGGACGGACTCGGCGTCGCCATGGGCATTCGACCCTATATCGACGACGATCTCGCGGCCGGACGACTGGTGGCGCCATTCGACCTCTCGGTGCCCAAAGGCATGCGCTGGTACCTGCTCTATCGCAGCTTCCAGACCGAGCAACGCGACTTCGCTGCGTTTCGCCGCTGGATCATGCGCGCGGCGTCGGAACCGGCAACGCGTCCGGCGCGGCGAATCGGCCGTGCTGCGGCGCGGAACTGACGCGCTCGGCAAAAAAGCCTCGCAGCTTGTGAACGGCTTCACATCCCGAGATTCGCAAATGTGGTCCCCTGACCCTCTGACAAGAAACGTGGGACCGACAAGAATGACGACCCTCTACGACGGCTTTGACATCGAATCCTTCGAAGCTGGAAAAGGACTGTGGCACGCCCGCATCCGGCGCGCCGATTTCAGCCCGCTTGCAATCGACGGCGTGCTGTTTCCCGCCATGGAAGTCGGCTTCGCCTGGCCCGACCGCGACGCCGCGATTGCCGATGCCAAGCAACACATCGATCGCTTCCGCCGGCGGGCCGGCAGCGACGACGAATAGCGTCCGCGGACGGACCAGCGGCGGGGCGCCGCAAGGGGGAACCGGTCATGTCTATCACCGAAATCGGCTCAGTGCGGCCGCGGATCTATGCGCGCGCCGTGCTGTCCAACTGCCCGGAATGCGACGGCGATCTCATGGTGCTCCGTGTGATCGGCGGTCGCGCGGGATGCGAGTACTGGACCATGCGCTGCACCGATTGCGGCGGCATCCATCTGGACGTCCTCGAGCCGAATATCGCGGCTGAGGATGACGAGGGGCCGCTGCCGGCGGGGTGACGCCAGGCCTGCTGCCAACCTGCTGTCAGCAGGCTGCATAGCGGCGGGCATTCGCCCTTTCCTGAGAGGCGGACTCGTCCCATATTCGCCCCATGGCGAAGAAACCTGCATCCTCCGAAAAATCCGGCAAATCCCCGAAGACCAAGGCTCCGAACTCGAAGGCGCATCGCCCCGATGTGCAGCCGATCGGGCCGGCACTGGCCGAGTTGCTCAATCCTGCAATCAATCGCGGCGATGCGGGCCTAGGATCGGGCACCGGGCTCCAGCCGCCGCCGGACAATTCGCGCGATCGCCGCGCCGGGGGCGAGGCCGCCGCGCATCGCGCGCGCGCCTCGACGCCGAAGGAGTTTCCGCAGGATACGGCCAAGGATATTACAAAGCCGATGCCGCTGCGTCCCAATCCGCAGCCAGCTGGAGCGCGCGCACCCACCGAAGGATTCGACGAGGCGCCGCAGGCCAATTACGGAACCTCGGCCACGATCCCGACACTCGATCCGGAACTGGCGCGGCAACTCGGGCTGCCAACAGAAGAGGACGATGCCGAGGCGCTGGCGCGGCCGCCGCGCTCCAAAATGGAGGCGCTGGGTGTCAAGGCCACCGCGGATGCGCTGGAGTCGCTGATCCGCGAGGGCCGTCCGGAATTCCGCAAGGATGACGGCTCGATGCGGGTTTGGACGCCGCACCGGCCGCCGCGCCCGGAAAAGTCCGAAGGCGGCGTGCGCTTCGAGATCAAATCGGCCTATGAGCCCAAGGGCGACCAGCCGACCGCGATTGCCGAGTTGGTCGAGGGCATCAATCGCAACGACCGTTCGCAGGTGCTGCTGGGCGTCACCGGCTCGGGCAAGACCTACACCATGGCCAAGGTGATCGAGGCGACGCAGCGCCCCGCCCTGATCCTGGCCCCGAACAAGACCCTCGCCGCCCAGCTCTATGGCGAGTTCAAGAATTTCTTCCCTGACAACGCGGTCGAGTACTTCGTCAGCTACTACGACTATTACCAGCCGGAAGCCTACGTCCCGCGCACCGACACCTATATCGAGAAGGATTCCTCGATCAACGAGCAGATCGACCGCATGCGCCACTCGGCGACGCGCGCGCTGCTCGAACGCGACGACGTCATCATCGTCGCCTCGGTGTCCTGCATCTACGGTATCGGCTCGGTCGAGACCTACACCGCGATGACATTCGCGCTGAAGAAGGGCGAGCGCATCGACCAGCGCCAGCTCATCGCCGACCTCGTCGCGCTCCAGTACAAGCGCACCCAGGCCGATTTCACCCGCGGCACCTTCCGTGTCCGCGGCGACGTCATCGACATCTTCCCCGCGCACTACGAGGACCGCGCCTGGCGCGTGAACCTGTTCGGCGACACCATCGAGACCATCGAGGAGTTCGATCCGCTCACCGGCCACAAGCAGGACGAGCTCGAGTTCATCAAGATGTACGCCAACTCGCACTATGTGACGCCGCGGCCGACGCTGGTGCAGGCGATCAAGTCGATCAAATCAGAATTGAAGCAGCGGCTCGACCAGCTGCACGATCAGGGCCGCCTGCTCGAAGCGCAGCGGCTGGAGCAGCGCACCACCTTCGACCTCGAGATGATGGAGGCGACCGGAAGCTGCGCGGGCATCGAGAACTATTCGCGCTATCTCACGGGGCGCCGCCCCGGCGAGCCGCCGCCGACGCTGTTCGAATACGTGCCCGACAACGCGCTGATCTTCGCCGACGAGAGCCACGTCACCATCCCGCAGATCGGCGCCATGTTCCGCGGCGACTTCCGCCGCAAGGCGACGCTGGCCGAATACGGCTTCCGCCTGCCCTCCTGCATGGACAACCGCCCCTTGCGCTTCGAGGAGTGGGACATGATGCGGCCGCAGACCATCGCGGTGTCGGCGACGCCGGGCGGCTGGGAGCTGAACGAGAGCGGCGGCGTGTTCGTCGAGCAGGTGATCCGCCCCACGGGCCTGATCGATCCTCCCGTCGACATCCGCCCCGCCCGCACGCAAGTGGACGATCTCGTCGGCGAGGTCCGAGCCACTGCGCAGGCCGGCTATCGCTCGCTGATCACCGTGCTGACCAAACGCATGGCGGAGGACCTCACCGAATATCTGCACGAGCAGGGCATCCGAGTCCGCTACATGCATTCCGACATCGACACCATCGAGCGCATCGAGATCATCCGGGATCTCCGCCTCGGTGCGTTCGACGCGCTGGTCGGCATCAACCTCTTGCGCGAAGGTCTCGACATCCCCGAATGCGCGCTGGTTGCGATTCTCGACGCCGACAAGGAAGGCTTTCTGCGCAGCGAGACCTCGCTGATCCAGACCATCGGCCGCGCCGCGCGCAATGTCGACGGCAAGGTGATCCTCTACGCCGACCAGATGACCGGTTCGATGGAGCGCGCCATCGCCGAGACCAACCGCCGCCGCGAAAAACAGGTCGAGTACAACACTGCCAACGGCATCACGCCGGAGAGCGTGAAGAAGCAGATCGGCGACATCCTCAACTCCGTCTACGAGCGCGACCACGTGCTGGTCGAGGTCGGCGGCCACGACATGACCGATGACGTCATCTCGATCGGCCACAACTTCGAAGCCGTGCTCGCCGATCTCGAAACAAGGATGCGCGAGGCCGCCGCCGATTTGAACTTCGAGGAAGCCGCGCGTCTGCGCGACGAAGTCAAGCGCCTGCGCGCCACCGAGCTCGCCGTGGTCGACGACCCTACCGCCAAGCAGCGCACCGTGCAGGGCAAGGCCGGCGCTTATGCGGGCACGAAGAAGTACGGCGATGCTGCGAACTTGCCGGTCAGTGCCATGAAGAACAAGAGCGCCGCAACGGCGCTCAAGGCCGGCAGCGGCAAAGGCTCCCGCGTGCACAAGCCGCATCTCGACGAGATGCACGGCCCGGAATCGCTGCCCTATCGCGAAAGCCCGAGCCTGCCGTCAAAGCCGTTCGGCAGCACCAGCCGGATCATCCAGCCGACTGACTCGCGGCAGTCGGGACCGGAGTTCGGGCCGGCGCCAAAATCGACGGGCGGGATGCCCGGACGACGGGGCGGGTGGAAGAAGAGGTAGGCGGCGCATCCGCGCCGCTGATCGCAATGGATTCCGGCCTCGCCCGGTTTGCGGGCTCCGGAATGACGGGAGCGATAGCCCGCTCCTCACCCGACGCTCGACGTCACCACCGCCATTACCGACAGCAGCAGCACAATGGTCACGAGCTGGAGCGAGGCCACGGGCTGGGTGCGCCAGGCCGTGATCTTGCCGGCAAGCGACAGATGGGCCTCGAAGAATTTCGGCTCGTAGACGGTTTTGAAGAAGGCGGGGAAGCTCGGGCCGAAGGTCACTGCGAGCAGCGCGTGGACGAGCGAGGCGACAGCGACGAAGATGGCGACGCCGGGGTCGCCGACGAGATCGTGGTCGCCGACGAGTTTGAGCAGGAAAGCGGCGGCGGCGAAGGTCGGGAAGCTCTGGAGCGTCGCGGTCAGCGCGAGCCCTTCGATCGCGTTGTGCAGGCGGGACTTTCTGGCGGTGGCGATGGCGGCCATGACACGTCTCCCTGATGATATGGGATGACGTTAGGCGCGATGGTGGAGGGGTGATGTGAGACGGGTCACGCGGCCCTTCCCCCGCTATTGTCCGCTCAAGCGGGCGTCCGCGATCCCAGGAACCTCACCGGCAAGCACCGGGAAATTGCGGAACTCTATTGCAAATCTCACAAGTCGCGTTCAATGGTGCATTGCGAAAACGTGAATTGCGTTTTGGCCGAAATCCCGTAGTTTATTTGTATACGAACGAGCTGAGCCCCGGCACCTTACTGTGCATGGGGTTGTTTTCCGTTTTTTGCAAGCCAGCTTCAGGACAGCCCAAATGACAGAGCACAGCCTCTGGCGTTTCTCGCGCGCGTTGCACCGCGCGATCAACGACCGGCAGTTCAGGGATATCGAGACCCTGATCGACGAGGACGTCGAGTGGGCCCTGTACGGCCCGATCGACATGTTTCCGTTCCTTGGCGCGCGCCAGGGCAAGGACGCCGTGCTCGACGTCATCCGCCAGCTCGCCGACAATTTCCACGTTCGCCGCTTCGACCGCGAGAGCATCATGCTCGGCGTTGATTCAGCCGCCTCGATGCTGCGCTATTCGCTGACGGCGCTCGATTCCAACAAGCCGATCAGCTTGCGCGTCGCGCAGTTCGCCCAGTTCAGGGCGGGAAAGCTCACCAGCATGCGGGTGCTGATCGACACGTTCGACCTGGTCGAGCAGGCACTCGGCCGCGCCATTCATCTGCCGAAGATGAGCCGCGCCGGCTGAGGGGGACGCCAACGGGTCCCGCTGCTCGGGACCGATGACGACGCTCACATGACGCCCTGGCCTCCAGCCCCGCCGGATGCCGTCGTGAGTTCGTCGTCGGGCGCGCGCCTTTCGCGCGGCCCGTTGGTTCGTTATTCGAGGCGAGCCGCCACAATTTCGCGACGATGGATCACCATCTGTCGCGCGGAATGGCGCACGGCCGAAGGCCGATATATGTTATTGGAAAGCGTGCGCTGGGGTTCGCGGGCAGGGCGATGGAATTCTCGATAGGGTTTGGCCGGACTAGGCTGCCGTTGCTGGCGGCCGCATTCATTCTGGGCTCGGCGCTGACGGTCTCGGCACAGACCATTCCATCCGCGACGATCGCGCCTGACGATGAGGCCGAGACCGAGGCGGCGCGGGCCCCCGACATCGATGACCCCGACGTGCTCAAAGGCATCGACGTCGACAAGCTCGACTGGAGCCAGCTCGCGGTCGATGCCGGCACTGGCATTGACTCCATGGCCGCCAAGAAGCGCGCCCAGGCCGCGGCCAAGGACGGCCTGGCCTGGTCGTCGAACCCCAATGCAAACGGCTCCTCGGCGGTAACGGTGAAGCAATCGGTGTTCTCGTTCTGGGACACGCGGATCGGCGCCGACATGACGCTGACGAGCGAGCCGCGGACGATGTCCGAGCTGCTGGCGCAGAAGGCCACCAATGGCGGCAGCCTGCCGCAATCCTCCGGCAGCGCCTGGGCGGCGGCGACAGCGCCGGGCGCGGCCTCGATCTGGGACAAGACCGCGGTGGAAGCCCGGGTCGATCCCGGCAGCGAACACAGCAAGATCGGGGCCTCGTTGACCAAGTCGATGCCGCTGTCGGGCGACACCTCGCTGACGCTCCAGAACGGCTACAGCGTCAACCAGCAGGGCACAACCGCCGTCCCCGGCATCGGCGGCCACGTTACGCGAAATTACGAGACCGATCAGACCGCGAAGATCACCCTCACCGACACGGGCACCAGCATTACCGCCGGCCAGACGCTGTCGACCACCGACGACAAATGGCTGCGCAAGTTCGGCGCCGAGCAAAAGCTGTTCGACAACGTCACCGTCTCCGGCTCGGTCGGCGAGACCTCGCAAGGCGCGATCAACAAGAGCCTGACGGCCGGTTTCAAGAAGAGCTGGTAGGGCGAGCCTCCACTCTCCCCCTCATCCTGAGGGCGCTCCGAAGGAGCGCGTCTCGAAGGATCGAGGCCTCGCTGCTACAGCGGGGCCTGCATGATTCGAGACGCGCGCGAAGGGCGCGCTCCTCACCATGAGGGGATGGTCTGCCGTCGCGGTTCCCTATTCACACTCTCGTAACCATACGCCACGGCAAAACCCCCGAATGGTCCGCCCTTGCCGCATCTCGGCCAATATGCGGTCAAAATCGGACGCCCTAGTCGCCAAAATAGACGTCGTCGTGCGGGGGACACTCGCGCCGCGCTCAACGCGAACAGGGGAATAACGATGAACGCCATGCGTCCGGAAAAGACCGAAACCACCGAGACCGAGACGGTCGACACCAACCTCGCCGCCGTGACCGAGGTCGAGGCCGGCATCCGCGATTTCGTCCGCAACGACATCGCCTATCTGCGCCGTCCGGCATCGACGACCACCGACGCGCCGCCGCTCGACCCGAGCGCCGAAGCCACCGTCAACAACGTCAACTCGCTGATCCAGCGCGTCGCCGGCACCTCGCTGGCCGAGATCGAGAACCTGATCTCCGAGCTCGAGAGCCTGCGCGACCTGCTCCATGCCGAAGGCCAACGCGTCCAGCGCGAGATCTCCGGCTACGCCCAGCTCAGCCAGGCCGCGATGAAGTCGACCCGCATGATCGCCGACAACGTCGCGCAGTGGAAGCGCGCCGCCGACGGCCTGCGCAACAGCTGACCAGTTAGCCTTAGGCCTCACCGGCCGCCGCGTTCCCGGAAGGGAGCGCGGCGGTTTTGGTTCATGGGGCATGTGATAGGTGCGCACACGCGCCCACACGATAGGTGTCATCGCCCGCGAAGGCAGGCGATCCAGTACTCCGAGACAGTGCCAGGATACGTAGGGGCCGCGGCGTACTGGATGCCCCGCCTTCGCGGGGCACGACAGGGAGGATGTGGCAGCACGGGCGTGACAGCGTAGGTGTTTGAACCCTCGATCCTTCCCCAGCGACCAATGCCAAGCGTCGATGGCCGTCTTACGGCCTAGCGGGGGGACATGTCATGGAAAGCATTCGGCCCGATAACACGGACCCTATATCGCTGCGGCCCGCACCGAATCAGCTCGGCACGATCATGCTGCGTTTCGTCGGATTGCTGGTGGTTGCGGTCGCGGTGCTGGCGTTCGTCTACAGCCGCTGACGCGGGGCCGGAGGCGGCCCCGACAATTAACGAACTCTTACCGAGCGGCTTCCACGGTCGAGGCTTCCAGGGTGTAGGCGCCATCGGCATAGCCCTTCACCACCATGCCGGCGACCAGCATCACGGCCAGCGTCGCGGTCGCGAAGATGAATCCGACAAACTTGAGTGCGCCGCGATCTGCCATGGTCCTCGTCCCCTGTCCTCTGCCCATTCGTTTCAAATAGACAGCGACAGGTTCATAATTAGTTAGCAACTCACTGGTTCCGCCAAACTGCTTCACGGTAACCATGTTGCGGAGGCTTATGACAGCCACTCCGAATCGCGTCCATAGCGCGCGGGCAACACTCGCGCACTCAATTGGACCGTTCATCCTGGAACAGATCTAGCCACGGTTCGCGCGCATCGGCACAAAGGCCGAGGCGGTGATGGAATAGACCTCCTGGCCGCGCTGGTTGGTGCCGGTGGTGCGGGCCGTCAGAATGCCCCAGCCGGGACGCGAGGCGGAGGTGCGCTTGTCGATGACGACGGTGACGTAGGCGACCGTGTCGCCGGCAAGCACCGGCCTGATCCAGCGCAGGTCGCGAAAGCCCGGCGACGGACCCCACACCGCAACTTCTTCGCCGCGCGAGGCGGCTTCCCGCGCCAAGCGCTGGCCGTCGGCGACCAGCAGGCTCATGCAGGCCGAGCCGACATGCCAGCCGGAGGCGGCGAGCCCGCCGAACAGCGAGTTCTTGCCTTCCTCCTCGTCGAGGTGGAAGCGCTGCGGGTCGAACTTGGCGGCGAAGCTCTTGATGGACTCCGCCGTGAACGTATAGGTGCCGATCTCGCGGCGCTGGCCGATCTCGATGTCCTCGAAGAATCGCATCACGCCGTCCCCTCGCGCCGCTTGATCAGGATCGGCGAGGTCATCTCGGCGAGCGCCTGCCCCGCCGCGTTGCGCACGGTGCATTTGAACTTGACGATGCCGAGCTCCGGGCGAGTTTTCGAGGTGCGCGCCTCCACGACGTCGACGTCGAGCATGAGGTCGTCGCCAGGTCGGAGCGGAGACAACCAGCGCACCTCGTCGACGCCGGGCGAGCCGAGCGAAGCCGCGCGCGTAATAAAACCATCGGCCATCATCCGCATCATCAGCGAACAGAGATGCCAGCCCGAACCGGACAGGCCGCGCAGCATGCTTCTCGCCGCGGCCTCCTCATCGAGGTGCATCGGCTGCGGATCGAACTCGGCAGCAAAGGCCAAAATCTCGTCGCGAGTGACATGGCGCGGGCCGAACGTTCCGAACCGCCCGGGCGGGAAATCTTCGAAGGTCAGGGTCATCTTGGGACTGGTTCGCGGAAATGACAGATTGTGGCCGCACTTTGCGGCAATCTCAACCCGCGGGCCCGCATGGCTCGTGCTACATTCGATGCAGCGGGGTTGGTCGTGAGTCGGATCAGCCGAAAGTCAGGATCATTTAGCAAGGCCGGATCTAGCAAAAGCCGCGTTGCCCTGGGGAGAGCGATGTTTTCATTCAGCGACCTGTTTCAGTGGGACCGCTTCATCACACCGACGATCATCAAGACCTTCTACTGGCTGGTAATCGCGCTGATCTGCCTGTTCGGCCTCTCCGGCGTCTTCTCCGGTTTGGCTGCGATGGCGATCAGTCCGTTCGGCGGCTTCCTGGTGCTGCTGTCCTCGATCGCGAGCGTCGTCGTCGGCGTGGTGTTCTCGCGCATCCTCGCCGAGCTGATCCTGATCGTCTTCCGCATCAACGAGCATCTCGGCGCGATCAGGGACCAGGGCGGCGGGATGCGGTGAGGCGTGCGCAAGATGCCGTAGGGTGGGCAAAGCGAAGCGTGCCCACCACTTCCATCGCGATCTTGGATAGATGGTGAGCACGGCGCGTCGCGCCTTTGCCCGCCCTACGAGACCGTCGAAGCCCTACGTATTAAACCTGAAATGCATCACGTCGCCGTCGGCGACGACGTATTCCTTGCCTTCGAGCCGAAGCTTGCCGGCATCGCGCGCGCCGGCTTCGCCGCCGAGGGCGACGTAATCCTCATACGCGATGGTCTCGGCGCGAATGAAACCCTTTTCGAAATCGGTGTGGATCACGCCGGCCGCCGCCGGCGCCTTGGTGCCGCGATGGATGGTCCAGGCGCGCGCTTCCTTCGGCCCCACGGTGAAATAGGTGATGAGGTCGAGAAGCCGGTAGCCGGCGCGGATCAGGCGGTCGAGACCGGCTTCTTCGAGACCCAACGTCTCCAGGAAGTCGGCGCGTTCGTCCCGCGAGATGGTCGCGATCTCCGACTCGATCTTGGCGGAAATGACGACGGCGACGGCGCCCTCCTTGGCGGCCTGCTCCTCGACTGCCTTGGAGAACGAATTGCCCGTTGCGGCCGAGCCTTCCTCGACGTTGCAGACGTAGAGCACCGGCTTTGATGAGAGCAGCCCCAGCATGGAGAAGGCGCGCTCCTCCTCGGCCTTGCGCTCGACGAGGCGGGCGGGCTTGCCGTCGCGCAGCAGCACCAGGGTGCGGTTGACGAGGTCGAGCTGCTCCTTGGCGTCCTTGTCGTTGCCCTTGGCTTTCTTGGAGAGGTTGTCGACACGCTTCTCCAGGCTGTCGAGGTCGGCGAGCATCAGCTCGGTCTCGATGGTCTCGATGTCGGCGAGCGGGGCGATCTTGCCCTCGACGTGGGTGATGTCGGAATCCTCAAAGCAGCGCACCACATGCGCGATGGCGTCGACCTCGCGGATGTTGGCGAGGAACTGGTTGCCGAGGCCCTCGCCCTTAGACGCGCCTCGCACGAGGCCCGCGATGTCGACGAAGGTCAGCCGGGTCGGAATGATCTGACCCGATTTGGCGATGGCGGCGAGCTTCTCAAGCCGCGGATCGGGCACGGCAACCTCGCCGACATTCGGCTCGATGGTGCAGAACGGATAGTTCGCGGCCTGCGCCGCGGCCGTCTCGGTCAGCGCATTGAACAAGGTCGACTTGCCGACATTCGGCAATCCGACGATCCCGCATTTGAATCCCACGAGCGTTATTCCTTGCCGTTGTCGTCCTTGGTCAAAAATCCCTTTGCCTGCATGGCAAGGTGCACCCTGTTGGCGAAGGTCGCGTCGGTGCCCTCGGCAAGCAGCGGGGCGTGCTCGGCGACTGCTTCGCAGAGCGTCGCCACCCATTCGTTGTCGCTCTTGGCGAAGTCCGACAGCACGTGGCCGTGCACCAGCTCCTTGACGCCGGGATGTCCGATGCCGAGCCGCACCCTGCGATACTCGTTGCCGATATGCGCCGAGATCGAACGCAGGCCGTTGTGCCCGGCAATGCCGCCCCCGATCTTCACCCGCACCTTGCCCGGCGGCAATTCGAGCTCGTCATGGAACACGGTGACGTCGCGCAGCGCGATCTTGAAGAAGCCTGCCGCCTCCTGCACGCTGCGGCCGGAATCGTTCATGTAGGTCGTGGGCTTGAGCAGGATCACGCGCTCTGGTCCGAGCGTGCCTTCCGAGGTCTCGCCCTGAAAGCGGCGGCGCCATGGCGCAAAGCCATGACGCCGCGCGATCTCGTCCACGGCCATGAAGCCGATATTGTGCCGGTTACGTGCGTATTTCGCGCCGGGATTGCCGAGCCCAACAAAGAGTCGCATGACGCGGCGCGCCCCTCGCTCGGCGCGCGATCAAAGACCGCGCGCCAGCTTTGAGAGATTACTTCTTCTTGTCGCCGCCGGCCGGAGCCTTGGCAGCCGCTGCCGGAGCAGGAGCACCCGCAGCCGGCGCAGCCGCCGCCGGAGCAGCAGCACCCGCGGCCGGAGCCGCACCACCCGCCGCAGCCGCAGCTGCCGCCTTCTGCTCTTCGGCGTAGCCCGACGGCGGCACGATGGTGACGAGGGTCGCGTCCTCGCGGGTCAGCGCCTTCACGCCGGCCGGCAGCTTGACGTCCGACAGATGCAGCGAGTGACCGATTTCAAGCGAACCGACGTCAGCCTCGATATATTGCGGGATGCTCTCGACACCGCATTCGAGCTCGATCGCATGGGCGACGATGTTGACGGTGCCGCCGCGCTTCACGCCGGGCGAGCCTTCTGCCTTCACCACGTGCAGCGGAACGCTGATGCGGATGGTGGCGCCTTCGCCCAGCCGCATGAAATCGACATGGACCGGGAAGTCCTTGACCGGGTCGAGGTGATAGTCGCGCGGAATCACGCGGTGCTTCTTGCCCTCGAGGTCGATGTCGACCAGCGTGGTCAGGAACCGGCCCGCGAGGATGCGCTGACGCAATTCGCGATCTTCGATCGAGATCGTCACCGGGGGCTGGTTGTTGCCGTAGATCACTCCGGGCACTCTGCCGGCGCGACGCTCAGCCCGGGCGGCCCCCTTGCCGCTCTTCGGACGTGCGGTCGCCTTCAATTCCTTGACGGTCGTCGCCATGTCATTAAGTCCTTGTTTTTGCAAAAGTTAATGGGCCGCAGCGCGGCCCATGGCAGCATCCGCAGCAAGCCTCCAGGGGTGCGGGGGCTGCAGACGTGGCGGGCTTTTACCCGGAAGATGCGGAAATGACAAGGAGAATGGGGTGCCATCCTCCCTGGAGGGGAGGGTAAGAGCGCGTGCCTTACGTCGGCGTTCCGCCGAACTTGGCCTCCAGCGCCGCGATCCTAGCCTTCAGCGCTTCGTTCTCCTCGCGGGCGAGGCGGGCCATCTCCTTGACCGCCTCGAACTCCTCGCGCTTGACCAGATCCATGTCGCGCAGGAATTTTTCCGCCTGGGTGCGCACCACCGTGTCGAACTCGCGCTTGACGCCCTGGGCGGCACCGGCAGCGTCATTCATCAGGCGGCCGATCTCGTCGAAAAACCGGTTGCTGGTCTGGGTCATGGCTGCCTCCGATGAACTTGGCGCGAACTCTGCGAAACACAATGGCAATCCGATGGGGCCGGTTCAAGGGCCGAGCGGGGGCATCCTTGTCATGCCCCGGTTTCCTTGCAATCGTATTCAACGTCCCTGCATAACAAGAATCACTGGGCGTCTGCTGGCGCTCGATCGCCGCAATCTCGTTCAGCCATAGAAGGCGCGATGCCCTTTCTGCTCATCGACTTTCCCGCCTTCAAGCCGATCGCCCTCGAGATCGGTCCGTTCGCGATCCGCTGGTATGCGCTGGCCTATATCTGCGGCATCGTGTTCGGCTGGCTCTATGCGAGGTCGCTCCTCAAAAACCAGCGTCTGTGGGGCGGACCCGCACCGATCTCGCTACTCCAGATCGACGATTTCATCCTCTGGGTCACGCTCGGCATCATCCTGGGCGGCCGCACCGGCTACGTGCTGTTCTATAATCTGCCCTTCTTCATCGACCATCCCGCCGCGATCTTCAAATTGTGGGAGGGCGGCATGTCCTTCCATGGCGGCTTCCTCGGCTGCGTCGTCGCGGTCATGTTGTTTGCTTATCGCAACGGCATCTCGATCCTGTCGCTCGGCGACATCACCACCGCGGTCGCCCCGGTCGGGCTGCTGCTCGGACGCATCGCCAATTTCATCAATGGCGAATTGTGGGGCCGCGCTACGGATGCGAGCCTGCCTTGGGCGATGATCTTCCCCAACGATCCCACACAGCTGCCGCGCCATCCGAGCCAGCTCTACGAGGCCGGCATGGAAGGCATCCTGTTGTTCGCGGTGCTCGCGATCATGATCCGCTTCGGTGCCCTGAAGCGGCCCGGCATGATCCTCGGCGCCTTTATCCTGATCTATGGTCTGACCCGGATCGCCGGCGAACATTTTCGCGAGCCGGACGCCCAGCTCGGCTTCCTCTGGGGCGGGTTAACCATGGGCATGCTGTTGTCGATCCCGATGCTTATCGTCGGCACCATACTTATTGTATGGGCAGTCAGGCGCGGCGCGCCGAAGCCCATCGAGGCCATTCGTTAATTCATTCCGAGAACATGGATCGTGACCGACTCGCCGCTACTCAACGAGATCAAGGCGCTGATCAAATCCTCAGGCCCGATGCCGGTCTGGCGCTACATGGAATTGTGCCTGATGCATCCGCGCTACGGCTATTACGTCTCGCGCGATCCGCTCGGGCGTGAGGGCGATTTCACCACCGCCCCCGAGGTCAGCCAGATGTTCGGCGAGCTCTTGGGACTGTGGGCCGCCTCGGTGTGGAAGCAGATGGGCTCGCCGCAATTTTTGCGGCTGATCGAGCTCGGCCCCGGCCGCGGCACCATGATGGCGGACGCGCTGCGCGCATTGCGCGTGCTACCGCCGCTCTACCAGGCGCTCCACATCCACATGATCGAGGTCAATCCGGTGCTGCGCGAGCGGCAGAGTGCGACGCTGGCGAACGTGCGCAACATCGCCTGGCACGACAGCATCGACGAGGTGCCGGAAGGCCCCAGCATCATCCTCGCCAACGAATATTTCGACGTGCTGCCGATCCATCAGATGGTCCGCTACGAGAACGGCTGGCACGAGCGCGTGATCGAGATCGATCCCAATGGAAAACTTCAGTTCGGCGCCGCGCCCGAGCCGACGCCGCGCTTCAACGTGCTGCTGCCGCCCTTGGTGCGCGCCGCGCCGGTCGGCGCCGTGTTCGAATGGCGGCCCGACAGCGAGATCATGAAGCTCGCCACGCGCGTGCGCGACCAGGACGGCGCGGCGCTGATCATCGACTACGGCCATTTGCGCAGCGATGCCGGCGATACGTTTCAGGCGATCGCGCGCCACAGCTTCACCGATCCCTTGAAGGCCCCGGGCCAAGCCGACGTCACCGCCCACGTCGACTTCCAGGCGCTGGCGCGTGCGGCCGAGGATGTCGGGGCCCGCGTGCACGGGCCGGTGACGCAGGGCGACTTCCTCAAGCGCATCGGCATTGAGACCCGCGCGGCGGCGCTGATGCAGAAGGCTACGCCCGACGTCGCAACCGACATTTCGGTGGCGCTCAAGCGCCTGACCGATACGGGGCGCGGCGGCATGGGCTCGATGTTCAAGGTGCTCGGCATCTCCGAGCCAGGTTTGACCGGTCTTGCCGGTCTCAGCGATCTCGAACGCGCCGGAGAAGCCTCATGACGCTCGCCTCGTCGCTGCTGTCAGCCGTGCCCGGCCTGCGTCATGCCTTCTTCACCCGCGAGGGCGGCGTCTCCAGCGGCATCTATTCCGCGCTGAACGGCGGGCTCGGCTCCAACGACGATCAGGCCCACGTCGCCGAAAACCGCCGTCGCATGGCCGAGCATGTCGGCGTCGCACCGGAACGTTTTCTCAGCCTGCACCAGATCCATTCGCCCGATGTGCTCGTCGTAGATCGCGCGTGGCCAAACGGGCCGCGGCCGAAGGGCGATGCGCTTGTCACCAAGACACCCGGGATTGCGCTCGGCATCTCCACCGCCGATTGCGGGCCGGTGCTATTCGTCGACCCCAATGCGCGCGTGATCGGCGGTGCGCATGCCGGCTGGAAGGGCGCGCTATCAGGCGTGCTGGAAGCAACGATCTCGGCGATGGAGAAACTCGGCGCCACGCGCGACGGCATCATCGCGGCGATCGGCCCCTTGATCCGGCAGGAGAGCTACGAAGTCGGCAACGAGTTCGTGGCGCGTTTTATCGAGGCGGATGCGGACAATGCGATGTTCTTCATCCCGTCGGCACGCGAGGGCCACGCGATGTTCGATCTCGCCGGCTTCATCCGGACGCGGCTGGAAG
Organism: Bradyrhizobium sp. 160; assembly: GCF_023073735.1. Classification (NCBI taxonomy): domain Bacteria; kingdom Pseudomonadati; phylum Pseudomonadota; class Alphaproteobacteria; order Hyphomicrobiales; family Nitrobacteraceae; genus Bradyrhizobium; species Bradyrhizobium sp. 160. The sequence goes on from NZ_JADPKD010000067.1 coordinate 597,059, forward strand.
CCGCCGGCATCCTGATGGTCGACGATCTCGGTCTCGACACCTATGCCGATGAGCGCTTCTTCAGCTACCGCCGCTCGGTGCATCGCAAGGAGCCGGACTACGGCCGCCACATTCACGCCATCGCGCTCGAAGCGTGAACACAAGAGCAACACGCTGTTATCCCGGGAATGACGGCGCTGTTTGTGGGTAGCCTGCCCTAGACCTTAATCGATTTTAACGATATCGCTGCCCTCCATAATGAGGGAAGCGTCATCTTTTCTGCGTCGCGCGGGCTCGCGCGTGCTGGCGGTCATGCTGCTGGCGGTTGCGACCATGCTTGCCGGCTGCGCCGGCGGGAACGCGCCGAGCAATTCCTATGCGATGGCGCCGAACGGTGGCTCCGGCGCAACGGTCGCCTTCGAATCGATCGACGGGCCGCCGCCGCAGGTGTTCGACCGCATGGTCGGTGTGCTCGACAGCGAATCCAAGCTGCGCAGCCTGTCCGTCGTATCCCGCGAGGGCACGGCGGCCTATCGCGTGCGCAGCTATCTCTCGGCTCAAATCGTGCGCGGCAAGACCATGATTGCATGGGTCTGGGACGTCTACGACGCCAACCAGCAGCGGGCGCTGCGCCTCTCCGGCGAGGAACCCACGTCCGCCAAGGCCGGTCGCGACCCCTGGGGCGCTGCCGACGACCTGGTGCTGCGAAAGATCGCCCAGGCCGGATTCAGCGGACTATCCAACATGATCAACGGGACGCAGGACGCCCCAAGCGCAGCTCCAGGCCTGCGGGGACCGGCCGTGGCGACCATCATTCCGGTCGCGCCCGCGCCGGACATGGCGGCCACGGCGCTCGGCTATGCCGAGCCATAACCCCCGCTAAACCACGGGCCCAAGTTACGGCCAAACCGTTGGCCCGACTCAGGATTTTCGACGGGAAAACGTAGCGTCCCGGGTTGCCATTCGAGCCCCCGGCCTGATATTTCCTCGCCCGTCGTAACCGTGCTTCCAATGGGTATTCGTAGGATGTTGAAGGTCGTATCCAGCAAAGCGCGGGAGGAAGCGTCCATGTCGGCCAAAAACGGCTCCATCAAGCTCGTCGCCGGCAACTCCAATCCGGCTCTGGCGCAGGCCATTGCGCAGGGCCTCGACCTGCCGCTGACCAAGGCGGTGGTGCGGCGCTTCGCCGACATGGAGATCTTCGTCGAGATCCAGGAGAACGTCCGCGGCTCGGATGCCTTCGTCATCCAGTCGACCTCGTTCCCAGCGAACGACCATCTGATGGAGCTCCTGATCATCACCGACGCGCTGCGCCGCTCCTCGGCGCGCCGCATCACCGCGGTGCTGCCCTATTTCGGCTACGCCCGGCAGGACCGCAAATCGGGTTCGCGCACGCCGATCTCGGCCAAGCTCGTGGCCAATCTGATTACGCAGGCGGGCGTCGACCGCGTCATGACGCTCGACCTGCATGCCGGCCAGATTCAGGGCTTCTTCGACATCCCGACAGACAACCTTTACGCGGCGCCGCTGATGGTGCGCGACATCAAGGAGAAGTTCGATCTCTCCAAGGTGATGGTGATCTCGCCCGACGTCGGCGGCGTGGCCCGCGCGCGCGGCCTCGCCAAGCGCATCAACACCCCGCTCGCGATCGTCGACAAGCGCCGCGAGCGTCCGGGCGAGTCCGAGGTCATGAACGTGATCGGCGACGTCGCCGGCCACACCTGTATCTTGGTCGACGACATCGTCGATTCCGGCGGCACGCTGGTGAATGCGGCCGACGCGCTGATCGCCAAGGGCGCCAAGGACGTCTACGCCTACATCACCCACGGCGTGCTCTCCGGCGGCGCGGCCGCCCGCATCTCCGGCTCCAGGCTGAAGGAGTTGGTGATCACCGACTCGATCCTGCCGACCGAGGCGGTGACCAAGGCGCCGAACATCCGCACGCTGCCGATCGCCAGCCTGATCTCCGACGCGATCGCGCGCACGGCCGCCGAAGAGTCGGTGTCGAGCCTGTTCGACTGAGTCTTTATTGTCATTCCGAGGCGGCGCGTCAGCGCCGAACCCGGAATCTCGAGATTCTCAGGTGCGCAATTGCGCACCGTAGTTCTCGCTTCGCGAGCCCCGGAATGACTTCAGTCTCGTAGCAACCATTAAGTGGCGGCAGTTTTTTGCTCCGCCCGGATGGTCTGCGCCTGCCATGATGATGCCGTGCTCGCGTCCGTCAAGGCGTGGCCTGGCAACAGACCACGTGAGGTTCGAGCGAGCGACGGCCATCCTTGACGGACGCTGCGCGCGACGTCATGAGGGGCCGTAGGTCGGGACGAAGAAGCG